>JAUQQC010000013.1:1262-91718 GCA_030550025.1 Acidobacteriota bacterium | reverse complement strand
CGGGCTGGATCGCCCACTGGCTCGAGATGTTGCAGGACCCCGAGCAGAAGATCGCCCGACCCCGACAAATCTACATCGGCCCACCTCGCCGCGACTACCTCCCCATCGAAGAACGGGAGAAACGGACAGCCGCTGCCACACCCACGTCCTGAGATCGTATCGGGCAACGCGTATCGCTTGCGGCCTTGGCCCGTCTGGGGGTGTTATGTCGGTTGCTCGGCTCGTGGGGTGATGACGTGGTGTAGGGAGTGGGGGATGGGGTTCATCTCGACGCCATCCGCGATCCGACCGCACTGCGGACATCGGTCGTGAACGATCCGGTTCGCCAGCAGGGTGGAACCAGCCCTCTCGATGAGCACCGTTCGACAGTGGGGACAAAACGTGCTCGTGCATGCTGAGCCAGGCAGGTCGTGACAGTAGACATAGTGTAAGCCGACGCTCCGACCGATCATGTAAGCGCGCTGAACAGCTTCAATGGCAGCAGGAAGATGCTCCTTCATCTTGTACGCCGGGAAGAAGGCGCTCACATGCCAGGGGATGCTATAAGAGAGGGAAGCGAGGAACTCCGCGATGGCGCGTAGCTCTGCATCCGAGTCGTTGTGGCCCGGAATGATCGGCGTCGTCACCTCCACCCATACACCCATGTCTTTGAGCTGACGCAAACACTCGAAGACAGGGCGCCGGCGGGCGCCGCACATCCAGCGATGCCGGCGTTCGTCGAAGCCTTTGATGTCCACATTGGCGGCATCCAGATATGGGCGGAGCATGCGAAGAGCGGCTGGGGTCAGGTAGCCGTTCGTGACTATGAGGTTCCTGAGCCCGTGGGCTGATCCCAAACGCGCTGTCTCGAACACCAGTTCGAAAAAGACCGTGGGCTCCGTGTAGGTGTAAATGAGACTGTAACACCGATGTGTGAGCGCCGTCTTTACGATCTCTTCAGGGGGGAGGCGACGGCCAATGATGCGTCCGTGCGGACCTTTGGGCATTTGCGAGAGGGCATAACTGGCGCAGTAGCGACAGCGCCAGTTGCAGCCCACCGTCGCCAGGGCCAGCGCATATGTCCCCGGCCGGAAGTGGAAGAAGGCGTGCTTCTCAATGGGGTCAATCGTCAAGGAGGCCACCCGATCGAAGACAAGCGTATAGAGCGTCCCGCCGATGTTCCCGCGCACGCCGCAGCGCCCTCGGCGTCCGGGCTTGATTCGACATCGGTGCCAACAGAGGTCGCACCGGACATCCTCTGGCGTGAGCTTATGATAGAGCATCGCCTCGTGCATGCGCCTCTCCTTCTTGCTAAAGCGCGAACGCTCTTGCTGCCCTCTCCCTTCGAGATCGGTCTTCACCGAACCTCACGCGCCATCAGCGTTTCGCTTGGATCGCTTCAATATACCGAGCCAACGCGTAGATGTCCGAGCGCATCAAGGCCTCACCGCGCGCCCGTCGAAAGATCGTCCCCCAGATCGGCATCTCGCGGCTCCCGTGAGCCGGGACGACCTTTTCCCCCTCAATCACGGTCATTACGCGGTAGATCGGAAACGCTTCGCCCTCTTTCTGCAGTTGCGTGAGATCCGACGGGGGGACTTTCAGTGAGGTCGCCACAGGTCCATTCCCAGTCCCATCACTCCCATGACAGGCCGCGCAGTGCCGAATATAGAGGCGACGCCCCTTTTCGATAAACCCCTTCTCTTGGGCGATGAGGACCACCGCCGAGATAACGAGTACGAAAGCGCTCTTCGCGATCTGTGATGCTTTCCGCCAGTCCATTTTCCTTCCTCCCTTCGCAATCTCAACCAGATGAACGATCCCGCTCCACAACTATGCAAATCTCATGCCGCAGCGGGAAAAGGGTGCGTGGAGTGCGCCGTCATCCTTCCACACGAGGCGAAGCCAAGCTGAAGCAAGGCAAGAAGCTCTCTCGGCTTTTTCGCTGAGGCCTCGCCACTCCCTTAGCTTTGGAGCGCTTCATGCCAGCTTCATCTCCCTTCATACTGGAGTGGGGGGAAGCGCGCAGAGGTGGGGAATAAAGCACGGGGGCGTCCTCCGCATCTGGAGGGAGCAGAGGCTAACTCATTGATGCTTCGGCATTCCCATCGGGTCCCAGCGCCAATCCGACAACGGCACGCAATTTGCATCTTTCTTGCGCGGAGTGAAGAGATGTCTCAGAGGGGGGCAAAAGGCGCAGCATTATGGCCTTGCCTGAGCGCAAGGGATGACCACGTGCCCCTCTCTCAAAATCTCTGGGCAAGGAGGTGGTGAGCATGCGTCGACGATCATACATGAAGCTCTTGGCCGTATGTGGGACGTTACTCTTTTTCGTCGTCATTCTGACTGTCGGGCGCTCATCGGCCGTGGCACCACAAGGGAATCCGGCCGCCGAGTGGCAGCGCAGCAAGCACGCGAACCGCGAGACGGCCATCGCGGAAGCGACGGTCGAACGCCGAGGAACGACGGCCGCTCACTGCGGGCGCTGCCATAGCGAGCAGGGATTCATCGCTTGGGTGCCACAACTTCTGGCCGGAGACCCAGGCTATATCAAAAAACCGGATGGATCGGCAGCCGATACGGCGTATCTTCAGAGCCTTGGGTTGACCGTCGACAAGGTGCAGCCAATCACGTGCCGGGCGTGCCATGGGGATGACTTCAAGCCGCGTATTCGCGGCAACACGCCGATGCTGCCCGCGGGCTTCGAAGCGTGGGCCGTGGGGGAGGGAGCGCTCTGCATGACTTGCCACAATACGCGGAACGGTCGCATCCAGTGGGACACGGCCGATCCCGGTCGCTACACGGCTCCGCATGAGTCGGCGCAGGCCGATGTCATCATGGGGAAGAACTCCTTCTTCCTGAACGACACGGTGAACGGCGCTTCTCCCCATGCGCTCTTCACGAGCGATAGCTGTGTGACGTGCCACCTGACGCTTGGCAGGAACGGACATACGTTCCAGCCCTCTGAGACCGTGTGCGCGAATTGCCATGGCCCGTCCATGACGATCGAGTTTGTGCAGAAGCCGATCGAGACGTTGCTCGAGCAGGTCAAGGCCGCGATCGAGCGACGCGTCCTGGCCGTTCGCGATCAGATCGGCGTCGTTCGCAAATGGGATCCGGCGACCGATCAGTACACGGACAACTTCCCGCTCGATGGCAAGCAGATCACGAAAGTCGCCGAGATTCTGAGCATTCACGGGCAGATCGGTTTCCGCTTCACCTTGGCCGATGGGACGGAGGTATACGCGCGAGCGGGAGAGATTTGGGATCAGCCCAACGGACGGCGCATTTTCGTGACCTCGGACCCGATCATCCGTGCGTGCTGGAACTACCTCTTGATCGAGCACGACGGGAGCCTCGGCGTGCACAATCCGAGCTTTGCGCGTGATGTCCTCACAGCCACGTTGAGAGCTCTGCGGTGACCAGTGCTCTTGGAACCCTCGCGTGACTTCGCAGGTCGCGTGAGGCGAGAGACGTGGGGAGCAAGTAAGCTCCCCGCGTCTCTTTTTTCGTTGATCAGCGCATCTCCCATCGGAAGCGATGGACGACTTGGCCCGTGTACATGCTCTTCAGTCGCCGGACCATCGCGATGCGCTCTTCGACGAGACGATCGGCTGCTTGGAACGTAGGAATGTTCTCCCGTCGGGAGATGTCGAAGACACGGCGCAGATTATAATAGATGCCGCGCGTCATCCTGAGCGCGCGCTCGCGATCATATCCCTCTAGCTCGACGTAGACGTTGATCAACCCGCCCGCGTTGATCACGTAATCGGGGGCGTAGAGAATGCCCCGACGATGCAGTTCTACGCCATGCCGATCCTCTTCGAGTTGATTGTTCGCCGCGCCGGCGATGATCTTAAATTTCATGCGGGGGATCGTGTGATCGTTCAAGACGGCGCCGAGCGCGCAGGGGGCGAAGATGTCCGCATCCACGTCGTAGATCTCCTCC
This sequence comes from Acidobacteriota bacterium, assembly GCA_030550025.1. Lineage (GTDB taxonomy): Bacteria > Acidobacteriota > Blastocatellia > HR10 > HR10 > HR10. Next base: position 87,790 of record JAUQQC010000013.1, on the reverse strand, counting down.
GGGTTGACGATCTCGATCTTCAGTTCGCTTCGCGCCCGTTCCACCTTCTCCGGATCAATGTCCGTGCCGATGACATGAACGCCCTCCTCGATGAGCCGCGCGGCCAGATTGAAGCCGACATGTCCGAGCCCTTGGACGGCGACGCTTAACCCCTTGAGGGAATCCCGACCGAGCTTCTCCTGCACGCAAGCCTGTAAGCCCTGCAATACGCCGAACGCCGTGACGGGGGCCGGATCCCCCCCACCACCGTGTGCGGGCGACAAGCCGGAGACATACCGCGTCTCCATGTACATGTACTCGATATCGTTGACGTCTATGCCGACGTCTTCGCCGGTGATGAAACGTCCCTTCAAGCTCTCGACGAAGCGTCCGAAAGCTCGAAAGAGCGCTTCGGATTTGTCCTTCTTCGGATCGCCGATGATGACGGCTTTCCCTCCGCCAAGATTCAGACCGGCCGCCGCCGCCTTGTACGTCATCGCCCGTGAGAGCCGGAGCACATCCAACAGGGCTTCTTCCTCCGTCTTGTAAGGCCACATCCGAGTCCCGCCCAGCGCTGGCCCGAGCGTCGTATCGTGAATGGCGATGATCGCTCGCAGCCCGACGTCCTTGTTCTGGCAGAAGATAACCTCCTCGTGCCCGTACTCTTCCATTTTCGCCAGTGGGGTCATAGGCCCTTCCTCCTCTACGATGGGTTTCCGGCCAGATTATACCCGACTTGAAGCCCGCGCTCATATCCGGTCTCGAAGGCCAGCAGGTTCAACTCAATGGCGCTCTTTGGGAGCGAGGAGCGCAAGGCCTCTTTCATCCCCGAGGGGGAGACGATGGGCGCGAGCGCACAGAGGAAACCGAGCATGACGATGTTCGCGACGATGCGATGGCCCAACTCTTCCGCAATCTTCGTCGCCGAGAGCGCGTGAAGCCGCACGCCCGAGCGCACGAAATCGGATCTCCCCGTATCGAGTGCGACCAGATCCCGCTCGATGAGCAATAGCCCGCCCGGTTTCACCTCGGCAGCGAATTTCATGTACGCCTCTTGGGACATGGCGATCAGCACGTCCGGTTCGGTGACGTAGGGGTAGTAGATCGGCTCATCGGCGATGATGACCTGGCTGGCGCAGGCGCTCCCGCGTGCTTCCGGTCCATAGGATTGCACCATCGTCGCGTGGCGCCGATCGTAGACGGCCGCCGCTTTGCCGAGGAGATACCCGGCGAGGATAATCCCTTGTCCCCCGAATCCCGCGATCTTCACCTCCCATCGGCTCATGATTCGACCTCCTCGGCCTCGATCTCCTCGCGCACTTTCTCCGCGTACGGTTCGATGAAGAACATCGCCAGTTGCTTTCGCATTCGCTCTTGATAGGTCGGACGCTCGATGTCCACGAACTTCCCCAGGATGAGTTTGCCCCCCATTTCGATCCCCGCTTCGGCCGGATCAGCTCCATGTCGGATCTCGCTCTGCGCCTTGAAGTAGCGCATCATCTCCAGAGCTTCGCCCAGCTTATTCCGGCGCAGATACCCAGTCGGGCAAGGGGAGAGGACTTCCACGAAGCTGAAGCCCTTTTTGGCGATCGCCTCTTGGAAGGCCGCGATCAGACGCCGGACGTGAAACACGGTCCAACGAGCGACGTAGACGGCGCCGCTGGCGGCCACAAGAGCCGGAAGGTTGAAGGGGGGCTCGAAATTGCCGTAGGGCGTCGTCGTGCTGCGGGCCGCAAGCGGCGTCGTGGGGCCGAATTGGCCACCGGTCATGCCGTAGATGAAGTTGTTCACACAGATGACGGTCAGGTCGAGATTGCGGCGCGCGGCGTGGATGAGATGGTTCCCGCCGATGGCCGCCAAATCCCCATCGCCGCTGAAGACGATCACCGTCAGATCAGGATTGGCGAGCTTCAACCCCGTCGCGAAGGGGATCGCGCGACCGTGCGTCGTGTGAAATCCATCGAGCCGCACGTATCCGGCCACGCGCGCCGAGCAGCCGATGCCCGAGACGACGACCACGCGATCCAGTGGCCGTCCCAGTTCTTCCAGCGCGAGCACCAGACAGCGCATCGCGATTCCGATACCGCATCCCGGGCACCAAATATGCGGCAGCCGATCCGCTCGAAGGAGATGATCCAAGGGATGCTGCGCCTCAGTCATGGAAGGTCTCCTCAATGATCGCGAGGATCTCGCGGGGATCGTGGACGGCGCCTCCAGGCCGCAGGACCGGGATCGTGCGCGCGCGCCCGGCGGCACATCGTTCGACTTCTCGGACGATTTGTCCGAGATTGAGCTCCGGGACGATGAAGGCGCGCACCCGGGTGGCCAGATCGCGAATGCGCTCCTCCGGAAACGGCCAGACGGTGATCAACCGCAGCCATCCCACCCGACGCCCGGCTGCGCGCGCCAGTTCCATCGCTCGATACGCGACGCGCGCCGAAATCCCGTAAGCCACAAGCACGACCTCGGCGTCCTCTACCCCGCGCTCCTCCATCCGGATGATGTCGCGCGCATTCCGCCGAATCTTCTCCACGAGCCGACGGACGAGTCGCTCCTGCACTTCCGGCGACGTCGAAGGATATCCCCGCTCGTCATGCGTCAGGCCAGTGATATACACCCGATACCCCTCGCCCGCCGCGACCATCGGCGGCACCAGATCCTCATCCGGGAGGTACGGGAGATACGCTTCGCGCGGGCCCGCGAACTTCTTCCGATTCACAATCGGAATCTCCTCCTCAGCAGGAATGACCACCCGCTCCGTAATGTGACCGATGACGGCATCGCTCAGGAGCAAAACGGGCAGACGATACTTCTCCGAGAGATTGAACGCCGCGATCGTCAGGTCGAACATCTCCTGCGCGGAACTCGGTGCGAGGACGATCGTCTCATAATCCCCGTGCGAGCCCCATCGGGCTTGCATCATGTCGCCTTGCCCCACAAGCGTCGGCAATCCGGTCGAAGGTCCCCCGCGTTGCACGTTCACAATGACGCACGGCGTCTCGGTCATATAGCCGAAGCCCAGATTCTCCATCATGAGGCTGAATCCAGGACCTGAAGTCGCCGTCATCGCTTTCACGCCCGCCCAGGAAGCGCCGAGCACGGCACTCAGGGAAGCGATCTCATCCTCCATTTGGATGAATGTCCCCCCGATTTCCGGCAAGCGCTCGGCCATGCGCTCGGCGATCTCCGTGGCCGGTGTGATCGGGTATCCGGCGAAGAATCGGCATCCGGCGGCCAATGCACCCTCGGCGCACGCGACATCTCCGTTGAAGAAATGAACGCCGGTCAGGACCGCTGGCCCTCGCTTCATCGTTCCTCCCCTTCAATCCGGACCACGTAGATGGCAAACTCCGGGCAGAGCAGTTCGCACATCTTGCAATCGGTGCATCGTTCTTCGGCGATGACGATGGGGATGTGATATCCCTTGCTGTTGAATCGGTCGGACATCGCCAGGACTTGTCGAGGACAGAACTCGACGCAAAATCGGCAGCCCTTGCAGCGTTCGGCGAGAAGAAAAACGTGGCCATGCGACCGACGCGCCGCACGCGATTGCGCCGGAACAGCAGGTTCAGTTTTCATGCCTGTGGACTCCATGCGCTTTAACTCTTCGAACATGCTCGGCCATCTCGCTGTGCGGAGCCCGCTGTGCCTGCGGGTTCCAAAGCGTCCATCTAGTCGCCTCCGCCGACGTCAAGGCAAAAGACCTCTTGGATCAGCCGATTCTCCCTCCATTCGTGCTCCCGTATGGCTGAGAGGAAGCGATGGCAGGTCGCCGCCCACGCGTCCATCGGTTGACCTTCCGTCGCACGACCGCTTGCTTCAAGAAGGTCCTCCGCCTCCCGGAGAAGCCGCTCGTGCTCCGCACGAAGCGCTTCCACTCGCGAGGTGGCGTGCGGCCAGCGACGCAAGACCTCCTCCATGAATCCTCCCTCTTCCTCCAACTCGAAGTGACGTCGAAGATGGTCCTTGAAAACGCGAAGCTCTTCACGCAAGGAAGCCCACGAGGAGCAAAAGGCCGCCACGTCCTCTTGCAGCCGTCGCAGGAGCGACGCGAGCCTCTCATGCTCTTCGCGAATCTCACGCCCTACGTCTAGCATAACCCCCCGTTCGCACAAACGAGGTAGCAATCACCGTGCCATGCGAAAGCGGCCGGAGGGACATCCGTTCCACGGAGGCATGCGGTTTCTTTGCAGGAGATTAGAGGGGGAAACCATGCCCGAGGACACTTCGGGCGGGGCGCTGCCTGGGAAAATACCCCCGTAGTGGGTCAAAAGACCCGACGTTCGCCCGACGCTACGGCGGTCGGGCCTTCCATCGCCCGGAGATCGGCAAGCGACTCTCTTTGCGCGAAATAACGCCGATTGCCGAGGTGCGGCCAGACCGGAAGAGGCGAGCCGGTACGGCGGTTGCTTGAACGATTGTTTGTAGGGCATGCTTATGTCACCGGCGCCGAAGCGAAAGAAAGTCATCCTCGTCGGGAACCCGAACGTAGGGAAATCGGCGCTTTTTCGCCATCTCACGGGCCGCTACGCTTTGGTCTCGAACTATCCGGGAACGACGGTCGAGATCTCGCGTGGTCGCTTGGTCTTGGAAGGGATCGAATATGAGGTCATAGATACACCGGGGGTCACCGGCCTCACCCCCCAATCTGAGGATGAGCGCGTGGCGTGCGAAGTGTTGCTCCGAGAGAAGCCAGATGTCATCGTGCAAGTCGCCGATGCGAAGAACCTTCGCCGCACGCTTCGGTTGACGCTTCAACTTGTCGAGCTTCGGCGACCGATGGTGCTTGTCCTGAATATGGTGGATGAAATGCGCGAGCGTGGGATCGAGATCAATGCGGACGCCCTGGCCGAGCTCTTCGGCATCCCCGTCGTCGAAACCATCGCGACTTACGGTTATGGCCTCCGTCAACTTCTGCGCGCGATCCCGCGAGCGACCGTTCCGAAGAATCCCTTGCGCGAACAGCAGCGCGAAGTCCTTGGGACATCGCCGGAGGAGGCCGATCTTCCCCTGGGCTTGATCGTCGAGTGGATGGAAGTCGGAGATACGCGCTTTCAGCGTCAGGTGGAGCAACTTTTAGGGCGCTCGCGTCTCTCTCCTGTACGGCCTCTCTTAGAGCTTTCATCTGCGCCGAGGGGATGCCATGGATGTTCGGCTTCGCGCTCGCTTTGTCGGGCGCTCGAACACGCTCGCGCGCAGTTCTTGGAGCAGGCAGTCCTCACGCTCCGAAAGAGGGGGAGAGCACGACCGCGGCGCGAGCTGACACCTTTGGCCTTTCGCATGTGGATGGGACTGCTCTTTTGCGGCGTGGGCCTCCTGGTGTGGGATGAGCTCGGCAGGCGCTTCTCATGGCCGACTCCCACCGTGTGGCTCCGCGATCTCCTCTTACGGTATGTGGCCGAACCCACATGGGCGCTCTTCCACGCGAATCGGCTGGATCTCGTGCACCGCCTCCTCTTCGGTCATCCGGACACGCTTGAGTGCGGGGTGCTCGTTGAAGCTGTTCGCGTGCTCGTGCTCCTGGCCCCGCTTCTTGTCCCCACCTTCGTGCTCATGCGGCATAGCGCGCGCTTTCTTCACCAGCTGGGGCGATGGACGCGCCAACCGATGTCCGGCATTCCGATTCTCGGGGTGATCCTCATCCTCGTTTATGAGCTGGTCGGGTACACGGGAGCGCAAACGCTCGTCGGCGCGTTGGAGGATGTCCTCTTTGGCGCCTACCTCGTCCCGTGGCTTCGATCCATGATCCCCTCCGGCTTCCTTCATGAAGTGCTCGTGGGGCCTTACGGGCTCATCTCTATGGGGCTCACCTATGCCCTCGCCATTATTCTGCCCGTCGTAGGGACGTTCTTCCTCGCCTTCGGGGTATTGGAGGACAGCGGGTATCTGCCGCGTCTGGCAATTCTGTCGGATCGCTTGCTGCGGTTGATGGGGCTTAACGGGAAGGCCATCCTGCCGATGGTGCTCGGCCTTGGATGCGATACAATGGCGACGATGACCACGCGCATTTTGAACTCTCCGCGGGAGCGGTTGATTGCGACGCTCCTTCTGGCGCTTGGCATCCCTTGCTCGGCCCAGTTGGGTGTGATCCTCGGGATCGCTGCGGCTTATTCCCCTGCGGTGCTGTTCACTGTGTTTGGGGTCGTCGCTTCGCAGCTTGTGCTCGTCGGGCATCTCGCGGCGCGGGTGATCCCGGGTGAGCGAAGCGATTTCATCTTCGAGCTTCCGCCGCTTCGCGTCCCGATCCTGCGAAACATCCTGTTGAAGACATGGCTGCGCTTGCGCTGGTTCTTGGGAGAGGTCGTGCCGCTCTTCCTGTTGGCGACGTCGGCGCTCTTCCTCTTGGATCAGCTACGGCTTGGCGCGCGGACGGGAATCGAATGGATCGAGCACGGCCTGCGTCCACTCGTCGTCGGTTGGCTCTCTCTGCCGGCGGAATCCGCACGTGTGTTCATTATGGGGTTCTTGCGGCGGGATTACGGAGCCGCCGGACTGTTTGATCTGGCGCGCCAAGGCGCCTTAACGACGACACAGATCGTCGTCGCCTTGGTCACGATCACACTCTTCATCCCTTGCTTGGCGAATTTCCTCGTTATTGTGAAAGAGCAGGGATGGAGACGTGCGCTCGCCATCGTCGGCTTCATCCTTCCCTTCGCCTTCGCCATCGGGGGTATACTCGGGCGGCTCTTGAAGGCGCTCGGCGCGTTCTCGTGAGGAGGAAAACATGGAGGTGGATCGGGAACTGAGCGAGCTGCTCGAAGCTTTATGGACGTTGGAGGAGCAAGGGGAAGCGCTCCCGCAGGACGTCTGTCAGATCGCCCATACGGAGGTGACAGATCGACTGCTGGAACGCGCCGTTCACGAAGGGCTCATCGCGTGGCAGCCCTCGGGACATCTGCGCCTCACATTGAAAGGACGGTCGGTAGCTACGCCCATCATCCGCCGGCATCGTTTGGCCGAGCGGTTGATGTGCGATATTCTGGGCGTGAACGTCGAAGAGACCGAGGCGGCCGCATGCGAATTCGAGCATTTCATCGCGGAGGGGATCACGCGGGCGATCTGTACGTTGCTCGGCCATCCGCGCGTATGTCCGCATGGGCGTCCGATCCCCGAAGGTACCTGCTGCCGACAGGCTGAAGAGCACGTGAGCGCCCTCATTGTACCCTGCGATCGCTTGGCACTGGGAGAGACGGCGCGCGTCGCCTATGTGAGCACGCGCTCTCATCCTCGCCTTTTGAAGCTCTCGGCCTTGGGCATTCTGCCCGGCGTCTCTATCAAGCTCTTGCAAAAGTGGCCGAGCATCGTCCTTCAGTGCGAGGAAACGGAGATCGCGTTGGACGAAGAGACCGCTCGCGAGATTTACGTCTGGCGCTCCAGCGGAGAAGAGCCGGAAGGGGGCGCGCCCCTCCCGTGAGGGCCTTCCTCTCCTGGGGGATCGGGGAAATGGCTGGGATGTTCATTACTGTGCGAACCCATTGACAGTAGCGCGCTCATTTTGCTAAGCTATCCCCCGAAATGCTCCTCAGTAGCTCAATTGGCAGAGCGGCCGGCTGTTAACCGGCGGGTTGGAGGTTCGAGTCCTCCCTGAGGAGCCAATCCCAAGGATCATTGCCAGAGATCACGACAGCGGATTTCCCCATCGACTCGGTTGACAACGGTGGCTTCTTCGTTCATCGTCAAGTGAGGTGGCGGATGAGATGAGGTGGTCGCTGGGGCTCTGTAGGATAGTGCTTGTGGGAATGCTCCTCGCCCCCTGCGCGCGAGGTCCTCGACCGGACTCCCTTGAGCCGAAGGTCAAGGCTTTTGGACATCAAGCATTCGCCGGAGTTGCATCGGGCCACGGGCGCGCGCTCTTTCCTCCGGATGCCCGGAGATCGAGGGAGATGGCTCCCGGGACGGATCAGCCGGCCAAAGAGCCCCCAGCGAATCAAGATGTGGAGGTCTTCTGGAGATTGAAGGAGAGGGAAGGATTTTCTTTCGCTTCGGGAGCGCAACCGGAGTGGGGCCCCATTCGCCTCCAAGCACAAGTGTTGCCCGTACGCACGATCCGCATCGGATTGAACCCCACGCGCTTTTCACCCTCCGGAGATGTGCTTGCTGAGTTTGATACAAGCACCCAACAGCAGCACCAACACATTACGATCACGGCCACAGGCCCTTTCGTTCTCATGGAGCTATCCCCGAATCCCACGGCTCAGGTGGCTCCGGGTCAGAATGGTGTTCAAGCGCTCTGCGGAGATACGGCCATCCCCGTTGCGGTTGAACAGGCGGGAGCAGAGTTCTCCTTTACTGCCACTTCAGGAGGGATCATCATTGCTGCCCCCTGGGGGAGTTTCGTAAGCCCAACGGCTCTTTGCGCGGCCCCTTTGTCCGATAATGCCTTTTTGGTCGTCACCAGTTTGCGCCGTCGGAATCTCAATCGAGCAGGGAATCCTTTTGAACCGCCCCGCTATCGCGGCGTGCTGGAGATTCGCCACAGCCAGAGTTTCGCCGGAGCAGAGGTGCCTACGCCCCCTTTGAGTGATCCCGGGGCGAATTCCGCTGCCGAGGGACCTCGGCTTCGGCTCATCAACATCCTCGATCTGGAAGAGTATCTGCAGGGCGTCGTCACGAACGAAATGCCGGCCTCTTTTCACCCTGAGGCGTTGCGGGCTCAAGCGGTCGCTGCCCGCACCTTCGCCCTGGCGAACATCGGCCGATTCGCTGATCTGGGATTCGATCTCGATGACTCTACGCGCTCGCAAGTCTATCGGGGCGTCCTCTCGGAGCACCCGAACGGTACGGCCGCGGTTCGCAGTACGCAGGGTTTGGTCGTCGTTCGAGACGGAGTGCTCATTCCCACGTTCTACTCCTCTTCGATGGGAGGGCATACGGAGGGCAATGAATGGATTTTCAACTCTCCTTCGGACCAACTTCCCGGAACGAATGCACATCCGGCCCTGCGCCCCATTCACGATGGAGATTTTCCTGTGCCGGCGGATCTCTCGACTGAAGATGGGGCGCTGAGGTTTTATAGTGAGACATGGGATCACTTCGATAGTCCGGGACGAAGTGGGAATCCGTACTATCGGTGGGTGGTGAGTCGCCCCGCCGCGTTCATTGCCGACCGACTGCTCAGCCGATATGGCATCTCGCTTGGGCCGATCACGGCGCTGATTCCACTGCTTCGGAGTCCGTCGGGGCGCATCGCGCGATTGCAGATCGTAGGCGAGCGCGGGACATTCATTTTACAGGGATGGCGGACGTTGAGGGACTTCTTTGACCTCCGCAACAGTCCGAGCGCCATCGTTTCGCGGAGCGAGACCGACGGGACGCTGAGCTTTACTTTCTATGGCGGCGGCTGGGGGCACAATGTCGGCCTGAGCCAATACGGCGCGCATGGTCGGGGTCGTAGCGGACAAACGTTCCGTGAAATTCTCGCCGCCTATTACACCGGGGCGAAGGTCGTCTCCATCGAGGAAGCGATCTCCCTCTGGGAGAGGAAGGTCCTCCGGTGAGATGCCCTGCTGAGGATCAGCGATCTCTGGCCGGAGGACGGGGAAGGGGGGAAGACCCCTTCACCTGATGGGCTTCGGGTTTGGCCGGGATCCTTCGACATTGGCTAAACTCGACCTTCGTGGGGAACCGGAAAGGTGAAAAAGGCGAGTGTGGCGTATGGGACCATGGACGATACTCGCTTTCCTACACCTCCATGCGATCCCACGTCTTCTGAGCGTTTACGTTTCGAGACGGCGCAGGGCCCACTATGACGGGACTGGACTGGCTTGTTTTAGGAACCTATTTGGCGGCCATCGTCCTCATGAGCTTCTCTTTGGCGCGAGACCAGCGCTCGCCGGCTGATTATTTTCTGGGCGGGCGCAAAATCTCCTCTTGGGCGATTGCCGGTTCGATCATGGCAACGCAGGTGAGCGCCGTGAGTTTGATCGGCGCTCCAGCCTTCGTGGCCATCAAAGTGGGAGGCGGACTGCGTTGGCTGCAATATGAATTCGCCGTGCCGCTGGCGATGATCGGTCTGATCATCTTTTTCGTTCCGGTCTTCCATCGCCTGCGTATCGTCTCGATCTACGAATACATCGGGCGGCGTTTTGGACCGGCCGCGCGATCGGCGCTCAGTTTGATCTTCTTGATCAGTCGGGGGTTGAGCACGGGAGTGAGCCTGTACGCGACCTCAATCGTGCTTTCGGTTTGCCTCCGGTTGCCACTCGCCGAGATGATGCTACTGGTCGGCGCGATCACCGTGCTCTATACGACGGTCGGCGGCATCAAGGCGGACATCTACTCGGACGTGCTGCAGCTCCTCGTTCTCGCGTTGGGAACGATTGCGGGCATCATCAGCCTGCTGCTGCTTCTTGGAGACGCGCGCGAGGCGATCGTTCTGGTCAGTCCCGAGAGACTCCAGGCGCTCGACTTTAAAAATCACGGATTCGGCGACGGGGAGACCTTCTCCTTCTGGCCCATGCTCATCGGCGGCGTGTTTCTCTACCTTTCGTACTACGGATGCGATCAGAGTCAGGCGCAGCGGTTGCTCACCTCCGAGACTGAGAAAGAATCGCAGCGAGCCTTATTCTTGAATGGGCTGCTTCGGTTTCCGCTCGTGTTGCTCTACTGCGCATTCGGTGTACTCTTGGCGGCGTTCTTGATCCATCATCCCGACTTCGCCCAGAGAATTCCGGCCGAACATCCCGACTATTTGGTGCCTCTCTTCATGGTCGAGTATCTGCCTCCCGGCATTACGGGGTTGGTGATGGCGGGCATCTTTGCGGCGGCCATGTCGAGCCTAGATTCGGCGCTCAACTCGATGAGCGCAGTGACAATGAGAGATTTCATTGGGCGCGGTGAGAAGCTGAACCACTTAACCGAGCGGCAATCCCTCCGATGGTCTCGACTCTGCACCGTGATCTGGGGCGTCTTCTGTACGGCCAGTGGGTTTTGGATGAGTCGGACGGAGGCGACCGTGATCGAGTTGATCAACATGATCGGGTCGGCTTTCTATGGGCCGACGCTGGCCGTCTTTTTGCTCGGCTTATGGACAAAGCGGGCTAATCAGCTCGGTGCGATCGCGGGCCTCATGGCAGGTGTTGCGGGGAACATCCTTCTCTGGGTCTTCTTTCCTTCTGTCTCCTGGCTTTGGTGGAATGCCATCGGATGTTGCACCGCGTTCGCCGCCGGTTATCTGGCGAGTCTGCTCTTTAGGACGCCTGTCCACGGATCCATGCCGGAAGTACTGTGGGGAGATCAGCGTTTCCTTCTCAGTCAAGCCGTCCGCCACTGGAGTCTTCTGCTCATTCTCGCCTTCATGGGCATGATCGCCGTCTCGATGCTCATTGAGGAATTGGCGATTCCTGGCTGATCAGGGGGAGAGATTTCCTCACATCAGTTCCTCAAGCGGTTCCAGGTCAAAGCGATCCATCCGAAGAGGCGCGGGAGATCATACGCGGATCTCGCCCTGCGGGTTTCAAAAGTGGTAGCTCAGGCCGAAGACGCCATGATGCGTGCGCAGGAGCGATTCCGCAAAGCCGGCAAAGACCGAGCCCCGTTGTCGCGTGCGCGTGAATTTGTACTCGCCGAGGGCATATAAGCCTCGCCAGATGTGAAGCTCTGCTCCTGTGCCCCATTGCCATACGGCGCGTCCCCATTTGTATTGTTGCTGTCGCTCGCCCTCGATCGTGCTCTCCGTGTGAGGAATTGTAGGGCCGAGGCCGAACCGGGTTGCCAAGACGAGACGGCTTCGGGAGCCATCCGGGCTCCAAAGGATTCGCCAGCGCGCGGCGAGATTGAAGAGAAGGAGATTCGCACCATGGGAGATCGAATATTCCTGAACGATCTGGCCAAGGGGCAGTTCCTGATCAAGCGGAGCACCGCGACGTAGACCCGTCACGCGAACTCGCTGTGTGGGATCGGAGTAGACCTTCATATGGATGAACTCGGCCTCGATGCCCAGAAAGGAGAGGCCTCGAATGAAGTAGCTCCCGCGAACCCCATAATAGAGGGGTGGATCGAACGAACGGCCATCAAAGCGCACGGCGTCGAAAACAAGTTGCGTGTTCAACGCCGGTTGATTGATCCTCAACGTCGAGGCAACGGTGCGAGCGCCGCCGAGATAAGCGGCGATGACCCACTCTTGTCGGTCCTTCGTCGGTGCCTTCTGAGGAGCTTGCGCTTCGGGGATGCGCCTGACGCCCTGAGCAAACGAAGCCGCAGCGACCAGCCCCATCCCCAGGAGGGCAGCGAGCCATATAAACACCACTTGTGGGATGCTTCTCCTTCGGCCCATCTCCTTGATCCGATGCGCGGAGAGAGGGTCCCGCTCTCCTCCCCGTACGCGACGCCCTCCTCACGCGCCATCTTGGACGAACGGCAAACCCAAGCGCAGGCAGAGTTCCGCTCGCATCAGCTCCCGCCCGAGGTACGCAGCGTGGTCAAGCTGCGTGACCAATCCCAGCTCGATGATCGCCGCACAGAGGGAACGGGCGTCTTCCCCTTCCAAAACATGCTGCAGTCGGTCCTGATAGTCGTAATGCTCGACAATGAGGCGCTTATCCTCCGGTCGAGGGATGATGACGAAGTATCCCGCCTTGTCTAATCGCAATGGGTGCCGAGATGGTTGGACTTGGATCCGAAATCTCGATGGCATGGGCGCCTCTTGAAGAGGAGCGACGCGATATGAGCTCGGGTGGACACACGCGCGCGCCTCCACCTCGGCCGCGAGGCGCTCGGCATCGTCGCAGCCAATGAGATCCACGAGCTTCACCTGTTGCCGAAACCGCTCAATCTCCTTCGGGGTAACGTTCCGAAGGAACGGGCGCTTGCCTCGAGCGCCGATAATGCGCTGCTGCTCATCCACGCCGTTTTCCATCAAGGCCAAGAGCGCTTGTCCGCTTTGGTGACCCTTCGACTCTTGCCCGGCGACGATGAGGATCTGCAAGTACGGGTTCGTGACGACGTTTTTCACCACTTTATCGACGCCAATGTTCTCCGTCTCCAGCTTGCCGACGATGGCTAGACCCTTGGGCCGTAATTCGGCCAATTTTCCCGGCAGATCGGCGCTGGCCAAAGTGGAGACGGCGATCGTACCTTGTCGGTCGAGAACGCGGTATTCGCCTGCCACAACGGGCCACCGGCCGACGGGTCGAGGAGTAAAGGCGCAGGGAGAGGGTCGAACCATTGGCAGCCGTATGACGCCTCCGGCCATCTCAAAGATGTGATTTTCGGCGATCGCCGGAGGACAAGGGTCACATCCCAAACAAGCATATTCTGTGATCTCCAAGCCGTTCAGAAAGCTGGCGATGTCCATTCGCAGCGCGTCCGCGTCTTCGCCCATAAGGTGATCGGTCGCTTGCTGCATGGCGATGAGGACGTCCCGCAGGCAGCCACACTTTCGACACTTGGGCGTTTCAAAACTAGCCTTCAAATCCGCCTGCAGTTGGCGCAAGATCCCCTCACGCATAACTGATCCCTCACCTCTGTGCTTAGATTATGCTCTTGGGGAGGTGCTCTGTAAAGGAGTGGGATAGCTCGTGCATCCTGGTGGAACGAACCTGCCTGAGGTTATGTCCACTGGAAAGGGCAGCGATCGCCGCTGACGACGAAATGCATGCCGTGCTCCTCGACGAAGCCTTGACGTCCAACGGCGGAAATACTAGGGGATCTCGAGGGGGGTGGTGCTTTTTACGGTGATCCGGAGAAGGGCGGTCGAGCAGAGAAACTGGAAAGAGCCAGTCGCGAAGCAGGCGAATGCTCCACTGAGCGATCTTGACCCGCGCGAGCAGCGATTCCCATCTCGCTCATCGCTACAAGTAACGCGGCTCGCTCAATCTACCCCATTTCGCCCCGCCCCATCCACGTGCGGACTCTCGGCGAGCGTTTCGTTCTCGAAGAGAAGGCGAATTCTCGACATTTGAGATCTCTTCGCGTATCCTTTCCCACTTATCAAACGAGCGTTTGTCAAAGGCGTCGTCAAGGGGGGACTCATGCCGACACGGGAGGTCTACTGGAACATCCATCACGTTTGGGCGATGTACGCCCTGCTCGTCCCAACCCTACTGATCTTCGGATACGGAATTTATCGCCGGTACCGACTGTGGCGAAGAGGGCGGCCGTATCCGCTCCGATGGGGGGAGGTGTTCCTACGTACGAAGGTCGTCGTCCTGGAGGTCTTGGCGCATCGGCGCATGCTCCGAGAGGCTTACTCCGGATTCTCTCACTTTGTCCTCTTCGCTGGATTCCTCATCCTCTTCGTGGGCACGCTCGTCGTGATGATCCATGAGGATTTCAAGGTCCGGATCATGCAGGGAGCATTCTACCTCTATTTCCAATCGCTTGCTTTGGACGTGTTCGGCGCGTTGGCCACTCTCGGCGTCGTGATGCTTGCCGCAAAGCGCTACCTCGTTCGGCCGGCTCGATTGCACGCGAACGTCCCCGAGCGGGCCGGCGCGATGCGGCAGCGACCCTGGGAAGATGCCGGATTGCTCGCCCTCATCTTCATCATTTTGGTCACGGGCTTCCTCGTCGAAGGATTACGAATCGCTGCCACCGATGATCCCTGGGGACGCTGGTCACCCGTCGGCTGGTTTTTGGCTCAGTTGTTTGAGGCTCAATGGGACGTTAAGACGATGCGGAGTGTGCATCGGTTCCTGTGGTGGTTTCACCTGGGGCTCACCTTCGGGCTCATCGCATGGTTGCCGTATACGAAGCTCCTGCATATCTTCACCGCGGCGGCAAACGTCTTTCTCCGTCCCCTTGAGCCTGCTGGCGCGCGCCTCAAGCCGCTCGACGTCAAAGCGTCCGAAGTGCTGGGCGTCGCTCGCATCGGGGACTTCGCCTGGAAGGACTTACTCGACTTGGACGCATGTACCGAATGTGGGCGATGTCAGCAAGAATGTCCGGCCACCACGACGGGGAAGCCGCTTTCGCCGAAAACGCTCATTCTTGATCTTCGGGAGGCCCTGTCTGCGTCGGAGAAGGAGAGCATTCCGCTCATTGGGCGGTTCGTCCGGGAAGAGACGCTTTGGTCATGCACGACGTGTATGGCCTGTATGCAAGCTTGTCCGGTTTTCATCGAACACGTGCCGAAGATCGTGAATCTGCGGCGGTATCTCGTCATGGAGGAAGCGCGCGTGCCGGAGTTAATGGCTGAGGCGCTTCGATCGCTCGAGGACCGGGGACACCCCTTCCGAGGGACAACGTTCTCGCGGACCGAGTGGTACCGCGATCTCGCGGTGCCGCACATTCGGGAAGTCGATTCGGTGGACTTCCTGCTTTGGGTCGGGTGCGCGTCGGCGCTCAACGAGCGCAATCAACGGGTCGCTCGAGCTTTTGTCCGCGTACTGCGAGAAGCTGGCCTGCGATTTGCTATCCTCGGCGTAGAGGAACGCTGCACCGGAGATCCGGCCCGTCGGATCGGAAACGAATATCTCTTCGAGCAGCTCGTGCGTGAGAATATCCAACGCCTGAAGAGGTATGGCGTTCGGAAGATCGTGACCATGTGCCCGCATTGTTTCAACTGCCTGGCGCATGAGTATCCACAGTTCGGCGGGCGTTATGAGGTGGTCCATCACAGCCAGCTTCTGGCCGATCTCGTGAGGACGGGACGACTGCGTCCTCGCTGCCTCTCGACCCCAGCGGTGACCTATCATGATCCCTGCTATCTCGGGCGATACAACGGCCTGTACGACGCTCCGCGGGAAGTCGTCCGAGCGTGTGGGCACAAACTGCGGGAGATGTCGCGCAGCCGCGACCACGCCTTCTGCTGCGGCGCCGGAGGTGGATTGATGTGGATGGAAGAGTTAGGGCAGCGCGTTAATCATGAACGCGCAACGCACGCTCTCGCAACGCAGGCTGAGGTCATCGCCGTCTCCTGCCCCTTTTGCTTGATCATGCTGGAGGATGGGGTCAAGGCGAAGGCCGAGGGGCGAGCGGTCGAGGTCCTCGACATCGCCGAGCTTTTGGAGCGGGCCCTGGACGAGAGAGGAGGGACAGCGGCGTGAGTCGCTCCGAGATTCTGCGAGGTGGGGGGTCCCACTATCCCATGACGTGCGATGGAGATAGGGCCGGCCTCCGTCGAGGCCTCCGCGCGTCCCTCTACGAGGCGGGCGGACGAAGAAAGGGCTTGACTCGATGGGCGAAGTGTGGTAATTTACCAAACGGTTGTTTGATAACGGATGCGGGGGCTCGCGTGGGATCGGGGAGCGATCAAGGGGTCGGTCCTGCGCTCCTTGAAGAAGGCGCTCATCAGCTGCGTTCGAGCGGATGTGAAGAGGTCGGACAAGGGAGAGAGGTATCGAGGCGGTTACCCTTTGGTGACCGAGACGGCGGTAGCCTGCCAAACCCTTGTGGACACCTCCTCCTGATAGTTTTCGAGGGTGACGCTCAGCGCATTTGGAGAGGGCGGCGTGTCAAGATCTTCACCAGCGTGCATCTCCATGAAGGCTGTAGATCATATTGCCATCGCCATCTGGTCCATTGAGGAGGCCCTTGTCCTCTTCCGAGATCTCCTGGGCGGCGAGTTCCTCATGGGTGGGGATGACGAGGAGCTGGGCATTCGGACCGTTCAGTTGCGTCTCTCACCGGGCGTGAAGATCGAGTTGTTACAGCCGACGGGAAACGCTCCTTCGGCCGAAATTCGCCTTCGGCGTCCTCATACTTGACCTTTGAGTCGGAGAAAGGGGGCGAGAACCATGTCCGTTCGAAGAGTCGAGATGACTGGTGTTCCGAACTCCTACTGGTCGGCCATTGATAATCTGATGGCGCAAGAGATGCTCGAGGGGACGTTCCGCAATACGGTTGTCGTGCTCCGTTTCAGCCAAGAGCGACCCTCCTTGAGCATCGGGGTCAACGACGACGGGGATCGGATGGACACGCGGCGCGTACGCGAGCGCGGGCATGTTCCGTTTCGTCATCTCTGTTGCGGGGGTGGAGCGGGGGCGTTCACTGAAGGATTGCCCTTGATCCTCTACTACTATCGAAAGTCCTACGAGAAACCTCACGTTACCCTCCTCTCCCAATCCGATTTGAACGGCTGGGCGAACGCGGCGGCGCTTCGTCGGCTTGGCTTTGCCGCTGAGTATCGGGCCATCGGGGATACGGAGATTCTCTTCGGGGAGGCTCGGTATAAAGTGATCGCCAGCTATGCCGGCAATTACGCCTTGCCTGACTATTGGTCGGCTTGCAGTTCGATCATTTGGGGGGCACTTCCTTCCCCCACAGCGCAGGCCTATGTCGAGTGCCTCCATCATTATCCGGAGAAATTCGAGGACAAAGAGACGAAGACGCCGCAGGCGCGGATGAAGCCCCTTCAGGAGGTGACCCAGCAGCAGGGGATTTCGATCAGATTGGAAGACGTCATCGAAGCGGTGATTCGGGAGAACGTGAAGGCCCTCATGGGAGAGGAGATCGTCGTTCCCGAATCCTGGACGCGGGAGGAGGAGGAAGAATTGGCGCGAACCGTGCCCTTTTTCGAGAGCGAGACATGGATTAGGCGGCTCTCCACGAAGCGGATGTGCGCGATGGCGCCCTCGGGAAGCCGATTGGGCAGGGCGGCGTACAAATCCCGCAAGTTAATCGTAGCGAGTCTCGTCGTCGATGGGCGTGGGGAGATCCGGGATTGCTTGCTCACGGGCGATTTCTACTGGAGGCCGCAACCGACGCTCTTCTCCTTCGGTGCCTTGGAGTACTTCCGCGACGCTTTGCGTGGAGTTCTCGTGACCAAGGAAGATGAGATTCGGGACGCTGTCGAGAGCGTCTTCTCCCGGCCGGATTTCGAGATGCCCTTGATCCAGCCTGAGGACATCGTCCGGGCGATTCAAAAGGCGGGTGAGCGGCTCATCCCCGTCGAGGCATATGAAGAGCCGTTCAGGGCTCAAGTGAAATAGGAGGATCGAAGATCATGCACGGCGCCTATTGGGATGCTCACTTGGAGGTGATGCCGCGCGAAGAGCTTCTCCGCTGGCAGTGGGAGCGCGCGCAAGAGCAACTCGTCTACGCCTACCACAGCTCCCCCTACTATCGGAGTGCTTTCAAGGCAGCCGGCGTCAGACCGAGGGAGATCGCCAACCTGGAAGAGTTTCTCGCAGCCGTCCCGTGCCTCACCAAAATGCAGATCATCGAGGATCAGCGCGAGCATCCTCCTTTCGGCCGACTGCTGGCGGTGAAGCCGGAAGAGTTGATCCGCATCTACTGGTCGCCCGGACCGGAACTGATCGTCTTCACCCCAGAGGACTATGCCTATGTCGTAGATCTCGCGGCCAAGGCGTTCTACACCTGTGGGGTCCGTCCGGAGGACATCGTGAATGTGACGTGCACGTATCACTGGGTCATCGCCGGGACGGTTATTGATGAAGCGTTTCGGAGGATTGGATGTGCGGTGATCCCTGGGGGGGCCGGACAGAGCCGAATGCATGTGGAGGTCATGCGAGCGACGCGGACGACGGTGCTCTTCGCCTTCTTCACCTTCGCTGAGGAGTTGGGCAAGGTCGCTATGGAGATAGGGCTCGATCCCGCACGTGATCTCTCGCTGCGTTTAGCCATCGTGACCGGAGAGGTGCGAGCGCGGACGCTTCGTCGAGAGCTGGAACGAACCTTCGGGTTTCAAACGCGCGAGATTTACGGGACGAGTGAAGTCCCCTTTGTCGCCGCTGAGTGTCCGGAAGGGGGGGGCATGCACGTGGATCCTCGTTTCATCGTGGAGGTCCTCGATCCGCATACGCAGCGGCCGGTCCTGGAGGGCGAGCGCGGGGAGTTGGTGGTCACCGATCTGATGAAGCGGGCTCAGCCGAGCATTCGGTACCGGACGGGCGACATCACCGAAGGGCTTGACGGCGCGCCGTGTCCATGTGGGAGGACGACGCCTCGGATCGGACCGATCCTCGGTCGGGTCGGGCAGATTCCTCGCGTGAAGGGGCTTTTCATCGTCCCGCGGGAGGTAGAGGAGGTCATCGGCCAGCATCCTGAGCTCGGGCGGTTCCAACTCGTCGTGGATCGCCCGGGGATTCGCGATCGGCTCACGGTGAAGATCGAGCTCAAGGGCGCGGCCGACGAATCGAGCTTGAAGGAGGTGCTCGCTCGAGAGTTGAAAGAGAAGATCCGCGTGACGGCCGATGAGATCATCTTCATCCCTACAGGGGCTTTTCCCGCCGATGCGCCGGTCGTCGAAGACCTTCGGCGGGTGTGAGTGGACTGATGAAGCGTTGAGCGAGAGGTCGTTGTCTTCCGCATCACCCACGAAGGTGCGGATCTTCAACCGGGAGGAGGCAATCCGCGCCGGGGGGACTGGCCTTGACGTGGGGAGACGCGGCGGCTTCCTCATCGGGTGAATGGGGGAGCTCATGACGGCGAAGAAGGCGAATAAGATCATGTCCTTGGCTGAAGCGGCGTCCCTTGTGCGGGATGGGGATATTGTAGCGCTGCAGGGCATGGGGACGCAGATGAGCCCGCTTGCGTTCGTGCGAGAGTTGATCCGGGTGGGTAAACGCGATCTCACGGTCGTGATGATCGTTGGAGGGATTGGGCTCGATTGGCTCATCGCCGCCGGATGCGTGCGCCGCGTCATCGCTATCATCGTCAATCTCGATGAGTTCGGTATGGCCCACGCCTTTCGCCGAGCCGTGGAAACCGGCGAGGTCGTCATGGAGGAGTACAGCGAGCATCAACTCCTGTCGCGTCTTCTGGCTGGCGCCTATGGACTTCCCTTTCTTGTCACGCGCTCCGGGCTCGGTACAGACCTGCTGGCCATTCACCACGAGACGTTGCGAGTCATCGCGTGTCCCTTCACGGGGCGAGAGGTCATCGCTTGCCGGGCCTTAGAGCCGGATGTCGCCATCCTCCATGCGCATCGCGCCGATGCTTATGGGAATGTGCAATTCTTCCCGAAACCCATCTGGCTTGATGTCGATGTCTTCCCACGAGCGGCGAGGCGGGTCATCGTCACCGTTGAGGAGATCGTCGAGAACGAAGAGATTCGGCGAACGCCCATTCACACGGGTATTCCGTATTTCCAGGTGGACGCCGTCGTCGAGGTCCCGTACGGGGCCCATCCGTGTTCCCTCTATCCGTTCTACAGCTTCGATCGAAGGCTCTTTCAGGAGTATGCGTCCGCTTCGCGCACGGTCGAGGGGACGCGCGCCTTTTTGGAGAAATACGTCTATGGCCCAGCTACGCATGAGGAGTACCTCCAGCGAGTGGGAGGGGCGGAAGCGCTTCTTCGTCTTCGGCAATGGGCCTGAGCTATGGTTGCGATCGCGCGGGAGTACACGATTGATGAGCTGATGGTCGTCACGCTCGCTCGACAGTTTCGGAGCGAGGACATCGTTCTCAATGGGACGGTCTCCTTCATCCCGGTCGCGGCGATCCTGTTGGCACGGGCCACGCATGCGCCGGGACTCACGTGGGTCGCCGGAGCCGTTGGCGTGGACGCTCAGCCGGAGCCCCTTATCGGCAATACGCTCGATCCGACGATGTGGAAGCGGTGCGTTATGTACTTGCCGCAGGAGCATATGTGGTCGTACGTGCATCGTGGCGTTCTGGAGACCTTTTGTATCCGGGGCGCACAGATCGACCAATACGGCAACATCAACAACACGGTCATCGGCGACTACGCGCGACCGAAAGTGCGATTGCCGGGGTCGGCGGGGATGGGCGACATGGGGTCGCTCGATAAGCGCATCTTCATCTGGACGACGACGCATACACCACGGACGTTCGTCGAACGCGTGGATTTTCGTTCCTGCGCGGGGTATCTGGATGGGGGGGATTCGCGCGAGCGGTTGGGATTGAAGAATGGGCCGCAGCTCGTCATCACGAATCTGTGTGTGATGGATTTCGAGCCGCAGAGTAAACGCATGCGGTTGAAGTCGGTACATCCGGGCGTCACGGTCGAAGAGGTCCAAGCACAGACGGGATTCCCGTTGATCATCCCCAAGGAGATTCCGCGGACGGAGCCGCCGACGGTCGAAGAGATCTGCTTATTGCGAGAGGTCATTGATCCGCATGGGATGAGGCGACGTGAGTTCCGCAGCGCCTCCGGACGGGAGTGAAGAAGGATCACTCTATATCGCGCGGAGGATTCGAGGGCGCGGTGCGGTGCCGTGTCGAAGTTGGTGCGCCCGGTGGGATCATGCCGCCGTTCGAGAAGGTTCTTCAGCAAGCGCAACGGGCGGAGGCGAAAGGTTATGACGCCATTTGGTGGCCCTGTCATCTGATGGGATGGCATCCGCAGGCGATTTGGCGTCCGGAGATCACTCCGTTGGCGAAGATGCAACCGAACGCTGATACGTATTTCGACCCCGTGGCGACGATCGCTGCTGTCGGCGCGCACACGACTCGTATTCGGCTGGGGATCGGAGTCACCGATGTGATCCGTCGGCATCCGGCCATGCTCGCTCAGGCAGCGCTCACCCTCGATCACATCACGCGCGGACGGGTGATCCTAGGGCTTGGCTCGGGCGAGCGGTTGAACATCACGCCTTATGGACTTGACTTCGATCAACCTGTCTCCCGGCTCGAAGAAGGGCTGGTGATCATTCGCCGGTTGTGGGAATCCGGTGGGCGACCCGTTGATTTCGAGGGGCGATTCTGGCGCTTGGAGAGCGCTGTGCTCGGCCTCGGTCCCTATGAGAGCCGATACCCCCCAATCTGGATCGCCGCACACGGACCGCGCATGTTGCGACTCACCGGGCGTTATGCTGATGGATGGCTACCTACGAAGATGACGCCAGCCGAGTACAGCGAGAAGTTGGCGCAGATTCACCGGGCCGCTCGCGAAGCCGGACGCGATCCCGTGGCGATCACGCCGGGCATGCTCGCCTATGTGCTCGTAGATGAGGACCGCGCAACCGTTGCTCGAATGATGGAGGCGGTCCTCGTGAAAGCCTTGTGCTTGCTTCTTCCCGCTGAGGTCTTCATTCGCTTCGGTTATGAGCCGCCGTTTGGGCCTGAAGCGAGCGGTTTTCACGCGTACATCCCCGCGCGCTTCGGGTATGCGGAAGCGATGGCGGCGATTCGGAAGGTGCCCCGTGAGGTCGTCGCCTACTTCACGCTTCATGGAACGCCAGAAGATGTCGCTGAGCAAATCGGCGCACTCGCGGAGGTCGGGCTGCGACATATCGTGCTCTGGAACATCACGCCCTTCGCCGATCCTGCGCGCACGCGCGCATCATTTCAAGCTCTGGATCGGGTGAAGGAACTCATATCCGCGATCGCCTGATTGGAGGGGGAGCGAAGATGCGATTGCTCGGCAAACGGGCGTTGGTGACCGGGGGGGCGTCGGGCATCGGTCGAGCGGTGGTCGAGCGATTCGTCGCCGAAGGCGCGGCCGTCGCTCTCGCCGATCTGGATGGCGAAACGGCACGAGCCGTCGCCCATGCGTTGCGCACTCGTGGCGCGCGAGTCGTGGCCATCGTCGGCGATGTCTCACGACTCGAAGATGCCGAACGCATGGTCGCCGAAGCCGTCGCTTTCTTGGGCGGACTCGATATCCTGATCAATAACGCGGGGATCGAGACCATCGGTTCGGTCACAACAGCGCGCGATGATGAGTGGGAATGGCAGATCGCCGTCAATCTCAACGGCGTCTATCGCATGAGCCGGTTCGCCATCCCTGAGATCATTCGGGCTGGTGGGGGAGCTATCGTTAATGTCGCCTCGGTTGGTGGTTTGGTGGCCGTGCGCGAGTTCTCCGCCTATGGAGCTTCCAAAGCGGCCGTCATTCAACTGACGCGGAGCATGGCTGCCGATTACGCCGAGCACGGTATTCGGGTCAACTGCATCTGTCCGGGACCGGTGGATACCCCCTTGCTCGAACGCGCCTGTCGGCGCGTTCCAGGTGGGAGAAGCCCGGAGGAGGTGCGACAGATGTACGCCAACCTCACGCTCCTCAAGCGAATCGCGCGGCCCGAGGAGATCGCCGCCTGTATCGCATTCCTCGCCAGCGATGACGCCAGCTATGTGACCGGTGCCGTCTTGGTCGCTGATGGGGGATTCACGGCTCAATAGCCGAGAGCTTTCCCCAAGGAGAGTGAGAAGTGAGCGCTGAATCCGAACGGATCGTCCGCACGTATTTCGCCGCCGTGAATGAGACGCGCCTCGATGATCTGGTCGCGCTCTTTGCGCATGACGCCTCGCTGCATTTCCCAATGTCCGATCCCATCGTCGGGCGCGAGGCGATCGGTCGGTTCTATGCGAACGTCCTGCAGTTTTATCCTGAGCGGTTTGATGACGTGCGTCGGCTCTTCTTCAGCCCGGAAGGCGATGTCGCCGTCGAGATTCACTTTGAGGGGACGACGCGAACTGGACAGCGGGTGGTCTTCGAAGCTGTAGACCTCTTCACGATTCGGGACGGGCAAATTCGGAAGCTGCAGATCTTCTACGACAGCGCGCGCGTCCTGGAGATGATCGGAGCGCTTCCAAAAGCCTGACGCCTCGGCCGCAAGGGGAGGAGGGGGGATGACGCTTTATGAAGAGGTCTTCGAGTGGCCGCGTCTCACGTATGGAGCGGCTTTGGAACGTTTGGCCGCGCGATCTCCGGAAAGAGAGCTCTTCGTCTTCCATCACGTCGAGATCCCCGAATCCGATGGGAGAGCCACTCGGCGAGCGTATACGGCGGCCGACTTTTTGACTGCAGTGAATCGATTGGCTTGGGGGTTGCTGGCGCTCGGCGTTGCTCCGGGCGAGCGCGTCGCCTTGTGGTTGGCCAACCTGCCGGAGGCGGCCATCGCGCAGTTCGCTATCGCCAAGATCGGAGCCGTCGTGGTTCCTCTCAACACGCGGTTCAAAGCGGGAGAGCTCGAATATGTCTTGCGGCAATCTGAGGCGGCGACGCTCATCACGATGGATCGCTTCCTAGACGCGGAATACGAAGCCGTCATCCGTACTCTCTGTCCGGAGGCGAATGTCTATCCACCTGGACGACTTCGGTCGCGCCGATTCCCAAATTTGAAGCGCCTGATCACGCTTGGGCCCGGAGCGCCCGGGATGTTCGCCTACTCCCACGTGCTCGCGCTCGGCGCGGATCCTCATTGGGAGCGCGCGCTTCGCCAACGAGAGGCGGATGTCCGCCCGGATGACGTCGTGCTCATTCAATACACGTCCGGGAGCACAGCCTTTCCGAAGGGCGTCATGCTCGCACACGATCAGACCTTGCGCAACGCCTTCCTCATGGCCGGACGCGCGGGCTTCGACGAGAGCGATCGCGTACTCTCGGCCATGCCGATGTTTCACATCGGCGGTTCGGTCTGTGCGCTCCTTGGGGCCGTCACGCGCGGCTACGTCTTACACATGATGACCAAGTTCGACGCCGGGGAGACGCTGCGACTTTTCGAGGAAGAGCGGATCACCGCGTATATTGGCATCGAGACGATGTTCCTCATGCTTCGTGATCATCCTGATTTCTCGCGTCGGGATCGTTCGAGTCTGAGGAAGGGATGGGCGGCGGGCCCTCCGGCGCTCCTGCAGATGATCGCCGATGAGATCGGCATCCGGCATGTGTGTTCCGTCTATGGGCTCTCGGAAGCGAGTCCGAATGTTTGCATCACCGATTGGCGAGATGCACGGGAGAGGCGGTTGCGAACGAATGGTCGACCCCATCCGGGCGTTGAGGTGGAGATTCGGGATCCCGAGACCGGAGAGCGCCTCGCGCCCGGACAAGCAGGCGAGATCTGCGTGCGCGGCTATAACGTGATGATGGGCTATTACAACATGCCGGACGAGACGGCTCGTGCCATTGATGCGGAAGGATGGTTACACACCGGTGATCTCGGCGCGTTGACGGAAGAGAGATATCTGGTCTTCCTCGGGCGATTGAAGGACGTGCTGCGCGTTGGAGGTGAGAACGTCTCAGCTCTGGAGGTCGAGAATTTCCTTCTGGCGCATCCGAAGATCATCGCCGCGGCCATCATTGGCGTTCCTGATCCCCAGTGGGGGGAGGTCCCGGCCGCTTTCGTGAAGCTCAAAGAAGGGGAGCGCTTGACTGAGGAAGAGGTCATAGCGTACTGCCGTCGACATCTCGCTCCCTTCAAGGTCCCGCGATATGTTCGTTTCGTTTCGGAATTCCCCATGACGGGAAGCGGGAAAATTCAAAAATCTCAGCTTCGGGAATCCTTCGAGAGGGAGAGGAGGGGAGGCATCGAATCCCCTCTCCCCGCATCGTGAGGAGATTCGAGGGAGGGCCGTGAGAGAGCGCTATCTGGAGTGTTCCCTTTGGCCAATCCCGGTAGGGACACATTTCCATTCAGGAGGTGAGGGTATGTGGAGGAGAAGCACGCCTCTATTCTGGGGCATCCTGCTCTCGTTAGCGTTCGGTCCTTGGGGGGGGGCATCGGCCTTCGCTCAAGGAGCAGTGACGACGGCGACCATCACCGGGGATGTCGCCGACAAGACCGGTGCTGTCGTTCCCGGAGCGCGCGTCGCCATCAAGAACCAAGAGACGGGATTGACCCGTGAGACCACGACGGGAGAGCAGGGACAATTCGTCATCTCTCAGCTCCCAGCCGGGCGCTATGACGTGAGCGTCGAAGCGCCTGGGTTCAAGAGGGCGATTATCCGGGATGTACCTCTCACGGTAGGGGCGACCGAGACCGTGCGGGTCACGCTCGAAGTCGGCGAACTGACCGAGAGCGTTGACGTGGGCGTGGAAGTCGTCCCCATCGTGGAGACGACCAAGGTCGAAGTCAGCACCGTCATCCTCCCCGTGCAAGTGCGCGAGCTACCGTTGAACCAACGAAGCTTCACGGCCTTGGTCACGCAGCAACCTGGGCTTGTGCGCATGACCAACGCGACGCCGCCGACTGTGCTCGGCGCGGCGACCAATACCGGGTCTTACATCAGCGCCAATGGATTGATGGGATCTTCTGTGGCGTACCTCGTGGATGGCGTGAACTTCAGCAATGGGAATTTCACCGCCCCAGGGACGGCGGCAGCTGGCGACATGCCGGGGGTCGAAGCCATTCAAGAATTCAAGGTGATCACCCATTCTTTCAGCGCGGCCTATGGCGGTGCCTCAGGCGCCGTAGTCAGTTTCGCCACGCGTAGCGGTACCAACGAGTGGCATGGCAGCGCCTACGAGTTCGTGCGTAACGACATCTTCGATACGCGCTCCTTCTTCGATCGGGAGAAACCACCCTTCCGACGCAATCAATTCGGAGCGGCCTTGGGCGGGCCCATCCGTCGGGATCGCGCATTCTTCTTCACTAACTACGAAGGGCTGCGGCAGCGACTGACGACGACTGAGATCTCCTTCGTCCCAAGCGAATGCGCGCGAAATGGGGGTCTTGGAGGGACGTGTGACTTTCCGGTCGTCGGTCCCGGAGGACGACCCGTTGCCATCTCCCCGGCCGTGAAGGCCATTCTGGAGCTCTATCCACGGCCCAACGGGGCCGATCTCGGGGGGGGGATCGCCGAATATATCTTCCAGAATCGCCAGCCGACGCGCCAGGACTTCGGGCTCGTTCACATCACGTCCACGCTCTCGCCGAAAGATCAATTCTCCGGTCGTTACTCGATCACTGATGCCGACGCTCTCGCCGCCTTTCACTTCCCGACCTTCGAATTCGTTCGGACGGATCGCGTGCAGAACTACCTGCTCCGGTGGTCGCGCGTCTTCACACCCAATCTCGTCAACACCGCGAGCTTCAGCTTCCTGCGGTCCAACGTCTTCGCCGCCACCGAACCAACCATCTCCCTGCGCCCGGAGCAATATACGGGCAATCCGGCTCGAAAGACGATCGGCGTGATTTCCGTCGGTGGTGGGACGGCGGGTACCGTGAGCGGCACGTTGACGCTACTGGGGAATGATGATGCCAGCCCCTTCCATCTCGTGCGCAATAACTTTGTCGTCAACAATGACCTCGCGTACGCGCGTGGAAATCACACGGTGAAGCTTGGTGGGATGGTGAACCGCTTCCAGTGGAATTGGAATTCAGCGGTCATTCCGGGAGGGAGCTATACCTTCCTCACTCTGAATGATCTGTTGGCCGCAAATCCTGCCGTGCTGATCATTCGTCGGGATGGAGCCGATGCCAGCTTCGGTATCCGCACGACGCTCTTCGCTTGGTATGTGGAAGACGCTTGGCGGCTCTCCCCTCGCGTGACGTTCACGCTCGGACTGCGGCACGAATTCCAAGTGCCGGTCCTCAAGGATATCCACAATAAGTTGGGCAATTGGCGACGTCCCGAAGACACGCAGGTCACTGTTGGTCAGCCCTATGACAACTATTCGCTCACGCAGTTCCAGCCGCGCGTGGGCATCGCCTATGATCCCTTCGGCAACGGCAAGACGGTCATTCGCGCAGGCTTCGGTGTCTTCAATGAGTTCCTCGGATTCGAGGGGACGGCCCAGGGGATCCTCCAGTGGAACGCGCCTCAGCCGGTGCTCAACACCTTCTTCGGGGAGCCGCTCGCTCCGGGATTCCTGCCGCCGATCCCGTTCCCGCAGTGCGCGACGTGCACGCAGCCGACTCCGTATGTGGGGCTGGTCACGGGGCTCCTGGATCCCGTGAATTCGCCAACCTCCGTTCAGTGGCATTTGGAGGTCGCACGCGAACTGCCGGCGAAGTTGGGCCTGACGCTTACCTATGCCGGGTCCCAGTCATATCATATCCCGCGGAAGATTGAGGCCAATCACAACCTCCCGTGCCGGTTCGAGAATGGACAGCCCATCTTCACCGGAGGATGTGGGACGGCAGCCCCGGCAGTGAGTCGGATCGCCTT
Organism: Acidobacteriota bacterium; assembly: GCA_030550025.1. Lineage (GTDB taxonomy): Bacteria > Acidobacteriota > Blastocatellia > HR10 > HR10 > HR10. The sequence continues at coordinate 60,115 of JAUQQC010000013.1, read as the reverse complement.
CTCCCTCTACGCGCGCCGCTTTGACACCACGGCGAACTATCATTCGGTGAGCGTTCAGGTGGCGCGTCGGCTCTCTGGAGGGTTGACGTTCCAAAGCTCTTACGCGTTCTCCAAAGCCCTCTCGGAATCCGATGCTTTCAATTCCAACAACATCATTCGTGGCGTCGCACAGGCAAGCCAGTATCCTCTCAATCGCAGGCTGGATCGCTCGGAGTCGCTCTTCAGCATTCGGCATCGCGCGACCGTGAACGCCGTGTATGAGCTGCCGGTGGGGCGCGGCAAGCGCTTCCTCAGCGATGCGCGCGGTCTGGCTCAAGCGCTCTTCGGGGGATGGAAGATTACCACTCTCGGCGAATTTCGTAGCGGATATCCTTTCTCGGTGTTGGCCGGATTTGGCATCACGGGCGTAGGGGACAACATAGATTTCCCTGATCGGCCGAACATCCTGCGGGCCAATCCCGTCATCGGACGCGTGGATCGGTATTTCGATCCGAAGGCGTTCGCATTGCAAGAGCCTGGCCGCTTGGGGAATGCTCCGCGCACATCCGTGCGTGGCCCTGGCTTCTCGAACCTCGACGTCGGGCTCTCGAAGGAGTTCCCTATTCGGGAGACGGTGCGCGCACAGTTTCGTGTGGAGGCCTTCAACGTCCTCAACCATCCGAACTTCGCTCTCCCGTTCAATCAGCTCTACATCGGCTTCGTTCCGCAATTCCGACGTGCCCCCACGCCGGCTGAGCTGGAGGCGCTGCCGTGCCGGCTGACGGCCGAGCAAGCGCAGATCCACTCCTGCAATCCACAAGCCGGCCGGATCACGAGCACTGTTGGGACACCGCGACAGGTCCAGTTCGCGTTGAAGTTGACGTGGTGAGGTAAGAGTCATGCGATCCGAGAGGTCGCGTCCCGCGAGGGGGTGACCTCTCAGGTCGACCTCAGGAGGTCGTGAGATGAAATTCGGCATGCTCGTTAATACGCAAGACCCACCTGATGGAGCGCGCATCGCGGAGCTTTATGACGAGATCCTGGAGGAAGCTGAACTGGCCGAGGAAGTTGGATTCGATGCCATCTTCGTGCCCGAACATCACATGATGCCTGACGGATACTTGAGTGCTCCGCTGGTCCTCTTGGCTGCTGTGGCCGCCCGCACGAAGCGATTGCGCGTGGGCACATCCATTCTGCAGCTTCCCGAGTGGCATCCGATCCATGTGGCCGAAGAGGTCGCCGTGCTGGACAATATTTCAAAAGGGCGCGTCATCCTCGGTGTCGGCCTCAATCTCGTCGAGTCCGAATTCCGGCTCTTCGGCATCGAGCGGCAGGGAGTAACCCGGCGATTTGTCGAGCAGATCGAGATCGTGCGACGTGCGTGGAGCGGCGAGCCCTTCTCCTTCAGAGGGGAATTCTTCACACTGGAGGACGTCCGAGTCACGCCGCGCGTCGTGCAGCGGCCACATCCCCCGATCTGGATCGGCGCCATGAGCGAACCCGCCCTGCGTCGCGCCGGACGCCTCGGCACAGGATGGATTTCTGATCCGCTGCACGTCATTCAGGTCATGAAGGCCTGGGCCGATATCTATCGGGGGTCGGCGATCGAGCACGGCCACGCGGATCGAATTGAGGTCGTCCTCATCCGCGATGGATGGGTCTCTTATGATCCCCAGGAGATTCGCCAGTTGTGGTGGCCGACTGTTCGAGACTATCACCTGTTCTACAAACATCTCGGGTTCTTCGAATCCGGTCGCTTCAACGCTCAGTGGGAGCCTTGGGTGCGCACGGCTCGCGATGAGGACTGGACTTATGAGCGCGTGGCCCCCAATCGGGTGATCGCCGGGACCCCGGAGGAAGTCGTCGCCGAGATCGAACGCTATCGCCGCGAGGTCGGATGCGAATACATCGTCTTCTACTTCCGTCATCCCACCGGGCCCGATCATCGAGCGACAATGCGATGCATCGAACTGTTCGGAAAAGAGGTCATCCCACACTTCCGCCAATGATCGGTGGATCGCGCCGGCGGAAGATCGCGAGGAGAGGAAAGCCATGAGGCTGCATTATCTCCTGGATACGCACGCCGGATCTTACAATCGCCCAATCCCGACGCGCGATGAGGTGAGTGCGTTCATTGATCAGCTCTACCGCGAGATCGAGCTGGCTGAGGAAGGGGGGTTCGATTCGATCGTCGTGCCCGAGCGACATGGGCGCACCGAGTGCTTCTTTCCTTCCTCTCTGGTGTTGCTTTCGGTTATCGCAGCTCGAACGAGCCGCATTCGCTTGGGTAGTTATATCCTCGTGCTCCCGCTCCATCACCCGATTCACGTGGCCGAACAGGTGGCCATGATCGATCAGGTCTCTCGCGGGCGCGTCATCTTTGGTGTCGCCGCTGGATACCATTCCGGATACAGTCGGATGTTCGGGATCCCCCATCATGAGCGAGGCGCACGATTTGAGGAGCAGGTCGAGATCATCAAGCTCGCTTGGACTGAAGAGCGGTTCTCCTACCATGGCCGGTACTATCAGTTCGACGATGTCATGCTCACGCCGAAGCCTTATCAGAAGCCGATGCCCGAATGGTGGGTCGGTGGCATGTTTCCGAAGACGATCGCGCGAGCCGGACGCATTGGCGATGCTTGGTGCAGCGATCCATTTCCTCTAGATCAGCGAGTCTGGCTCGAGCAAGTCCACCTCTATCGTGAGGCCGCTCGTGCGGCCGGACGTTCCTCGAAAGTCGTCCTCATGCGGGACGGATGGGTAGCGCCCACGCGGGAGGAAGCCGAGGAGGTCTTCGGTCGTCTTGCTGTCGAAGAGTGGCTCTTCTATTTCCGCTGGGGCATCCTCACCCATCATCCGGAATTCCAATCCGAATCCGACTTCACCATCGAGCGCGCCAGCCGTCACTTCATCCTCGGATCGCCGGCAGAATGCATCCGTCAGATCGAGATGTACGCCCGGGAGTATGATGTGGACGAGATCGTCCTTCGTTTCCGGCTGCCCAAAGGGCCTCGGTGGGATCAGGTCTTGCAATGCCTCGCCCTCTTCGGGCGCGAGGTCGTGCCGTATTTTCACAGCCAGAACGTATGACGAAGATCCTCGAGCGAAACGTCAACGTGAAGATCTTCGACGATCGCGGGTCGACCCTGCGTGTGCAAGGGTCGCTCCTGGATGTCGAACACAGCTTCCATATTGAGTTGATCGTGGAGGTCGAGACCGGGCGGATTCTTCGAGTACATGCCGAGATGGTCAAGCGACCCTATCCCACGCTCTGCCTTCCAGCGTTGGCGAATGTCGCTCGCCTCGAAGGGGAAGTCATTGGACCGGGGATCAATCGGCGGATCGCTGAGCGACTCGGCGGGGCGAGCGGCTGCGTACATCTGGTCGAGATCGCGCAATCTGCTGTTCGATTCACGGCGACGTATCTCATTGATCGGCGCACGGGGATGAGCGAAGGAGGTTTGGGCGGGATCTCCGAACAGGAGCATCGCCAGCGCTGGTTGCCGTTGCTCAAAAATACATGTCAAGTCTTTCGCGTTGGCGAGTCCGATGTGGGAGTTTCAAAACGTTCGTAAACGAAAAGGTCCGATCGCCACGTTTCCATCATTCCCTCGTCGCGAGGGAGAAGGGAGGGAAGGATGCTTTGGGGGAATAAGATTGGCAGGAACCTTCGCGCGGATCTCTACGGGGTGATCGGGGGCACGTTGTTCCTGGCGGCCGTGGCTTTCGCCGGGCAGATGCCAGCGACGGCGAGCTTGAACGGCGTGGTGACCGATCCGATGGGGAACGTCGTGGCGGGAGCGCGGGTGACGGTGCGGAATCTCGATACGGAAGTGAGTCAGCTGGTGGAGACCGACACGCGTGGGAGCTATCGAGTAGTCTCACTCCTGCCGGGGCGGTACGAGGTGAAGGTCGAGGCCGCGGGATTCGCGGTGAGTGTGATTCCCGGCGTGACCTTAACGGTGGGACAGGCGGCGACTCTGGACATCGTATTGAAAGTAGGGGCCGTGCAGGAGATGGTCGAGGTCACGGCGCAAGCGCCCCTGGTGGAACCGACGCGGACGGCGATCGCGCAGGTCCTCGATGAACGGCAGGTGCACGCCTTGCCGATCAACACGCGCAGTTTCGTGCAGTTGACGCTCATCACGCCCAAAGTCGTTCCAGCCAGCGCGGCCAGCGGACGCGGGGCCTACATGGGAGATCGTTACAAGGAGAATCAATTCAGCTTCAGCGGACTGCGCTATCAGTTCAATTACCAAACGATGGATGGGGCCGATGCCTACGTGTGGACGGCCAATGTGGTGAAGTCCTTCTATTCGCTCGAGGCGGTGCGGGAGTTCCGGGTCGTCAATAGCTTATACACGGTCGAGCAGGGACATGCGATGGGAGGAATCATCAATGTGATCACCCGTTCGGGAACGAACGAGTGGCATGGGAGCTTGTACGGGTTTTTGCGGAACGACAAGCTGGACAAGACGGACATCCTGACGACGCCGGGCTTCCGGGCTTTTCGGCGAGGGCAGTTTGGGGGAACGATCGGTGGGCCGTTGCGACGAGATCGGTTCTTCCTCTTCGGCAACTACGAGGGACAGCGGCAAGCGAAGGCACCTCGATTCCCCGCCGTCTATTTGCAAAATCTGGAGGCCATCAACGCCGTGCTAGAGCGATTGGGGTATCTAGAGCGAGAGACGCCGAACGTGTTGCAGACTTCGGATGTGGATCAGTTTCTGGTGAGGTTAGATTTCGTCTTGGGAGAGAAGCATACGGGGATGGTGCGCTACAACTTCTATGATATGGAGAATCAAAACGATCGGATCGGGGCGTCGGGAGTGACGGGGGAACCGATCACAACGCTTGCGGCGCGCCTCCATACGTTGCGGGATCAGGGGGCGGTGCTGCTGCTCAACTCCACGTTCTCGCCGCAGCTGGTCACGACGATGGGGGTCGGCTTTGCCAAGCATGCCTACCAGTTGCGGCCGCGACCGGGGGTGCCCATGGTGGAGCTAGCCGTCGTCGGAGCGTTCTCTAGTGGAGTGGAAGCCGCCGATGAACAGGGGCTCGATGAGAAACGCTGGCACGTCTTCTCTCACGCGAATTACCTCCGCGGAAACCATCATGTGAAGATCGGCGCCGAGTATTTACGGACGGACCTTGCGAACCATGTCACGCCCGGGTCTTTGGCGGTCATCCCTGGATTAGCTGCCTTCACTGCCCCGAATGGTCCGCTCGTCTTTCAAGTCCGCATCCATCCGGAGCAATATCGGCTGCGCTTGTCCATGGACGCCGATCAGTTCGGGTGGTTCCTCCAGGATCAGTGGCAAGCGCGCCGGAACCTGACGTTCACCTATGGGGTTCGATATGACGTCGAGCGGATTCGCGGGATCACGACCCTCGTCGAAGGAGATCACAATAATTTCCAGCCGCGCGTTGGATTCGCATATTCGGTGGGGCAACTCCGTCCGATGGTGATTCGCGGCGGCTACGGGGTCTTCATCTCCGATCGTTACCATCCTTATCTACTCATCGACGGATTCGTCCACGGCTCCAATTTCCCGAGCTTCAACGAGGAATATGCGCGGGCGAATCCCTTCGTTCGAAAATACAAGCCCTTGCCGGACACAGTCGTTCCCCTCATCATCACCGGGGTGGAGGCAGCAACGGCGGCCTTTCTGGATTACGTGCGGCGGGGGGTGATCCCCACGGCTCCATCACCGCAGTTCATGGTCATCTCGGCGCCAGATATTCCGAATCCGTATGCGCAACAGTGGAGTTTGGAGGTCGAACGGCAGCTCTCGCCCTCCTGGGTCGTGACTATCAGCTATTCGGGCTTGCGTTCGTTCAAGCTCCCGCTACTCGTCAATCATAACCTGCGGCCAGCCGTCGCCCGTCTCCCCAACGGGAAGAACGATTATCAAGGGCGACTTTACGATACCCGCTTTGGCGTGACCTATATCGGGCAGCCCATCGGGTATTCGATCTACCATGCGGGGACGCTCACCGTGCGCCGGGTATTCGCGCGCCACTTCGGGATCACGGCCAACTACGTCTTCTCGCGAGCGATCGATAACGGGGCTGGCAACAGCACGTTCATCGCGCCTGAGGATCCGTACAATACGCGGTTGGATCGAGGACTCTCGGCTGAGCACGCCAAGCATCGCTTCATCCTGACCCTGAGCGCGGAGGCGCCGCCGCAACTCCCTGTCTTGAAGGGATTCGGAGTGCATGCGATCGCGACGGCGCAGAGCCCTCGGTATTTCAACGTGACGGTGGGCTCGGACGTGAACCGAGATCTCAACGGCGTCACGGATCGTCCGGATATACTCGGACGGAATACCCATCGAGGGGATGATTTCGTGTCGTTGGACCTGCGCCTGGTGCGACGCTTCCGCATGGCCGAGCGCTACAGCCTAGAGGCCATCGCAGAGTTCTACAACCTCTTCAACAGGGTGAACATCACCGATCTCTTCACCGTATGGGGACGACCGACGCTCGCGCAGCCGCCGATCGCTACCTTCAATACGCCGCGCGCTGTCGGCGATGCCTTCAAGACGCAGCTCGCTCTGCGATTCACGTTTTGAACCCGCGCTGCTTTTGAGGGCCGCGAGGGGACCTATCGGAGGACGGATATGCCGGCCGTCGAGCTGAAGAAGACGAGCGATCTTCCTCAGGATCTTCAACAACTCATAGCTTTGTATGAGGCATGGATCGGCGATACGACCTTCGCTCGCGTCATCGCCCATCGGCCTGAGGCCTTTCGAGCCTTTCACGAGCTGTATCTCTCGCTGCTTGGCGGTCACGTCGAGTCCGAGATCAAGGAATTGGCACGCTTGCGGTTGGCGCAGTTGAACGGGTGCGAATATTGAAAGGCAGCGAACCTCGCCTGGGCCAGGCGGAACCACATTCCCGAGGAGAAGGTCGAGGGCGTTGACGATCCCGAGCGCGGTCCGTTCACGCCGCGCGAGCGCGCCATCCTGCGAATGGCCGAATTGATGGCGCATCGCTCGGAAGCCGTGCTGGAAGGAACGGTGCTCGAGGAACTGCGGCGGGAGTTGACCGATGAGGAGCTCGTGGAGGTGGGCATGTATTTCGCCCTCGTCACGGGATTTCAGAAGTTCAACACTGTGTTCCGCATCGTCTATGCGTGCTCCTGGCGCGCGCCGCAGGAGAGCGATTTGACAGAAGACCCACCTATCGAGTAGAGTAAGAGCTACCAAACAAGCGTTTGGTAAAAGGAGACGATGGTGATTGGCGGATTGAATCACATCGCGCTTCTGGTCGCGGACATGGAGGCGAGCATCGAGCGGTTTCAGCGGCTGCTAGGCGCCCGGTTGTGCGAGCGGGGCTTCCTGCTGGAGTCACAGACCGAGGTCGCCGTACTCGAGATCGGAGGCATTCATCTGGAGTTGCTCAGTGCCACGGACTCGAATACGAAAGTCGGGCGCCTGCTTCGCGAGCGCGGCGAAGGCATCCACCATATCTCCTTTCACGCATCGGACCTTGAGGCTGAGCTTGTGCGCCTTCGGGAGCAGGGGGCGCGTGTCCTCGATCCGCAGCCGCGGGCGGGACTGCACGGGCGGAAGATCGCGTTCCTGAACCTGGGGATGCATGGGGAGATCCTCATCGAGTTGGCGGAAGAGCCGGACGAACGCGCGGAGGAGGGAAGCGCATGAAGGGGGCCATTGACGTTTGGTGTAATCCGTTCACGCCAGCAGGGATCAAGCATCTCTTCCTCGACAATGAGGAAGTCTATTTCATGATGGGGATTCAGTGGGGGCGCGCCGCGAACATGAAGGGCTATGAGCCCAGCGAATTCATCGCCATGATGGATCGGCTCGGCATCGAGAAAGTGTGTGTCCCCGCTCTCAAGCAGGCGTTCTATCGAAAGAACAGGATGGGGGCGGACTTCTCCTACGAGGAGATCGCCGCATTGGTTCGCGCGTATCCGGATCGGATCGTGGGGCTGGCGGGCCTCAATCCCTTCGATCGCATGGCGGGTGTGCGTCGGCTCGAGCATGCCGTTCGAGAATATGGATTTCGAGGCGCTCATATTCACCCTTACGGCTTCGGCTTGCCGCTCAATGCCGCCGAGTGGTACCCCTTCTATGCTAAATGCGTGGAGTTGGACATTCCCATCGTCATTCAAACAGGACATTCAGCCGAATTCATGCCGAGCGCTTGTGGGCGTCCAATCTTGCTCGATGAGGTCGCCCTCTATTTCCCCGAGCTGCGTCTGGTTGCTGCCCATACCGGGTGGCCATGGGTTGAGGAATTGATCGCTTTGGCGTGGAAGCATCCGAACGTCTACATCGCTGTCAGCGGGCATGCGCCCAAGTATTGGGACAAATCCCTGGTTCATTTCATGAATTCGCGCGGTATCGGGAAAGTCATGTGGGGGACGGACTATCCGCTCATCCTTCATGAGGAGAGCCTCACACAGATTGAGCAGCTCGGGTTGAAGCCGGAGGCTAAGCAAGCCCTCTTGCGCGAGACGGCCGTGAAGGTCTTCAAGTTCGAGGAGTGAGCGATGTCTGACTATCGCTTCCTAACGATCGCACGAGCCGATGGCGTGGCGGAAGTGGTCGTGCGCAAGCCGCCGATGAACACGTTGGATCCGGAATTATACGAAGAGCTCATTCGAGCGAGTGAGAATTTGGAGGCCGATGAGGAGACGCGCGCCGTCATCTTCGCGAGCGCCTTGGAGAACATCTTCATCGCTGGGGCGGACATCAAGCAGATGGCCGAATATCGGTTCGAACGAGAGCCGCTAGAGCGAAAGATCGAGTTGGTGCATGCGACGTTCAATCGCCTCGAACGTCTCGCCAAGCCCACCATCGCGGCCATCACCGGGCATGCGCTCGGCGGGGGATGCGAGCTGGCGTTGGCCTTGGATTTCCGCTTCATGTCCAAGGGAACGCCGCGCATCGGGCTGCCGGAGATTAGATTGGGCATTCTCCCTGGAGGAGGCGGAACGCAACGGCTCCCGCGATTGATCGGGCGCATGCGCGCGGCGGAGCTGATCATGACTGGAGAGCTATTGGATGCCGAGCAAGCGGAAGCCATTGGACTGATCACGCGGGCGTGCGAGCCGGAGCGCACGCGGGAGGAGGCGCGAGCGTTCGCGCGCCGCTTGGCGGCTCAAGCTCCTGTGGCGATACGCGCGATCAAGCGCTGCTTGGTCGAGTCGGCGGGGATGACGTTGGCAGAAGGGTTGGAGATCGAGAGGCGGTATTGCTTGCATGCGCTCCTCTCCGAGGACGCGCGGGAGGGGATCACCGCTTTTCTCGAAAAGCGCTCTCCGCAGTGGAAAGGGCGATGAGGCGGGTGGCGATCATCGGAGCGGCGCAGACGCGGTTTGAGGCTCGAAAGGCCTCGCTTGCGTACAACGAGCTGGTTTATGGAGTCGTCCGGGAGCTTCTCGATCGCACGGGCATCTCGATGCGCGAGATCGAGAGCATGGTGACGGCCTCGCAGGACGCCTATGATGGGAAGACCATCTCCGGGATGGCGATCAATGAGGTCGTGGGCGCGTACTTGAAATCCGAGGCGAAGGTGGCGGCCGATGGTTTGCAAGCGTTGCTCTATGGGGTCGCCCGCATCCTCTCGGGAGAGTTCGATCTGACGCTCGTCGTCGCTCATTGCAAGGAATCCGAAGGGCAGTCGTCGGCGATCACGAGCCTCATGTTCGATCCTTTTGTCCAGCGTCCGTTAGGGTTGGATGAGCTGACGGCTGCGGCGCTGCAGGCGCGCTGCTATTGCCGGAAACGAAGAATAACGTCGGAGGATATGGCGCTCGTCGCCGTGAAAGCGCATCGTCAGGCGCTCAAGAATCCATATGCTCAGCGGGCTGGAGAGTTCACCGTCGAAGACGTGCTGGCGTCACCCCTTCTGGCGGACCCTATTCATGAGCTGGAAGCTGCACCGCGTTCGGATGGAGCGTGCGCCCTGCTCTTAGCGAGCGAGGAGCGGGCGCGCAGGCTGGTCGATCGTCCGGTGTGCATCGCGGGTATTGGGAACTGCACGGACGCGTATTGGACTGAACGGGATTTGGCCGAAGCGCGGGCGCTTCAGGAAGCCGCGCGGCGCGCCTATACCATGGCGGGCATCAGCGATCCCGCTCGCGAGATTGACGTCGTCGAGATCTCGGCACGGTATGCACATGAAGAGCTGATGGCTATTGAGGCGCTCGGCCTTCACGCATCCCCGGTGGAATTGATCGCGCGCGACCGTGCTTCCTTCATCACCCCATCCGGAGGTCCGCTTTGCGGGAATCCGCCGACCGTTAGCGGGCTCGTGCGCGCCGTCGAAGCGTATTGGCAGTTGAGCGGAGAGGCCGGAGCGCGTCAAGTTGAAGGGGCGCGCGTGGCCTTAGCTCATGGCGCAGGTGGTATCTGCGGGCAGAATCAAACGGTCGTGATCCTACGGCGAGAGTGAGATCGTATGCCGCGACGCGTCGCCATCATTGCCACGGGGCAAACCAAGCACACGGCGCGACGGCTCGATGTCAACATTCGCGAGTTGATCACCGAAGCTGTCACTCGCGCCTTGCAAGACGCTGATCTGACGATGCGGGATATTGACGCCGTGCTGCTTGGTAACATGGAGCCGTTCGAGGGCTTTCTCTTTCCGGAGCTGTGGGCGGTCGAAGGATGGGGGGGATATATGAAGCCCTCGGTGAAGTTCAATACGGGAGGGACGGTGGGGACGACGACGGCCATCGCGGCGTACTACTATGTCGCCAGCGGCATCTATGATGTGGTGATGGCCGTGGGATTCGAAAAACAGTCCGAAGGGCATACGCAGACGGCCATCACGACCGTTGGCGATCCCATCTGGGAACGTTCGGTCATGGCTGGCGCTATCGGCAATTTCGCTGTCATGGCGACGACCTACATGCACGAGAGTGGCGTGACCGAGGAACAGGCGGCCAAGGCGGCCGTCAAGGCGCGGCGCAACGCCTGCCTCAACGAGTACGCTCATCTGCAGATGCCCGACATCACGGTCGAGGATGTCCTAAGATCGGAGGTGCTCGCCTATCCGGTGAAGCGGCTCGATATGTGTCCGCAGTCGGATGGGGCGGTGGCAGTCATCTTCGCCGAGGAGTCAAAAGCGCAGAGGCTCGCTCCGCGACCGGCATGGATCCGAGCCGTGGCGACGGCTCATGAACAGCAATACATGGGGGATAGTCCAAAGCGGCTTGCCGAGATGCGGAGTTTGATCGCCGCATCGCGTCGGGCCTATCAAGCGGCGGGGATCACGAATCCACGTAAGGAACTCGATGTCGCCGAGATCTATGAGGTCGCATCCTTCGCCGAATTGGCCATGTACGAGAATCTGGGATTTTGCGATCGGGGCGAGGGAGGGAAGCTCATTGATATGGGGGTGACGGAATTGACCGGGGAACTGCCGGTGAATCCATCGGGGGGCGTCATGTCCACGAATCCCATTGGGGCGACAGCGCTCATTCGTGTCGCCGAGGCGGCCTTGCAGATCATGGGGAAGGCCGGGCGGCGTCAAGTCGAAGGAGCGCGGATGGCGCTGGCAACGGGCTATGGGGGCAATGCGTGGACCGACGTCATGATTTTGAGTCAGGAGAAACCATGAGCGAGGAGTCACCAACGCTGCGCGTCGATTTCCTTCTGGACACCGAGTATCAGTACGCGGTCGGTCAGTACGGGACGCGATTCTTCACCGAACTGCGCGATCATGCGCGGTTCGTGGGCGTGCAGTGTCTGGAGTGTGGGCGCGTGTACGTTCCGCCGCGTCCGGTGTGTGGCATCTGCTATCGCGAGCTGCAGGAGTGGGTCGAAGTCGGCCCTGGGGGGACGATCGTCGGCTGGACTGTCGTGCGCATCCCGTTCATTGATCCGATGACGGGAGAACAACGTCCCGTCCCCTATGGATTCGCCATCGTCCGGCTGGATGGCGCCTCGACTAGCCTCTATCACTTTCTGGATGAAACCGACGAGCGCAAGATTCGCGTTGGACAACGCGTGTGTGCCGTCTTCCGCGAGAAGCGCGAGGGATCGTTGCGAGACGTTTTGCATTTTCGTCTCCTCGAGGAGTGAGATGAGCGAATGGATCGTTCGACAGAAGATTCGCATCCCCTTCCGGTATACGGCAGGCCGGGCGATGTCGCGCTTTCTGATGGGGCTTGCGGAGCGTCGCATTTGGGCGACGCGATGTGAGGGATGCGGGCGCGTGTACGTTCCGCCGCTTGGATTTTGCGGGCGGTGCTGGCGAGAGATCGCTGAATGGCAAGAACTGCCGGATGAGGGAGAACTGGTGAGTTACACGGTGCGGCCTGTGGGGCCTCCGGTGATCCTAGGCCTGATTCGGCTGGAAGGGGCGGATACCCACCTGGTGCATCGTCTCGGCGAAGTGGAGCCGGCCGAATTGGGGCGCGTGATCCGCGTTCGCGCCGTATGGCGCGAAGACCGGACGGGAAGCATCCTAGACATCGCCTATTTCGCTCCGGTGAGATCGGGAAGCCTCGGCTGATGGAGGAAAGGGAACAATGGACTTTGGCTTCACTGAGGAGCAATTACAGATCAAAAAGGCCGTGCGGGAATTCGCCCTTCGTGAGATCGCGCCCTATGTGGCCGCGTATGATCAAGAGGAGCGGTTTCCCGTGGAGATCGTCAAGAAGGCGGCGGCGCAGGGGTACATGGGCGGCGTCGTCCCGGTCGAGTACGGGGGCGCGGGTCTGGACTACGTTACCTATGCGCTCATCATCGAGGAGATTTCGCGCGTCTGTCAGGTCATCGGCTGCGCGCTCTCTTTCCCGAGCGGGTTAGCTGGTTCGGCGCTCCTTCGCTATGGGACGGAGGAGCAAAAGCAGCGGTATCTGAGGCCCCTCGCACAAGGTGAAGCGTTCGCTTCTGTAGCTCTTACCGAGCCGGGATCGGGTACGGACGTCGCCGCCATGCGCACGACGTGCCGGCGGGACGGGAAATCCTATGTCCTCAACGGATCGAAGGCGTGGATCAGTTTCCTCGACGTATGCCATTGGGTGTTGACGTTCGCCACGCTTGATCGGAGCCTCGGACATAAGGGGATTTGCGCGTTCATCATCGAGCGCGGGGCGCCGGGGATGACGTTCCGACCATATAAGCACAAACTGGGATTCCGACCCCTCTGCACGGGCGAAGTGGTCTTCGAGGACTGTCGAGTTCCGATCGAAAATCGGATCGGCGAAGAGGGCGAGGGATTTCGCGTCGCCATGTGCGCGGTGGAGAACGGGCGGTTGGGCGTTGCCGCGCGCGCCGTCGGGATGGCTCAGGCGTGTTTGGATGAGGTCATCGCATATGCCCGCGAACGCGTGGTCTTCGGTCAACCCATCGGGAAGTTCCAGCTCGTGCAGTCCAAGATCACCGATATGGTCATAGGGATCGAGAGCGCGCGCTATCTGACGTACCGGTTGGCGTGGCTCAAGGATCAAGGGGTGCCCGATGTGCGCCGCGAGGCTTCGATCGCCAAGATGGTGGCAACGGATGTGGCGCTCATGGCGGCCACGCATGCCGTCCAGATCTTCGGCGCTTATGGATGCTCGGCCGAATATCCCGTCAGCCGGTACTATCGCGACGCCAAGGTCTTCCAGATCGTCGAGGGCGTCAACGAGCTGCATCGCGTGCTGATCGCCGAATACACGTTGGGCTATCGGTAGGGAGCGTCATATGGCAAAGTACGATGTCATCGTCATTGGGGCCGGAGCGGCCGGATTGACGGCTGGCGCACTGCTGGCGAAGTTCGGGAAGAAGGTGCTCATCGTTGAGCGCGATGCGTATTTGGGGGGGCGCGCCATGGCCATCCCGTACGAGGGATATCGGCTCAACCTCGGCGGGCATCTGCTCGAAGACAGCGGATCGGGCATCACCCGCATCTTCGAGTTCCTCGGGAAGCGGCTCGAGCACGGTGTCGTCAATCAAGGACTCCCGTACTGGGATAATCGCGAGGGGCGATGGCGACCCATCCAGGAACGCTACCGCGTGGACAAAAACGAGCTGAAGAAGGTCATTCGCATTCTGTGCGAGACCGAGTTCGAGGAGTTCGATCGGTATGACCATCTTCCGCTTCGGGCGTGGCTTTTAGAGCACACGCGCAGCGAAGGGGTCATCGAGCTGTTCGAGTACATTGCCATGGCTGAGTGTCTCACCGAGAAGTGGTACGATCACTCGGCCAGCGATAATCTCTACGTCCGCAAGATGCACTATCAGGAGAAGCAGACGGCCGGTTACTCCTTCTGGCCCGTCGGCGGATGGGATGGCTTGTTTCACACCCTTGCCGAAGCGGTCCGCGAGCACGGCGGAGAGATCCGGCTGCAGACGCGCGCGCATCGAGTCGTGATCGAAAACGGACGGGTCGTGGCCGTTGCGCTTGAACCGGTTCAAAAGGCTATTCCGACGGAAGCCTTCAACCTGGAGTACGTGGAGACAGAGGTCGTCATCTGCACCTTGCCTGTCTGGAATGTCTTGGAGATCGTATGGGAGCAGGATTTGCCGGATTGGTACGTGGCGCAGGTGAAGATGTTGGCGCAGGATCGCTTTCGCGTCTGTTGGTTGGGCTTCTATGTTGCTTCTCATGAGCCGATCTATACGGGCACGTCGCTCACGGAGCTGGCTGTGTGGTTCGAAGCGCCTTACAGCCGGCTGCCTGGATGGGCATTTCTGGTTTCGGGGATGGATGCGACGACGGCTCCCGCGGGGAAGCATCTCTTCAATTGCGGGTTCGCTTTTCAAGGCGTTCGCGATCGGGAGTGGATCGAGCGGAAGTTCGCGGAGGCCGAACGCGACTTGGCCGCCATGTATCCCGATACGTTCACGCCGAGAAACATTATCTGGAAGAAGCGCCATTTGGTGGCGCATCCCCCGTTCGGCGTCATCCAGAAGCCGTGTTTGGTCGGTCGGTATCGGCCCGATTATCAAGCGCCGAACGTCGAGGGGGTGTTCTTCGCTTCGGAGACCTTCCGCTCGCGAGGCATTGGTGTGGATCGCGCCGCGCGCGCCGCTCTGACGTGCGTCGAGCGAGTCTTAGGCTTTCGCATCCCAGAGTTCAAGGATTCTTGGCACTATTGATCGGGCCGATCGCCATGGTTCTGGAACGGAAATCGCTCGTCATAGACGAACGGGACGCGGCCTCTTGGATTCGCGATGGGATGACGATCGCCATCGGAGGATTCATCAACTCGAGTCATCCAATGGCGATTGTTCGTCAGATCATTCGGCGTGGGGTGAAGGGACTCACTGTCGTTGGGCCAGCCTCCGGTGGCTTGGATCTGGATCTACTCATCGGGGCCGGATGCGTTCGGAAGCTTGTGACGGCCTACATGGGCGGCGAACACTACTGTCCGGTCGCTCCGATGTTTCGCGCGGCCGTCGAGCGTGGAGAGCTGGAGGTCTGGGAGTGCGATGAGGGAATGTACTACTGCGCCTTGCGCGCGGCCGCTCAAGGCTTGCCCTTCACGCCGTGGAAAGCCGGGATCGGCACCTCGTTCCCTGAGATCAATCCCGATATCAAGGTCTTCAACGACCCCATCACGGGCGAGCCGCTTCTGGCTATACCGGCGATCAAACCTGACATCGCCATCATCTACGCCGCCCATGCCGATCCTTACGGGAACGTCCAGCACATCGGGACGGGGTTTGGCGATCGCGCCCTCTGGCGTGCGGCGGATCGAACGATCGTTCAGGTCGAACGGATCATTCCCAACGAGGAGGTGCGGAAGAACCCGCTGGCGACCTCGCTCTACGGCGTAGATGCCATCGTGCGCGCGCCCTATGGATCGCACCCCTTTGCCGCCCCGGGCTACTACATCGAGGATGCCGAACATCTGCGCGAGTACGTCGCCGCGGCGACGACCTACGCCAAATACGGTGACCGCGGACCCTTCGAGGCGTATCTCCGCAAATACGTCTTGGAGCCCGAGACGCACGCCGATTATCTTCAAGTCATCGGAATTAAACGCCTCATCGCTTTGCACGAGTACTAGGCCATGACTCGAGAATATGCGAAGGACTTCACGACGAAGGAGCTGATCGCGACATTCATCGCCCGCCAAGTGCGCGACGGTGAACGCGTGGCCGTCGGAGCCGGGCTCCATGTGCCGCGCGCGGGGATCCTGCTCGCGCATCTGCTCTATTGTCCCAACGTTCGGCTTTATGTGGTCATGACGTTCACCAATCTGCTCAAGGAGCCGAAGATGGAGCCTTTCTATACGGTGACCGATTTCCGTCCGGCGAAATGGGCCGAAGCTTATGTCTTACATGACGATTTCCAGGAGAATCCCCGCCTGGTCTCCAACCTGTTCGTCGTCGGGGCGCTCCAAATCGATCCATACGGTAACTCGAACCTCATCGGTGTCGGCGAGGACTACCGGCACTTGACATTCCGTGGCCCGGGGGCTGTCGGTACGACCTCGATGGCCCATTATGTGGATCGCTACTACCTCTACGTCCAGTCTCACGATCGCCGCATTTTCGTTGAGAAGTGCGACTTCATCTCGACGGTGGGATGGGGCGAAGGTGGACCCGATGGGCGCCGACGACTGGGCCTTCCCGACAACGGACCGATCTATTGCATCACGCCGCTGTGCATCATGGATTTCGAGCCGCAGACTAAGCGAATGCGGCTCGCGTCGGTTCATCCCGGCGTGACTGTGGATGACGTGGTGCGGAACACGGGATTTGAGCTGATCATCCCGGACGTTGTTCCGGAGACCGAGCCGCCGACCGTGGAAGAGCTGCAGGTGCTGCGCCAGCGAATTGATGTGGAAGGGATGTTGCGGATATGAGTTTGAAGCTGCTTGAACCCATCGCGTTCAGTGGTCTGCGAGCGAAGAATCGCATCGTCATGCCCCCGATGGGAATGGGATACGCTCATGAGGACGGCACAGTCTCCGATCGAGTGATCCGGTATTACCTGCGGCGAGCGCAGAGCGGCGTCGGCATGATCGTCGTCGAGAATTGCATCGTGGATCCCAACGTCGTCGGCGTGGGGCCCGAGCTGCGCATTCACGATGATCGGTATATCGAGGGCCTGAGTCGACTCGTGCGCGCGCTCAAGCCGTACGATGTCGTCGTCGGCCTGCAATTGAACCACATGGGGCGGCAAACGACACTCGGCACGCCGATCGCGCCCTCGCCCATCCCGATCTCGCCCAGGGGGCCAGTCCCGCGCGTGCTCACCCCGGAGGAGATTCGGTTCGTGGTGGGGGAGTTCGTGGAAGGAGCGCGACGCGCGCGCGAAGCGGGATTCGACTTCGTGGAGCTTCACGGCGCGCACGGGTACTTGATCTGCGAATTCCTCTCGCCGGCGTCGAATCATCGTGAGGACGAGTACGGCGGTTCTTTGGAGAATCGGCTTCGATTCCTGCTGGAGATCGTCGCCGGGATTAAGGAGCGGGTGGGGGGGGATTTCCCCATTCAGGTTCGGCTCTCGGGACAGGAGTATGTGCCCGATGGCCTGACGCTTGCGGAGACGCGCGAGATCGCGCGGTGTCTGGAGCGAGCGGGTGTCAGCGCGATCAGCGTCTCGGCGGGGAATTGGCAGACGCTCCATTACATCATGGCGCCCATGTTCATGCCCAAGGGATATCTCGTCGAGGACGCCGCCGCGATCAAATCCGCCGTACGCATTCCCATCATCGCCGTCGGTCGCCTGCACGATGTGGAGGTGGCCGAACGCGTCCTGCAAGAGGGAAAGGCCGATCTCATCGCCGTGGGGCGCGGCCTCATCGCTGATCCCGAATGGGCGAAGAAGGCGATCGAGAACCGCGTCGAGGATATTCGCCCGTGTATATCGTGCAACTACTGCGTGGACTTCGTCTCGCGGGCACTGGAGGCGCGGTGCACGGTCAATGCCGAATTGGGGGAAGAATTCATCTTCCAGATTCGACCGGCGCGACAGCGCAAGCGCATTCTCATCATTGGGGGAGGGCCGGCTGGGCTGGAGGCCGCGCGCGTGACGGCCGAACGCGGGCATGAGGTGTGGCTCTTCGAGAAGGAAGGGCGATTGGGTGGGAAATTGCACGTGTCGGCGGCAGCGCCGTCGAAGACGGAGATCCATCGGTTCACGACGTATCTGACCCGACAGATCGAGAAGCATCGCGTTCGCGTGGAACTTGGGGTGACACTGGGGCGCGAGGAGCTGCTCGCGCTGCATCCCGACGTCGTCATCTTAGCGACAGGGAGCGTGCCGGCGATTCCCCCGTTGCCGGGAGTTGATCTCCCGATGGTGGCGGTCGCCGAGGATGTATTGCTCGATCGTGTTTCGGTCGGCCCTCGCGTGGTGATCGTCGGTGGAGGGGGAACCGGGTGCGACGTGGCCGAGTACCTGTTGCATCGCGGTCATGAGATCACGATCTTAGAGCTGCTCTCGCATATTGGACGAGGCGTCGAGGCGATCACTCGCCGATGGCTGTACTACGAGTTCAAGAAGGCGGGCGTGCAGTTGCTGATGCGGCATCGTATCGCGCGGATCGAAGAGGGGCGGGCCGTCGCTCTGGACGAGCGGGATCAGGAAGTGATCCTCCCTTGTGACTCCGTCGTCCTCGCCATGGGTTATCGGCCGAGCGACGAGATGGCTTTCTGCTTGGAGGAGGATTTCCCCGTGCCCGTTTATCGGATCGGGGATTGCGTCCGCCCGGGGACGATCCTGGATGCCGTGACACAAGGCGCTCATCTAGCGGCGAAGCTCTGATCTGGGAGAGGCCAATGCTTGGTGTTCTCAGCGATCTCTTCGATATCCGAGAGCTTGCCGGGAGCGAGCGAGGTGAGGCAAGCTTGAGGTGCTGGGAATCTTTGTGGAAGGAGGTGCAACGGTGGTCGTTGCAAGAGAACGCGCGCGGAGACGCGCTCCCGAAGAGAGCCATCGGTTCGAAGAGATCCTGAGAGCTGCCGCCGAGTTATTCTACGAGAAGGGGTATCATGCGACGACGATGCAGGACGTCGCCGATCGAGTGGGGATGCTCAAGGGGTCGCTCTACTATTACATCGACTCCAAGGAGGACCTCCTCTATATCACGCTCGATCACGTCATCAAAAAGGGCGACGATTACTTCCTGCAAAAAGTCGCCTCGGCGCGCGATCCGATCGAGAAATTGCGTCGCGCCATCGAGGCCGAAATCGAGTACGTCATTCGAGATCAGGTGACCGTGGGCCTCTTCCTGCACGAGTTCGATACGCTCTCGGAACGGCGTCGGCGCCGCATCCTGGCGCGCATGCGTCGGTTTCAGGATCGCTACATCGAGATCATCCGCGAGGGGCAGGCTGCCGGGGTCTTCCGCGAACTGGATCCCCGATTGGCGGTCTATGGGATCCTAGGGATGTGCAATTGGGTCTACCGGTGGTATCGGCCTGACCTTGGCTTCACGTTGGAGCAGATCACGACCGTCTTCACGAACCTCATCCTTGAGGGCATTGTGAAGCGGGATTCGACGGCCTCAAATGTGCTGCGTCGTGCGAAGGGAACCGTGAAGGCGCGCTCCTTGGTGCGGCGGTGAGTGCTATAGAGGGGCCTCAGGGCAGCTGTGAGTCCAGAGAGAGTCTTCTAGGCTCAGGAGGTGAAGCATATGATCGGTCATTATTCGCAGCGAGGTGCTTCCCCCGAAGGAGGGCTGAGCTTCGACTTCGGAAAGGAGAAGGAGTTATTGCGGCAGAACATTCGGGCGTTCGTCGAGCGGGAGTGCCCGCGGGAATACGTGCGGGAGCTAGATGAAAAGGAGGAATATCCTGAACGCATCTGGCAGAAGCTCGCCGAATATGGATTCCTACAACTCCCCATTCCGGAGATGTACGGGGGGGTTGGCGGGGATATTGTGGATTTGGTGATCGTGACCGAGGAATTAGCACGTCGTAGTGGCGCCATCGCGTTGACCTTCTGGATGTCGGCTTGTTTCGGAGCGATGACGTTACTTCTGGCGGGGAGGGAGGAGCAGAAGCGACGCTATTTGCCGCAGTTGGCCGAAGGGCGGGTCAAGTTCGCTATCTCGCTGACCGAACCAGATGGGGGGACGGACGTGGCCGGAGCTATGAAGACGCGCGCCGTTGAGGATGGGGACGGGTACGTGATCACCGGGCAGAAGGTGTGGACGACGGCAGCGCATGTGTCGGACTATCTGATCGTCTTCGCGCGAACGAACGAGAATGTGGCGAAGCGAGTGGACGGCATCTCGGCGTTTCTGGTGGATCGGCGAAGTCCGGGGATCACGCTCCGGAAATTGGAGAAGGTAGGCATCCGCGCCACGCAGTCCTTCGAGGTCTTCTATGATCGGGTGTGGGTCCCGCGGGAGAATCTGCTCGGGCAGCGGGACAAGGGGATGTATCAGTTGTTCGGCATGTTGAATGAGGAGCGGATCCTGACGGCCGCCATGTGTGTGGGAGAGGCGCAAGGAGCGTTTGAGGATGCGCTGGCGTATGCGAAAGAGCGACGAGCGTTTGGGAAGCCGATCGGCCAATTTCAGGCGGTCCAGCACAAGCTCTCGTGGATGTACACGAAGTTGGAGTTGGCGCGGCTGATCACATATAAGGCGGCATGGCTACAGTCACAGGGGCGGGAGTGCGCCGTCGAGGCCAATATGGCGAAGCTCGTGGCGGCCAATTTCGGTTTTGAGATCGCCGATATGGGAATGCAAATTCTGGGCGGGTACTGTTACAGCCGCGAGTACGATATGCAGCGCTATTGGCGCGATGTGCGGTTACATCGCGTCGGCCCGATCACGGATGAGATGGTTTTGAATTTCCTCGGAGAGCGTTTGGGACTGCCCCGGAGCTATTGATGGGATCGGCCCGAGCGTGAACATTTCTGGAACGGCGCAGAGAGGAGGCGATGATCTCGTTGGAGGGGAAAGTCGCCATCGTGACCGGATCGGGGCGCGGGATCGGTCGGGCGACGGTGTTGACGCTGGCAGCGCTCGGCGCTCGCGTCCTCATCAATGATGTGGATGAAGAGCCGGCGCGAGAGACTGAAGCGCTTGTACACGAGCGTGGTGGGCAAGCGATCGTCGTCCTCGGCAGCGTCGCACGGGTGGACCTCGCGCCGAAGCTTGTGGAGGCTGCGCTCGCGCGGTTCGGGAGGCTCGATATTGTGGTCAATAATGCAGGCATTACGGCCGACGCCATGTTGCATCGCATGGCCGACGAGCAATACGATCGCGTCATGGACGTCGTACTTCGCGGCACGTTCTACAGCATGCGTGCGGCGGCGGCCTATTTCCGAGAAGCGTTCCGGCAAGATGAGCAGCGCGGCGAGCGCGTGCATCGCAAGATCGTTAACGTCAGTTCGATCGCTGGGATTCATGGCGCCGTGGGCAATGCCAATTATGCGGCGGCCAAAGCGGGCGTGATCGGCTTGACTAAAGCAGCAGCTCGCGAGCTGGCACCCTTTCGCGTCAATGTCAATGCCGTCGCGCCCGGATTCATCGAGACGCGTCTGACGGCCGAGCGCGGGAAGGGGGCTCCGCCGGGGCTTGGGCTTCCTCCAGACGTGCGCGAGCGCATCCTCAGACAGATGCCCTTTGGGCGTCCTGGGTATCCGGAAGACGTGGCGTATGCCATCGCTTTCCTCGCATCCCCACAGGCGGATTTCATCACGGGGCAGGTCCTTCAGATCGATGGCGGATTAGAATTCATCAATCCCGTCTCGGGACTGTGACCGACCCTCACAGCTCTGCAAAGGAGAAAATCGCCATGCCGAAGTTGAAATTCGATCATATTGCTTTCCTGGTGCGCGATCTGGATCAAGCCGTGCGGGATTATCAGCAGATCCTGAGTATCCTTGATCCCGAACAAGCGCAACAGATCGTGTGGGACGAAGGCGAGGCCGATGGATATAAGCTCCGATGGGCCACCTTCGTCAATCCCCACGGGACTTCGATTCAGTTCTTCGAGAGTCAACACCCGGCCGATCAGAGGCTCTTGGAGAAATATGGCGAGCGCGTCCATCACATCGCCTTCACGACGAGCGATCTCGCGCAAACGATCGAAGACCTGCAGGGGGCCGGGATTCCGCTGACGAGCGCTGAGCCGACGGGGCCATCGAACATCCCGTGGTTGAAGTGGGTTTTCATCCCACCGCGCAAAGCGCATGGTGTGCTGATCGAGGTCGCCACGCGGTATCGGGTGGAAGACAACCGGTGGGTGCCCGATGTGGACGAGACCTCATGAGGGGACTATGTCGCCAGTCGAACGGCAATCTCAGGAGTATTTCGAGCCAGAATGGGAGTTGATGCCACGCGAGCAGCTGGAGGCCGTGCGTGTGGAGAAGCTCCGGCGTCAACTCCGCTACGCCTATGAGAGATCAGATTTCTACCGCGAGAAGTTTCATCGGGCGGGAGCGCATCCGGGGGATATTCGCACGTTGGAAGACTTGCGTCAGTTGCCGATCTTCGTCACGCCGGAAATTCATCGGGAGAGCCAGGAGCAATCGCTGCGCGAGTTGGGGCATCCCTTTGGGATGTTCCTCTGTGCGCCGGTGGAGCACGTGGTCGCCGTCGCAGCAACATCGGGGACGACGGGAGAACCGACATTCTATGCCTTCACGCGACGTGACGTGGAGATCACCAATCGCCTTTGGGCGCGAGGATTCTGGCGCGCGGGGATCAGACCAGGGGATGTCGTGATGCACGCCTTCGGGCTGAGCATGTTCCTGGCTGGAGTGCCCGTCATTCGGGCGTTGGAATGGATGGGGGCGCGTCCGATCCCCTGCGGCGCTGAGGCCGGAAGCGAACGCTTATTGAAACTCATTCGATGGACGCGCCCCCGAGCGCTGTTATGCACGCCTTCGTATGCCGAATATCTGATCGAGGTTGCGCCCAAGGTCCTCGGATGCGAGGTCAGCGATCTCGGGATTGAGATCATCTGCTGTGCGGGGGAGCCGGGAGCTGGGTTACCCGAGGTGCGTCGGAAGATTCAAGAGGCATACGGCGCGCGCCTCTACGACATGCTCGGTGGTGCCCATGGGATCCTCAATATCTCATGCGATGCTTCCGAATATCAGGGGATGCACGTAGTGGGGGATGATTTCTCCGTCTCTTACGATCTCGTGGATCCGGAGACGAAGGAGCCCATTCCGGTGGTGGACGGCGCTATTGGCGAGCGGGTGAAGACGGCCTTGGAGTGGGAAGCGCAGCCCCCGGTTCGATATTCCGTAGGAGACATCTATCAAGTGTTTACGACGCCGTGTCCGTGTGGACGGCCGGGACCGCGCATCAAGGTGCTTGGGCGCGTGGATGATCTGTTGATCGTCAAGGGGGTGAAGGTGTATCCGGCGGCCGTAAAGAATCTCGTCGAGTCGTTCTCTCCGCGCACAACTGGCGAGATGCGAATCGTGCTCGATGAACCGGGGCCGCGCGTGACACCGCCGCTGCGGCTTCGGGTCGAATACCGTGCCGGGTTGGAGAGGGAACAGATCGAGCGCTTGAAGGCGGAGATCGCCGAAACGATGCACGCTCGCCTGCGCGTGCGTCCGGAGATCGAGATGGTCCCCGAAGGGACGCTCGAGCGCACGGCTCATAAAGCGAGACCCATCGAGCGACGGCATCAAAAATGATGGCACGACGGGAGAAAATCGTCTCGCTCCGCGAGGCCGTCGAGCAGATCGAGGATGGGAGCACGATCGCCATCGGGGGGTTATCTTATTTCAACGCGCCGATGGCTTTGGTGCGAGAGTTGATCCGTCAGCGGAAGCGGGACTTGATGGTGATCACTTCGGCGGTGACGGGCCTTCCGCTCGATCTGCTCATCGGGGCTGGATGCGTGCGTCGGGTGATCAGCTCCTACGTGGGATTGGAGGAGTTTGGTGTGGCGCCGAATTTTCGGCGTGCCGCCGAGTGTGGGGAGATTGAGATTCGCGAGGTTGGAGAAGCTTTCCTCGCTTTCGGGTTGAAGGCGGGAGCAGCCGGAGCACCCTTCTTCGCTCTTCCACGGGCGCTCGCGTATACGGATCTCGTTCGGGTGAACCCCGACTATCGCTTCACGCGCGATCCGTTCACCGGTGAAGAGGTCCTCTGCGTGCCCGCGCTCACGCCCGATTGGGCACTGCTGCACGCGTCGCAGAGCGATCCTTTTGGGAATGCGCGACATCTCGGATCGGCCTATATGGACTCGCTGCTGGCGCGGGCAGCGCGTCGGGTCATACTCAGTTGCGATGAGTTGATTCCGCACGACGTTGTGCGTGCGGAACCGCAGCGAACGACGCTTCCATCCATTTGGGTGGATGCGGTTGTCCCCATGTTCGGAGCCGCGCATCCAACGGCGAGCGAACCGTTTTACGATGTGGATCGCGAACATCTGCGGTTTTATCTCGCCCATGGCCGGACGCGCGAAGGGATGGCGCGCTATCTCCAGGACGTCGTGTTCTCGTCCGATGAATCGGGATACTTGAAGAAGGTGGTGATCGCGAGGGCATCGGAAGATCGTGCAGAAGAGGCGGCGGAAGTCGCACCGCCCTCATCAAGAGAGCTACTGGCCGTTATCTTCTCGCGCTTGGTCAGAGATGGAGATTTCGTCGGTGTCGGTACGGGATGTTCGGAGGTAGCGGCTGGGCTGCGGTTGGCGCAACTCACGCATGCGCCCAATCTCTCGTTCACCATGGGGGGAACGGCGGCGCTCAACCCGGAACTGGAGGAGCTTTTGCCCTCGGTGAATTCCGCGCGGGCGATCTCGCGAGCGGAAGCCGTGCTGCGGTTAGAGGAATTGTTCGATCTGGAGCTACGGGGTGCTTTCGACGTGATGTTCCTAAGCGGCCTACAAATCGATCGGCAGGGGAACGTGAACCTCGTGGGTGTGGGGACGTGGTCGGCGCCGCGGTTGAGGGGGCCAGGGAGCGCGGGATTGGAACTGGCCCCGTGCGCGCGGCGTCGTGTGGCCTTCTTTCGCCGGCATACGCCTCAGGTCTTCGTCGAACGCGTTGATTTCGTCTCGGCTCCGGGGTATGCTCACTCCTTCGCGGAGCTTTTGGTCGTCACTAATCTGGCGGTGTTGAATTTTGACGCTGAGGGACGGATGCGCGTGGTCTCGCGGCATCCGAGGGTAAGCGTGGATGAGATTCGAGAGAACACGGGGTTCGATTTGGTCATCCCGGCTAATGTGCCGGAGACGCCGCCGCCGACGTCAGATGAGCTTCGGCTCTTGCGCACGCGGGTGGATCGTCGTGGATTGCTGCGGGCAAGAGGGTGATTGAGCCTGACGATGAGACTTCTTGGGCTTTGGGGATGATCGGGATCACGGGACATGCTGTGTATCTACCGCGGCATCGGATCGGGCGGGAGAAGATCGCGGCCGCCCACGGGGGAAAGCCCGTCTTAGAAGGCGAGCGAACGGCCATTGGGTTCGACGAAGATGCGCTAACGCTCGCTTTAGAGGCCGTACAAGGATTGGGTCTCTCCGCTTGCGGTGGGATCTATTTCGCTTCCACGACGGCGCCGTATCTCGAGCGGATGAACGCCGCACTGCTGGCGGCGGCGTGCGATCTCCCGGAGGAGATCGCGGTCGCGGACTTCGCACATTCGTTACGCGCGGGAACGGTGGCGCTCATGGCGGCTCTGGATCGCGTGGCTGTAGGGGAGCAGGAGCTGATCGTCGTCGTCTCCGCCGACACGCGAGAAGCGTCGCCGGAGTCGCCTGAGGAGCAGTGGTTCGGGGATGGGGCAGCCGCTTTGGCCGTCGGGCGAGAGCACGTCGTGGCGGAAGCGAAAGCGCGGGCGAGCGTGAGCGATGATTTCCTCGATTTCGTCCGGCGGGATAAGGATGAGCGGGTCACGAGTTTCGCCTCTCGGTTTACGATGGAGGGGTATTGTCGGATCGTCCGTCGCGCGATCGCACGGGTGTTGGAAGAGAGTGGGCTCCAACCTTCGGAGGTCACGCGAGTGATCCTGCCGCCTATGGATCCGAGGCTGACGGTGCGGGCGGCGGCGGAGTTGGGCTTTCGTGCCGAGCAGGTGCAGGAGACGTTTCTGGAACGCGTGGGGATGATCGGATGCGCGACGCCGTTGTTTCTGTTGAGCGCGGCGCTTGAACGGGCACAGCCTGGAGATCGAATCCTCTTGGTCGGTTATGGAAATGGCGCAGATGCTGTGCTCTTTGAAGTGACGCCGCTCATTGAGGACTATGTGGTGCGCGATCCGATCGCCGAACAGCTTCGACGCGGACTGCGATTCCCGTCTTACGAGCGGTTTCGGAAGGCGCGGGAATACTTTCGGCATCACGACGAGGGGCCGGTGCTCTCGAACGTCTTCTACGAGAAGGAGGAGGTGCGCGCGATTCGTCTGCGGGGGACCGAATGTGGGGAATGTGGCTTGCGGCAGTTTCCGCCGACGCGCATCTGTCAAAGGTGCCAGAGCAAGACGAGCCTGCGCGAGGTCTCGCTTGGTCGGCGGGGGGAGGTGTTCACGTATACGGTGGATTGGCTCACGCCGTCGCCCATGCCGCCGACGGTGTTGGCGGTGGTGGATGTGGAGGGGGGAGGGCGACTCTATTTGCAGATGACTGACGTCGAACCTTCGGAAGTGCGCATTGGGATGCGGGTGCGTTTGACGTTGCGGCGGTTGGGGGCTGGCGGGGGCCTCTATCACTACTACTGGAAGTGCCGACCGGAGGGAAGGAGTGATGGCGGAGAGCCTCAAGGATAAGGTGGCCATCATTGGGATCGGATGCACGAAATTCGGCGAGTTACATGACAAGAGCCTATCCGAATTAATGGCCGAAGCGGCGTTCGCCGCTTATGAGGATGCGGGGATCGAACCGGAGCGGGTGGAGGCAGCGTGGTTAGGGACGTTCTCGCCGGGATTCGGAGGGGGGAAGGCGAGCGTCACTTTGGCCGATGCCCTGCGGCTGTATGGGAAGCCGATCACGCGGGTGGAGAACTACTGCGCGACGGGAACGGACGCCTTTCGGAACGCGTGTTTGGCGGTAGCGGCTGGGGTATACGAAGTGGTGTTGGTTGTGGGCGCGGAAAAGTTGCGGGATCGGCCCGTGCGGGGATTGCAGCGGGAAGGGACGCATCCATATCTAGAAGCGGGGGCGACGCCGCCTGGCCTTTTCGCTCTGGCAGCGAATCGGTATTTCCATCGGTTCGGTGGTGATCGGCGCACGCTGGCGAAGGTGGCCGTGAAAAATCATCACAATGGTGCCCTCAATCCGAAGGCCCATTTTCGGATGGAAGTGAGTGAGGAGCAAGTCCTGGCAGCGCCGCTTGTAGCCTATCCGTTTGGGCTCTACGATTGCTGTCCGACGACGGATGGAGCCGCGGCGGTCGTCATCTGTCGGGCCGATCGCGCGCGACAATTTCGGGAGGATCCGATCTACGTCAAAGGGATCGGACTGGCGGTGGAGACCGGATGGCCGTTTTTCGATCCCACGTTCGAGTACATCGGATTTCCGGCGACGGTGGCGGCAGCGGCTGAGGCGTATCGCATGGCGGGGATTCGGAATCCGGTGCGGGAGATCTCCGTCGCGGAAGTGCATGATTGCTTCACGTGGACGGAGATCAGCAATTATGAGGACCTGGGGTTTTGCAAGAAGGGTGAAGGGCGATACTTCATCGAAGAGGGGCGGAGCGCGCTGGCGGGCGATCTGCCGGTGAATCCGAGTGGAGGATTGAAGTCGTTCGGCCATCCCATTGGCGCGAGCGGCGTCCGCATGCTCACGGAGATCGTCCTTCAGTTACGTGGTCAGGCTGGGGCCCGACAGGTGAAGAACGCCGAGTTGGGACTCGTGCATAATCTCGGAGGACCGGGCTCAGTCGCGTGCGTCGTCGTCTTAGGGCGGTGAGCTCCGGCGATCATCCCATGAGGTTCGCGAACTCCCGGCCATTTCATCGTGAGGGGGAAGAGGGATGCGCGTCGTCGTCTGTGTGACGCAGATTTTAGACCCGGAGATTCCGCCGAGCGAATTTCGGCTCAATGCGGAGAGGACCGCAGCGGCCGAAGGGATCGGGCAGCAGGTCATCAGCATCTTCGATGAGAACGCGCTGGAAGTCGCCTTGCAACTGCGGGAGCGGATGATCGAGCGTGAGCAGGTGGAGATCGTCGCGCTCACGGTCGGTCCGTCGTCGTCGGCGGATGTGTTGCGGAAAGCGCTCAGCCTGCGCGCCGATCGGGCGATCCTGATCTCAAGCGAGGGCGGACCTTCGCTGGATGGTTTCGTCGTCGCTCGCCTTCTGGCGGCGGCTGTGGGGAAGCTCTCTCCGGTGGATCTCGTGCTCTGCGGGCGTGAGACGGGGGATTGGCATGGCGGGCAGGTCGGATCGTTCCTCGCGGAAGCCCTCGGATGGGCGTGCGTGAACTTCGTCTCGCGCATTGAGGTGTCGGAGGGAGGCTTCCTCATGCGGCGGCAGTCGGACGAGGGATGGGAGATCGTGTGGGCGATGCGACCGGCGGTGGCGACGATCACCAATGATGAGGCGAACGTCCCGCGCTTGCCGAAAGTACGGGATACGATGCTGGCGGCGCGCGCGCCGATCCCCGTGTGGACGATCTCGGAGTTGGTGGGAGACGCGGCTGAGCTCTGGGGGGGGAGTGGACGCTTGCGGATGCGGGAGTTGGTCATTCCGAGCACGTCGAAAGCATGCGAGTGGATCGAAGGGGAGACTGTTCAAGAGAAAGCTGCGCGTCTTGTGCGGGCGCTGCAAGAGCGGCGAATCCTCTGAGTGAGGGAAGCGTATGCGCCTCATCTTAGTCGTTCTTCCGACACCTGAGATCGGGCGGAGCGAGCGCGAGGCCATCGGCGCGGCCCGCGCCCTCGCGACTGCGTTCGATGGAGAAGTGAACGTAGCCCTCATCGGTCCAGTTGCGGAATCCATCGCCGCGTATCGAGTGGGGGCGAGCCTCGCATCCGAGGCATCAGCGAACGCGCGCACGTTCCTCATCGCCCATCCGATGCTTCGGGAATATGCGCCCGAGTTGTATGTGAGCGCCCTTGAACAACTGCTGGCAGCCGTTCGACCGGACGTGGTCCTCTTCCCCGGTCGGACGATCGCGCTAGAGATCGCTCCGCGGCTGGCCTATCGGCTGGGGACGGCGATGGTGACCGATGCCATCGGGCTGCGGGCTGAAGATGGGGCGGTGGTCATCACCAAACCCGTCTATGGGGGGAAGGCCCACGCTGTGGTGGTTGCCCCTCGACCTCCTGTCGTCGTCTGCGTGCGCCCGCGCGCATTTGATCCAATCAAGGAAGGGATCGCCGAGGGGGGCATAAGATGGATCGAAGTGACGCTCGATCCCTTATTGAGGCGGACCAGGCTCCTGGAGCGGATTCAAGAGGAGTCAGCGACCGACACTGCGCTTGAAGAGGCGCGGATTATTGTGAGCGGTGGACGGGGCATGGGGGGACCTGAAGGATTCCAGCTGTTGGGGGAGTTGGCGCGGTGGTTGGGGGGCGCCGTCGGAGCCTCGCGCGCGGCTTGCGATGCCGGATGGGTGCCGGCGAGCTGGCAGATCGGGCAGACGGGGAAGAAGGTCGCTCCCGACCTTTACATCGCCGTCGGCATCTCCGGAGCCAGTCAACATGTCGTCGGCATCTCCGGGGCCCGGTGTATTGTCGCCATCAACAAAGATTCTCGAGCACCGATCTTCAAAGTGGCTGATCTGGGGATCGTTGAGGAGTACGAGAGAGTTGTTCCCGCGTTGATCGAGGAGGTGAAACGCTTGCGCGGAGCCGAGCGCGCGTGAGTCGCGCGTCAGCGCGGGCGAGCGTTATGCGGATGGCTGGAGGGGGGAGATGAGTGGACAGACGGTACGGCTTCTAGTGAGCGAAGGGGTGGCCGTGGTGACGTTGAATCGCCCCGAGGTGTTGAATGCCATTGATGCTGCGTTGGCGGCAGAACTGCGCGATGCCTTTCGAGATCTTCGCGGGCGGGAGGATGTCCAGGCCGTGATCCTCACTGGAGCCGGACGCGCGTTCTCGGCGGGAGCCGATCTGAGGTATCTCGAGCGGCGGTTGGAGGAGGGGGCTTCGGCCGATCGCCTTCTGGACGAGCTCCTCGTTCCCTTGAATGATGTTGTTCGGATCATTCGCGCGATGCCGAAGATCGTCATTGCGGCCATTCATGGGGTCGCCAGCGGCGGCGGCTGCAATCTCGCGCTGGCGTGCGATTATCGGTTGGCGGCCGCGGGGACGCGCTTTAATCAGGCGTTCGTCCGGTTGGGGATCGCGCCGGATTGTGGTGGGACATTCATCGTGCCGCGGCTGATCGGTTGGGGGAGAGCATTCGAATGGATGGTGAGTGGGGAGTTGATCGAGGCGGAAGAGGCCGTGCGGTGGGGGCTCGTGCATCGCGTGGTTCCCGAGGACGCGTTGCTTGAGGAGGCACAGGCGTTTGCCGCGGGCGTGGCCCAGGGGCCCGTGCAGGCGCTTGTCGCCATCAAGCACTTGTTGGCGATGAGCCTCACGGCCTCTCTGGACGAGCAATTGGAGCGCGAGCGGCAGATCGTCGGCAGGCTCGCGGTGACCGAAGACTTTCGCGAAGGCGTGCGCGCCTTCATCGAAAAGCGTCCGCCGCACTTCCGCGGTCGCTGACGCGGAGGCTTCACCCCATGGGACGAGCAAGGAGGAGAGCCGATGTCCGAGGACAACGATTTCGTTCCTGTTGGCCTCGATCTCACCGACGATGACATTCACGTCGTGGGCCCGGAACCATGGTGGCGCGAGGCTTGGTATTTCGAATTCTTCGATCCGACCGCACGCGTTCAATTCCAGGTCTACCAGGGCGTCTTCCCAAATGCTGGTCGTGGTGACCTCACCCTCTATGTATTCGCGGATGGGCGTCTGCGCTATGAGCTGATGAAGATGGACTACGTGATCCCGCGCGACATCGGACGAGAGCGCTTGTGCTTCGGCCCCTTGAACTTGGAGATGCTCGAGCCGTTTGCGCGATGGCGCTTGCGCTATGATAGTCCGCGATTGCAGTTCGATCTCACTTTCCGCGCGCTTCATCGCGCCTTCAGTTGGGCAGAGGCTAAGCTCTGGATGGAGGAGGCGGCTGAAGGGGAGCGGAGCCGTCATTTCGATCAGGTCGGGTGGTACGAGGGATGGATGAACGTTGATGGGGAGGAGGTCTCCGTCGCGGCGCTCGGGATGCGCGATCGGATGTGGGGATGGGGGGGACGTGCTCTCTGGCGGGGGTATCTCGTGCTCTGGGCCCCCTTCTCCCCTTCGTTCGTCGTCAACGTGGCAGCCATGAACTTCGTCGGTGGCCGGCGCCAACTCTGCGGCTATATCGCTCGGGATGGTGAACGCGCCCTTTTGTGCTCGGCTCGTATGCGCATCACTTGGAGCGAACGCCGATGGAAATCCATCGAACGGGTGGATGCCCGCATCACTGATGCGCGCGGGCGTTCGCTCGCGCTCTCGGCCCGGCCACTCGGCATCATTGAGACGTCGCATCACTGGCCTCATCGGTTCGATCATCTCCTCTTCTCCATTGGGGAGTACGAGAGTCAGGGGACGAAGGGGTATGGATGCCTGACGTGGAGTTTCGTCACAACCGAGGAGAGGGTGCAGGTGATCGAGTTCTGACCCGTCGAAGATCGTCCTAGGGGCTCTTCTGGGAAGCGCTTCGAAGAAGACCGGTGATGGAACGCGCTCATCTCAACGCACTCCTTCATCGCTTCGGGGAGAGCGTTCGCCATTTCTTTCGCGCGCAGCAGCGCTCGCAGATGCTCTCCCCACTTTTTCATCTGCCAGGGCGGTTGATCTTGGGAAGCTACTGCTACCTTGAGAACTTGGTGCCGCTGTTACGGCGCGTCGCCGAGCGCATGCCGCCGGAAGCGCTAGCGCATCGAGCGAAGCGGCTGGGCGCGCGGCCGAATGAGATCTCCATCAATTCGCTGCTGCTCGGTTACTTGAACGGGCGCGAACAGAAACGACTGCTCGGTCACCGGGTGAGGGAAGGAGCTGACGAGATCGCCTTCCTCTTGGATTTCTGGGTGCGGTTTCTCTCCGTCTATCGTCGGGATGGTCGGCTCCTGCCGGAAGAGAGCGGTTTCACGTTGCCGGTTTTGGAGGATCGGATGATCGGGGCGCTCCTTCCGGCACTGCGTCCTGAGTCGGAAGAGGCGCGGCGTCGACGTTGGCATCGCGCGCTGGCGATGCTGGATCTCTTCACCTTCGTCTTCAATGGCGAGGCGCGCGTGGGGATCTTCCATCACGGGCCCTATCCATTGCCGGATGGTACGTACCTGCTCATCAAGGAACAGGTGGGATTGCGAGACGAGTTTTATTCCTGGGCGGATGAGTCCGTGCGGCTTCCCGTTGAGCATCTGGCGTGCCTCATGCGTTTGAGAGACGTCACGGTGCGGATTGGCCTCTTCGGCTCGCTTTGGACCGAGCCCAGAGAATACAGCCGACATCTCGTCGCCTATGGTCTCTTCGCGATGACGGAGGAGGGCGTTCGTCCCGTAGCGCTTGAGGAGGTGGAGGAGATCGCGGCACAAGCGGCCGATGCGCAGATGCGCCTCTACCGGCGCTTCCTCGCATGGGATGAGCGTCGCCGTATCGCCTATGGAGCAGAACTGTATGGGAATCTGCTTCGCGTCTTCGGCGATCAGGCGGGCTTGGGGATGGATTTTCATCGAGAGATCCGCGAACGTTTCCAAGAGAGCGTGGATCGGCATCTGGAGGCTTTACTCGCCGGTGAGCCTCCAGCCATTTTGCGACATATTGCGGAGGCCGAGGGGGAGATCTACAGTCCCATCGCGTGAGGGGGAACGATGGGGATGCTGCTCGAAGAGGTCAATCACCACATTCAGATCGTCTCCGAGAGCTTGAAGAATTTCATGCGAGCGGAGCGGCGGGCGCTTTTGCGATCGGCTCTTTTCGATGTACCGCGTCGCTCGTCGCTCGGATGGGAATGCCTCTATCGCACGGCGTATCCACTGCTCACGGAGTTGGTCTCGATCATCGCGCCCGAAGAGATCGGGCGACGAATGAAGCGCTTGTGTGCGCGTCCGAACTTCCTCACTTTGAGCGTCCTCATTTGTTGTTATCTCGGCGGACGTCAACAGCATATCCTTGATCTGGAGGTGAAGCCGGGCGAGCCTTTTCCCGAGGACGATCTGGAGCGGATCGGGTTCGTCGTGGAGTTCTGGCGGCGAGTGTGTCGCGCGTACCGCGAGGCCGATGGGCTCCTTCCGAATGAGCGGGAGGCGACGATGCGGATCCTGCCGCTGGAGGCGATCGCTTCGCTGCGGGATTATCTCGTCGAGGTAGATCCGCCCACGCTTCAGCGCCTGCGCCGCATGGCGGCAACGTTAGAGCTGTATGCGTTTATCTTGCACGGGGAGCAACGAGATGGCCTCTTCGCGCACGGGCCTTATGATGCGGGCGATCGAGAGGTGCTCATTTTCCGCGAATTCACCGACTTGCAGAATACGTACCTACCGTGGGCATGGACGCGGACGCGCAACCGTTATCCAAATCTGGCGCTCGGGCTCGCGCTTGAAGAAGCGACCGTGCGGTTCGATCTCTTCGGAGGGGTGCGTATAGAGCCTGCGGAATATGCGGATCGCGTGCGCGCGTGCGCACTTCTGACCGTCCGCGACGATGGGGTGGTGTGCGCTGTTCCTTTCGAGGAGATTGCGGAGATCGAACGCTGCGCGGCTGAGGCGCAGTTGGAGCTCTACCGAGCCGCGCTCTCTTGGTCGCCGCGCTTCAAGATCGAGTACGGTCTCTATCTCTTCGCGAATCACATGAAGGCCTTCTTCGACATCGCCGGTGTGGAGGCGGGTGAGCGGATTCGGCGGGCCTTCGAGGAGGCGGCAGTTCCGTTCCTCCATCGACTGCTCGAAGAGCCCGAACCGCCTTCGATCTGGCGGTTCATGGCGACGACGGAGGGGGAGTTCTTCTCCCCAATCTCTCTATGAGCTGAGGAGGGCAATGAGGAGCGAGAACGTCTTGAGCGTTTCGGAATCGGCGCGCTCAAGTCACGCCAAGGAAGAGCGGGAATATTACTGCGCTGTGGACACGGGCGGAACCTTCACCGACTGCGTCGTGCGCGATTCGGAGGGAAATGTGGTCTTCGCCAAGAGCCCTTCAACGCCGGGGGATTTCTCCGAGGGGTTCTTCGCAGCGCTCTCGGTCGCGGCCGAACGATTTGGGCTCACGCTCACGGAGCTGATGGCGCGCACTCGGGTGCTCCTGCATGGGACGACGGTGGGGACGAACGCCATGGTGGAGATGAAAGGCGCGCGCGTGGGACTGATCACGACGCGCGGGCATGGCGATGCGCTTCTCATCATGCGCTCGGTCGGGCGCTCAGCCGGATTGCCGATCGAGACGCTTTTGCACGTCTCGCGTCATCGGAAACCGGAGCCGATTGTCCCCCGCCATCTCATTCGCGAAGTGAGCGAACGCGTGGATTGGCGGGGCGAGGTCGTCGTGCCCTTGAATCGGGATGAAGCGCGACGAGCCATCGAAGAGCTGTTGCAACAACAGGTCGAGGCGATCGCCATCGCGTTTCTCTGGGGATTCGTCAATCCCGTTCACGAACGCGAAGTGCGCCATATGGTCCAAGAGATGGCTCCCGATCTCTTTGTGACGTGCGCGCACGAGTTGATCGCCAAACCGGGGGAGTACGAACGGACGGCGGCGACGGTGATCAATTGCTTCATTGGGCCGAAGACCTCGCGCTACGTACGCCGGGTAGAGGAACGAGCGCGCAGCCTGGGATATCGAGGGCCGTTGCTCATCATGCAGGCCTCGGGAGGAGTGGCGCCGGCCGAGGAGATCGTGCGAGCACCACTCTTCACGATCGGGTCAGGGCCGGCGGGAGGGTTGATGGGGTCCCGATTTCTGGCCGAACGAGTTGGGCATTCGCATGTCATCGCCACCGACATGGGGGGGACGAGCTTCGACGTCGGCCTCATTGCCGAGGGGCGGCCGCTCTCGGCTTCCGAGACGACGCTCCATCAATACACGTTCTTCATGCCGCGATTGGATATCGTCTCGATAGGCGCTGGGGGTGGATCTATCATCTGGATCGATGAATTGAGTGGCGCGATGAAGGTCGGCCCCGAATCGGCGGGGGCGGATCCGGGACCGGCCTGTTATGGACGGGGGAACACGCGGCCTACGGTGACGGATGCCGATCTGCTTCTGGGCTATTACAATCCGGACTTCTTCTTGGGCGGTCGGCTCGCGCTTGATCGTGAGGCCGCGCATCGGGCGATGCGGACAGTAGCTGAGCCGCTCGGTTTAGATGTCCTGGAGGCGGCGGATGGGGCTACGCGGATCGTGGAGGCACACATGGCCGACCTCATCCGGCAGATGACGATTCAGCGAGGGTATGATCCGCGCGACTTTGTCATCTATGCGTATGGCGGGGCGGCTGGGGCGCATGCCGTCGCCTATGCGCGAGAGTTGGGCTGTCGCACGGTCGTCATCCCGGGCGGAGCATTGGCTTCGACTTGGTCGGCTTTCGGTATCCTCTCGACCGACATTCAACACGTGTACGAGAAGGCGGAGTTGCTCGTCGCGCCATTTGAGGCTGGGCGCGTCATGGAGCTCTTCCTCGAATTGGAGGAGCGGGCGCGACGGCAGCTTCACGAGGAGGGGGTTCCCGAGGACTGCGTGATCCTTCAGCGCTTCGCCGAGATGAAGTTCCGTCTTCAGATCCATCGGGTCGAGGTCCCCGTTCCCGGAGGGGTTTTGACGGATGAGAACATGCGCGAACTGGAACAGGCGTTCGTTCAGAAGTACGAGGCGCTCTATGGACGGGGATCGGCGTTCACGGCCGCGGGGATGGAGATCGGTCTGTTGCGTGTGGTCGCACTCGGTCGTATCGGTCCGCGCGGGATGAAGGAAGTGGCCCTCGGGCGTGCTAGGAAGGTCGCACCCAGATGGCGACGTGAGGTCTATTGGCGGGAACTTGGGCAGCACCGGCGGACGCCGATCTTCGCTGGAGAAGACGTTCCACCGGGAGCGACGATCGAAGGTCCGGCGATCATCGAGCTGCCTGTGACGACGATCGTTGTGCGGCCAGGCAGCGTCCTCACGGTCGATGCCTATGGGGATTTCATCCTGACGCTTTCGTGAACGAGAAGGAGGGACGCTTATGTCGTCGGCGCGATGGGATGGTCGGCAATATCCGTACGTTTACGGTCGGGAGCTGCGGATCGCTCCCGGATTGAAATTGCACACGGAGGCAGCCGAACGCATTGATCCGATCACGTACGAAGTCATTCGTCATGCTTTGTGGAACATCAACGTCGAGCACGGGGTGACGATCATGAAGATCTCCGGCTCGCCCATTTGCGCTTACGGGCACGATTTCAACCCGTGTCTTCTCGACGAGAAGGGGGATTTCGTTTTCTTCGGCCCATTCTTGCAATACCTCTCCTCGGCGACCAGTTCGGCAGTGAAATGGACGCTAGAGTATCGTTCGGAGAATCCGGGGATCGAGGAGGGTGACATCTTCCTGACGAACGATCCGTGGATTGGGGCGACGCATCAATCCGACGTGACATTGATCGCACCCGTTTTCTGGGATGGGGAACTGTTCTGTTGGGTGGGGAACACCCTCCATCAATGGGATCTCGGTGGGACCGCACCTGGGGGATTCAATCCCATGGCCCCGGACGTCTACTGGGAGGCTGGGTGTATTCCGCCGATCAAGATCGTCGAACGCGGCCGCTTGCGCCGCGACCTTGAAGAGGAGTACATTCGCCGATCGCGCATGCCGGAGTTAGTCGCGTTGGATCTGCGCGCCGAGATCGCCGGATGTCATGTCGCGCGCGAACGGATCAAGCAGTTGCTTGCCCGATATGGGGCGGCGACCGTCAAGGGCGTCATGCGCAAGTTGCAGGATGATTCGGAGCGCGCCTTCGTGCGGCGATTGGAGACCATCCCCGACGGGACATGGCGCGAGGTCGGGTGGGTGGAGTGGGCGCATCCGGACGATCGGCACGTGTATCGAAATTGCCTGACGCTCACCAAACGAGGAGATCGGCTGATCTTTTCCAATGAGGGGACAGATCCGCAGGCTGGCACGCTCAATTGCACGCTCGTCGGCTGGCGCGGGGCTATCATGGCGATGGTCTCGGCGCAGATGCTCTTCGATCAGATGTTCGTCGTCGAGGGAGCCTATCGTCACGTGGAATTCGAGGTTCAGCCGGGTACGCTCACCTGCGCTCTCTTCCCGGCGGCGGTGAGCGCAGCTCCAGCCCTCACGCTTCTTCAAACGATCGCTCTATCCGGGCTTGTGATCTCGAAGATGCTCGCCTGCTCCAACGATCCGGAATTACGGACGGAAGTGCAGAGTTGCATGGGCGCGCCGATGTATCCCATCGCGGCATTGAACGGCGTGAATCAACGTGGCGCGCCCTATGTCTCGTTCCTGCTTGATCCGGTGGGGGCCGCGTTAGCCGGGCTCTCCTGGCGCGATGGGGTAGACACGGGAGGATGGCCTTGGGATCTGCAAAGCACGATGCCGAACGTCGAGGAGAGCGAATGGTTCTATCCGATCCTCTATCTCTGGCGTCGCGAGTTGCCGGATTCAGGAGGGGCGGGGAAGTTCCGTGGGGGGAACGCGGCGGAGTTGGCCTTCATCCCGCATGGGACGGATCGCGTCTCGCTTTTCACGGCGACGGGGCATTGCGCGGTGCCGGGGCCTGGGCTTTTCGGAGGGTTTCCTACTTCGACGACGCGCTATGTTCTGGTCCGAGGAACAGACGCGCGAGAGTTGATGTCGGCCGGGCGAGTGCCCGATCGCACGGAGGCTTTGGGCGGGACAGTGGAGCTGGTCCCGCCGAAGGCGTTCCATATTGTTCAAAACCCCAATGACGTTTTCCTCATGTCATGGGCGTCGGCAGGGGGGTACGGGGATCCGTTGCAGCGGGATCCCGAGTGGGTGGCTGAGGACTATCGCGAAGGGCGCATCACACGGGAGTGGGCGCGGCAGGCTTATGGGGTTGTGCTCGATGAGGCAGGAGCTGTCGTCCGCTCAGAGACGGAGCGGCTGCGCTTGGAGATGCGTCGGCAGCGTATTGGGAGCGAGCCGAAGCCACAGACGGCGACCGATGAGCCGGAGGCACGCCCTCTGGCAGAAGGCTTGAAACTCACCGCGGGATGGATTCGGTGCCGGTATTGTGATCATCCATTGGCGTCGGCGGCGGAGAACTATAAGCTCGGATGTGTGCAGAAGCGATTCCCGCTCCAGGAAGCCAACCCACACATTCTTGATCCGAAGTGCTACATCGAGGAGGACATCGAGTGGCGGCACTATTACTGCCCGAAGTGCGGAGCGCTTTTGCAGACGGAACTGGCGCGATCCTCGGATGCGCCTTTGTGGGATCTTCAACTCGATCTCGAATAAGATGCGCCATCGGGAGGTAGAGATGCGAAAGGTCGGAGAGGGAGAACCGATTGGTGGGCGAGGGGCCGTGGGCATTCTGCGAAAGGTCGAGACGATTGAGGATGTTTTGCGCGTGATGGAGACCGATCTTTCGGAGACGATCGTGTTCACGCCTTCGGCATCGGTGACGGCGATCACGCCGATCCTGCCGAAGATTCGGGGGCTCATCTGCGCTTCTGGAGGGGTCACGTCGCATTTGGCGATCGTCGCGCGGGAGTTCGATCTTCCGTGTGTGATGGGGGGCCGCGTCGAAGGGGTGGAGGCATTGGAAGGGCGTCGCGTGCGATTCACGGCCGAGGGGGAGATCTTCCTCGAGGAATGCGCTTGATGAAGATCTATTTGAACCTGAGCTTCCCTCAACTGGCGGCTCGATATGCCGATCTCCCGAGTGATGGCGTCGGACTTCTGCGGTCTGAGTTCCTCGCCCTTGCGCTCGGAGTCCATCCAAGGAAACTCTTGGCTGAGGGAGGAGCTGAGGCCTTCATTCGGCTTTTCGCCGAAGGATTGACTGAGGTCGCGCGCTGCTTCTGGCCGCGTCCGGTCACTTTTCGGACGCTCGACCTGAAGTCGAATGAATATCGCGGCTTGCGCGGAGGCCAAGAGTTCGAGGAGCCGGAGGAGAACCCGGCGCTTGGATTGCGAGGCTGTCGTCGCTACTTATATGATCCCGAACCGTTCCGCCTCCAACTGCGCGCCGTGCGGCGCGTCTACGAAGCGGGTTGGACGAATGTCCGCCTCATGCTCCCTTTCGTTCGATCGGTGTCAGAGCTGCTCGCCTGCCGCGAGATCCTGCGCGAAGAGGGAGTAGGTGACATCCCCCTTTGGATCATGGTCGAGGTGCCCTCGGTCGTCTTCCTCATCGAGCAATTCCTCCCACTTGTGGACGGCATCTCCATCGGGACTAACGATCTCACTCAGCTCATCCTCGGTGTAGATCGCGACAATCCGCGCCTAATTCCCCTCTGGGATGAGCGGGACGAAGCCGTGATGCGGGCCGTCGAGCAGGTCGTGCGCGCGTGTCGGAAGAGGGGGATGGAATGCTGTGTATGCGGAGATGCACCGTCACGGCGTCCGGAGATCGTGACTTCGCTTTTGCCACTTGGCCTCACCTCCCTCTCTGTCTCCCCCGAAGCCTTCGAGCGAACGGCTCAACTCGTACGGACGGTTGAGCCCCACTCAGATCTCCCCAACCCCCTCTAAGGATCTTCGATTCCTTCCCATTGCCAGGCCCATCGGCCTACTGGCTTCCGCATTCTGAAGGTCCCTGACCTTGGCCGAAGCCATTTGCCCTGAGAGTCACCCTTTGATCGCGACGTCACGCGATCACGACGTCGTATCCTTCCCTTCTGAGGTGAAGCCGAGCTGCCGAGAGATCGTCGCCGCCGTTTGCTTCACAACCTCCGCAAGATCCGCTATGTTCTCCGGCGTGATCTGAGCGATCGTTCCCGCGATGCTGATTGAAGCGACGACCCGACCCGTGTGATCGAAGATCGGAGCACCGAGGCATCGCAGCCCGATCTCGTCCTCCTCGTCATCGAAGCTGTAGCCTCGCTCTCGAATCCGCGCAAGCTCCTCCCGCAAACGCTTGGGCGAGGCGATCGTGTTCTCATTGTGGCGGGGCAATCCCCGCTCGCGAATCAGGCGCTCTCTCTCTTCTTCCGGCAAATACGCCAAAAGCGCTTTCCCGACGCCCGTGCAGTGGATGTCCATCCGCTTGCCGATCCACGTCGCCAATCGCAGCAGCCCCGGGGGTTCCACCTTTTCCACCAGTACCGCTTCGCCTTGATCCAAGATCGCCATGTGAACCGTCAGCCCCGTCCTCTGCATCAGCGCTTGGAGATACGGCGTTGCGCGCTCGCGCAATTCGATCCGACTGAGCGCCTTGTTCGCCAAACCGAGCAGCTTCAGACCGAACATGTATCGCCCCGTTTGCTCGTTCCGGTGGAGATATCCTCGACGTTCGAGCGTCAGCAGAAGACAGTGCGTCGAGCTTCTCGGAAGGCGCAGCAGACGCGCCAGTTCCGAGAGCGTATAGCCCCGCCTCGATTCTGCGAGTACTTCCAGAAGCGTCAGCGCCCGCTCCACAGCCGGCACCGATGGGGTTTTCACCGCCGTCATGTGCCACCTCCTCCACGCGACTTTTCGTCCAGGATTATAGACACAAGGCGAGTATACTCGCCACCACCATCTTGACGAAATCACCAAATATCCCAGAATTCGATCGGGATGAGGGCCCATTTGTCCAATATGCTGAATGCATTGGAGCGGGGAATGGCGGATTGTAATCAAACGTTGTTCTTGGGGGCTTCAGAAGTCATTCCGGGAGGGGTGAACACGTCGCTCCGACGGATCGTCCCGCCCCTGGTCTTCGCTCGCGCTCAGGGGGCGATCATCACCGATGTCGAGGGGCGCGAGTATCTCGACTACCACGCGGCTTTTGGACCGGTGCTTCTTGGACACAACTTTGAGGCCGTGAATCAGCGCGTTCGCGACGCGATGCAGCGATTGGATCTTGTCGGTGTCGGGGTGACCGATCTGGAGATCGCCCTAGCGCGCAAGATCTGCGCGCATGTTCCCTCGGCCGAGAAGGTGCTCTTTTGTAACAGCGGTTCGGAGGCGACGTATCAGGCGATTCGACTCGCGCGTGCCGTCACCGGGCGCAAGAAGATCATCAAGTTTCAAGGATGCTATCACGGCTGGCACGATGCCGTTGCTCTGAACGTGATCAGTCCAGCCGAGAAGCTCGGGCGGCAAGACCTGCTGTCGGCCGGTTCTCTCCCCGAAGTCACCAATGCCACCATCGTCTGCCGCTTCAATGATCTGGACGATGTGGAGCGCGCGATTCGGGAGAATCCTGGGGAGATCGCTGCCATTATCCTGGAGCCGATCCCGCACAACATCGGATGCGTTCTTCCAAAACCGGGGTTCCTCGAAGGACTTCGAGAGCTGACACGCTGGCATGGCATCCTGCTCATCTTCGATGAGGTGGTGACCGGATTCCGGCATCATCTGGGGGGATATCAGAAGATCTGCGGCGTGATTCCCGATCTGACGACGTTGGGGAAATCCATGGCCAATGGCTATCCCATCGCGGCTCTGTGCGGTCGCCGCGAGTTGATGGACCGTTTCAACACCCATCCTGAAGGTGATGTCTTCTTCGCCGGGACCTATAACGGCCATCCCATCGGATGTGCGGCCGCGCTGGCGACCCTTGAGGTCCTGGAGACGCAGCCTGTGCACGAACATATCTTTCGCCTGGGAGAGCGCATGCGGAGTGGGTTGCAGGAGATCGTCGAGCGACTGGGGATCCGCGCTACGGTCGCGGGCTTCGGATCCATCTTCGTCCTGTATTTCATGGAGGGGCCCATCGAAAGCTACGAGGATTTGCTGCGCAACGATAGCGAGCGCTTCCTCGCCTATCGGCGCAAGCTCATCGAACGCGGCATCTTCGAGCTACCTCTTAATCTCAAACGCAATCATATCAGCTTCAGCCATACCGAGGCGCAGATCGAGCACAGCCTGCAGGTGGCTGAGGACGTCTTGCGGGAGCTGAGTGTCTCTGGGTCGGGCGCATGATCACAGGGCACGCGCCTCGGGACTCATCCCATCCAAGGAGGTGACGAAGATGAATGCCACGAACATGATGAGAATCCTCGCGAGCCTCTTCCTTCTGCTCGCTCTTGGGCTTGCCACTTTCCCGGTCCGAGCCCAGGCCACCGAGGGCGTGATCTTGGGAACTGTGCGCGACGCCACGGGAGCGAGCGTGCCGGGAGTAAGGATCACGGTGACCAATCTCAATACGGGGCTCTCTCGAACGGTGCGGACCAATGAGGTCGGGGACTACGTCGTTCCGAACCTCCCCATCGGGCGATACAAAGTCGAGGCGGAAATGGAGGGGTTCAAGAAATCGGCCGTGACCGATATCGTGCTCACCATCAACGAGCGCGTGCGCGTGGATCTGACGCTTGAAGTGGGGGCAATCACCGAGGCCGTGACCATCGTCAGTGAAGCTCCTTTGGTTCGAACGGATTCAGCCGAGATCGGGCAGGTGATCGATCAGCAGAAGATCGTGGACCTCCCCTTGAACGGTCGGAACTTCCTTCAACTCGCGCAGTTGATCCCCGGGGTGACTCCGGGCCAGCCGAATGATCGGCGGGCCGTCATGAGCGGGATGGCCATCAATGCCATCGGCAGTCGTACGGAGGGGAATTACTACATGCTCGATGGGATCTCCAATATGGAGACGTTCATCAGCACCTTCAACATCGTTCCTTCGATCGATGCGATCCAAGAGTTCAAGGTCCAAACGAGCCAATACTCGGCCGAATTCGGCTCTGCTTCCGGCGCGGTCGTCAATATCGCGACCAAATCGGGAACCAATGACCTCCATGGAACGGTCTTTGCCTTCGTGCGCAATGACAATCTCGATGCGCGGAACTTCTTCGCGGCCAGGAAGCCGGAGTTCAAGCGTAACCAATTCGGGATCACGGCCGGAGGACCGATCCGGCGGAACCGAAGCTTCTTCTTCACGGGGTATGAGGGGACGCGAATCCGCGAGGGCTTATCCCGGCTTGGGATCGTTCCGACGGCCGAGGAACGGCGCGGCGATTTCTCTCGGTCCGGATATACGATCTACGATCCCCTCACGCTGAACCCTCAGACTCAAGAGCGTCAGCCGTTCCCGGGGAACGTCATCCCTCCCGATCGGATCAATCCGATCAGCCGGAAGATTCTGGACTTCTGGCCGCTCCCTAATCGTCCGGGTCCCTTCAACTACCTCTTCGCCGGAACCGTTCGGGAT
This sequence comes from Acidobacteriota bacterium, assembly GCA_030550025.1. Lineage (GTDB taxonomy): Bacteria > Acidobacteriota > Blastocatellia > HR10 > HR10 > HR10. The sequence goes on along the minus strand of JAUQQC010000013.1, from coordinate 16,998 downwards.
GATGCGGATCAAGCGATCGTGCGCTTGGATCACACCTTCTCCGAGAAGGACTCGATCTTCGGTCGCTACATTATCCAGCAACGCGATCGTCAAGATCCCGGGATGTTCCCGACGGGCGTCACGGGGACTTCTCAGGACGAACGTGCGCAGAATTTCGTCTTCACGTGGAATCACGGTTTCGGGCCGACGGCGTCGAACGAGTTCCGCTTCGGGTATAACTACACGAACTTCAATACGCTTCACGAATCCGTTGTGCGAGACTACGTGCGCGAGTTTGGGATCCCCGTCCCACCTCAGGCAGAGAACAATAAAGGGTTCCCACAAATCAGCGTCGCCGGCTTGACGAGCTTGCGCCCCGTGGGAGCCATCGGCGTGCCCGCCCCATTCAATCGGAAGAACCACACGTTCCAGTTCCTCGATCACTTCACCCTCATTCGCGGCAGCCACACGTTGAAGTCGGGAGTTGATGTCCGGCGCATTCGCCAAGCGAATTTCCAGGGGTGGACGGGAGGCATCAGCCTGAGCTTCAATGGGCAATACACAGGGCCGCGGGTGGGAAGCTCCGCCTTGACCGGACTCGCCGATTTCCTTCTCGGATTCCCGGCAAGTGGCTTGGGCTTCATGAACCAAGATTTCGTGTACCTGGAGACGACACAGCTTTTCCTCTTCTTGGCCGACGATTGGAAAGCGACGAAGAATCTCACGCTGAATCTTGGGATCCGGTACGAACTGCAATGGCCATGGGCGGAGATCTACGGGCGCATGGCCAATATCGACTACAGCCGGAAGGAGATGGTCTATCTGAGCAAGGCGATCCCCTACCTCCGCAACGTGCTTCGCTTGGAGCCGGATCGCATTCCGTATCCACATCGGTTCGTGGATCGAGAGACGCTCGATTACTTCGATAAGAACAATATCGCTCCTCGCCTTGGATTCGCGTATCGGCTCTTCGGCTCGACGGATACTGTGCTTCGGGGAGGATATGGCATCTTCTACGACGTGACGACGGGCAATTCCCCGAACGAATTCGGGAACAACGCTCCCTTCAATTGGACGACTGCCACGGTGGTGGGCGATCTCGCCATGCCGAATTTCCGAATTCAGGATGGCATCCCGGGAGATCTGGAGACCTATTTGAAGCGGTTCCCCTTCTTCGAGTCGCATGACGAGAACTTCGTCAAGGGATACGTCCAAAAGTGGAGCTTGGGCATCCAGCGACGATTGGCGGCCGCCGTAGCTCTCGATGTCTCCTACGTTGGACAAAAAGGGACGAAACTCCCGCGAATTTGGAAGCGGAATCGGACGAAGCCGGGCCCGGGTCCCGTTCAACCTCGACGGCCCATCCCTTGGGCAGGAGATGTGACGAATCTCGAGGATAGTGCGAATTCGACTTACCATGCTCTTCAACTCTCACTTGAGACGCAACGATGGCATGGTCTCTCTCTGCTTGCGGCTTATACTTATGGGAAGGCCATCACCGATAGTGATGGCATGGGAGGGCCAGGTGGAATGGGGGGAGCTCTTTTCACACCTCCGTACGATATTCAGCGGCTTGACAAGTCCCTCGCCTCCTACGACTTCCGTCAACGGCTCTCGCTCAGCTTCCTTTACGAGCTTCCGTTCCCCGAGCGCATTGGTGGGATCGCCCGAACGCTCTTTGGCGGTTGGCAGCTTAACGGGATCGTTGTGTTTCAGAGCGGATTCTGGGTTCCGGTTCGGCTCGTGACCAATGTCTTGAACGATGGGGTCAATCATAACCGCCCTGATCGCGTATGCGATGGGAACCTCCCACCGGCGCAGCGAAAGGTCGAGCGGTGGTTCGACGTCAGTTGTTTCGCCATCCCGGCACTCTATACCTTCGGGAATGCGGGGCGGAATATCATCGAGACGCCGGGGACGAAGCTCGCTGATATCGGGCTCTTCAAGAACTTCTTGTTCGGGGAGAGGTATCGCCTTCAATTTCGGACCGAATTCTTCAACGCGTTCAACCATCCGAACTTCCTCGCTCCGGATTCGCTCTTTCCCTTGCCGACAACAGGTAGGATCTCAAGCGCTTATCCTGGGCGGCAAATTCAGTTTGGTTTGAAATTCCTCTTCTGAGGCGTCGACAGGGGGAGCGGGCGGGAGTCCGTGCCTCCTGTCCTAAAGGAGAGGGGATGAGGTCTTGGTGGATTCTGAGGATCGTTTCGATCGTTTGGCCGACCGCTCTTCTCCTCTTCGGTCCCCCTCGATTGAGCGATCCGTTGGCCTGGCCAATTCAATCCGGGACGAATTTCGAGGTCGGAACTCGGAAGCAGTTGGCTCTGGACCCCGCATTCCTCGAACGAAGCGAGAACATAACGCTCGAGCTCCATCATCCTGTGAAGTTCGACCGAAATCCCGTGCTCACGCCGACGGAGCCTTGGGAGGGAGAGCATATCACCTACGGGACGGTGATCTTCGATGAGCAGGAGCAGATCTTCAAGATGTGGTATCAAACCTTCTCGGATTCCGCTTACGCGGCCGGAGATTACAAGCGAACCAGTTATATCTGCTATGCCCGCTCCCGTGATGGCAAGACCTGGGAGAAGCCGAGACTCGGACTCATCGCTTTCCAAGGCTCGAGGGAGAACAACATCGTGCTCGAGGGTTATGGACATTACATTTTGGATGGCTGCGCTGTGATCAAGGACGTGTCTGATCCCGATCCACGCCGTCGGTACAAGCTCTTCTTCTACGACACGGTTGCTCCTGGGAGGGAGGGGATTTGCGTAGCTTTTTCCCCGGACGGCATCCGCTGGGAGAAGCATGCGGGGAATCCGCTTTTCACGGGGCATTACACGGTCTACGCCTTTCGAGATGACATCCGCGAGAGATATGTCGTCCTGCATAAGACCTACCTTCTCCCGCGTGGGGTCGAGAGCAATCCCACGGTCCGAATGGGAATGGGGGTGCGCGTCGTCGTGCTGCGGGAGAGCGCCGACCTCCGCACCTGGTCTCCGCCGATCATCGTGCTTCGCCCGGACGAAGAAGATCCCCGGGACGTGGACTTCTATGGAATGGCCGCTTTCCCTTACGAGGGGATGTTCATCGGCTTGCTCAACATCTTTCACAACAATGATCGGATCATGGAGATCGAGCTCACCTACAGCCGCGACCACATCTTCTGGCATCGCACGAGACGGACGTTTCTGCCGACCGGTCCGCGAGGAGCCTTTGATAGTTACATGGTGGTCGCCAGACCCCCGCTTGTCGTCGGCGATGAGATCTGGATTTACTACTCCGCTCGGAATGCTCCGCATTATCTGCCTGAGCGAAAGGCTGAACACCGAGGAACTGTGGGGCTTGCGAAACTGCGACTCGATGGATTTGCCTCCCTGCGGGCTGGGGAGGCCGAAGGGGTATTGGTGACGAAGCCCTTTGTCCTGCGGGGGGAGCACCTGCTTCTCAATGCGCGCACCGATCCGGGGGGATACATCGTCGTTGAGGTGCTCGATCGCACGTCTCGCCCTATCGAAGGGTTCACTCGATCGGAAACCCTTCCATTTCAAGGGGACGCCTTGAAGCAAGAAGTGCGCTGGTCGGCCGGACGGACGCTCCGTGACCTTCGAGGACAGGTCGTGCGATTCCGATTTTGGCTGAGGCGGGCAGAGGTGTATGCTTTTGTGGTCGCTCCTGCTCGTCCATGAGGTGGATACACGTGGTGACGACATCGAGTGAAGGGGAGGCACCGTGAGGAGCTTTTCTCCGCTCGATTTCGGTGTGGTGATCGCATATTTGCTCGGATGTCTGTTGCTCGGTGGGTTCTTCGCCCGTCAGCAGAGGGATACGCGCGATTTCCTCTTAGCCGGGCGCCAGATGTCCTGGCTCCCCATCGCCCTCTCGATCGTCGCCGCCGATTTGAGCGCTATCAGCTTCATGGGCGTCCCGGCCTATGTCCTCAAATACAACCTCATGCTTTTGCCTGGATTGGCGACACTCCCCTTGGTCGTCCCGATAGTCATCCGCCTCTTCGCTAACACCTACTATCGGCTCGAGCTTTTCACGGCTTATGAGTTCCTCGAACGCCGGTTCTCCTACGGGTTGCGAGCTGCGGCCAGTCTCCTCTTCATTCTCCTTCGACTCTGTTGGCTGGCGGCCGCCCTCTACGCGACGGCTGTGGCCGTCTCGCAGATCACGGGGCTTCGCCGGCCCCTGGCTATCCTCATTCTCGGCGGCAGCACTTGCCTGTATACGGCGCTTGGGGGCATGCGCGCTGTGCTTTGGACGGACGTCGCTCAGTTCCTCGTCTTCACGACAGCGATCTTCGCCATGTTCGGAACGATCGTGAGGGCTTTCCAGGGGGACATTGGAGCGATTTGGGCCATCGCTGAGGCCGGGGGCCGAACGGCAGTTGTCGATCTCTCCGTGTCGCTCCGAGAAGTGACGCTCTGGAATGTCCTCATCGGATACTTCTTCATCAACCTGGCCTCTTACGGAGTCGACCAAGTCATCCTTCAGCAATATCTGACGGCCAAGGATCTCGAACAGAGCCGCCGTTCACTTTGGGCAAACGCCGTGGTCGGCGTCTTCATCATGATCCCGCTTTTTCTCCTCGGCCTTGGGTTCTACGCGTTCTATACGAAGCAGGGTCTTGCGATCGAACCGGACCGCGTTATTCCTCACTTTGCACTCACGCAACTGCCTGAGGGGCTTTCGGGGCTTGTGATCGCCGGGATCTTGGCGGCGACCATGTCGAGCATCAGCTCGGGGATCACCGCGATCACCACGGCGACGATCGTGGACTTCTATCAACGGGCCCTTCGTCCTCAGGCTTCGATGCCGCATTACGTGAAGATGGCCCGGTTGATGGCCATCCTCTGGGGGGCTGGAGCGACTCTCCTCGCTCTTTTCGTCGGGCGTTTGGGAACGATTGTTGAGATCTCGCTGAAGACGAATAGCTTTTTCACGGGAGTTCTTCTAGGAATCTTCCTGCTCGGTATCCTCGTGCCTTCTGCCAACCGTAGGGGGGCGATCTGCGGAGCAAGCGTTGGGATGGCCACTGTCACCGTCGTCGGGGGATCCACGAGTCTCTCCTTCCTGTGGTACAGCCCGATTGGATGCTTCGCGACTGTGCTCGTCGGGTGGGGCGCGAGCCTCCTTTGGAGGGGGCGCGTGGAAGAGCGCGCATGGGTCTCGACCCTTCTGTTGCGCTCTCGCTCGGACTCGAAAGGTGAGCTCGCGACCGGTTCGCATCTCGAATAAAGGAGGGAACGTCTATGCGATTTCTCATCATCGGATGCGGTTCGATGGGAAAGCGGCGGATCCGAAACCTTCATCAGTTGGGAGAGAGGGATCTCCTCGCCTTCGATCCGCGAGAGGATCGCCGGCAAGAGGTTGCCGGGCGATATGGGGTTCCGGTCTTCTCGACCTTCGAAGAGGCCCTCGCCCGAGAGCCGGAGGTACTGGTGATCTCGACGCCTCCGGCGTGGCATGCTCCTTATGTCGAGTGGGCCATACGCCACAATCGCCATTTCTTCTGCGAGGTGCCGCTGTCGCCCGATCCTTCGGAGATCGAACGGTTAAAGCAGCTCATGCAAGAGTCTCGGTTTGAGGGGGTTGCGGCTCCGAGCAGCACGTGGAAGTTCCTTCCTACTGTGCGCCTGCTGTGGCAGCTGCTTCAAGAGGAATGGTTCGCTCCTGTTCTCTGCGTCCTTCATCAGGTTGGGCAATATCTCCCGGAATGGCATCCGTGGGAGGATTATCGTACCTTTTACGCTGCCGATTTGAGGTTGGGAGGGGGATTAGACGTCCCTGCAATCGAGCTGAACTGGATGCTCTGGCTCTTGGGCGATGTGCGGGTGAAGCAGGTCCGCGGATTCGCCCGCAAGCTCAGCCGCTTAGAGATTCAAACCGTCGATGTGATCCAGCTTCTGTTGGAGTGCGACAATGGAGTCCTCTTGACGATGCACTTCGACATGATCCAACGTAAGGGCGAGCGCTATGTGAAGTTCATCAGCGAGAATGGGACGATCGTTTGGGAGGGGCGGACGGTGCGCTTCTTCCGAGCTGGTGGCACGGACTGGACATTCCTGCCCGAGTTGGAGCTGGAGGCTATCGAGCAAACCTATGTGGAGGAGATGCGCGCGTTCCTCGCCGCCATCCGTGGCGAGGCCGTATTCCCGAACGATTTCTCCACCGAACATCACATCATGACTGTTCTTCGCCAGGTCATCCGTTGACGGAGGAGGCCTATGCGCCGACGAACCTTCTTGCGGGGAATCGCTGCGGGGGCGCTCGCTCTTGGGGGCGCCTCTTGGCGATCGTTGACTGGTAGGCAATTACATCCTTCGGCTCCTCGGACGCCCGTCCGAACGCTTCCGATCGAGCTGGGCTCGGACAAACAAGTCTTCCTCGACTGGTGGTTCATTGAGCCCGGCTACGGCATACCATTCACTGTCGCCCAGCAGCGGGCGCGCTCCTGGAACCCTGTCTTCATGCCTCGGGGCGTTCGATTGACCGTCGTGCCGCCCGTCATCTCGCCGGAACCGATTCTCGTCCCCGATACTCCGGCCGATGTTTTCATGGGAGGCTATTGTACGCTCCTTTATGAGGACGGGCTTTATCGCCTCTGGTATGAAGGGTATGAGACGCTGCAGAGCGATGAGGAGGCGAAAATTTGCTACGCCGAATCCACGGACGGTTGGCGCTGGAGGAAGCCGAAGCTCGGGCTCATCGAGTACCAGGGGTCGCGCGACAACAATATCGTCCTCCTAGGGGCTCACGGCGCGACGATCTTCAAAGACCCTTCGGCACCTCCCTCGGAGCGCTATAAGCTCCTCTACACGGATCGGGCGACGGAGCCCGATCCCACGGGGACGCGACCACTGAATTGGCTGTTCGGCGCCGTTTCCCCGGATGGTCTGCGCTGGACGCGCTTACGCGAACCGGTGCTCAAGTACACAAGCGATACGCAAAACGTCTGCCTCTTTGACGAAGAGCTGAAACGCTATGTGGCCTATGTGCGCGGTTGGGAGCCGCAGACGCGGGCCGGCTTTGGTGGACGTCGGGTCGTGAAGCGAACGGAGTCGGTGGACTTCCGTCGCTTTTCGGATCCAGAGATCGTGCTCATGCCGGCTCCTGAGGATCCGCCGGACATGGATATTTACACGAATGCCTATCACCGGTGGCCGGGAGCCGCTCGTGCGCACCTGATGCTTCCGGCCTTCTACCGTCGCGCCGCCGATACCGTCGAGGTCCATCTGGCGGTCAGCCGCGATGGGCGCCGTTGGTTCCGTCCAAGTCGGGAGCCTTATATCCCTGTCGGCCCTCCGGGATCGGGCTCCGAGGGTCAAGTTTATGCGGGCGTGGGGATCGTCCCGTTGGGGCGAGGGCAGTGGGCCTTCCCAGTAACTCGGTCGAGAATGACGCACAATCTGAGCTGGCCCGAATATCTCACGCGTCCTTCTGGGGGGATTTGGCTCGCCACTCTGCGCGAGGATGGTTTCATGGCGCTTGAGGCGGAAACGGAAGGCGAGTGTTGGACGCAGGTGGTCTCGTTCACGGGGGGCGAGCTTCACGTCAACTTCTGGTCTCATCGCGGACGATTACGCGTGGGGCTGGTCGAACCTGATGGCACGCCGATCTCCGGCTATGCCCTTGATGATTGCGATGGCGTGGAGGGCGATGCCCTCTGGGTGCCCATTCGATGGAAAGGCAAAAGCGATTGCTCCGCGCTTCGAGGAAAGCTGTTACGGATCCATTTCCATCTTCGACGAGGTCGCCTCTATGCGTTCCGGTTCGTCTGAGGGAAGCAATGGGCATGTTCTCCTGATCCCGAAAACGCGGTTGATCCCGGCCGGTTCCTTCCGAATGGGGAGCGCAGACTGGGAGCGCTTTCCCGGTGAGAGTCCCGAGACCATCGTCTATCTCGACGCTTTCGAGATCGGCCTCTATCCAGTCACCAATGCCGAATATGCCTGCTTCCTTCAAGCGAGGGGATACGAGAAACCGCTCTTGTGGGAGGATCCGCGCTTCAACGACCCTCGACAACCGGTCGTTGGTGTCAGTTGGTACGACGCCGTGGCTTATTGCCGGTGGTTGCGTCGTGTGACCGGAGAGCCCTATCGCCTCCCGACCGATGCTGAGTGGGAGAAGGCGGCGCGAGGTGGGTTGGAGGGAAAGGCCTATCCGTGGGGGGATGAGCCGCCGACTCTGGAGCGCTGCTGGTGGGGAGGGCAGGAGAAACCGAAGCCGGTCGGCTCCTTCCCCCCCAATGGCTATGGGCTGTATGATATGGCCGGCAATGTGTGGGAGTGGTGCGCGGATTGGTACAATCCGAGATACTTTCGGAACCTTCCCCGACGGAATCCGCGCGGGCCGCGCATGGGGGAGGGGGAGAATAAGGTCATTCGTGGGGGCTCTTTCCTCACGCCGAAGCCGGAGCCCTTGCGCTGCGCGTATCGGCATCCAGACCATCCGACGCTTCGACATGAGTGCATTGGATTTCGCGTGGCGAAGTCGGTCGCGCGAGCGCGCTGAGGGAGACCGATGTTCGCAGGCCGGTTGAAAGGACGCATTCGGAGAGGGGAGCCGATCCTTGGGAGTTGGATTGCTCTGGCGGATCCGTATGCCGTCGAGGTCATGGCCGAAGCGGGCTTCGATTGGTTGGTCATCGATACGGAGCACTGCCCGATTGGCGTCGAGAGCTTACGCGATATCCTCATCGCCCTGAAAGGGGGGACGGCAGCACCGATTGTCCGCGTGGGGGACAATCGCCCGGACCTCTTCAAAACGGCACTTGATCTGGGAGCTGAGGGAATTCTTGTCCCGTTGGTCGAGACCGTTCAAGACGCGCGCCGGGCAGTCGAAGCCTGTCGCTATCCGCCTTTGGGATCACGGGGATTTGGTCCCGTGCGCGCCAGTCAGTATTTCACACGGCTTGAGGAGTACGTGCGTCGGGCCAATGAAGAACTCCTGCTCATTCTCCAAATTGAGACGGTCACCGCCATTCGGAATTTGGAGGCTCTCATGGCCGTGCCAGGTGTTGACGCGCTCTTCATCGGTCCGAACGACTTGGCCAGTTCAATGGGGTTCATCGGCCAGAGCGATCATCCGGAGGTGCGGCGAACAATCATGGAGATCATGACCCGGGCCCGTGCTGCCCAGTTCCCCTTCGGCATCCTGACTCGGACTCCCGAGGAGGCCACTTGGGCCATCGCTCAAGGGGCGACGCTTGTGACGATTGGTGGCGATCTCGGATTCTTGCTTCAGGGAGCGCACGAAGCGCTCGCTCGGACGCGCTCTCTGTTGGCTCAGTTTCGGAAGGGAGGGGGGGGATGAACCGAGAGCTGTTGAAGGAGAAGTTAGTCGGCGTCGTCGTCTCATTGCCTACTTTCTGCGATCAAGAGCATCGTGTACAGATCACGCCCTTTCGTCGGCATGTTCGGTGGCTGATCGAACGAGGGATTCGAACGGGAACGGGCGTTCTGCTTGGCGCTGGAGGGTTGGGCGAGGGGTATTTCCTCACCGACGAAGAATTCCGCGCGCTGACGGACGCTCTGGTCGAGGAGGCGGCGGGTCGGGTTCCCACCATGGTCGGCATCTTCGAGCTCAGCTCGCGCGACGCGGCGCGAAAGGCGCAATATGCGGCTTCTGCGGGCGTAGACTTCATTCAGCTTGCCCCTCCGCACTACATGCTTCCGTCGGAGGAGGAGATCTTCGCGCACTTTCGATACGTCCACGAGGCGGCCCCGATCGGCATCCTGGCCTATCACACGCCTTGGGCGATGCCCGCTCCCGGATATGAATTCTCGGCGCGACTGCTGGAGCGGTTCTTGGGGTTGGAGCGCGTGGTAGGGATCAAGTGGGCCTCCTACGACGTGTGGCACTACACTTCGATCCTCCGCCTCTTCCACGACTCGTTCTCCTTCATTGACAACATGCTTATTCTCTCCCTCGCCTTTCGACTTGGGGCAAGGGGGTTCATTGATTTCTTCGCCAATGTCGCCCCGCGCCTTTCCCTCAAGTTCTGGGAACTGCTCAGTCACCGACAGTACGACGAATTCGACGCCTTATACATGCGGCTTCGCTTCGATCCCTTCATCCGCCTCATTCGCCCGGAGCAACAGCGCTGGATCGGCGTAGGCGAAGGCCCGACATCGCGGCTATGGTTGAGGCTCTTCGGCATGGAGACGGGGCCGGCCTTTCCTCCACAGGCCCCGCCTTCGCCGGAATACGAAGCAGCCGCTCGACGCGCTCTGGAACAGAGTGGTCTTCGGGAATGGGTCGAGTGGCGCCCGGAGGTCCTCGCCGAGGGATGAGAGCGATGGATCGGAGGCGAGAACGATCGGCGGCATGGCTGGCTCGGAGCGAGCGCGTGATTCCTGGGGGGGCGCAAACGTTCAGCAAGAGCCCGAGGAGTTTCGTTCAAGGCATTGCTCCAAATTTCTTGGCGCGGGCTCGGGGGGCCTTTGCATGGGATGTCGATGGCTCTCGCTACCTGGATTACATCATGGGTCTTGGCGCCGTGATCCTGGGGCATGGGGATGCCGATGTGCTGGAGGCCGCGCGCGCGCAAATGGAAGAGGGGGTCAGTTTTAGTCTTCCGCATCCGGTCGAGGTTGAGGTCGCCGAGCAACTCGTCCGTTTGATCCCATGTGCCGAGATGGTACGCTTTGCCAAGAATGGATCCGATGTGACCAGCGCTGCCGTGCGCCTGGCTCGCGCCTATACGGGGCGCGAGAAGATCCTCTGCTGTGGGTATCATGGGTGGCACGATTGGTACATCGGCGCCACCGAACGAAACCGGGGCGTGCCGGAAGCCGTTCGTCGTCTTACGATTCGATTTCCCTACAATGATCTGGACGCTTTGCACCGCCTCTTCGGCGAACACCGTGGCGAGGTCGCCGCTGTGATCTTGGAACCGGTGACCTTCGATCCCCCTTCGCCTGGGTATCTGGAAGAGGTGCGAGCGCTCTGTCGCCGCCACGGGGCTCTCCTCGTCTTCGACGAAGTCGTCACCGGGTTTCGCCTGGCGTTGGGAGGCGCGCAAGCCTATTTCGGCGTGACGCCAGATTTGGCTTGCTTGGGGAAAGCGCTGGCGAATGGATTCCCCCTGGCGGCCTTGGTCGGGCGCGCCGACATCATGCACCTTCTTGCCGAGGAAGTCTTCTTCTCCACCACGCATGGAGGCGAAGCCGTGAGCCTGGCGGCTGCTCGGGCGACGCTCGAGAAACTCGAGCGGGGGGAGGGGGTGGCGTCGCTCTGGCGCGTTGGCGCGCGCCTCAAGGAGAGGACCAATGCGCTGCTTGCGGAGCATCAGCTCACCGAGTACATCGAGTGCGTCGGGATGCCGCCGTTCACAGCCCTGCGGTTCCGAGGCCGAGACGAGGGGGAACAGCTGACCCTCCGTTCCCTCTTTCAGCAGGAGGCGCTCGCGCGTGGCATTCTCACGCTTGGCATTCACATGCTCAGCCTCGCGCATACGGAGGCCGACATCGAATGGACTCTCGAGCAATATGCCGAGATCTTCGCGGTGATCGCCGAGGCCGTGCGTCAGGGTGACATCGCGGCCCGTCTGAAAGGGCCTCCGGTTCGTCCGATCTTTCGCCAGGCATGATCGCTCTCATGGGGAGGAAATCGGCAATGCCGACGATTTGGGAGTTGTTCGATTTGAGAGGGCAAGTGGCCATCGTGACGGGAGGCGCGGGACGACTCGGCTCGCAGATGTGCGATGCCTTGGCCGAAGCCGGAGCCCATGTCGTCGTCGCTTCGCGAGATCTTGAGCGTTGTCGGCGGAAAGCGAACGAGCTCTCCGAGCGGTATGCCGAAGCGATGGCCGTCTCCGTGGACGTGACCGTTCCGGAATCTGTGCGCGCGCTGAGAGACGCCGTCCTGGCTCGCTTCGGTCGCATCGACATCTTGGTGAATAATGCCTATAGTGGTCTTCATCGGCCGTTCGAAGAGATGACGCTCGAGGAATTCGAATCCGCCGTGCGAGGGGGCCTGACGAGCGTCTTCCTCTGCGCGCAAGCGGTGAGCGCCGTGATGAAAGAGGCGGAACGAGGGGCGATCATCAACATCGCGAGCATCTACGGGGTCGTCTCTCCCGATCATCGAATCTACGGGCGAACGGGCCTCAACAATCCCTGCAACTACGGAGCGGCGAAAGCTGGCGTCATCCAGTTGACGCGGTGGCTGGCCACATATCTGGCCCCCTATGGGATTCGCGTCAACTGTATCACCCCTGGGGGATTCTATGACGAACGGTTGCGCACGCGAGAGGATTATGAACAGGTCTTCGTCCCCAACTATATTGCGCGCACCCCGCTGGGGCGTATGGGGGGGGCGACCGATCTGAAGGGCGTCGTGGTCTTCCTCGCCTCGCGCGCCTCGGAATACATCACTGGGCAGAATATCATTGTGGATGGAGGATGGACGGTGTGGTGATTCAGCAGCGCTCGATCTACGCTTACCCATGGGACTTGAGAGAAGAGGGGATTGAAACCGCTCTGGCGACGATCGCCGATCTCGGGCTCACGGCCGTGAGCGTGGCGGCGAGTTATCATAGTGGGAAGTTCCTCTCCCCACGCCATCCGCATCGGCGCGTCATCTTCCCGGAGGGCGGGGTGATTTACTTCCGTCCCTCCGAGGCGCGGTTTCGCGATCTGCCCATTCGACCGGTGGTCAGCGAATTGGTTCGAGAAGAGGATGTGCTTGCTGGGATCGCGCGCGCTTGCTCGCGCTCTGGGCTTCGGCTCATCGGTTGGGTCGTCGGCACACACAATACCCGATTAGGGGGGCAGCATCCGGAGCTTCTCTCTCGGAACGCTTATGGGGATCCATACGTCTACGCCCTTTGTCCCAGTCACGAGGCCGTGCGGGCTTTCCTTCTGGCACTGGTCGAGGACCTGCTCGAACAATATCCGCTCGATGGCCTCGAGGTGGAATCTTTCGGATACCTTGGGTTCCTCCATGGATATCATCACGAATTCTACAGCGTGAGCCTCGGGGTCTTCGAGCAAGCGCTCTTGGCGCTCTGTTTCTGTCCGGCGTGCGAGCAGATGGGGAAGGAGGCGGGTTTGGACATGAAGCGCTTGCGGGGGAGCGTCCGTCAGGCGCTCGATCGGCGGCTGAACGGATCGGTCGAACGCGGTCCGGCGACTGCGGCCGATGATGTGGCGGCACTTTTGGATTTCCTCCTGGCCCATGTGGAGCTTCAAGCTTATCTCAGGCGGCGCAACGAACGCGTAGCTGCGCTGCTGGCTGAACTGGCCGTGTTCGCTCGTCGAAAGGGGGTCGAATTCTCTTGTTTGGGCCCGGTCTTCTCTCGCCCCACGGCGCTGGGATGGGTGGAAGGGTTCGATCCGCGAGCCGTCGGAGAGATCGCAGATCGCTTGGTCGTCGCTCTGTATTTCGAGGAGGCGGAGCGGCGAGAGGCCGAAGTCGCCTTCGTCGCTGACCTGCAACTCCCGTGCGCGTTGGGGGCGGTCTTGAATCTCGGCCACTCCTATACCCGGACGCTCGAAGATGTCGAGGTGGCGCTTCGGCATATGGCGGACCTTGGGTTCACCAGCGTGGGATTCTACAACTATGGGACGCTCCCCGCCTCCCGGCTTCAATGGATCCGGCGTGCTCTGGCGGCATTGGAGGAATGATGATCGTTGACGTCCACACGCATGTTTGGCGGCGCGAACACTGGTCGGAGGAATTGGCGCGCGAATCTCAGCGTGCGCGGGGTTCTCCCGTCTGGTTAGAGGTGACCGAAGAGGCATATGCGCAGGCTCTGCGCGTCGTCGATCGCGCGATCGTCTTCGGATTGCGGGCGCGACACGTGGGGTTGCTCGTGCCGAACGACTTCGTCGCCGGGTTCGTCCGTCGCTTTCCGGAGAAGCTCATCGGATTCGCCTCCGTTGACCCGCAGGAGCCGAGTTATATGGTTGAGCTTGAACGCGCCATCGAGGATTTGAAGCTCCGAGGGGTGAAGCTCGGCCCCGTCTATCAGAACGTCCATCCGATGGATAAGCGAATGCGCTCGATCTATGAATATTGCGAGCGACGCCATCTTCCCATCCTCATCCATCAGGGAACGACCTTCGCTCGCCGCGCGCCCCTTCGCTTCGCCTCCCCGCTGCTTTTAGAGGAGGTCGCGTTCGCTCATCCCGACTTGGTGATGATCATCGCACATCTCGGACACCCGTGGATTGCGGAGACGATCGTCCTCATTCGGAAACATCCGAACCTTTACGCGGACATCTCGGCCTTGCACTATCGCCCTTGGCAGTTCTACAACGGGATGATGCTCGCTCTGGAGTATGGCGTCATGGAGAAACTGTTCTTTGGTTCGGACTATCCCTTCGCCACGCCGCAGGAGGCGATCGAGGGCGTGCGGGGGATCAACGACTTCGCGCGGCGGTGGAGTTTGCCTCCTCTGCCGGATGAGGCGATCGCTTGGATTCTCGAACGCGACGCGCTACGGCTTCTGGGACTCTCATGAGGGAAGGGAAGATTGGTATCGGCGTGATCGGCTGCGGGGCGGTGGCGCGTGGATTTCACCTGCCGGCCGTGCGACGACATCCGAGCGTCGCGCTTCTGGCACTGGCGGATGTGGATGAAACGGCGCTTGATCGTGCCGCCCGGGAGTTCGGGGCTGAACGGGCAACCTTCGATTATCGCGATTGGATCAAGGATCCTGCGATCGAGGCCGTCATCATCGCGACTCCTCCGGAGGTCACCCCTCAGATCGCGATCGATTGTCTACAGGCTGGCAAGCATGTGCTGTGCGAGAAGCCCATTGCGATCTCGTACGAGATGGGGCGCCGCGTGGTGGAGGCGGCCGAGGCATCGGGGCGAAAATTCCAGGTTGGGTTCATCTTTCGCTTCAATGCGGGCGTCCGGATGCTCAAGCGCTGGATCACCGAGGGGGCGATCGGATCCCCGATGGTGATTCGCCTGGGAGCCTTCAATGAACCGTGGATGGTCACCGACCCCGATCATAATCGTCGGGTCATCGAGGTACTTCGGACCAGCACCCCACTTGTTGTCGGTGGCGCCCATCTGGCCGATATGGCGCTCTATTTCGCCTCCTCTCCGCCGATTCGCGTGAGCGGGGTATCGGCGAGAACACGAGGCGAGCTTCCCGAGGATAATCATTGGATTGGCGTCATCGAGTTCGCGGACGGTTCCATTGGTAAGTTGGAGATGGGGTGGCTACATCCGATCGCCGAAGCCGATGAGCATCGAGGTCCATACCCCCAGGTGAAGTATCCAGAGATCGAGATCTTCGGCTCGCGGGGAATCGCCTGGCATGATCTACGGACTGGTCGCACACAACTTGTGCGTTCGGAGGGGGTCATCCAAAAGCGCCTGCCACCCTATGAGTTGAACTTCGACGCGCAACTGGAGGCTTTCCTCACGGCGATTCGAGAGGATCGCCCGCCATCGCCCGATGCTCGAGATGGGTATCGCAGTTTGAGCTTGACGCTTGCCCTGCACGAAGCGATCCGTCGTCGCACGAGCCTCGAAATCGTTCAGGAGGAGGAGGGATGACGACATTGGGAAGAGAAAGGGCTAGAGGGGACGTCCTAGAGGATGCTCGCCCCTTCGATCTTCTCATCACTGGGGGTCATGTCCTCGATGGCACGGGGCAATCCGGACAGGTGACCGATATTGGGATTCGGGATGGACGAATTGTCGCTCTTGGTGTGCTCAAGGGGAAACCGGCGCGGGAATGTATCGAAGCAGAAGGATTGATCGTCGCCCCGGGCTTCATCGACAT
>JAUQQC010000013.1:0-1162 GCA_030550025.1 Acidobacteriota bacterium | reverse complement strand
CCGGACAGGTGACCGATATTGGGATTCGGGATGGACGAATTGTCGCTCTTGGTGTGCTCAAGGGGAAACCGGCGCGGGAATGTATCGAAGCAGAAGGATTGATCGTCGCCCCGGGCTTCATCGACATCCATGCGCATTCGGACGTTTCGCTCCTGTTGAATCCGGTGGACGAACCGCGCCTTTGGCAAGGCGTGACCACGGTAGTCTTCTCCAACTGCGGCCTTGGATTCGCTCCGGCGACCGAGAGGTCGCTCGCTATGTTGAAGCGGACATATGCTGGGGTCTTCGGCTATTGGGAGTCACCGTGGCGGGGGGGAAGCGTCCGGCAGTATCTCGATCTCTTTGCCGACCGAACGGCGGTGAACGTCGCTTACCTGATCCCCCATGCTGCTGTGAGGGCTATGGTCCTGGGCCTGGAGGGGCGGGCGGCCACCGAGCGAGAAGTGGCTCAGATGGTGGACCTTGTGCATCAGGCCATGGAGGATGGGGCTTTTGGTCTCTCGATGGGACTCGCTTATGCCCCCATGCGATGGGCGACGCGCGATGAATTGCGCGCGCTTCTTCGCGCCGTCAGAGAAGGAGGCGGATTCTTCGCTATCCATCTGCGCGATTATTTCGGGGGACTTTTCGATGCGCTTGCTGAAGCGCTCGCCCTCGCTGAGGAGGCGGACGTGCCAGTCCAAATCTCTCATCTGCAAGCGGCTGGGCGGAAGAATTGGGGTAAGGCTGAGGCCCTTTTGGAGATGCTCGATCGGGCCCGCGAACGCGGTGTGGATGTGACTGTGGATTCCTATCCGTATATGGCCGGTTCGACATTCCTCCACGCGCTTCTGCCAGAGTGGGCGCAGGCCGGCGATGCCGAAGCCATCCTCGCGCGGCTCAGGGATCCGACCATGCGCCGTCGTGTTGTCGCGGAGCTGAATGTGGCTTCCCGAGATTGGGGGAGTGTGATCATCAGTGGTCTTTCGAGCGTAAAGAATCAGTCGCTCGTTGGGCGTTCGCTTCAAGAGATCGCAGAAGCTGGCACTGTCTCCATCGGCGAAGCGCTCGTGCGACTCCTTCTTGAAGAAGACCTTCATGTCTCGATCGTCTCTCATCATGGCGATGAGGCGGATGTCTGCCGAATCTTGCAGTATCCCTTTCATATGATCGGAAGCGACGG
>JAUQQC010000022.1 GCA_030550025.1 Acidobacteriota bacterium | reverse complement strand
CGGGCTGGATCGCCCACTGGCTCGAGATGTTGCAGGACCCCGAGCAGAAGATCGCCCGACCCCGACAAATCTACATCGGCCCACCTCGCCGCGACTACCTCCCCATCGAAGAACGGGAGAAACGGACGGGCGAGTGAGCCCCATGCGTTCTAGGGAGGGGGTGTGGCGGTTCTTCAGGAGTAGGGCATGTTCACACACACCATCCGATTAGGGCGTGTCCTTGGTATTCCGGTTGGGCTCCACTATTCGTGGTTCATCGTCTTCGTGCTTGTGACCTTGTCGCTTGTGGCGCAATTCGCGACGGAGCATCCGGAGTGGACCAGCGGCGTCGCCTACAGTTTGGGCGTGGTGACGAGCCTTTTGCTCTTTCTCTCGGTCCTGCTTCATGAGCTGGGGCATAGCGTCGTCGCTCTGCGCAAAGGGATCCGGGTGCGCGCGATCACACTCTTTGTCTTCGGTGGCGTGGCGCAGATCGAGCGGGAGCCGAGTCGGCCGCGAGATGAGTTTCACATTGCCGTGGCTGGGCCCGTCGTGAGTTTCCTATTGGCCGGCGCGTTCTACGGCTTCTCTCGTGGCGTCGAGGGGCTCAGCGAACCGCTCCAGGTACTCGGTCAATGGCTGGGACGGATCAATTTCCTGCTGGCGGCGTTCAATCTGATCCCGGGCTTCCCTCTGGATGGCGGGCGGATCCTGCGCGCGGCGTTATGGCGGGTGACGGGGAGTTACGATCGGGGGACGCGCTTGGCTTCGGCGGCCGGGCAAGGGGTCGCTTACCTCTTCATCGTGGCCGGTGTCTGGATCGCTTTCTCCGAGAATTTCGTGAGCGGATTGTGGATGGGATTCATCGGTTGGTTCCTGTTGAGCGCCGCACAAGCGACTGTCGCGCAACTGGACGTGCGGCGCCTGCTGAGGGGGATTCGGGCGGCGGAGGCGATGACGACGGATTGTTTGGTCTTGCCGCGAGGTATGAGCGTGGCCGAGCTTGTGGAGGAGCATTTGCTGCGCACGGGACGGCGCTGCGCGCTCGTCGTCGAGGGCGATCGGCTCGTGGGATTGATCACGCTGCATCAGGTGCGGAGCGTACCGCGCTCGGAATGGGCGGTCACGCCTCTGGAGGCC
This sequence comes from Acidobacteriota bacterium, assembly GCA_030550025.1. Classification (GTDB taxonomy): domain Bacteria; phylum Acidobacteriota; class Blastocatellia; order HR10; family HR10; genus HR10. The sequence goes on along the minus strand of JAUQQC010000022.1, from coordinate 25,468 downwards.
GTCGCTATTCCGGAAGCCGAACTACATGCTGTCCCACCGGAGATGGAGCTGGTAGACGTGCTCGCCTTGATGGATGACCACAACGTCAATCAGGTGCCCGTCGTGCGAAACGGGCGGATCGTTGGCCTCTTAGGGCGGGAACAGTTGATGCATGTCATCCGCACCCGTCTGGAATTAGGCGTATAGAGGAGGGCGCTATGGCATTTTTAGATGAGCGTACGAGGATGGAATTGCAGCGGCGGTTAGCCGACATGGCGAATCCCGTGCGGCTCGTTTTCTTCACGCAGGAGCTGGAGTGCGCGACGTGTCGAGAAACGGGGCAGCTATTGCGCGAGCTGGCTGGAGTGTCCGACAAGATTCGACTCGAGGTGTACAACTTCCAGCTCGACCGTGAGCAGGTCGAAGCTTTCGGTGTGGATAAGATTCCGGCGACGGTCGTCATGGGGGAGCGGGATTACGGGATTCGCTTCTACGGCATCCCCTCCGGCTATGAATTCGCCGCGCTCGTAGATACGATTTTGGCTGTCTCGCGCGCAGATTCTGGACTCTCGCCCGAGACGCGAGAGAAGCTGCGTCAGGTGAAGGCGCCGCTGCATCTTCAGGTCTTGGTCACCCCGACCTGCCCCTATTGTCCGGCCGCCGTGCGGTTGGCGCATCGCATGGCGATCGAAAGCGAGTGGATTCGGGCAGACATGGTCGAGGTCTCTGAGTTCCCGTATCTCATCACGAAGTATCAGGTCATGGGCGTTCCCCTCACGGTCGTCAATGAGACGACGTTCATCGAGGGTGCGCTCCCCGAGCCGGCCTTTGTGGAGGAAGTGTTATCGGCGCTGCCGGCTTCCTCGGGGGAGTCTGGAACGTGAGCCTATCTTTCGCAAGGAGGGAGCGATGGGCGTAAATAATGTCTCTACCGAAGCCGTCATGGCCTTTGTCGCCGATGTGCAGCGCGATCCTCAAGCGGCGAAGAAGCGAAAGCGCGTCGAGGGGGAATGGGTGCTGGAGGAGGGGCGGCCGCAGTTTCGCGCGCGGTTAGAGTATCCGTCAGGCGCGGACGTCGTCGAAGCGGATGGAGCGCCGTTCATGGGTGGAGGGGGGAGGAAGCCCGATCCTATTCAGTATTGCCTCTACGGCTTGGCGTCTTGCTTCGCGGGGACGTTCGCCACGTTGGCGGCGATGGAGGGGATCGCGCTCAAGAAGCTCGTCGTAGCGGCTGAGAATCGCGTGGACCTGAGTCGGACGCTCGGCCTCTCCTCCAATCCGATCGTCGAGGGTGTGGAGATCACCGTCACTGTCTCGGCCGATGCGCCGCGCGAGAAGCTGCAGGAGATCGAGCGGCTGGCGCGCGAGCGCTGTCCAGGGGTTTATTGCATCACGAATCCTATTCCGCTCACGACGAGCTTGGTCATCGAGTGAGCTGCGGACTCGGGATCGCCTCTGCGTAGCCGATGAGCGAGAAGGCGCAGGGGGGGCGACCGTGTGTTTAGGCGATCGCGTTCCTCCCTCGCCTCACCACGTGGCGTTCTGGAAAGGGGCAAAGCTGTGCCCGTCGCAGGGTGTGAGGCCATATCCGAACTGGCGGAGGGTGTGGGGCTCGAACCCACATGGGCCGGATGAGCCCGCCGGTTTTCAAGACCGGTGCCTTACCAGTTCGGCCAACCCTCCACCGCGATTTTCGGATGCGTCTTGATTCCGACAGGGAGTATATCGGTTGCCGGAGCCTTTTTCAAGCGAGGGCCCCCGGGGCAATTCGCGGTGGACTCTTTTCGTTCGAGGGTCTGAACGATTGACGCCTCCGAAGAAGCATTCTATATTTCGCCATCCTTACTGAACTGAGGAGAGGGGATCATGGCTCCGCAGACGGAGCGGGTATCGGAGTTCTATAGTCCGGACCTCGAAGTCCTCATTGATGAAGCGACGCTCAAGCGTCGGATCGCTGAGCTGGGGGCGGAGATCACGCGCGATTATGCGGGGACGACGCCGCATCTGGTGTGCGTGCTCAAGGGGGCCGTGGTGTTTCTGGCCGAACTCATTCGCCACATTGATTTGCCGGTCACTCTGGACTTCATCGCCGTCTCCAGCTACGGCAATGCGACGAGGACGTCGGGAGAAGTGCGTATCGTCAAAGATTTGGATGAGAGCTTAGCCGGGCGCGATGTGCTGCTTGTCGAAGACATCCTGGATACGGGGTTGACGCTCAACTACCTCATGAACAATTTCCTCTCCCGCGGAGTCAAGTCGCTGCGCATCGTCACGCTGTTGAATAAGCCATCGCGACGCCTTGTGGAAGTCCCCATTGCGTACAAGGGGTTTGACATCCCGGATGCTTTCGTCGTCGGCTTCGGTCTGGACTATGCCCAGCGGTATCGGAATCTGCCCTTTATTGCCGTGTTGAAGAACATCTCGGTCGTAGATCCGCCGGCTCGTTAGCGAGCGCTCGCGCGCGATGAGGGTCCCAGGGGCAGCACTCACATCGTGCATGGGCGAGCGGCGATCTCGACGAGGAAGCTCTCGCCGACTGGGAGTCGAAGGCCGAAGTTCTCAGCGATCGTCTGACCGATGTCGGCGAGCGAACGGCGGGTGCCCACATTCACCCCTTGGCGCACGCGCGCTCCGTAGACGAGGATGGGGACATACTCGCGCGAATGATCGGTCGAAGGCGTCGTCGGATCGCACCCGTGATCGGCTGTGAGCAAGAGCATATCGTCCTCGCGGAGGTGCGCCTCGATCTCTGGGAGGCGAGCGTCGAACGCTTCGAGCGCGCGTGCATAGCCCTCGACGTCATTGCGGTGACCGTAGAGCATGTCGAAGTCTACGAGGTTGGTGAAGATCAACCCTGCGGTGGTCTCGCGCATGGCCAGGAGCGTGCCCTCGATCGCCGCCATGTTATTGCTCGCCGGGATCTCGCGCGTGAACCCCCGATGGTTGAAGATGGAGCCCGTCTTCCCGACGGCGATCGTCTCCCATCCCGAGTCTTTGAGCAGGTCAAGCAACGTGGGCGAGGGGGGATCAATGGCGTAATCCCGCCGCCCTTCCGTGCGCCGGAAATTGCCGGGCGTACCGACGAAGGGACGCGCGATGACGCGCCCGACACGATGCGGCCCTTGCAACAGGTGCCGCGCGATCTCGCACATGCGGTAGAGGTCCTCGCGCGGGATGACCTCCTCGTGAGCGGCGATCTGAAAGACGCTATCGGCCGAAGTGTAGACGATTGGGAACCCTGTCCGCAGGTGCTCTTCGCCGAGTTCCTTGATGATCTCCGTCCCGGAAGCGGGTTTATTGCCAAGCACCTTCCGCCCGATCTCCCGCTCGAACGCTTCGATGATCTCCTGGGGAAAGCCGTTCGGATAGGTGGGGAAGGGGGTATCCGTGATGATGCCGGCGATCTCCCAATGCCCGGTCGTCGTATCCTTACCCGCGGAGGCGATGGCCGCGCGTCCGAAAGCGCCTTGGGGGGAGTCAACCGGAGGGAGGGCGACGGGCTTGATATTGGCGATCCCATAACGGCGCAGGTTCGGGACCTGAAGCGGACGATAGGCGAAAATATGGCCGAGCGTGTCGCTCCCTTGGTCTCCGTATTGATCGGCGTCGGGCATTTCGCCGATCCCAACGCTGTCGAGAACGATGAGGATGACGCGGCGAAATATTCCCTCAGACCTCATGGGCCGAGACCTCCCTCGAAGTTCTGCGTGAATCCTCGTAGTACGACTCGCGGCACTCTTCATCAGCGCAAGCGCCTCAGGGGCGTCCCTCGGCTTACCGCGCCACGCCTTCACGCCGCCGATCCCGAGCTCTCGGCCGGAGCCCCGCGATAGTAGAGGATTCGGCTGCAATGGTCGCAGGCGAGGATCTCCTCGCCTTTGCGCACATCGGCGTAGACCTGCGGGCGGATGGTCATATGGCACGCCGTACAGGACCCGTCGCGCACTTCCGCCAACGCAAGTCCATCGCGCAGCTCGACCAAGCGCATGTATCGGTTGAGCAAGTCCGGGCGGATCGTCTGCGCCAGGTGCTCACGCTGCTGCCGCATGCGATTCAACTCTTCGGTCAATCGCTCGACGGCCGTCGCGTATTCGGCCAGCAGCGCATCCACTTGCTGTCGCTTGGCCTCGATCTCTGGCGTTTGTTCCTGGATCTCCCGTTCGAGCGCCTCGATCGTCTCCAGAAGCTCCAAAATTTGCGTCTCCAGGGCACTGACGAGTTTCTTGGCCATATCGATCTCGCGCAGTGCTGCAGCGTATTCCGTCTGATTTCGCACGCGCATGAGGTCATTTTTGTACTTCTCTAACCGCAGTTGGGCGTCCTGCAGATCCATCTCCAATTGTCGGTGCTGACGTTTGGAGGTCTCCAGACGAGACTTCTTCTCCAGATACTCGGCTGCGAAGGCTTCGAATTGCCGCTCCAGCTCAGCCCGCTTCATCGGCACGGCGGCGATCTCTTCTTCCAAGACGCGAATTTTCAAATCCAGTTCTTGCAAGGCGATCAATTTCTCCAGCTCAGGGTTCACAGTCGCCTCCTCCCATGTCGGTCTCGCTCCGAGATACGGAAAGGGGGATGGTGAGGAGTGACGTCGGGTCTTTTTCTCGACTCGCCTTGATTGACCGTCTCCCCTTCCATAAGGTCACCGGTCATTATAGCACAGGGGCATCTTGACACGAAACACCAGCGCCACTACTTTAATGGCGCTATGCCGGAGGGGGTAAGCGAGAAGGCTGGGACGAGAGGGCGGACCACTCGCGCGCCGCGAAGGCGAGAAGCGGAACCCGTTCCGTCTGAAGCCCCCTCGCCCGAGGAGCTGGCGCGCGTTCGAGAGATCCTCGCGCGACTTCGGGAGAAATATCCCATCGCGCGCACGGCGTTACATTTCCGCACTCCGCTGGAGCTTTTGGTGGCGACGATCCTCTCGGCGCAATGCACCGATGAGCGAGTGAATCAGGTCACGGCTACGCTTTTCCAAAAGTATCGCACGGCCGCAGATTATGCTGCCGCCCCGTTGCGCGAGCTGCAGCGCCTGATCCGGCCCACCGGTTACTATCGGAACAAGGCGCGGGCGATCAAAGCTGCGTGTCAAAAGATCGTCGCCGATTTCGGGGGAGAGGTGCCGGCGACGATGGAGGGGTTGCTCACGCTCCCCGGGGTTGCGCGGAAGACGGCCAACGTCGTCCTGCAAAATGCCTTCGGCATTCCCTCGGGCATCGTCGTGGATACGCATGTCTTGCGCGTCGCGCAACGCCTGGGATTGACGACGCACGCGGATCGAGACAAGGTCGAGCGAGAGCTCATGGCGCTCGTTCCCAGGGAGGAATGGATCGCTTTCAGCCACCGGCTCATCTTTCACGGGCGGGAGACGTGTCGCGCGCGCCGACCGCTCTGCGGGCAGTGCATCTTGCAAACCCTCTGCCCCTATCCGCAGAAGACGAAGTGACCACGGCTATCTCCAGCGCTTTCGTCCCAGCCACAGGCCGATGAGCAATAGCACACCTCCGCTGCCCAGGCCCCCCGCGCTCCCCAAGCGGGTCAGGTGATACATTCGCGTTGCGTATGCCAGCAGCAGGCTCGAATCGTCCCGCATGGCCTTCGCCATCAGCTCCTGATAATGGTGGCTCGCGGCGAAGCCGACAAGCGCGAGGATCATGAGGGAGACGCCGAGTCCGGCGATCTGCAGCGGGCGCCGGGGCGTCTGCTGACGAATCCATCGGCTGTGCGCGATCCCGTAAAAGACGTAGATCAGCAATCCCAACGCCAACCAAAGGCCGAATCGAATCCAAGTGAGGCGCGGCAAGCTGAGCATCAAGTAGAGACAACTGGAGATGCCGAGGAGGGGGACCAGAGGGACAAACGGCGTGCGGAATGGACGTGGCCGATCGGGATCCGTATAGCGCAAAACGATCACGCCCGCACACACGAGGATGAAGGCGAAGAGCGTGCCGATGTTAGTCAATTCCGCCGCTTCGCCGATGTCCACGAAGGCGGCCGGAACGGCGACGGCGACGCCCGTGAGGATCGTCGTCACGTACGGCGTCTTGAATCGCGGATGCACGCGCGCGAATCGCTCCGGCAGCAGTCCGTCGCGCGACATGGAGAAGAAGATGCGCGGTTGCCCCATCTGGAAGACGAGCAAGACGGAGGTCGTGGCGACGACCGCGCCGAAGGCGACGATCCCCGCCGCCCAATCCAAGTCGAGGATGCGCAGGGCGAGCGCTAACGGCTCCGGGACGTTCAGTTCCGAGTAATGCACGAGCCCCGTGAGTACGGCCGCCGTGATCACATAGAGGATCGTACAGATGACGAGCGAGCCGAGCATGCCCAAGGGGAGATCGCGCTGAGGACGACGCGTCTCCTCGGCTGTCGTGGAGATGGCGTCGAAACCGATGTAGGCGAAGAAGACGAGCGCCGCGCCCGTCATGATCCCCTTCCAACCATTGGGAGCGAACGGTTGCCAGTTCTCCGGCTTCACGTAGAAGAACCCGATCGCGATGAAGAAGAGCAGCACGAGCAGTTTCACGATGACCATGAGGGCGTTGAAGCGCGCGCTCTCTTTGACCCCGATGACCAGAAGCACTGTAAGCACAGCGACGATCGCGAAGGCTGGGAGATTAACGATGATAGGGAGGCCGAAAAGACGCGGAGCATGCGCGACGATCTCCGGCGTGTGGAGGCCGACATTATAGCTCACCGTGAGCCATCGCCACTCGGGGGGGATCTCCAGGCCAAGCCCGCGCAAGAGTTCGACGAAATATCCCGACCAGCTCACAGCCACGGCGATATTGCCGACGGCATATTCGAGAATCAGGTCCCAGCCGATGATCCAGGCGAGCAGCTCGCCGAGCGTGGCATACGCGTAGGTGTAGGCGCTTCCGGAGATCGGGATCAGCGACGCGAATTCGGCATAACAGAGTGCGCAGAAAGCGCAGGCGATGGCCGTCAGCACGAAGGAGAGGATCAATCCAGGGCCAGCGCCGGGACGGAGGACTTCTCCGGTGACCGGGTCTACGGTGCCGGCTGCCGCCGTGCCCGTCAGCGCGAAAATCCCCGCGCCGATGATGGCGCCGATGCCAAGCGCCGTCAGGTCCCACGCCGTGAGCGCCCGCTTGAGTTGATATTCGGGCTTCTCGCTCTCGATGAGGATCGCGTCCACGCTCTTGCGCCGAAAGAGCTCTCCCCACATCATCTCCCTCGCGGCAGGTCTTATCCCGATCCTGGAGCTTCGCGCGGAAGCGTCGGGTTCGTTCGCTCCCGACTTTTCGGAAGCGAGCTCCCTGGTGCGCTTCGGAACGAAGCTCAGAACCATATCCGATGGTGGGGGAGAAAGTCAAAAGGGACCTTCGTCGGCGAGGGGGGGCGGCGAAAACTTGACAGGGTCCTCACGATCGGCATAAAGTTCGCGCTATGGATCGGCGAGTTTCGGAGCAAGGAAGGATGAGCGCGCTCCCGGTGCTCTCAGAACGAACGCTGCTTGTGAGCGCTGCGCACCTAGAAGGAGTCTATGCGGAAGTACGCCAGGCGATCGCGCGGGAGCTGTTATTGCGGCGTCTCATCGAGCGGATGTATGAGTCGCTCGACGCCCGAGAGATCGCACGGCATTCTCTTGAGGAGTTGGCGCGGTTCCTCGATGTGGATCGTGCAGTTTTCGCTCGTATCCTCGAGGAGGAAGACCTGGTCGAGTCCATTCATCAATTCTGCAAACCGGGTGTTCCCCCGGCTCAGCCGCGGTATCGGCTCTCGGATTACGCACCTCTTGTTGAGACCGCACGGCGCATTGGCGTGTTGGCGCTCCACGATGTGGAGGCGCATCCTTTGGCCCAACCGGTGCTCGCTCAGTATCGCGCTCTGAGCGTGCGCTCGATCCTCTATGCGCCGATCTTTCACGGGGACCGACTTCAGGCTGTTCTCTGGTTCACGATGGTGAATCGGACCCGGACCTGGAGCATGGAGGAGATCGAGTTGATTCGCGCCGTCAGCTACCAAGTGGGGCTCGCGTTGCGGCATGCGGAGTTGTATCAGCAGGCTCGGCAATTGGAGGCACGATACCGCAGCATCTTCGAGAACGCCATCGTGGGCATTTATCAAAGCACCCCTCAGGGGCGAATCCTCGCGGCGAATCCGGCGCTGGCGCGGATGCTCGGGTACGATTCGGTGGAGGAACTGCTGCAGGTGGACATCGAGCGCGATCTCTACGTGGATGTCTCCGAGCGCCGGCGGAACATGGAGATCCTGCATCGTAGGGGGCGGCTTGACGGCGTGGAATTCGCGCTACGCCGTCGGGACGGCGGGCTCATCTTCGTGCAGGAGTATGCCCGAGAGGTGACCGATCCCGAGGGGAACGTGCTGTACTACGAGGGATTGCTCATTGACGTGACGGAGCGGCATCGGTTACAGCAACAGCTCTTGCACGCGCAACGATTGGAGAGCGTCGGCACGTTGGCCGCTGGGATCGCGCACAATTTCAACAACCTGCTCACGGTGATCCTCGGCTATACGTCGCTTCTCCTGGCCCGGTTGCGGCCGGAGGATCCGGCGCGCCAGTCCCTTCAGGCGATCGAAGGAGCGGCGCAGCGGGCGGCCGAGCTGACGTCACAACTTCTGCTCTTCAGTCGCCCTTCGACGGCTCCGCCTGCCTTGGTGAACGTGAACGATGTGGTGGAACGGATTGTGCGCTTGTTGCGGGGGTCTTTCGACACCAGCATTGACATTTGGACGGAGTTGGCTCCGGACGTGCGAGCCGTTCGCATCAATCCCATGCATTTGGAGCAAGCGCTCATAAATCTCTGCGTGAACGCGCGCGATGCAATGCCGGAAGGTGGGCAGTTGACGCTTCGAACGAAGAACGTCGTTCTCTCGCCGGATCATCCGCGCGTGCGGGCGGGCGAGGTTCTCGTCGGTGAGTACGTCGTGGTGGAGGTCTCCGATACTGGCGTTGGGATCGCGCCGGAGCAGATCCCACGCATCTTCGATCCGTTCTACACGACGAAAGAGGTGGGGAAAGGGACGGGCTTGGGGCTTGCGGTCGTCTATGGCGTCGTGAAAAATGCCGGGGGATTCATTGACGTTGAGAGCCGGCCGGGACAGGGGACGACGTTCGCGCTCTATCTGCCGGCGGCTTCGGAGGCGTTTGTGCCCGAGGTCTCCGCAGAGCCTGCACGTCCGCTCCTTCTCCTGGTAGATGATGAACCGGCGGTGCGGCGCGTCGCCACGCTCATTCTCACGCGCCACGGTTATGATGTGCTCCTGGCCTCGGATGGTGTCGAAGCGCTTGAGATCTATCGGGAGCGGCGAGGGGAGATCGCGCTTGTGATCCTTGATGTGACGATGCCTCGCATGGGAGGCTTCACGTGCTACGAGCAGTTGGTGGAGATGAATCCCGAGGTGAAGGTCGTCCTCTGCAGCGGCTATAGCTTGGAGGATCTGGAGGCGCGTTTCCCGAGGCATCCCCATGTGCGGTTCGTGCAAAAGCCCTATCGGGTCGAGGAGCTGTTGCAGGCGGTCCGCTCGCTCTTGGACGAACCATCGCCGCCTGGGGGATAGATCGCATTCATTCGTCGGCGTGGGGGCGCGCGTTAATTGGACTCTGGTGGGGGGGAGACAGTAACTCCCAAGTTGTAGGATCGCGCAAGAGGGTAGCGACAGCCGTCGCATTCATGGCGTGGCCGGGGCGCCATGCCTCCACGCGCGCGAGCAAGGGGCGCCCAAGGAGCGCGAGGTCTCCGAGTAAGTCCACCATCTTGTGGCGCACGAACTCGTCCGGGAATCGCAGGCCTTCCGGATTGAGGAGGCCGTCGCGCGTGAGGACGACGGCGTTTTGCAGAGAACCGCCGCGAATGAGTCCCATCTGGCGGAGCTTCTCAACATCTTCGAGGAACCCGAACGTGCGCGCTGGCGCCAGCTCTTCGACGAAGGTCTCTTCGGTGACGATCAGCTCTTGGTGCTGCCGTCCGATCATCGGGTGCATGAATTCGATCGTACAGCTCAAGCGGAAGCACGTATCCGGAGTGAGGGTGATGTGCTTCTGGCCATCTCCGACGCGAATCGGCTTTCGGACGCGCAGATACTGTCGCGGCGCGTCCAGTGTTCGGCGTCCAGCACGGGCGAGCAGCTCAACGAAGGGCGCAGCGCTGCCGTCGAGGATGGGAACTTCCAGAGCATCCAGCTCGATGATGGCATTGTCCACGCCGCAGGCGTAGAGCGCAGCTAACAAGTGTTCGACCGTCGCGACCATGACTCCTGCGCGTACGAGGGCGGTCGCGTAGCTGACGTGCGCCACATATTGCGGCGAAGCCGGGATCTCGAACCCATCGAGGTCCACGCGGCGAAAGAGCAGTCCCGTGTACGCCGGAGCCGGACATACTCGCAACCGCGCATGCACTCCCGTGTGGAGTCCGATCCCTTCGACCTCTACCGGACGCGCGAGCGTCTGCTGAAGCGAGCGCATACGCAAAAAAGCATGCAAGCCCTGTGCCGCAGCCCCGAGGTGATCACCCATTCCCCGGAGGCCCTACATCCTTTGGGGGATCGGCGCTTCGGGGAAGATGCGCTCTTTCTCACAGTGCGGCGTATTCGCCACAGCGGGTGTGGTCAAACGGCGACAGTTTCCCCAGGCGGTGGTGCTTCAGGAAGAGGGAGGGGCGGACCATTCGATGGCGTCCACGACGCCCACGATCGTCGAATCAATGGCCGCGCCCGGTTCGCCCGTGGCGGCCGTCGAAGCGGCCCATCCTTCCTGGACGACGAGCACGGTATCGCCCACGCCAGCGTCCACAGCATCCAGGGCGAGGATCGGCGTCCCGAGCTCGCTGCCGTCAGGCTGAATCGGCTGCACAAGAAGAATGCGCGCGCCGCGATAGCGCTCGTTCTTCTGCGTGGCGACGACCGTGCCGATGACGCGCCCAAGGATCATCGTCGGTTTCAGCGTAGCCGAGCTTTTGATCTCCTGTCAATCTCTTGCTGGGGGGACAGAGACGGCCACCGCCGCGCGCTCTGACCACCTGCCGATTTGCGCAGATGTGCCCGAACTTCCTCCGGTGATGGTGCTCGCCCTCGCGGGGGGATCCGAGGAGGCGCTCTCATGCGGACCCGTTCGGGCGCACGCCGTGAGGCGATTCACCGACGTCGGTCGTATCGCTCTCGGAATTCCAACATGAAGTCGCGGAGAGCGCACACGCCCTCAAGGGGCATCGCGTTGTAGAGCGAGGCGCGCAGGCCACCAACCGAGCGATGTCCCTGGAGCTCATAGAGTCCGCGCGCTTCGGCCTCTCGCAAGAACGTTCGCTCCAATTCTTCGTTCGGCAACCGCCAGGTCACGTTCATGATGGATCGGCTCTCCGGGTGCGCGTGACCGCGATAGAAGCCCTCGCTTCGGTCAATGACGTCATAGAGGAGCTGCGCCTTCTGGCGATTGAGCGCGGCCATACGCTCCAGGCCGCCGATCTCCCGCAGGAGCCAGCGGGTGACGAGCAAGAAGATGTAGATGGCGAACACGGGCGGGGTGTTATAGGTCGAGCGATGTCGCACGTGCACGCGATAATCGAGCATAGAGGGGAGGTCGTCGGAGATGCGTTCGAGCAGATCCTCGCGCAGGAGGACGATGGTCAAGCCGGCCGGTCCGGCGTTCTTCTGCGCGCCGGCATAGAGCAGGGCGTATCGCTCGATGGGGATGGGACGAGAGAGGAAATCCGATGAAGCGTCACAGACCAGTGGCACATCACCCGTCTCCGGCTCTCTGGCGAACTGCACGCCCTGGATCGTCTCATTCGAGGTGAAGTGGACGTAGGCGGCCTGCGGGTGAACGCGGATCTCCTCTGCGTGAGGTACGCGCCTGTACTGCTCCGGCTGTCCGCTCCAGAGGATGCGTACCTGACCCTCGCGACGCGCCTCCTCGGCGGCGCGTTCGCTCCAGGAACCCGTGAGGATATACTCAGCGGCCGCGCGGCGACCACGCAGCAAGTTCATGGGAACCATTGAAAACTGCAAGCTCGCACCGCCTTGCAAAAAGAGCACGTGGTAATGATCGGGCACTCGAAGCAAGGCTCGGAGATTGGCTTCGGCTTCGTCTCGAAGCTCCTGGAACCATCGCGAGCGGTGGCTGATCTCCAACACCGACATGCCGACGCCCGGCAGCGCCAGCAGATGACGCTGCGCCTCTTCCAGGACCGGCAGCGGGAGCATCGCCGGCCCGGCCGAGAAGTTGTAGACGCGGTTCATGGTGTAAGAGCGTTCATTATACGGGATGACACGTGCCGAGGCCAATGCGTGCTCCGGTCGAGGTCGTCCACGCGCCGTTGAAAAGCCTCGGCGACTTCGCTAAGATTTCTCCTTCGCTATGGCGGTCGAGACGAAGCAAGTGACGATCCCGACGCAAGGGCGAGATGAGGTGCGGGACATCACCCCGGAGGTCGCGCGCGCCGTCCGCTCAAGCGCCATCTCCTCAGGGACAGTGACGGTCTTCGTGCCGGGTTCGACGGCTGGAGTGACGACGATCGAATACGAGCCGAATGTGGTCGCCGATTTGGCGGAGGCCATCCGCCGACTCATTCCGGAGGGCGCGCCGTATCGGCATAATACCATTGATGACAACGGGCACAGCCATGTCCGCGCGGCGCTGGTGGGGCCGTCGCTCACCGTGCCGTTTGTGAATAAAGAATTGTTGCTCGGCACCTGGCAGCAAATCGTCCTCATTGATTTCGACACGCATCCGCGTCAACGCCGCCTCATCCTTCAAATCGTAGGAGAGTGAGTTGACTTTTCGGCCTCACATCGTACATCTTTTGGGGCGAAACATGGCCAAGCCGGGAGAGTGAACCGTGGTGAGTCATCTCATCGTGAGCATACCGCTCCTTTTGATCGGATGGGGGACGCTCGTGGATTACTTCCAGCGAGGCGGCCCCGTCATGTATCCGTTGTTGATCTGTTCGTTGGCCGGGTTGGTGGTGATTATCGAGCGCGGCTGGGTGCTGCATCGGGTCAAGGATGATGCGGCGGAGATCATCAGCCGCGTCCGTCGCGCGCTGCACGCCCGCGATCTGGAAGGGGCTGTGCGCGTCTGCGATACGATCCAGGGGCCGATTGCGAATACGTTGAAGGCGGGGCTTCTGCAGATCGGTAAGCCGGCCGAGGAGATCGAGCGGATCATGGAGATCGTGGCGACGCAAGAGGTCGCGCGGCTGGAGCGATTCCTCTGGGTCCTGGCGACGGTCGCCAATATCGCGCCGCTCTTCGGCTTCTTGGGGACGGTGACGGGGATGATCAACGCCTTCGATCGTGTGGCGGAGGTCGGTCTTGGGAATCCGCGCGCGGTCGCCGGTGGCATCTCGGAAGCGTTGATCACGACGGCTGCGGGATTGATCATCGCATTGCCGACGCAGGCCGCCTACAATTACCTGACCACGCGGGTGAGCAAGATCTCGCTCAGCATGGAGACGGCCGGCGCCATGCTCCTGGAGACGCTCAAGGAGATGGAGCCCTATTTGCCGCGGCCGGAGATCGAGACGCCGATGGCTGGGCGGTGAGGACGGCATATGCTGCAGTTGAGGAGGCGCATCCACCGGATCGCGCCGACGATCCCCACGGCCTCGATGGCGGACATCGCCTTCCTGCTCATCATCTTCTTCCTGGTCACGACGGTGTTCACCACGGATCAGACGGTCGTAGATTTGCCGACTTCAGTCAACCGCGAGGACGTCTATCGCAACAGCGCGCTCATCACGATCACGGTGGACCGCATGATCAAAGTCACCGATGGGGAGCATTCCGAGACGGTGCAGACGATCGAACAGCTGGATCGCTTCATCGCCGATGTGCTGCGACGCAACCCCGATCGGCCCTTCATCGTGAAGGCGGATCGGGCCGTGCCGTATCAACTGGTGGAGTTCGCTTTGGAGCGGTTGCGCTTGAGTCGCGCGCGAACGGTCTACTTTCTGACCGAAGGGCGTCCGCCGCGGCGGCCGAGTTGAGGAGGGCATCATGCGCGTTCCGCGTCGGAAGGTTCCGTCGGAGATCCCCACGGCCTCGATGGCGGACATCGCCTTCTTGCTCATCATCTTCTTCATGCTGACGGCGGCGTTTGCGGCCATCAAGGGCTTGAGTTTCGGTCTGCCGCCGGAGGATCCTAACCTCATGGTGCATGTGCGACCGGAGCAAGCGCTCTACGTCAGAGTCCTCGCCAACGGGCAATATCTGCTCAACGAACAACCGATTCGTATCGAGGATCTCGGTCCGGCCATCAAGGGGAAGATCGAGCAGAATGCGAATACGCCGGTGATCATTGATACGGATCCGGAAGCTCCCTTCGAGGCGATGATCGCGGCCTTCGACGAGGCGAAGCTCGCTGGGGCGAAGCGCATCTCGTTGCCGACGCCGGCGGATCGCGCGCGCTGGCGGATGCTCTCCGGGCGCGGCCGTTGAGCGCCGCTGCGGCTCACGAGGCGAAGCTCTTGAGGGCCGCTTCCTCCGAATCGAAGGACTCGAAGACGGAGATCAGTTTAGTGATGGTCAGCAGGTCCTGAATGCGCGCCGTGAGGTTCAGCAACTTCAGCTCGCCCCCCTCTCGGCGTACCGTCGTATAGGCGCGTACCAGCTCGCCCAGCCCAGCGCTGTCCATATACGGGACGTTCGCCAGGTTGAGGAGGATCTTCCGAGCACCCGATTGCAAGAGGCGACGAATGGCTTCCCGCAGTTGCACATCCCCCTCGCCAAGGAGAATCTTCCCATCAATGTCGAGGATCACTACGTCATCATGTCGTCGTTCCGTGATCGTCATCGTCCCTGCCATCCTCCTTTATCTCAGATCGGTCGGCAGGCATTATAGGTGACGGCTGCGCAGCGCGTCAACGGAGAAACCTGCGGCGGCCTCTTGAAGGTGGAGGGGGAATTCCGTACACTACGTCGGGCGCGCAGTGGCGCGCCCAAGCAGATGATAAGGAAGATCTCAGGGGGAGGAGGGGGACGATGAATCGCAAGGACGCGCCATACGTTCCACCGGAGCAGACGATGCCCGAGTTGACGTTTCGTTCGCTTTTCATTGGCGTCGTGCTGGCGATCATCTTGGGGGCGGCCAATGCCTACGTGGGGATGAAGGCGGGGTTGACCGTAGCGGCGACGTTTCCGGCGACGGTGATGGCGCTGGCGCTTCTGCGACCGATGGGGGGCGGCGTTCTCGAACAAAACGTCGCGCGCACGACGGCGTCCGTGGGCGAGGCGCTGGTCGCTGGCGCGATCTTCACGATCCCCGCCTTTCTGCTCACGGGGGTCTGGGCGGAATTTAACTATTGGGAGAGCACGCTCATCATGCTCGTCGGAGGGACGCTCGGCGTCTTGTTCATCACGTTCTTGCGCCGCGTGCTCGTTCATGACCCGGAGCTGCCGTTTCCCGAGAGCGTCGCCTGCGCGGAGTTGACCAAGGCCGGTCAGGCGGGACAGACCGGTGCCGGCTACGTCTTCGGCGCGATGGGCCTCAGCGCCGTCATCGAAGTCTTCAAGAACGAGATCGGGATCAAGATCATTCAGGAGTATGCGCGGGGATTCATCCCCTTTCGGAAGTTTGCCTCTCCGATCCTCTCCGAGGTGCAGCATGGAGGAGGAATCGTCT
This sequence comes from Acidobacteriota bacterium, assembly GCA_030550025.1. GTDB lineage: Bacteria > Acidobacteriota > Blastocatellia > HR10 > HR10 > HR10. The sequence goes on along the minus strand of JAUQQC010000022.1, from coordinate 9,891 downwards.
GGGTGACGCCCTCGGCGTCGCCGATGCTGATGGGCGTGGGGTTTATCATCGGATGGCGATTGGCCGCGTTGGTCTTCACGGGGGGAGTGATCGCCTGGGGACTACTCGTCCCCCTGCTCCTCTTCGCCGGGCCGCATTTGGAATCGGCCGTGGGGAGTCGGAGCTGGATGGAGATCGCCTCGACGGTGTGGCGACAGCAAGTGCGCCCGCTCGCCGTGGGGGCAATGATCGTCGCCGCCTTCTACACGCTCTCTCGATTGCGGCAAGCCTTGCGTTCGGCGTTCGCGCATGCTGTGCAGGATCTGCTCCGCATGGTTCGAGGAGGGGGCTCGTCCTCAAGCGAGGCGCTCCGTACGGAGAAGGACTTGCCGATGGGGGCGGTCCTGTTGGGGATTCTCGGCTTGGCCATTCCGATCGCCATCCTCTACGACTATTTCACCGAGCGCGTGGGGGCGGCCATCGTCGCGGCGCTCGTGATGCTCGTGGCGGGATTGTTGTTCGCGGCCGTGGCCGGGTATCTCGTCGGGTTGATCGGCAGCTCGAATAATCCGATCTCGGGGCTGACGTTATCGACTCTGATCGTGGCCGGACTGATCCTGCTGGGGATCGGCGTCAGCGGCGAACGCGGCGTGCTCGCCGTGCTCGGCGTCGCGGCGGTGATCTGCTGCGCGATGGGCATTGCGGGCGATATGATGCAGGATCTGAAAGTGGGCCAGTTGCTTGGGGGCACGCCATGGCGGATGCAGCTCGGTGAGATGGTCGGCGTATGGGTCTCGGCGCTGGTGTTGACGGTCCCGTTGATCGTTTTGCACAAGACCTACACCATCGGCTCGGAGGCCTTGCCCGCGCCGCAGGCCGGGTTGATGGCGATGATGTCGCAAGGGATCATGGCCGGGCAGATGGCGTGGCCACTTGTGCTCATGGGGGCGTTTTTGGCGCTCGCGCTCATCTTGCTCCGCGTGCCGTCGGTGATGCTCATCGCCGTCGGGATGTATTTGCCCTTCTATTCGACGGCGGCCATCTTCGTCGGTGGCCTCTTTCGCGCGATCTTGGAGAGCGTGCTCCGGCGGCGGTCCCTCTCCGAGGGAGAGCGCGAGCGGATCGAAAACGTCGGGACGCTTGTGGCCTCGGGGCTGATCGCGGGCGAGTCGATCACCTCGATTGTGCTCGCCTTCCTCCTCATTGGAGGGATCGCGCTGCCCAAGCCCGTCGTCGCGCCGACGATCATGGCGGGACTCGCTGTACTCGTCTTCGCGATCACGGCGTTGGTACTGCTTGTGCCGCCAATTCGGGCGGCGAGCGCAAGGCGGAATGCTTGACGCAGGCGGGAGTTTTTTCTACATTGCAACATCCGAGGTCGTGAGGCTATGGCCAGGCGCGTGCAATATTGCTTTCTGTGCGGTCGCGCGGAGACGACATTCGTGAGCATTGGCCCGGATGCGGCCGTCTGCGTGCGCTGCATTCGCGCGTTGAATGCGGCGGCCGATTCGGTCATCGCGCGACAGCGATCGCGGGTGGAGCCGGAGCCGTGGATCCTCCCCCGCCCAGCGGAGATCAAAGCATTCCTCGATCAGTACGTCATCGGACAAGAACATGCGAAGCGTCGCGTCGCGCTCTCGGTCTATCAACACTATCGTCGGCTGCAATTGCTCGATCAGGGGCAAACCGATGTCGAGCTGGAGAAGAGCAACATCCTCATGATCGGCCCAACGGGCACGGGGAAGACGCTCATCGCGCGAACGCTGGCGAAGTTCCTCAAGGTCCCGTTCGCCATCGCGGATGCGACGACGCTGACCGAGGCCGGCTATGTGGGCGAGGACGTGGAGAATGTCCTCACGCGATTGGTCGTGGCCGCGGATGGGGACATCAAGGCGGCCGAACGCGGCATCGTCTACATCGACGAGATCGATAAGATCGCGCGCAAGAGCGAAAGCCCTTCGATCACGCGCGACGTCTCTGGCGAGGGCGTGCAGCAGGCGCTCTTGAAGATCATCGAGGGGACGATGGCGACGCTGCCGCCGCTGGGCGGGCGCAAGCATCCGCAAGCGAATCAGGAGCAGATCGACACGACGCATATCCTCTTCATCTGTGGGGGAGCGTTCGAGGGCTTGGACAAGATCATTCAAGATCGGGTCTCGAAGAAGGGGGGGATCGGCTTCACGGGCCGTCCGCCCGGACAGGATCAGCGTATGGAAGTCCTCACCGAGGACCTGCTCAAGTATGGGCTCATTCCGGAATTGATCGGGCGGTTGCCGATCATTGTGACCTTGGATCCGCTCGACGAGGATGCGCTCGTGGACATTTTGGTGAAGCCACGCAATTCCCTCATCAAGCAGTTCAGCCGATACTTCGAGATGGAGGGAGCACGCTTGACGGTCTCCGAGGAAGCGCTGCGCCGCATCGCCCGCGAGGCGCTGGCCAAGAAGATCGGCGCGCGCGGACTACGGGCGATCTTGGAGCGCCTGTTCGAGGACGTCCTCTTCGAGCTGCCGGGACAGGGGGCCGGATGCGTGTACCATCTCGGCGAAGACCTGGTCGTGCGACGCATCGAGCGTGCCGCCTGAAGCGGCCCATCTTGACAGAGGCACCATCTCCGGGCTACATTTACGACCTCAGATCTTTGAAAGCGGTGGGCCGTTAGCTCAACTTGGTAGAGCAGCGGACTCTTAATCCGCGGGTTGGAGGTTCAAGTCCTCCACGGCTCACCAGTGTCCCACTTCTGCGAAAGTGGCGGAACTGGGAGACGCGCCAGACTTAGGATCTGGTGGCCTCGTGCCGTGGGGGTTCGAATCCCCCCTTTCGCACCAACATGTTAAAGGACTTACTAGCACCCTTCCCCTCCAGTCGCCGCCTCTCGTGTCGGTTTGATGCTACTGTGATGCTACCGAAAGGTCAAGGAGCAACCCCCTCCCTCGTCCCCTCCAAGGCCCTCCCAGGGCAGCCGGAAGACTCCTTTCGCGTGAGCAAGCGTGTCCAAAGCGTCCAAATTTATTCAAATCTCGGGGGATTACTTGAAGACCGTTTCCACGTTAAGGCGCCAACCGATATTTCTCCTTGGAGGCGAGGCCGCGATGTTTAAATTCGAACATGACCGCCGTGTCGGCGCGAAGCCGGCCTCGCTCGTCAACCTTGGCGCAAGGTTTCCGACTCGCGCACCAGATCCGAGATCGCCACGCCAAGCCGTCTGGCGCACAGCCGCACGCGATCGTGGAAATCGCCAAGACTCCCAACAGTAGCTTTCGCACTTCCTTTCCTCTCCCTCGAGGCCGTTCTCTCAGCCGCACGTGGAGCGCGGTGTGCTGTCGCTTGTCGTCTCCCCTTCCGGAGCGAACGTCCGCCGGCAGTCACCAGAGGAACACCCGTCCCTCCCCCCATTTGGGGGAAAGACGGGGTCCTCGGCGCCAAACGGTTTTCGACACTACTTCCCGAGCGTCATGCCGATCAACGGCGGCTCATTTCAACTTGCTGCCTGAGCTGCTCAAGCTGCTCGCTGGCTTTCGGCGCATACTCAGGGAGACCCTTGAAGAGGATCTCGCGCAGTAAGTCGGAGATCGAGACGCCGAAGAGCCTGGCGTACAGACTCACTTGTTCATGAAGCTCGGGATCTACCCAGAGTCCTAGAAGCTTTTTCCCCTTCTTCTCCACGGTCATTCCCCCCTCAAACATGGACAGGATAAATGAAGCATGATGAGCCACTCCCCAAACTCGGAAGCGCTCATGACGCGCCACGCGCCCCAAGTAGGGACGACGCGGCGCAACCCGACCTCGAGAACTTCCTCGCCTTCGGATCGGTAGGCGACTAAGTAACCTCTCGCACTGACTCCGTTGGCAAGCTTCCTCATTATGGTCGTCGCCTTCCGTGGAGGATGGCGAACGTCCTTCACGCGAACGATCTCTAAGAGAGCGAGAACTCGTTTGCAAAAGTAGCAATACTCCGCAAGGTCTACGTCTACCGCTGTAATCCAGCCCCCTAAACGACGATGCCAATTCCGTATATCAAGGTTCCTCAGTCCAGTTCTCTCAGGCTTCATAGTGATCACCTCCAGACAACGCGCCGTTGATCGAAGACGCGCTGGCTCATTGCTCTAAGGCACGCCTTGATCAAACGCGACCTTCACTCGGCGCCACCATATGTGATCCACCGGCTCGAACGCGGCATGGCAGGACCGGCAGTACCAAACGTCCCGGTCTGGATCATCGAGCAGCCGCATCCCCTGCGCGCAGTCAGGGCAGTGAAACTTTTTGCCAGGGGGACGAGGGATGAGTTGGCCCAAGTGCTCGAACTCGAGCCGCGTGGCCTCCGTGGAACGCGCCGCGTTTAAATTTGAACACTCACTCTTCCGCAGCGCCCCATTTGGTGTTAAAATTGGGGCGCCTCTTGATACTGACTGACTTGCGGCCTGGGCACTGGCAGGGTGACCCAAGGCCGCCTCTTGCTCTACTCCAGGTGGGCGCCCTCCCTCGAGGACGTTCAAATTTGAACATCCGCTCTGCGCCGCCTGGCCAGAGACGGTCTGGCCTACCACCGCACCTAGGCAGTCCGCATCCTCGGAGTGTCGCAGGCCACACTCTGGGCAAACGGGATCGGTCCCTCCCTTGGACAGGTTTAAATTTGAATCCACCTCCCAACACCCGACGTCCTCCGCGTGCCGCCGGCTGCACAATGGGCAAAGATCGAGCGCTGACTGCGTAGGATACTGCGACGGAAGATACGGAAGATACTGCTGAAGATAATCTTCCGTAGCTAACCCACTTATTTCCCAATGGCTTAGCTGCCACACGGAAGATACGGAAGATACGGAAGATGTTTTGGTAGAAGGGCTATGTATCCAAGTGGCTCCAGGGGGGAGGGGCTGTACATTGGGTTCATGGGAAATATACCTTCTATCTTCCGTATCTTCCGCATCTTCCGCAGCCCCCACGTAACCCCTTGCATTGCTGGGACTTACGCCTGCGGAAGATGCACGGAAGATGCACGGAAGATGCGGAAGATCCACCTTTTGCTCTCCTTCCTGGGCGGCCTGACCTTCCTCCGGCATGTTCAAATTTAAGCGCTCGCCCTGCGCCGCATCCTCGGAGTAGGCCTGGCCCAGGTACTCACGCCTCGGAGTAGGCCTAGCCCAGATACTCACGGCCGCGTGGATGTCTTCGTGTGCCCACTCGTATCTGTCGCGGGTGCGTCGCGGTTTGATGTTGTACTTTTTGAGCCTCGAGGCCAACCACTTCCCGACCAGAACCAGCGCCCCTCGGCGTTTAGTCTTGTCTGTTGGATCCAAGTCGCGCAGGTACTCCAATGAGACGTCGAGTTCCGGGTCGCTCTCGGCTCGCTCCACAAGCGCGCGATAGATTGCTTCGGAAGACAGGGATTTGGCCCCTTGCTGGTGGAAAATCTCGTCAATCGCCCCCAGTAGGTATCCGGCCTTCGACTGCACCTGCTGTCGTCCGTGAGTGAGCAGCGGAATAGCATCCTCAAGCCGTTTGACCCACTCCTCACCGGCCAATTTGGCGTTACATAAGAGTGGCCGCAAGATTTGGTTCTCGCGCGGACTCAATCCTGGAAATCGGAAGCGCGTTTTTACGATCTCCAGGAGCGCTTCTCGAAGCCGTTCGGGGGCCTGCTCTCGGTACGCTCGCATCCAAGACTGAAACTTACTGATCCTCCGCTGAATGTCGGGGTCGTCCAGATCGAAATCTCTTGGTGGATCCCCTCGCCGCATCCGGATAGTGAGGCAGCGACTGGCCAAGGGTTTGGAGAATCGAGCGATCTCCCCGATGGCTGTGAAGGCCTTTGGGCAGAAGACATTGAATTTTTTCACACGAAACTCCCTCTTGCCGTCCTCGACGCATCGCGGAACGGCACCTTTTCGGTTATATCCAACGTCCAGGATGATTTTCAGGGCTTTGGCTCGATCCGAATTGGAGCGAAGGGCTTCGTCTAGCTCATCAATAAGCAGCGTTACTGGCTCCTCGGCGATTGTGCGGAAAAGCGCGGCCTCGGTCATGTTGCTTGCGGACATGTTGCCGTTGTAGGTGAGTTGTTCCAAAACTTCCAGAAGCGTCGTCTTCCCCGATTCCTGTTCCGGTGAGATGATCGCCAAATAAGGAGTCACTCGAAAGACATCATAGGTCCAGGTGTGCGCGACCCACAGTGCCAATAAATCGGCATATCGCTCATCGAGGACGACAAATCTTCGGATGAAGGCCGACGTCCACCGCAAGATCCACCTGAGTGACGGCAGCTTGACTGGTGGCGCGTTCTCCTCCGGCTCCTTCTCGTCCTCAGGTTGATCCGAACTGGCCTCCGCTCGCTTCTGATTGGCTCGCTTTCGAGCGAGCGCGCGCCGATGTTCCTTAATCCTTTTCTCCAATTTCTCAGGATCAACCTCCCACGCTTTGGCGAGCGTTTGGATGATCTTCCAAGAGACTGGTTCCGGAAGCTCTCGCGCTGCGATCTCTTGAATGAGCGGATTTCCCATCCAAGAAACTCGTGCCATGAAATCCGTGAGCGACAGAAGTTCCATGTCCTCGATTCGCACGCCAGCCACAAGCGCATCGTCAATGCCTTTGTGCCGCTCGCCCCACGCGCGCACGAAGACTCGCGCCGTTCGCTCCGCGAGGATGAGCCCAAGCCGCACGATCGGGTGGATGATGTCCGAACGATTGCGCTGCCATTCGGCGTCCGGCCAGATGATGACCTCGCGATTGCCCCAGTAGCGACTCTTTTGTAGCAGCGACAACGCCTTCCGCTCTCCCTCGAGCAGCTTTTTCAGCTCGGGAGTCACCTCGCTGACGGGGATGCTATCGAAAATCGGGAACGGTTCGTGATCAACGCACCAATTCCAGACCCCGCCGATCCCAATAACGAGATCTTCCTTTGGAAGGCGTTCGGCCAGCGCCATCGCCTTTTTCTCGCCCTCGACGATGTGCACACGGCAGCGCTCCTTTAACTTCTGCTCGAACGTCTTCTCATCGTGAAGCGAGAAGATTCCAATTCGCCCCTTAGGGCCCAGGTACTTCAAGTCGAAATCCCGAGGAACGTCGAGTCGAATGCGCCAATATCCTTTGGTATTCGGGTAGCGGATCAAGTACGCGGGATAGGTCAGCAGCGAACTGTTTTCCGAAAGGCCGACTTCGCAAGCGGCAAGCTCACGAAGTCGGTCTCTAGAGAGCGGCACGATGATCTCGCTCTTGATGTACTTCCACGCGTCCAATCCCGAACGCGCGAGATCCCTCACCGCGAATTCTAACGAACCGTTCATATTCTCACCTCCAGACGATGAGCTAGCTTTGCCCATCTCCTACTACCGCACCTTCGAAATGAACCGTTCATCTTCTCATCCATTTTTTTGCGCATATTCCTCTCGAAACTTTGACACACAAACCACCTTACAAGAAAAAGGAGGCTTGAGTCATCCGGAAAAATTAGGATTTTTTAGTGATTGATGGGTCGAGACTTACGAGACTTATTGAAGAACAAGAGAGGCCTCAGGTGCGCTCAATGTCGGCGAAGATGGAGGGGAGTGTTTTGTACTGAGCGAGTCTGTGCTTTATGACGATGGCCAAGGCGGCGACTATATGTGGGGCGAGGAGAATGACCATGAGATAAGCGAGGCCGACTTGCTGCTCTTCCCGACCCAGGTTCGTCCTCCCCTCGAGAAGTTGGAGAATCGTTTCCCGATCCGAAGCGGGTAGAACGAGGACAAGCAGTAGTTTTTTCAAGAGAGAGAGGACGCTGCTCTCGAGAAGATTGTTCGGGATCCGTCCTTCCTTCAAAATGTCCCATATCTCGAGGGCTCCCTTTTCCAATCGCCTCTCCAAGATTTCTTTAACGAACTTCCGAAACGGGAGATGCGCCGCGCGCTCCCGAAGCCTCTGGCAAGCCGGAAGAAGCTTAGAGTGCTCGCTCGAGAGGCTCTCCGGTTTTGGGAGAGCGAGCCATTTCTTTCGCTCTTTGTCGTACTCAATCTTTTCGAGAGCGGAGCGGAGGCTCGGAAAGGACTCTTCGAACCTCTTCTCGCCGCGAACAGCGACCGCACAAGCCGCCGCCTTGTGGGGAGGCAACCCGAGGAGGATCGCGCACGCCAATCCGATCTTCGGATCCCCAAACTCCTTTTGAGCGATCGCCTCATAGTGCCTAAGCTTCGCCAGATCCAGCTCCTTGAGCAGTTCCTCCTGGATCCACCGGATGGTGGAAGCCTCGGTGAGCAATCGGCAGACCGCGCCGAACAGCGTCTCCTCTTGGATCGCGTCATGTATGGCGCGCATCGCCAAAATGGGATCGCGATGTTGCTCGTGGAAGTCCCCGCAGAGGGGGAGGAACGTCTCGTAGTCCGAGCGTGGGCTCCAGACAATGAAGGCGCTCATCCCCATAGTGACCGTCTTTCTGGGCGACGCGCTTTGTCTGGCTTGAAACGTCTGGCGGAGCCAACCGTTTCGAATGGCATTGGAGAGTTCGGAAACTTTTTGCCTTTGCAAGGAAGGTCGAAGGTGCTTTCGCATCCTTCTTCCTCCTCGGCCTTGAGATCGACCATCTCAGGGAGAGGCCGCGCCGCGTGTGGCCGAGATCACGCGTCACGCGCACCGGATGACGTCATCCGGCACGCGTCGAGCGCGGCCTTGGAGATTATACCACAGCCAACCGCTCGATGGCCGAGCGTTTCGCCTCAAGGCGCGAATGCGCATAAAGAGTCGTCACCGTGAGCGAGCCATGACCAAGCAGCTCTCGAACCGTGTTCACATCGGCCCCCGCTTCGATGAGCCGCGAAGTGAAGAGATGCCGGAGCAAGTGGAATCGGCCTTTGAGCCGCACTCCCGCTCGACAAGCGGCACGACGCCAGGCCGAGTTCACCCCCGACCGAGTGAGCATCGCAAAGACGCGCGCTTCATCTGCCGTCCAGGCGAGGGATTGGAGGATCCGCACGGCTTCCGGATGCAGCGGAATGATCCGCTCCCGACGGTTCTTCGCATTCTCCGCGCGCACGCGCAAAAGTCCTTGCCGAAGATCCACGTCGCGCCATTCTAGCGTCAATCCTTCGTTCAACCGTAAGCCTGTGAGAGCGAGCAGTCGCGCGAAGCGTTCGACGGCTGGTGGAAGCTGAGCGATCACGCGCTCGATCTCTTCCGGCGATGGCAACACCGTCTCGCGCCGCAAGGGGGAACGCAACCGAAGCGAGGCGAGGGGGCTCTCGTGGATCAATCCCCAAGCGACCGCTTTTGTGAGAAGTCCTTTGAGTAGGACCAGATCGCGCCGCACGGCTTCCGGCGTTCGTCCCCCGCCGATCTCGCGCTGCCGATACTCCTCAACGCGCCGCGGGGTGATCTCTTCCAAGCGCAACGTCCGAAACGCCTCGCCGAGTTTCTTCAAGCGGTAGCCGTTCCGCGACCACCACAGGTCGAAATTCGTCCGACCATTGGTTCGGAGAAACTCGACGTACCGATCAAGGAGCTGATCGAACCGAAACGGGGAGTGTTCAAGACCAAGCTTTCGCCGCGCCGCTTCAGCGCGACGAATGGCCAAGGCCTTTTTGGCCGTCTCCAAATCCGGAAAAGTCTCGTATCGTCGCCGACCGAAGGCGTCGCGGTAGCTGATGCGAAACTTTCCGGAAGCGGTGTATTCGATTCCTCGAGGGAGGCTCTTTCGACCGCGCGGCAATCGGACTCGTTTGGCTGGCATGGCGTCTTCTCCCGTGATATGATGCTACGATGATGCGACTGTCTGGAGGCTGGATGCGAGTAAGTCTTTGGGGAAGAAGGGGAAGCTCGGCAGACGCGCCAGACTTAGGATCTGGTGGCCTCGTGCCGTGGGGGTTCGAATCCCCCCTTTCGCACCAATCCGAATCCTTCTTCCTTGAGTCCCTCCAAGGTGAGCGGTCCGAGAGAGCGGCGAGTTTC
>JAUQQC010000012.1 GCA_030550025.1 Acidobacteriota bacterium | reverse complement strand
CTCTGAGGGAGAGGGGAGCAGGGGTGGGGGGATGACTCCCACCCCAGCGTTGCTCTACGTGCATGGCGGCGGCTGGACCGGCGGCGACAAACGCTCCGGCGCGGGTACGCTTGATTTCGCAGAGCTGCTCGCTCGCGGATATCTGATCGCTGCTGTGAATTATCGTCTCGCGCCGCGCTACAAGTTCCCCGCGATGATCGAAGACGTCAAATGCGCCGTGCGTTTCTTGCGAGCCAACGCTGAGCGATACAACATCAACCCCGACAAGATCGGGGCCTGGGGCGGCAGCGCCGGTGGGCATTTAGTGGCGCTCTTGGGGACTGCCGACGAGACGGCGGGCTGGGAAGTCGGGCAGTATCTTGACTACTCCAGCCGGGTACAGGCCATCGTTGATATGTTCGGCCCGACAGATTTGACCGTGCTCTTTGAGGGAGCCAATCCCCGACTGATGGAGCAAGTCTTCGGCACCTCAGATAGGAACTCGGAGACGCTCAAGCGAGCAAGCCCCGTCCATTGGGTCTCGTCGGATGACGCGCCGTTTTTGCTTCTGCACGGCGAGCGTGACCCGCTCGTGCCCGTGAGCCAATCACAAATCTTCTATGAGAAATTGCAAGCAGCCAATGTGCCTGTGACGCTGGTGATCGTGAAGAACGCCGGGCACGGGTTTGCGCCCATGGGCGGGCCGATCAGCCCGACTCGCGATGAGCTGACCAAGATGATAGCCGACTTCTTCGATCGGTATCTGAAGAAAATGCCAGCCAGCAACGATCGCTATGGCGCCAGTCAAGGGGCCCATCGCGACAGCCTCCTCATGCCGCGCTCGTTTGAGCTGGCTGCTCAGGCGGGTATTGGCTCGGTGCGATTTGGAATCCGGTACAGCATGGTCAATCCCAAGTGCGGCGTCCTAAAGTCGCCGCCCGTTCCACTCAATCCCACCAATAAATACGAGTGTTTCAGCAACGTCCCTCAGGGAGCATCAACCCATGAAGCCGAGAATCAAAGCCGCGAGCTTCGGTCTCCTTCTGGTTACCCTTGTGCTCAGCGTGAGCATGGGGATGATCGCGAGGGGCGCAGCCGAAGCTGATCCCCCCACAATCACCGTGCGGCCTCAGCCGACGGTCGAGAATGGTCCCGTGTTTGGGGCACACATTGTTCTCGGCTCTCAGTCCCCCCCACCGGATGCCAACCTCATTCGTGACCTGGGGATTCGAACAACCGCCTACTGGGCGTATCCCGGACCCGGAGGCGCGTTCAATGTCTCCCAAGTGGTCCAAGCGGTTGATGAGATCAAGCGCCAAACCGGAGGCCTCGATGTTCGTGTACACCTCATGCCGCTGTCGCAGGCCGAAGCTCGCAGTTTGGGCAACATGTTCCGGCTGCCGGCTAATATGAGCGCCTATCTGGCCAGCGTACGGAAATATTGGCGAATCGCCCACCCGATGGAGGCTTTGAAAAATTCCACACGCTGGGCGAGGAGAACTTGACGCTCGCCACCTGGCTGCAAGCCGCTAGCCATAAGACGCATCAGCGTCTGGTATTGTTCGCTCGGTGGGGGTGAGGTATACTCTCGGCCGAGGGGAACATCTCTTCGGGAGGTCTCGCGATGCGACGATGGATGAGCATTCCCATCGGGCTATGGCTCCTGAGCGGAGGGTTGATCTTTGGCTCTCCGCAGGTCGTTTCTGAATCTCCGCGCGCTCGGATTTCCGGACGTGTTCTCTCGACCGAAGGCAAGCCGCTTTCGCGCGTGGTGGTAATCGCGCAGCGGCGTGGGGGCTCGGCGATGTTTCAAGCAAGGACGGATCGAAGCGGACGCTACACGTTAGAGGTCGAGCCAGGCACATACATCATCCGAGCGGAGAAGGGGGGATATGTGACTTCTTCCTACAGCGTGGAGGGGGGGGCGTCGGAACCCACGCCGGTGACGGTCGAAGCGGGGAGGAGTGTGACGATAGACCTTCGGCTCGCGCGCGGTGGGGTCATCACCGGACGCGTTCTGGATGAAGATGGAGAGCCCCTGGTCGGCGCGATCGTGATGGCCGAACGAAAGCGAGAGGACCTACAAGCAGCGGCTGTCGGGTCCGCATTCGGGTCCACGGGAATGACCGATGATCGGGGCATCTATCGGATTTACGGGCTCCCGTCGGGGCGCTACTATGTGAGCGCGCGCGTGGTGGAGCGGCAGGCCGTTCGCATTTCCATGGGGGCCGCGCTCATGCCTCAAGAGGGCACGGCGACGTATTACCCTGGGGTCAGCTCTCGTCAGCAAGCGGCTGAGGTCGAAGTCGTCGAAGGGGCGGAGACGACAGGCATAGATTTCAAGATCGTGGCGGAGTCGGGGCGCGCGCTCATCTCTGGCGTCGTGCGGAAGCAAGAGAGCGGGGAGCCGGCGCCTGGCGTCCTCGTCTTCGCTTATTCTGTAGACTCACCTTCCATCAATGCTCGCGCGACGAGCGATGAACAGGGGCGATACGAACTGAAGGGGCTCACGCCGGGGACCTATCGCGTTCAGGTCTCGCCGTTCACCCCCATCTATGAAGATTATGCGCAACCGCTCCCTCAGGAGGTGACCGTTGAGAACGAGCCGATCGAGGTGAATTTCGAGCTGGAGCGCGCGGCGGAGATCTCCGGTCGCATCCTCACCGAGGATGGGCGCGTGCCGGAGAACGTCGTGCGGCTCGTGCCATCCTTGTGGATGAAGGGAACGGAGCGGCGCATCGGTGTGATGACTACGCCGCGCGTGGATCCGCAGGGGAATTTCACGCTCAAGCGGGTGCCCGGTGGCACATTTTTGCTCAATGTCTCCCTCGCCGATTCGCCCTATTTCCTGCGGGCTGTCCTCCACGAAAATCAAGAGGTCACGAACGAGGGGATCACGGTTCGCCCTGGCGAGCGCGTGACCGACGTCGTGATCATCCTCTCGGATGCGGGAGCGACCGTGCGCGGGCGTGTCCTGGCCGGCGAGGCGGAGATCCCATTGCCCAATGCGGTGGTTCAACTCATCCCCGTGGACTTCGCCAAGCGGTTCGCCGAGAAACGCTCGTTCGATGGTCGCGCGGTCATCTCGGATCAACAAGGGGGGTATGAGCTGAAGGGGATTCCGCCGGGGAAGTATTACCTACTCGTGTTCCAGAAACGGCCAACGTTTCGTCGGCCGGAGGAGGAGGTCGAGTTCCTGACGGCGCGCGTGGCGCAATTGCCGGTCCTCGAGCTCAAGGCGCGCGAAGTCAAGCGGCTGGATGTACGTCCGACGGTGAAGGAGTGAACGCTCGTGGGCGCCTCGCGCGAGGCGCCCACGAAGGTTCAGCGGCGTGGGAGTTCGATGGGCCGGCCCGGCAGTACGATCGGGACATCGAAGCGGCGCAACGTCTCGTTCAGCTTCGGCACCGCCTCGCTCAAGAGTTGATTCACGCGTCCGATCTTCTGCTCGAATTCCTGCTGAAGCTCGGCGAGATACTCTCGTTGTGCGAGCGTGGGAGCGGCATTGGGGCCATCTATGGCGAAGAAGAGTCCGCCCAACCGCTCCACAAGCCGCGGGCCGGTCATATACGTCGGCACGTTCTGTGGTCGCGCCAGCTCGTTCTGCAGCGTTTCCACGTGCTTGAGGTGATCCGCGAGCGCGCGGCTGAGTTCCGTCGGAACTTCCCCGAGGCGATCGCGAGCCGTGCGCTCAATCTGCTGGAGTTGATCCCGAAGGCTGTCGAGCGCGCGGAGCGCCTCATTGGTCGCCGAGATCATATCGCGCAGTTGAAGGCCGGCCTCCAATTGCGCGCGCAAGTCGGATTCGGGAACGGAGAGCGTCGGATCGAGCCGCACCTCGACGGGCTTCTCCACGGTCTTCTCGCCGACGATCAAGCGCACGCGATATGTCCCTGGGAGCACCTGGGGGCCGCGCGGACCACCGGTGAATTCCACCTCCTCAGGGCTTGGGGGGCGTCGCAGCTTTGGCCCTTCGTAGCGCAGATCCCACGCCGTGCGGTTCAACCCCTTCTCCTTCGGGATCTGCGTCAACTCGCGAATGACCCGTCCGGCACCGTCGAGGATTTGGATCTTCACCGTCGTCCGCTCTTCGGGCTTCTCCCGAAGATAGTATGTGATGAGCGCCCCGTAAGGGGGATTCGGCCCGGTGAAGACCTTGTTCCCGATGCCGTAGCGCGCGAACCGCATGGTGAAGCGCAGGGCCGGGCGGATGTCGAACAGATGTACATCGCTCATCACGATTTCGGGGCTCAGCTGCTGGATCGGCGTCGCATCGTCGAAGATCCAGATGCTGCGCCCGTGTGTGCCCAGGATGAGATCGTTCTCGCGTGGATGGATGAGGATATCATGTACGGCGACCGTCGGCAGGTTCTTCATCCAAAGCGGAATCCAGTTCGTCCCACCGGTGTAAGAGACGTAGAGCCCGAGCTCCGTCCCGGCGTAGAGGAGATTGGGATTCTTCGGATCTTCGCGCACGACCCAGACGTAAGCGTTCTCCGGAAGGTTCCCGGTGATGTTGGTCCAGGTGCGTCCGCCGTCGGTCGTCTTGAAGATATAGGGGCGGTAGTCGTCGAGCATGTGGCGATCGAACGCGACATAGGCGACATCAGGGCTTGTGCGCGATGGCTCGACGTGTGAGACCGGGGAGAAGGGGGGCACTCCGGGCACATTCTTGATGACGTTGGTCCAGGTCTTGCCCCCGTCGCGAGTGACCTGAAGATTGCCGTCATCGGTGCCGGCCCAGATCACGCCCGCGCGCGCCGGAGATTCCGCCAGGCTGATGATCGTGCAGTGATATTCGGCCGTCGTGTTCTCGGTCCAGACGGGGCCGCCGGCCGCTTGCTGCTTCTGCGGATCGTTCGTCGTCAGATCGGGACTGATGACCTGCCACGTCTTGCCGAAATCCGTGGATTTGAAGACGACGTTCCCGCCGTAGTAGACCGTGTTCTTGTCATGAGGCGAGAGCGCGATGGGCGCGTTCCAGTTGAAGCGATATTTCAACTCGCCCACTGGGCCGCCGTCGTTGCGGCGCGCTTGCGGGCTGACGTTCTGCTGCTCTCGCGTGCGCAGATCGGTGCGGAAGAGGTTCCCGCCTTGCGATTCCGAGAGGAAGAGGTTCGGATCGTCCGGGTGCGTGATGACGTGGAACCCATCGCCGAAGCTCACCATGATCCAGTCGTCGTTGAGGATGCCGGCGGGCTCGCGCGTGCGGCTCGGTCCGACCCACGTCCCGTTGTCCTGCAATCCGCCGCTCACCCAGTAGAAGGGCAAACGGTTGTCGGCATGAATCTGATAGAACTGCCCGAGCGGGATGTTGTTGACGTACTCCCACGTCTCTCCGCGATCGTAGGAGACGGCGATCCCGCCATCTTGCCCCTGCCACATCCGGTACGGGTTGGTCGGATCAATCCAGAGCGTGTGATAATCGCTGTGCGTGCGCGCGGAGATGCGTCGGAAGGTGCGTCCACCGTCAATAGAGACGAAGAGGTTCGAGGCGATCGCATAGATGCGATTCTCGTCCCATGGATCCACGCGCAGATCGGAGTAGTAGAATCCGCGCGAGACGATGCGCACATCGCGGGAGACTTCGCGGAATGTCTCGCCTCGATCCTCGGAGCGAAAGAGCGTGCCTTCTTTGGACTCGGCGATGACGTAGACGATCTGCGGATTGCTCGGCGCCACCTTCACGCCGATGCGACCGAGCAGTTTCGGCAGCCCTCGTTCCAGCTTCTTCCACGTTCGCCCGCCATCCACGGATTTGAAGACGCCGCCCGTTTCGCTCCCGCTGCGGTGCGTCCAGGGTTTTCGCTCGAAGTGCCACATCGCCGCGTAGAGGATGTTCGGATTGCGAGGGTCAATGTCCATGTCCGAGACGCCGTGTTGCGCATCCAGGTAGAGCACCTTCTGCCAGGTCTGCCCCCCATCGGTCGTCATGAAGACGCCGCGCTCTTCGTTCGGGCCGAAGGCGTGGCCCACGGCGCCCACGTAGACGATGTCCGGATTCTGCGGGTGGATCAGGATGCGCGAGATGTGGCGCGTATCTCGAAGGCCGAGATGCCGCCACGTCTTCCCCCCATCGGTGGATTTGTAGACCCCATCGCCAAAAGAGACGCTGTTGCGCGTGTTGGACTCGCCCGTCCCCACCCAGATGACGTCCGGGTTCCGGGGATCAATCGCGATGTCGCCGATGGAGATCGTGCCTTGCCGGTCGAAGATCGGCGTCCAGGTGACGCCGCCGTTGGTCGTCTTCCAAAGGCCGCCGGAGGCTGTGGCGACGTAGACGATGTTCGGATTTCCGGGCACGCCCTCGATGTCGGTCGTGCGTCCGCCCATGATGGCCGGGCCGATGTTCCGCCATTCGAGGTTTTCAAAGAGCGAGGGCTCGATGCGCGGCCGCGCTTGATCTGATGTCGGGCGCGGTTGTTGCGCGGTCTCTCCGAAAACGCGCGAAGCCAGCGAGAGGCCCACGCTCAAGCTCACTGAGATGATGACGAAGCGCGCGAGGAAATGCCGCCACCCGGCGAAGCGAGTGAACCGAATGCGGGCACAGCGCCATTTGCGCATACTCCCTCCTCCTTCCTGAAAAATTTTCACTTCGGGCAGGGCAAATTCTAGGAACCCGTTCCCCTCGCGTCAAGAGGCCATTGTCCCCTCCTCGGCGCGAAGGATCAAGAGCGCGCTGCGGATCAGCGCATGGGAACGGACATGAACAGGCGGAACGTTCGCGCGAGTTCATCTCGATAGGCGGCGATCTCTTCTTGCACGCGAAGCTCATCCCATCCGAGATAGGTGCCCATGAGGCGGGCGGCGGCGGGGGCGCAGACGAGGCCTAAACAGCGGCTCCAGCCAATGGCCGTGCGCCGCAGGAAGATGTCCGCCAGGCGAACGGCATGTTCGCGCTCCAATGCGTAGAGGATTTGCGCCGCGATGTCGGGATGATACGGGCAAAGACGCTGGCCGAGTGCGCGCTCTCGCTCGACGAGGGCGAGCACCTCCACGCTCAAGCTCCCGTACAGCTCCAGAAGCTGCCGTGCCGAGTCCGGCGCTACGCCAAGTGCTCGGGCTTGCTCTTGGACCGCGCGTGGCCGAAGGGGAGCGCCTCCAGGCAAAGACTCGAAGCGTTCTTTCGATCGAGCGGTGTGCGGAATGCCAAGCTTTCGGCAGACGAACGTCACGACGTCTTCGGCCAGGTGCCGATAGGGGGTGATCTTCCCTCCGATGATGGAGACGAATCCGGCGAGCCCATCTTCGCGCTCGTGATCATGAATCAGGTGGCGGCGCGTGATTGCTCCCTCGGGCACGCCGGGCTGATACGGAAGCGGGCGCACGCCGGAGTACGCGTAGAGCAGATCCTCGCGCCGGAGGTCGGAGCCGAGCAAGCGCCGGGCTTCCGTGAGCAAATAGGAGACCTCTTCATCATCGGCCTGCGCCAGATCGGCGTCACCCTCGTATCGGACGTCCGTCGTCCCGATGAGCAGAAAATCCCGCCACGGCACGATGAAGAAGGGGCGCCCATCTGTTTGCGCGGCGGCGTAGAGCGCATGGCGTACCCCCCATCGGTTGGGGACGATGAGATGGCTCCCCTTGGTCCCTCCGATGTAACGCGGCATCGCACGCGGCAGCAATCGGCAGACGGCATCCACCCATGGGCCGGTAGCATTGATCACCATGCGCGCGCGGACCAGGCCTTCTTCCCCGCTCACGCGGTCTCGCACGCGTACGCCGCACACGGCTCCCGCTTCGATCACCAGCCCGATCACCTCGGCATAATTGCGGACGTCGGCTCCGCGCGCTTCGGCCGCGCGAATGTTCTCCATGACCAATCGTTCGGGATACGTGACCTGGGCGTCGAAATAGAGGAAGGCCGCGCTTACCCCCTCCGTGACGAGTGCCGGTTCACGCTCGCATACCTCCGCCAGCGACAGCGCTCGATGCGCCGGCAGGCTCTTGCCCAACGAGAGCAGATCGTAGACGGCTAATCCGAGTCGGACGCGGAGGGGACGATATGGACCGTTGCGATGGAGCACGATGAGGAAGGGAAGAGGGCGAACCAGATGGGGAGCCAGACGCAAGAGCGCTTCGCGTTCGCGGAGCGACTCGAAGACCAGACCGAACTCGCCGTGTTCCAGATACCGCAAGCCCCCGTGAATGAGCTTGGTCGAACGGCTCGTCGTCCCACTGCTGAAATCCTGACGTTCGAGAAGTAGTGTCCTGAGCGCGCGTCTGGCGGCTTCGGCAGCGATGCCAGCCCCATTAATCCCCCCACCGATGATAAGGAGATCGTACTGCTTTTCCGTCAACTGACGCAGCGGGTGCCGCACACGTCTCCCTCTTCGATCATCTCGCTTCCGGTTCCACCCATCGGCGCGCACGCTCGACGGCTCGCTTCCACCCGCGGTAGAGCGCCTCGCGCTCGGCGGTCGTCAATTCGGGGGTGAAGCGCCGCTCCACCCGCCAGTGCCGGGCGATCTCGTCCGTACTCTTCCACAGGCCGACGGCCAATCCGGCCAGGTAGGCCGCGCCGAGCGCCGTCGTCTCGGTGATCGCCGGTCGCACGACCGGTCGCCCGAGCACATCGGCTTGAATCTGCAGAAGAAGATCATTGCGCGCGGCGCCACCATCGGCGCGCAGCTCTGCGAGCGTGATCCCCGAGGCCGCCTCCATCGCCTCGATGACGTCGCGCACTTGAAAGGCGATGGCTTCGAGTGTGGCGCGCGCCAGATGAGCGCGGCTGGTGCTTCGCGTGATCCCAATGATGAGTCCTCGCGCGTACATGTCCCAATGTGGCGCGCCCAGACCGACGAAGGCCGGGACGAGGTAGACCCCTTCGCTCGATCGCACCGTGCGAGCCAACTCTTCCACCTCTTCCGCCGAGCGGAGGATCCCCAGTCCGTCGCGTAGCCACTGCACGGCGGCTCCGGCGATGAAGATGCTCCCTTCGAGCGCATAGCGCACGCCGTCGCGCAATCCGATGGCGATCGTCGCGAGCACCCCCTGTTTGGGGGGAGCGGGTGCCGCACCGGTATTCAGGAGCACGAAGCATCCGGTCCCGTAGGTGCTCTTGGCCATGCCGGGATGAAAACACGCCTGTCCGAAGAGCGCCGCTTGCTGATCGCCCGCGTCTCCGGCGATCGGGATCGGGACGCCGAAGATCGCGCGCTCGGTCTCGCCGTAGACCTCGCTCGAAGCGCGCACCTGCGGCAGCAGCTCGCACGGGAGGTCCAGCCGCCGAAGGATCTCCTCGTCCCATGCGCGCGTGTGAATGTTGTAGAGCAATGTGCGCGAGGCGTTCGAGGGATCGGTCACGTGCACGCGCCCGCCAGTGAGCTTCCAGATCAGCCACGTATCTACCGTCCCGAAACACAACTGGCCGCGCCGTGCGCGCTCGCGCGCTCCAGGAACGTGGTCGAGCAGCCATCGAATCTTCGTCCCGGAGAAATAGGCGTCCAGCACCAGACCCGTCCGCTCCAGGAGGACGCGGTCGAAGCCTTCGGCCCGGAGCTCCTCACACAACGGCGCCGTGCGCCGACATTGCCAGACGATGGCATTGTGGATGGGCCGACCCGTCTCCCGCTCCCAGAGGATCGTCGTCTCCCGTTGATTGGTGATCCCAATGGCCGCGATCTCTCGCGGGGAGGTCCCCGACTCGTGGAGCGCTTGAAGAGCGGCCTCCCGCTGCGAGTCCCAAATCTCCTCGGGATCGTGCTCGACCCACCCTGGTCGCGGATAGATCTGGCGGAACTCTCGCTGCGCGAACCCGCGAATTCCACCTTCCGCATCGAAGATGAGCGCGCGCGAACTCGAGGTCCCTTGATCCAAAGCCAGAATGTAGCTGTTCATCGGCGCTCTGCGTCGTGTCACGTCGTCCCAAGATGGCGGCGGATGAGGTCGGCCAATGTCGTCGCGACCTCCTGCACCAGGTCTTCCGCATCGGCTTCGACCATCACGCGCGCGACGGGCTCGGTCCCCGAATACCGCACGAGCACGCGCCCGCGCCCGCGAAGCCGTTCTCGCGCCTCGGCCATGGCACGCGGAAGTCCGGGGATCGTCTCCAGCGGCGGCTTCTCCCGGACGCGGACGTTGAGCACCTGTTGGGGATAGCGCGTCAACCCCGCGCGCAGCTCGGTGAGATCGCGCCCGGTCTCTCGCATCACCCTCAGAATGAGCAGCGCCGTGAGCAAGCCATCGCCCGCCGGGCTGATCTCCGGCAGGATGAGGTGTCCCGAAGGCTCCCCGCCCAGCGAGGCTCTGTGCTCAAGAAGCTGCTCCAGCACGTACCGATCTCCGACCTTCGCCCGCACCAGCGCGATCCCGCGCTGCGCGAGCGCTTGTTCGAGCCCGAAGTTCGTCATCTCCGTTCCAACGACCACGTTCCCGCGCAGTTGGCCTCGCTCCTGCAGATACGTCGCCAAGATGTAGAGCGCATCATCGCCATCGAGCAGCTCCCCCGTGCGCGTGATGAATACGACGCGATCGGCATCGCCATCCACGGCGATGCCGACGTCGCAACCGCGCCGTAGGACCAGCTGGCGCAATGCTTCGGGATAAAGCGATCCGCATTCGTGGTTGATATTGCGTCCGTCAGGGGCGGTGCCGATGAGGTCCAGGCACGCTCCCAACTCCTCGAACAGGCGCGGGCCAAGCCGATATGCTGCCCCATGCGCGCCGTCAAAGCCCAACCGCCAGCCCGCAAGCGGTCGTTCTCCGCTTGAGGCCCCCAGGCCGCGCTCGCGTAGGAATCGGAGATATTCGGTCGCGAAGCGCTCCCCCTCGGACTCCAGATGTAGCGCACCATCCTGAGGGCTTCGGATCTCAACTTCCGGATCGCGCGCCAACGCCTCGATCTCTCGCTCGATGACCGCCTCTTGCGCGTCGCTCAGCTTCATCCCCTCGGCGGAGAAGAGCTTGATCCCGTTATCGCGATACGGATTGTGCGAGGCCGAGATGACGACGCCCGCATTCAGTTCCGCATGCGCGCGCACCAGATACGCGATGCCCGGCGTCGTGAAGACACCGGCGCTCACGACCTCGCCTCCGGCCTCCCGCACGCCCGCAGCGAGGAGGCGTTCGATCCACGGACCGGACTCGCGCGTATCGCGCCCAAGGAGCACTCGAAGCGGCCGACCGAGCGCGCGCACCAGGGCGATCCCGCATGCGAAGATCGTGCGTTCATCCAGCGGATACTCGCCCGCGATCCCGCGAATCCCATCTGTGCCGAAAAGTCGCGCCATCCGCTCCTCCAGCCCGCAGCTATTTCAAGAAGCGAAGCCTCACGCGTTCGGGCTCGCAGCGCGCTTCGGTCGCGCGCAGGCCCGTGGGCAAGCGCACGGCGAGAGCGACCTCCCGATCCTCCCCGCGCTTCAGAAGAAGGGCCTCCTCCGAGAGCGTCACGCGGATCTCCTGCTCCCGCAGGGTATGAAGCGTCGAGCGCGGCCCTCTCACGATGACGTCCACCACGCGGGGGGTAACCTCCACGCCTTTCGCTCTGACGGCGACTGGACGATTCGGAAAACGTCGCTCCACCACCTCCTCGACGTGGATCGTGACCGCCGCTTCCCGCGGCGCGACGCGCGCGGATTCGAGTCCCGTCAAATCCAGTGGTGCCGTGATCGTGAGCGAAGAGTTCACCCCGGCGAGCGAGATCGCGCGGGTTGGAAGGCTCTCGAGCTGGCTCACTATCCGCTCCGGCCCGGTGACCTGCGCCCGTTCGGGATGCACCTCGTAGCCCAGCACCACGTAGTTCGCCGCCAGCGAGCGCTCCTCAATACGCGGACGAATGGGGACCGCGTGCGTGATCACGCGTTGTAATTCGATGGGCAGCGTCGGTGGATCAATGCGCAGGACCTCAATCCCCGTCGGTCGCCGCACGAAGCTCGCATCCAGCGTCAGCAGATGCTGCCCCGAAGCGAGCGAGCTCGCGTCCACCCAGACTCCGACATCCTCCGGCTTGAGACGCGCGATCCGACTGGCCGGCCCCCTCACGCGCACGTCAACGACGCGATAGGCCACGCTCGTCACCACGATGTCCGATCGCGCCGTCCACACGCGCACCGGCACATTATAGAGCGTCACGTCGCGCTGCGCACGCTCGGAGGAGACGGCAAACCACAACCCCAGCGCCAAACCCAGCGCCGCCAGCTTCAGCCCGAAATTCATGAGGATCGCGCGACGAAGCGCATCCAGAAGCAGGCGTCCACCGTGTCGCTCCTCTCTCATGCCGCACTCGCGCGAAACTACATCGAGCCCACGCGGGAGAGTTCGCGCGACGCGCGACGCGGCTCCGAAAGCCAGGTGCGGAGGAAATGGCGAAGCCGCGTCGCATCCAGATGACGGGAGATGTGCCCCTCGGCGACGAACGAGATGATGCCCGTCTCCTCGGAGACGACGATGGCGACGGCATCCGTGTCCTCGGTGATCCCGATGGCCGCGCGATGGCGCGTGCCCAATTCCTTGGAGAGCTGCGGATTCAGCGTGAGCGGCAGAAAACAACTGGCCGCCACAATGCGATCCCCCCGAATGATGACCGCCCCATCGTGCAACGGAACGCGCGGGTTGAAGATGGAGACCAGCAGATCATACGAGACGCGCGCATCCAACCGCACGCCCGTTTCGATGAAGTTCTGCAATCCCACGTTGCGCTCGAAGACGATCAACGCCCCGATCCGCTCGGCCGCCAGCGTCGTGACAGCGAGGATCACTTCCTCGAACAACTGCTCGTATTCGCTCGGCCGCAATCCGCGCCCGCCGAACGGGCGCGGCAGATACCGACCGAATTGAACGAGCGCCGAGCGAATCTCGTTCTGGAAGATGACGATGACGGCGATGCCGATATAGAGCATCGCATTCCGCAAGACGAATTCCAGCGTGGAGAGCCGGGCCCACGTCGCCAGCAGATAGAGCGCACCGAGCACGAGCAGCCCATAGACCATCTGGATGGCGCGCGTGTCCTTGATCAGTTTCAGGATGCCGTAGATGAGGAAGGCCACCAGCGCGATATCGGCCACTTCGCGCCCCGTCAGATGCGCCAGGGCATCCCAAAAGGCCTTCAGCTCCGCGCCCATGTCATTCGCTCGCCCCTTCGAGGGATCCCCATGCGGGGGTTCTCCCAAGAGGAAGGGAGGAGATCAATCGCCGCGGTTCCCGCGATCTCCCCCATGACGCGGGATCATGCGCCTTCAACGACCTCGATGGTCACCGCTTCGACCTTTCCGGAGATGATCCGGTAAGCTCGAAGGTCCAGCGTCGGCTGGAGCGAAATTATAAAATAGACGGCCTCCGGATAGTAAGCCCGTTCGACGTCCGTCGCCGAGGGGTACGCTGCCGACGCCGGATGCGAATGATAGATGCCGAGCAACTCCTCCCCGCGGGCCCGCATGGTGCGAAACGCCTCCAGTACATCGCGCACATCGGCGAAGTACTCGACCGTTGGCCGCGCGGCCGCGTTGCGCAAGGGATAGACGACCTCAATGAGGCCTCGGCGTCCGGCCAGGAATCCGCAGCACTCTCGCGGAGCCGCTCGGCGCGCCTCGCGCTCCAACCGTTCCAGGACTGCTGGCGTCACGCGAATGCGAGAGGCTTCAGAGGAAGAGCACGCCGTGCGCACGAGTGTCCAGCTCCAACTCATCGCGGATCGCGCGGAACAGGCGCATGCCGTACCGCGCCAGGAAGTAGAAGGCATTCGCCGCGCGCTCCTGCAGCGTCCCCTTGGGCGCTAGCGCAAGCACCAGACGTTGCGCCTGTCGGGAGAGCACTTCGTCTCGCCGCGCCCGCGCGTGCAGATAGTGTTGCCGTAAGGTCTCGATCTGACGCTGCATCGCCGCCTTGGTGCGCTCAAGCGGCCGCTCGAGCGTCGGCTCCGCATCTCGCAAAAGTGGGCGCAGCTTCTCCACGGCCTCGGTCACCGCGCGATGGGCTTCCTCGAAGAGGCGAACGTCCTCGAGCGTCCGTTCCAGGAGTCGCTGCCGAACAGCCTCAACGCCGGCGAAAAGATCCGTCAGCACGAGGCCGTAGCGCGCGAGAAGCTCGGCCGGACGAGGCTCGACGAGCGTCAGCGACAGACGCGGGCACAACCGCGGCTGCGGCAGATCGAGCGCAGCATAGAGCGATCCCAGCTGCGCGAAATACGCGATCTCACTCGGCCCCCCGACGTAAGCGAGCGTGGGCAGCAGCGCATCTTGGACGATCGGGCGCAATGCCACGTTCGGACTGAATCGCGTCGGAGCTCCCGCAAGCTCTTCGAGCAGTTCCTCCGCGCTGAATTCCCTCCCGCCGTCGCGGCGGACGAAGCGTCCGTTCTCCCATAGGAGGGGACGGCGACGCTCTCCCTCCAGCAGAAAGAGGAAAGCGTTCCCTCTCTCCGGATGAATCTGGGGACGGTATCCTCGTGCTCTCAAACGTTCGCTCTCGGCGCGTAGCGCTTCGCTCAAGCGCGACCACTCGCGCACGGTGCGCGAGAGAACGGGCGCCATCAGGCGTTTGATCCGCTCGTCCGAGGGGTCGAGCAAAATGAGTCCCGTCCCCGCATGGAAGCGCGCCATCGTGCGGGCGAACGCTTCGACCAGCGAGACGCCCGGCGCATAGGTCTCTCGCAGAAGCGCCGCGATCTCCGGCAGAAACTCCGAATCCGGCAGCGCGCGAAGAAGCGTCTCGCGCGCCGCTTCGATCCGCTCATCCAGCACGAGCGCGCTCGCTGGCTTCCCCTGCTCGTCCGCCGACGTGGGATACCGTAGCTCCACCCACTCGCCATCGCGTCCGAGAAGGCCGCAGCCGGTCACTTCCGCGAGGTCATGATCCTCGCTGTGAATCCAGAAGACCGGGGCGGCTCGGATGCCGTACGCACGCACGCGACGCGCGACCGCAATGGCCGTCCATGCTTTGTAGAGGGTGAAAAGCGGCCCCGTGAAGAGCCCCGCTTGTTGGCCGGTGACGATGGCGACTGTCTCCGGCTCGGCCAACTCCCGAATGGCGGCGAGCGTCGCTTCATCGCCCCCCCACCGCGCGTTCTGTTCGCAGAGGACTTGGCAGAGGGCCGCTCGTTCGAAATCCCGCGCGGCTACCTGACGCGCGCGCTCGCGAAGCTCTTCCCCCTCGCTCCCCGAAAGAGGGAAAAGTAACCGCCCCCCTCGGTAAAAGTCGGCGACCTTCTCGAAGTCGGTGAGGAAGTCGAGGAAGAGCGGGGGAAGGGCCGGAACGCGCGCGAACGCCAGTGGTTCCACCCTCAGCGTTCGATTCGCGCTCGCGCGGACCTGTACGTTCGCATCTGCCGAGACATCGCCCACGTCATGGGATTATATCGGCGCGCATCAGCGCGGGCAAACGGCGCGTTCCGATCTTGACGACTCACAGCCGGTACCACGTCGGACGGCGATCGGCGAAGAGATCGGTGAGCGGCGTGACTCGTTTCTCACACGCGCCGAGAGGGTCTATCTCGACGAGGCCGATGCGTTCTTCCTCAGGCGCGGCTTGAACCAGAAGCGTCCCGTCGGGAGCAACGATCTGACTGCATCCGGTGAAGGTCAGACGCTGCGAGCCGCGCGTCTCCGTGCCGGTGCGATTGGCGAGAATCCAGAAGACGCGGTTCTCCAGCGCGCGAACGCGCGTTGTGAGCTGTCCAAGACCCGGCAGGATCAAATTCGAGGGATGAGCGATCACCTGCGCGCCTTGCAGGGCCAGCGTCCGCGCGGCTTCGGGGAAGAAGTGATCGAAGCACACGAGCAGGCCGACTCGCACGCCCTTCACGTCGAAGACCGGAAAGCCGAGATCGCCCGGATGGAAGAGCCGCTTCTCCTCGTGAAACAGGTGCATCTTGCGATAGATTCCGATGACGCCCTGGGGGCCGATCAAAACGGCGCTGTTGTAACACCGATCGTCAACGCGTTCGGCGATCCCAAGCACGATGTGGGCACCACTGGCTGCGGCACATGCCTGAAGCAGGTCCGTCGTCGGGCCGGGGATGGGTTCCGCCTGGCGGAACAGCTCTTCGCGGCTTGTGAAGAGATAACCTGTCGTCGCCAGCTCCGGCAAGACGATCAGATCCGCGTCCAGTCCATGAAGAGCGGCGGCGAGGCGCTCCCGGTTCTTCGGCACGGCGCCCAGCTCCGGAGCGAATTGATAAAAGGCGAGGCGCATTCGTCCTCCTTTCTATTGCAAGGCGAGATCGGCGATTCGCCGAGCCAAATCCAGCAGGCGTGCTCCCTCCAGATTCGACATGAGGACGACAGCCAGCCGATCCTCCGGGCGCATGTAAAGTAAGGTGCTCACGCGCGGCTGTCCCCCCGTATGGAAGACTTCGCGCCGCCCGCGATGCTCGGACAAGCTCCAGCCCAAACCGTAGGAGGTCTGGCGCCCATCGCGCGTCATCTGCGGCGTCCACATCTTTTCGAGCGTCTCGCGGCGCAACAGCTTCCCCTGCTGCAATGCGATGGCGAAGCGCGCTAGATCGAGTACGGTCGAGCAGAGGCCGCCGCCCGGGATCTTATTGCTCGTGTCGGCCAGAGGGGAATTCTGCAGCTCGCCGCTTGGCATCCGCCGATATCCCTGCGCCCGATGCGGGATGAGGGCGAAGACGTCGTCATCGCGCGCGCGGTCCATGCCGGCGGGTTGGAAGATGTTCTCCCGCACGTAGTCCAGGTAGCTCATCCCCGAGGCGCCTTCGATCGCGCAGCCGAGCACAGTGTACCCATAGGTCGTGTAGGTGAAGCGCGCTCCCGGCTCATGCTCCAGTGGGTCATCCTTGAAGATCTCCAGCGCGTCCACAATGCGCGTATAATGCCGGGTGCTCGTGATCTCCTCCGGCCGCTTGTAGTGGCGGATGCCGCTCACATGGGCGAGCAACTGTCGCGCCGTGATCGGCCATGGCTTCTCGGGGAAGGCCGGGCAATATCGCTGAATGGGCGCATCCAGATCGAGCTTCCCGCGTTCGGCCAGTTGCATCACGGCCGTCGCCGTGATCGTCTTGGAGATGGACGCCAGGCGATAGACGGTCCGTTCGGTCGCTGGGACCGAGTTCTCCAGATCGGCATAGCCAAAGCCCTTCGCCCATTGGAGCCGATGTTCGGTCACCAGTGCGACCGAAAGGCCCGGAATCCGCTGTCGCTCCATCTCGGTTCGGATCGCTCGCTCGATCTCGACCACCCGCGCCGACCGAAGTTGTCCGAACGCGAGAAGACCAACGTCAGGACTCGACGATCGTTGCCCCAGCAAGAGCGCGGCGACAACGAAGGTCAAGAGCACGTGGGGCCTTCTCCTCATGCGCCCTCCTTCTGCATTTTCTGAGCGCATTGCGCGCGATCTCATACCAGGAACGGGATGAAGCGCTTTGTGCGCGCGGCGTATTCGAGATAAGCCGCACCGAATTCCTCCACCGCCTGTCGCTCCTCCTGTCGCGCGAGCCATCCGTAAGCCGCCACCAGAAGCGGCCAGAGCACGAGCGTCACCACCGATGGCCAGTGCACGAGCCATCCGAGCGTGAAGAGCAGAATGCCCGTGTACTGCGGATGCCGCATGTAGCGATAGAGGCCCGTCGTCACCAGCCCGCTCGCGCGGTGGATCTGTCGCCAGCCGATGGCGATGAGCAGCAGCCCGAGCAAACTGAGCGCCGTCCCCACCGCCTCCGGATGCCACGCCCCGAACACCCGCCGATATTCGCGTGCCAGAATGGGAATCTCCACAAGCGGCGACAGCAGGAAGATGACCAGGGGCCAGCCGAACATCTCCGTCATGAGCGCGATGACGAAGGCGATGAACGTCCCGCGCGACTTCCAGATGTGTTTGGTCGGCCGCCGATATGGCAGCAGCGCCAGGAACGCCAGCACGATGGCGATGTTGAGCAGGATGAGCCCCGAGGTGCCAAACCTCTGTCGAACCCAGCGCACCGTAACCGGAGGCCCATGATGGACGAGCTCAATCCCATAGAGCGCGACGAATGCCGCAATGGCCAGCCAACCGATGACCCCCCTTGCCGAAATACCTCGCGAGGTCATCTCCCCCTCCATCGGAGCCGCAGGCGCGCATCGAGCGCCCATCGGCCCGGATCGCCAAGGAAGAAGAGCAACGCGATCACCAGATACAACGCAGCCAACTCGAACCGCCAATCCGTCGTCAGATGCCGATACACGGCCACGAGCATCGTGATCGCGATCAAGCCCGCTGCCCAACGCGTCAGCAACCCCACAGCGAGCAAGATGCCGCCGAAGAATTCGGCAATAGCGGCCGCCGTGGCGAAGAGCGTCGGGAACGGAAAGCCCAATCCAGCGACCGTCTGCACAAAGCGCCACTCCTGGTCGTGAACCAGCAGCGCGTAGACCGATTTCACCTTCGCCCAGCCGTGAAAGGCCGCCAACATGCCTCCGGCACAAACACGAACGAGAAGGAGGCCGAGGTCGCTTCGATAAGCCATCGTTCATCCCCTTTCCCAGTGATCACGCTAGAGACGTTCGCCCCCCAGCGCTCATCCCGACCAAGGCTCCAGTTCTAACTCCAGGCCTTGACCCGTTCGTTCCGAATGTTGCTTATGTCGCCGCACCCGTTCGAGCGGGATGTGGACAAGATGCGGAGCAGCTTCCTGCCGGTCGGAGAAAAGACGAATCGTCACTGTTCCCGTCGACTGCCGCATCCGTTCGGCATCCTCGGATGAGACGTACCCGATCAGGACGGGAGAGCCATCGCGCAGCTTGTGCATTTCATAGCTCAGGTAGATCCTCTTCCGAAAGAGCGGAGCGTCCCACTGCCCGACGGCATTGGTGAACCCGTACACTCCCTCCGGGAGTTGATCGATTCCCGTGCCCTCCTCCTCCTCCGTGAGCGGTCGGACGCCATGTTCCTCTCGCAGCGCAATGCGTTCCGGCTCCTCGATCACGATGCCTCCATCAAAAGAGCGATTCCAACTGGCCGAGGTCTCCTCCCGCCGTCGCCGGAACCAGGAGAAGAACCCCGCCATCACGATGCCCCCCATCAGCCCCAAGAGATCGTTGCTCAGGATCGTGCGGGTGAGAGTCGAAAACGGGATCGCCATGGCCATTTCCTCCTCCGCGAAGAGCGTCATGCGATCGGATAATGTGCTCCATCGGATTCCGTTTCGCTCTCATCGGCAACCGCCAGGCTGTTCTCGGCCTACAAAGTGTAGCGAGCCGCTTGGAGGTGGACAAGCGCATCACCGCCTCCTGAACGCGGTAGCGGTCCAGGACGCGCTTGACACCTCCGGCGCGCCTTCGCGCTGAGCGAGAGCGCGCTCGACCGGCTCGGCGACGATCCGATGTACGCGTTCCATGAGCGCATCAATGTCCTCCTTGCGCATCCCTCGGGTCTCGATCGTATCGTGGATGTAGACGGTGATCGTCGAGGGGTAGAGCATCCAGCTCCCCGTGCGATGGAATTCATACGAGCCGACGATGCTCATGGGGACGATGGGGTAGCCCGTGTACTGCGCCAGGACGAACGCTCCCCGCTGAAAAGGGCCGACTCGCCCGGTGCGCGTCCGCGTCCCCTCGGCGAAGATGATCAAGCTGATGCCGTCATCGAGCGCTTGCTTGGCGCGCCGGAGCAAGCGGCGAAAGGCCGCCGGATTATTCGTGTCCTTCGGCACCGGGATATTGCCGAAGCGCTTCATCATCCATCCGTAGGCCGGAATCTTGAAATGCGTCTCCAGCTCCAGCCCGCGCACGAACTGCGGGATGGCCGAATAGATCACGAACGCATCGAAGATGTTCACATGATTGCAGACGAAGATGCTTGTGCGCACGGGGTCGAACCCCGGCGCGTAGCACACGCGGAAGCGAACGCCGGCCAGCCGCAGGACATTACGGAAGAACCACCGCTGCGGGCGATCGTTCTTGCGCGGATCAATGAACATCCCCAGCAGGACGAGGAACGTGCACACGGGGAAGAAGTGCAGGATGCTCACGATCCAAAGGAACGCGCTGCGGAGCACCAGATAAAGCTGGCGAAGCCAACGTCTGCGCAAGGTCTCGCGCTGCGGCCACGCTTGGACGAACGCTTTCAGCCGTTCGATCCTCACAGCCTTCCTCCTGCTCAGATCAGGACTTCGACGGCGGCGGGCAGCACCTCCAGCCGTTCGCACTGCAGGCGCAGCACCTCGCCGTCCACCATCACAGGCACCGGGCCTTCCAACGAGAATTCGATCCTCCGCACGGCCTGCCGTTCGCACAACGGATGCGCGATGTGCGAGCCATCGAAGAGTCCGGGCAAGTTGCGTAACAGGCCGATCCGACCAATAGGCCCCCATCGCACATACTCGATCAATCCGTCGCAGGGATCTGCCTGAGGAGCGATCAACATCCGCCCGCCCGTGAATTTACTGTTCGAGAAGGTGAGGAACAGACATCGGCGCGCGTCCATCTCCGGCGCGTCCTCCACGCGCACGGGGAAGGCGCGTCGCTTCAGGCGCATCAGGCACGCGAAGACTCCCAGCAGATAGCCCACTTCGCCGAACGACTTGAACCAGCGGTTCGTCACGGCCGCGACATCGGCCGGAAATCCCACGCTGAGGAGATTGAGGAAATACAGGACGCCGTCGCGATGCACGAGCCGCAGCACATCGCACGCCCGCGTACGTCCATAGCGCATGGCTTCTTGGACGCGACGCAGCGCCTCTTCGGCCTCCCCCGAGTGAATGCGGGTGGTCGGCGCGGCATCGGCTTCGCCCATGATGAGGAAATCCCGCAGGAAGGAGTTGCCAGTCCCCAATGGGAGCAGTGCCAAACGCGGACGCTCGGGCCCGCCCTCGGCCTCCGGGAACACCCCGTTGAGGACCTCGAACGTCGTCCCATCGCCCCCAACGATGAGGAAGGAGCGATACCCTTCGCGATATGCCGCGCGCGTCTGCGCGGTCGCGTCGCCGGGTCCGCGCGTCCAGACGACCTCCATTGTCAGGCCGTGCGCCCGAAGTTCGGCCAGCACGGACTCGGCCCGCTTCCCACACCGTCCTCCACCCGCAGCCGGATTGACGATGGCGAAGAAATGATCGCGACCTCGACTCATAGCCACAGGACGTCGGCGCGACTCCGGCGCGTGCGAATCTCCTCGGCCAGAACCGTCCGCTTGATCTTCAGCGATGCCGTCCGCGGGAAGTCGCGATCCCAGATGAGGTATCCGTGCACACGCTTATACTCCGGTAGCCGACGATTGCGCTCGCGAATCTGCTGCCGCACGACCTCGCTGAGGTCTTCCCCAGGCGCTGGATGCACGACGAGAAGGAGCTGTTCCTGGCCCAACCGTCGCTCCGGCCATAGGTAATTGGCCGCGAAGATGCAGAACTCCTTCACGGGCAGCCCCTCGAAAAACGTCTCCACGTCTTCGGGGTAGATGTTCTTCCCCCCCTCGGTCACGATCATGTTCTTCTTCCGCCCGACCAGATGCAGATGGCCCATCTCATCTATCCAGCCAAGATCGCCCGTGAGCAACCATCCGTCTACGATCGTCTCAGCCGTCAGCTCCGGATCGTCCAGATAATGCGCCATCACATTCTTCCCGCGAACGGCGACTTCGCCGATCCCCTCAGCATCCGGGTCAAGGATCTTCACCTCCACGCCGGGCAGCGGTCTGCCCACGGTGTCGGCACGAAACGGCCGGAGATCATTCACCGTGACGGCTGTGCACGCTTCAGTGAGCCCATAGCCATTGGCAACGGGAATCCCAAGGTCGTAGAAGAATTGCAATGTGGACGGCTCGGTGAACGCGCCGCCGACGATGAGCATCTCCAGGTGCCCGCCAAAAGCGCGATGGACGTCGGGGAAGAGGCGGCGGCTGAGCCGCACGTTCGGCCGCCGGCGCGTGAGCCACCGATTGAGCCGCATGAGCGCATGAAGCAGCGCGCGCTTGTGCCGGGGGAGAGCCGCGAACCGTTCGCGCAATCCGCGCTCCAAGTTCTTGAGGATCATCGGCACGACGGTCATATGAGTGATCTTGTAGCGCACGAAGGCCTCGCGGATGTACTCGGGCCGAAGCGTGCGTAGATGCACGACCGTCGCCCCGCAGACGAATGGGCCGATGAACCCGACCATGAAATCAATAGCGTGATTCGTCGGCAGGATGCTCAAGTAGCGCACCTCGGGAGAGAAGGGATAGATGGCCGTGAGCGAGCGACATTGTTCGAGATAGTTCTCGTGAGTCAGGACGCAACCTTTGGGACGCCCGCCCGTGCCCGAGGAATAGACGATACAGGCGACGTCCTGGCGTCGGCGCGGAATGAAGGTCGGCTCACCATCGCCGCGAAATTCCTCCCAGCGCACGGCCTCGCCCAGGTCCGCCTCCGGCGGCGCTTCCGTCACCAGGACCAACCGCAGCGATAGCTCGTGCCATCCGGCTTCTTGTCGCAGTGCGCGCCAGAATGGAAATTCCGTGATGAGCACTGAGGCACGCGCATGCCGCAGCAATCCGATCTGCTCGCGCGGACTCAGCTTGTAATCGAGGGGGACGAGCACGCCGCCCGCATAAAAGATGGCATAGGCTGAGATCAACCACTTCGATTGATTGGTCATGATGATGGCCGCGCGCGTATCGGGGGCGAAACCCTGCTGCTGCAGCGCGCTCACCAGCGGCAGGGCCCGCTCCTTGAACTGCCGATACGTCAGCCGACAATTCTCGCGCTCGCGATCAGCCTCAATCAGGCAGGTGTAACCCGCCCACCGCTCCAGCGCATCGCGGAGCGCCTCTCCGAGCGACTGATAACGCTCCAACTCCAGCATCACAACCTCGCATGGATGCGCTCGGCCAAAGCTCGGAAACTCGTCACTCCCTGCAACTCGTAATCCGGCAACTCGATTTGAAAATGTTGCTCCAGGCGCCCGAGCAACTCCAGCGCTTGCAAGCTATCAATCCGCAGCTTCTCGAAGAGATCGTCGTCCGGGGAGAGTTGCTCTCGCGGCAGGCGAAAATAGCGCGCTGCCAGATCGAGCAACTCTTCGATCGTCTGTTCCAACGTGCGCATCCTCGCCGTCCCTCCTCGATTCATTTCGCCGGTTGACGACCGGCCTCCCGCACGTAGCGTGCGATTTCCTCATGCGTGGCGAACCACACGCCCGGTTGCCGCCGCATGTGCTGGATCAGCCGTTCGAGCATGACGATGCGCGACCGATGCCCGATGATATGCGGATGCATCGTGAGGATGAAGATCGTGCCTTCCTCGTAGGCCTGATCGAACTCGTCGCGCCAGATTGAGAAGACTTCCTCCGGCGTCGTATGCGGCCGAATGGCGGATTGCCGATCCATACCGAAGTAGGGGTAATCGTCCAAAATCCATTCGACGGGAAGCTCCACGACCCCTGTCGGCACGCCCTCCAGCAGGACTTCGTAAGGTCGGTCGTCCGCCATGAGGCTGCTGTCGTAGAGCAATCCGAATTCGCGAATGAGCTTCATCGTCCACGGGCTGAAATCCCACGAAGGCGTCCGAATCCCTACGGGCCGGCGCCCGGTGATCTGCTCCAAGGCCTCCAAGCTCCGACGCATCAGCTCCCGCTCTTCGTCTTCCGAGAGCAGAGAATTCCGCTCGTGAATCCACCCGTGCAAGGCGATCTCATGCCGTCCTCGCGCGAGGATCTCCCGCACCGAGTGTGGATGGAGTTTCGCGCTCATAGCGGGGATGAAGAACGTCGCCGGGATCTGATACTTATCCAAAAGGCGCAGAACGCGCGGCAGACCCGCGCGCGCCCCATATTCGCCCTGCGCCATGAGGGCCGGGGACGTTTGTCCATCGCGCAGTGCCGGCGTCTCGTTATCGAAGTCGAACGAGAGGCCGACGGCGACGCGAGCGCCGCCCGGCCACTGCCTGGGCGTCAGATCGCGTCCGGCACGCACTCGGCGAGCGACCTCCAAGACGCGGCTCTCAGGCCACCGCCACGGCGGCTCCTGACGCATCGGATCGGTCGAGCGCGCCGCTCCCCAGAAGGCCAGGAGCGTCGCCGCCCCGAGGCATCCCAATAAGAGAACGCGTGCTCTCATCTCCGCCTCCTTTGGCGAGAGCGCCTCCTCCGAAGGCCCTCTCGCAACATCATGGCGTCCCCGTCAGCTCCATCGAACGTTGCTGCTTCCACTTCCGCAGGAAACGCCCGAAGACGCCGTTCCACGGCGGGATTACGATCGAGACCGCCCCAAACGCGCGCGCCTGACATGCCAAGCGAATGATGGGCTTCGGTTCCTCGGTCTCAATGTATCCGAACTCCCGCAGCCGACGCCGCTCGTACTCCTCCATCTCCGAGAGCTTCTCGGCGCCGCCGAGCACACCCACCCAACACGATCCGCACGACCCAGACCGGCATTGGACGGGGATCGGCCCTTCATTGGGCACGCATCGCGGATCGCGAAGATGATAAGGGCGCTTGTCCTGGGCCGCTGCCGTCGTCAGATGCTGACGGTTGATCAACCGGAACGTCGCCTCAGGATCGTTCTCATCGAATGTGATCGTCCACACCTTGTCTGGATACTTCCACCAGTAGAAGAAGCGCTGACGATCGTCGCGTGCTCGATAAGCGAGCACTTCCTCGGGCGTGCGCGCGGCGATCTGAGGATCAAGCGCGATCGTGCCCGGAGCCGCTTCGAAGGCCGCCCATCCCACCTGTTGCAGCGTCATGAAGGCGACGGCCGTGATCCCCACGACGAGCGAGGGCTCGATGCGCCGTCGTTCAGCCACGTGGGAGGCGACCTCACGAATGTGCCCGGCTAATTCCAACGTCTGCAACGTGCGCGGCGACTGCGCATACTCGATGAGCGCGCGCTTCACCTCCGGCCAATATCGGTGGCCGTACAGAAACCGATGCGAGGAATCGATCTGATCCGCAAGCCGATACTTCCCATCGAGGAACAGCTCGCGCGCCAATACCTGCGGATCCTCCGCCTCCTGTAACGCCTGCGCCAGCGAGAGCGGGAAGAAGTGAAACCAAATGCGCGTGGCCACTCGGTCCACCTCGTGAATATGCGGCTCCAGCTCGGCCAGGATCCGCTGCCACGCGTCTTCATCATGCCGGTTCAAGAAAGCTTCAAAGAGTCGCCCATCCCTCATAGCCCCATCGCCCGAAATCATGACCTTGACGGGGGCTCCCCCCTCCGGCTGGAGAGGGCTATTTTAGCAGGAGGCCGTCGTTGACTCAAAATTTCCTCGCCGCTGATCTTCGCTCATCGCATGCCGAGCAAATCGCGGGCGTCGTAGTCGCAGATGAGCCCTTCCGGATCCCGATTCTCGTACGCCTCGCGATCCACCCAGACCTGGATGCGCCCGTTCTCGGCGACGCAGACGATCCGATCTCGGTGGACGTATCGGCCCGTGAGTTGCCCGTACTCGTTGAAGATCCATCCCGGGATCAAGTGCGCGATCGCGCGGAAGTCAATGATCATACGTGAACCCTCCGCTTGCCGCCCTCCGATATCTCCACCGCAGGCAGCAGCCAATTGTAGACATCGGACGGGGGTTCCAGCCAGACCAAAAAGCGATGTCGGCCGAGACGCCCCGTGCCCGAAGGCGTCTCGGAGGCTCATTCCGCTCGCGCATGGGGATCGGGAGCGCGCCAGCGGGTGGACTGCTTATCCCGACTTTGATTCTCTGTCAAACTTTGCTATACTGTGGGCCGATCTCACGGGGCATGATCGGGGAATCGAAACGGAGAAGAGGTGTCGTCGAGTTGCTGTATGTCTGAAGCGTGTCGATCGCACACTGCGAGCGTTCCGGATCAGTGGATCTTCTGGCGCGTGGAAGGGAGCTTGTTGAACCTGAGCGCCGTGCGTCCGATCGCCTTCTTCACGTGGAACGCGCAGAGCTTCGCCGAACGATGGGCGCGGCGCATGAGTTTGGCACTCTCGGCCGTGATTCGCCCCGTTCTCTATCTGACCGATCGCGTCTTGGCCACGCGCATGCTGCATGCGCTTTTGCGCGGTATCAGTCGGGATCGCCTCGACCTCCTGGGAGAAGAATATTTCCACTATGTCCTCAAGCCGCGCTTGAACAAGGAAGCGGTCGCACGCGTGCAGCAACTCGCCGCTCGGGGTGCCCCGATCGTTCTGGTGAGTCAGGCGGTGGAACACATCCTGCGTCCTCTGGCGCAGCATCTGGGCGTCCCATACATCCTCGCTAATCGGTTGGAGTTTCGTGCGGGGTTGGCGACTGGGCGGCTGCTCGATCCGGTGATCCGCCCGCGCGGTGCACTGGCGCGACTGCGCGGCCTCTCGGCTGATGGTCGCCTCTCGGTGGAGCAACTGGCGCGCGATCTCAATCTCCCGACCCACGTCATCTGGTGCGCGATCACGCCGGCTCGTCGAGAGGGGGAAGCGCCCTCGATCCCTTCTCGTTTAGTGCTCTTCCGAAAACCGAAGCCGATCCAGCGCCTCTCGGTACGCGAGGCGCTCGCCGGCAAGCACATCTTGCTCATCGGGGGGACGGGGTTCATTGGGAAGGTGTGGCTGGCCAAGGTCTTGAAGGACTTGCCCGAGATCGGGCGCCTGTATCTGCTCATCCGTCCGCATCGCGCGACTTCGGCCAAACGCCGTTTTGAAATGCTCCTGGCCGAGTCGCCGGTCTTCGAGCCCTTGCACGAACGCTATGGGGAGGAGCTCGGGCGATACTTGAACGAGCGGGTCGAAGTCATCGCGGGAGATATCACCCAGCCCGATCTGGGAATTGACCCGGAGACGCGCGCGCGCTTGCAGAAGACGCTCGATCTGGTGGTCAACAGCTCAGGGTTGACCGATTTCAACCCAGATCTTCGCGACGCGCTGGCGATCAACGTAGAGGGAACGCTCCGAGTGCTCGACTTCGTGCGGCAGTGCGAGCGGGCGGCGCTGTTGCATCTCTCGACCTGCTATGTCGTTGGATATCGGGATGGGTACATCCCGGAGGTTCCCGTCGCGAACTATACTCCCCGAGGGGTACCCGATTTTGATGCCGAGCGGGAGCGCCAAGCCTTGCACGCGCTCGTGCGCGAGATTTGCGAGCGCGCCGAGAGCGCGGAGGTCACCGAGGAACTGCGGCGGCAGGCGCTGGAGAAGGCTCGCCAGGCGCACGACAGTAGCTCCTCTGGGCTGGAGACGCGGCTCCGCCGATATCGGCTGCGCTGGATTCGCAATCAACTTGTGGAAGCCGGGATGCGCCGCGCGCAAGAGTTGGGATGGCCCAACACGTACACGTTCACGAAGAGTCTGGGCGAGTCGTTGCTCTTCACGCGAGGGGGCGATTTGCCCATCGCCGTCGTGCGTCCCTCCATCGTCGAGAGCTCCATCGTGGAGCCGTTCCGAGGATGGAACGAGGGCGTGAACACGTCAGCGCCCATCTCCTATCTGTTGGGGACGTACTTTCGGCAGCTCCCCTCCAATCAATGGAAGCGCTTGGATGTCATCCCGGTGGATCTGGTCGTGCGGGGCATGATGCTCATCGCCGCCGCGCTCTGCCAACGGTGCCACGAGCGGGTGTATCATCTGGCGACCTCCATGCGCAATCCCTGTCCCATGCGTCGCTCGATCGAGCTGACAGGGCTCGCCCATCGCAAGTTCTACCGCGCGCAAAAGGAGCTGGAATATCGGCTGCGCGCCTTCTTCGATCCCATCCCGGTCTCCAAGGAACGGTATGAGCGGCTCTCGGTGCCGAGTCAGAAAGCGCTCATTCAAGCGCTGCAGCGATTCAGCGCGCCGCTGCCCTTTGTCCATCCCTCGCTCGTGCGGAAGGAGCGCGATCTGGATCGCGTGGAGAAACTGATCGAGCTGTACGAACCGTTCATCCTCCACAATGAGCATATCTTCGAAGCGACGCACATCGAGTGGCTGCAGGCGGCGCTCGTGCCCGAAGAGCGCGAGACCTTCGGCTACGACGTCACCGGCATCGATTGGTGGGAGTATTGGATCAATATTCACATCCCAGCCCTTCGCCGTTGGTCGTATCCGTTGATTGAGGGGCGTTCGATCGAAGAACCATCGCGCCGCGCCTCCGGATCGTTGACGCCTTCGAGCATGGGAGCGGCGGCGGGGTCGTCGGGAGATTGAGCCGTTCGACGATGGCCATCACGCTCACGGGAGCGACGGGCTATATTGGCGCTCATGTGGCGGTGCTGTTGTTGGAGCGCCACACGGATCATCTGAACCTGCTCGTGCGCGCCAGAGGGCCGAAGGAAGCTGCTCACCGCCTGTGGCAAGCGTTCCAATTGCATCTGGATTTCCCGACCTTCTACGAGTATCTGCAGACGCGCCTGACGCTCTATGTGGGCGATCTGACGGAGCCGCGCTTCGGCCTCTCGGAGGTCGAGTATCGGCAGCTCGCGCATACGACGGATTCGATCATTCACTGCGCGGCGTCGCTCAATCGGCGGTCCGAGCGCAGCTGTCTGAACGTCAATCTGCGCGGGACGCTGGAAGTCCTCAAGCTCGCTCTGGCCGCCCGCGATCATCACGGCCTGCGTCGCTTCAGCCACGTGAGCACGGTGGCCGTCGCCGGTCATCGGAAGGACGAGATCGTGCGGGAGGATGAGGCCATTGACTGGAATCGCCCGGATTACGATCCCTACGCGCGGACGAAGAAGTTCTGCGAGCACATGATCCGAGAGTTGCTGCCCGATGTCCCCCGCACGATCTTTCGCCCGAGCATCGTGCTCGGCGACAGCCGCTACGGCGCCACGACGCAGTTCGACATGGTGCGCGCTTTCGTCTTCCTGGCGAGTCTGCCCGTGCTGCCGTTTCGCCCGGACGATCGCCTGGATATCGTCCCGGTGGACTTCGTCGCCGAAGCCATTGTCGCGCTCCATCAGAAAGAGCGGCCGCGATATGACACGTATCACCTCTCGGCCGGCGCGGGAGCGCAAACCTTCCGCCAATTGACCGATGCCTTGGCGCGAGCCCGCCGGACCCCTCGACCGCTGTACCTGCCCGCGTTGGAGCGTCCGTTCACGGCCGTGGTGAACTGGCTCGCCGAGCGTCGCCGCACGACGGTCGGCTACGTGGCGTCGTTGCTCAAGGTCTTTATGCCGTATCTGGTGTGGAACACGGTCTTTGACAACACGCGCGTGGTGGAAGAACTCGGACGTACCCCTCCACCGTTCTCCGAGTATTGCTACCCGCTCTACGTCTTCAGCACGACGCATCGCTTCGCCTATCCCTACAAAGCGTGGCCGGAGGACGTCGAAGCAATCCCTCCGCGCGTTCTGGCCTCGCATCTTCGCGAATCTGAGGGCGCGCTATGATGGACGTGATCCTCGAACTCTGGGTGGGGGCGACGATCGAATGGTTCAAGCTCCAGTGGATTCTCGGCTTTGGCGATCGATGGCGACCCGGGGAGAAGCTGAAACTCCTCTTTGCCGGATACAACGGCGCGCGCAATACGGGGGCCGACGTGCGCGTCGAGGAGATGGTGCGGCAGATCCGACACATCCTCGGAGATGAGAACGTCAGCCTGAGCGTCATGACGCAGAATTTCGAGCTGACGCGCGGGTATTTCCAAGGAGCGCAGCAGATCAAGCTCCCCGATGTCTTCCCTCCGATGCTCGCGCGCGAGGTCCCGAAATACGATGGCGTCATCGCCTGCGAGGGCTCCATGTTCAAGAGCAAATTCGCCAATGCCCTCACGACCATGATGGTCGGCGCGCTTGGGATTGCCTCGGCCCGCAATCGCCTCTCGATCGGCTATGGCGCGGAAGCGGGGGAGATGGATCCGTTTCTGGCGCGCTTGGTCAGCCGATATTGTCGCCATTCGCTGGTCATCACCCGAAACGAGGAATCGCGCGTCATTTTGAATCGGCTGGGCATTCCGACCGAACTCGGCACGGATACGGCCTGGACGTTCGAGCCGCTTGGCCCGGAATACGGGCGCGCCGCCTTACGCGAAGCCGGATGGGATGAGCGTCGCCCCGTGCTCGTAGTCTGTCCGATCAATCCCTACTGGTGGCCCGTGAAACCCTCGCTCTGGAAATATGCGTGGCATGCCCTCACGGGCGCTTATCGCGAGAGCCATTACCGCACGATCTACTTCCACCGATGGGGACCGGAAGTCGTCGCGCGCTACGAGCGCTATCTGACGGCGCTGGCGCATGCCATTCGCGCGTTCCAAGAGCGAAGCCGAGTCTTCCCCGTCCTGGTCGCTATGGAGATGCTCGACCGCGATGCCTGCCGCCGTCTCTCCGAACGCTTGGGCGGCGTCCCCATCTTCGCCTCCGATCAATACGATATGTATCAGCTGGTGAGCATCCTCCGCTGCGGGCATTTGATGATCTCTTCGCGCTATCACGGCATCGTGTGCAGTATGCCAGCCGGCGTCGTCTCGGCCGGCGTCACCATGGATGAGCGGATTCGCAACCTCATGCAGGAGCGCGGCCATGCGCACCTACTTCTGGAGGTGGACGATCCGGAGCTGGAGGAGAAGTTGCTGCACGTCCTCACGACGCTGCAGAAAGAGCAGGAGGCGATTCGCGAGGACATCGGGCGAACAGTGGTTCGGAATCTCAAGCTCATGGCCCGCATGGGGGTCCATTTCGAGGAGTATCTGCATCGCTGCTATCCGGAATTCCCCGTTCGCCGGGGGATTCTCTCCTGGGAAGAGTACCTCCCCCCGCTCAGCCCCACACTGCGCCGATTGCTCGAAGAGTATGATGTCGAAGAGCCCACGACGAGCGGAGAGCCCTCATCCCGTGCGTGAGGGCGACCCGAACGCGGGGATCGCCCACCGCCCTCTTGGGCGCTGCCGTCCACCATGGAAGGGAGGAGTCGGATGAACTTCCTTGAGGCTATCTTCCGGCAGTTGCAGGAAGCTGCCCATCGCCCCGTCCTTCAGGAAGTGCGACAGGGACGGATCATCTCAGTGACGGGCGCGGATCTTCTCGCTTTGGTCCGCACGGCGCGCGCGTATCTGCGCCGTCAGGGCGTGCGCTCGGGCGATCGCTGCGCCGTACTTGCCTCTAATAGTATTCGCTGGGTCGCGCTCGATCTCGCCCTGATGGCCGAAGGGGTCATCGTCGTTCCCCTCTACACGCGCCAGGCGCCCGCGGAATTGGTGGGCATTTTGAAGGATTGTTCCCCCGCGCTCCTTTGCGTGGAGGATGAGACGCTGCGCGAGCGATTGCGTCCGCTGTGGTCGGAAGCCCCCCCGATGCCGCTTTTGGCGGAGGTCTTCGCGCCGAGTCCGCAGAGCGATTCGATCCCCGACGTCCCGATCCCACGGACCGATTCGGAACCGGTGACGATCATCTACACATCGGGAACATCGGGCGAACCCAAAGGGGTCGTCCTCACCGTCGGGAACGTCACCTTCATGCTCCCACACACGCACGAGCGGCTGAATCGGCTCATGGGTCCGCGGCGCGCGCCCGAGCGCGTCTTCCACTACTTGCCCTTCTGCTTCGCGGGTTCATGGATTCTGCTGCTGACGTGCCTGTCGCGGCCAAGCGTGCTCACGCTCTCGACCGATCTCACGCGCTTGAGTGAGGAGCTGCAGTTGGCCCGTCCTCACTATTTCCTGAACGTTCCGCTCCTTCTGGAGCGGATGCGCGCCAGGATCGAAGACCAACTGCGGCAGAAGGGGCGAATCCTGTACGCCCTCTTCAAGCGCGGCCAGACGGCTTGGTTTCGGCGCTTCGAGGGCGTGGCCTCAGCGCGCGACTTCCTGTGGCTTGCGCTCTGCCGTCCGCTCTTCCATGCGATTCGCAGACGACTTGGACCACATCTTGTGGCGCTCATCTGCGGATCGGCGCCGCTGCACCGCGAGACGCAACTGTTCTTCATGATGCTCGGCATTCCCGTGCTCCAAGTCTATGGCCTCACGGAGACAACGGCCATCTGCACAATGGACGATCCCGAGGACTTCGTGCCCGGATGCGTCGGTCGCGCCATCCCGGGCATCGAGATGAAGCTCGCCGACAACGGGGAGATCCTCGTGCGCGGCCCCAACGTCTTCCCCGGCTATTGGAATCGTCCGCAAGCCACAGCTCAGGCTTTCCGCGATGGCTGGTTCTGCACCGGGGATCACGGCGAGGTGGATGCGAGGGGGAATTGGAGCATCCTCGGGCGGGTCAAACACCTCATCGTCCTTAGTTCCGGCCATAACGTTCCGCCGGAACCGCTTGAAGACGCGCTCCTTCGCGCTCTCCCCGATGCCCAGCACGTCGTCATCGTCGGACATGGACGTCCGCATCTGGTGGCCCTGATTACGGGGTCCGTCATGCCCGCGCAGGTCGAGGCTGCCTTGGAAGCGTTCAACGCGCAGCTCCCCCACTATAAGCGCATTCGAGCATACGCGATCCTGCCCGAGTCCTTCACGATCGAGAACGGCTTGCTGACGGCCAA
The DNA here is from genome assembly GCA_030550025.1 of Acidobacteriota bacterium. Classification (GTDB taxonomy): domain Bacteria; phylum Acidobacteriota; class Blastocatellia; order HR10; family HR10; genus HR10. The sequence goes on along the minus strand of JAUQQC010000012.1, from coordinate 61,309 downwards.
CGGGAAGCTCCGGCGCGAAGCCATTCTCACTCGCTTTCACCAGGAGATCGAACGCCTTTATGCGTCCGTGAGTTGAGGTCGGAGCGTCAAGTGACGCCCTTCGATGAACAACAACACGCGCGCCACAGATACCCTGCGGTCGCCCGTCCGAAGACCACGCCACGCCGGCCGCGGTTCAGGACGATGATGATCCTTCTTGAGGGCTGCCCGCTTTATCTTCCAGCTTCTTCACTTCGGCCGTCCCCTCCTTGAACGCGCGGATGCTCTGGCCCAGGCTTCGCGCCAGCTCCGGCAATCGCTTCGCCCCAAAGAGTAGGACGAGGATGAAGAGGATGATGAGCAGTTCCGGCAGCCCCAGATTTCCGAAGACGAAAGCCGGTCTCATGATCGTTCTCCCCTCACGCTTTGCACCGGTATCTTACACGCCGCGCGCGCGAGCCGTCAATCGGCGCGCACCATCGTCGGGCGGAGGCCTCCGCCTCTTGACAACGGAAAATGATTCTTATTTAATAATCGTCTTGCTATCGCACGACGACACTCATAAGGAGGAGGGAACTATGGCGAAATCGTTACACGGGACGAAGAGCTTGGAGAACCTCAAGCATGCGTTCGCTGGCGAATCGCAGGCGAATCGCCGCTATCTCTATTTCGCCCGCATCGCGGATATCGAAGGGTATCCGGAGATCGGCGGGCTCTTCCGGGATACGGCCGAGGCTGAGACCGGTCATGCCTTTGGGCACTTGGACTTCCTCAAGGAAGTCGGCGACCCAGTGACGGGCGTGCCCTTTGGCAAGACCGAGCAGAACCTGAAGTCGGCCATCGAGGGCGAGACCTACGAGTACACGGAGATGTATCCCGGGTTTGCGCGCACGGCGCGCGAGGAGGGCTTTGAGGAGCTGGCCGAGTGGTTCGAAACGCTCGCCCGCGCGGAGAAATCGCACGCGGCTCGTTTCACCAAGGGCTTGCAGCAGATCGCGGGTAAAGAGCCTGCGGAATCGCTCGCGTGAGCATCCGAACCTCCCCCCCCGATCGGGGGATGTCCGGTTGGGAGGGGGCGGGCGAGCTGCTCCGAATCCATTTGACGGAATGGGCGTCCGGGTGGCCCTGGTGCCACCCGGAGGTCCTCTCCTCCCGGAGGGGGACTTCCCAAAGGGGTGAACTATGGCGTTTGATCTGAGGTCGCCGGACTTTTGGAATCGCGAGGCGCTTGATCGGGAATTGCGGCGCGTCTTCGATATTTGTCATGGCTGTCGGCGATGTTTCAATCTCTGTCCGTCCTTCAATGTCCTCTTCGAGCTGATTGACGCCAAGGGCGAGGACGTGGAGAACCTCACGCGAGCAGATGTCACGCGGATCGTTGACCTCTGCTATCAGTGCAAGCTCTGCTTCAACCACTGTCCTTATACGCCCCCGCACCGCTGGGACATCGATTTCCCGCGGCTCATGTTGCGGGCGAAGGCCGTCCAAGCCCGGGAACGTGGGATCCCGCGGTCGGATCGAATCCTGGGACGCACCGAGACGTTAGGGCGCTTGGGGAGCCGATGGGCGCCGCTTGTGAATCTGGCCAATCGTCTTCGGCCCTTCCGCGTGCTCATGGAAAAAACGATCGGCATTCATCGGGATCGGCGTTTGCCCGAATATCATCGGGAGACATTCCTCGACTGGTTCCGCGCCTCTAGGCGCGCTCACGGGCTCTCGGGGAACGGGAAGGTAGCGCTCTTTTACACGTGCTATGTCAATGTTCACGATCCGGCCGTGGGGCGGGCGGCCGTGCGCGTCCTCGAGCATAATGAGCTGGAGGTTGTCGTCCCTGCGCAGCGCTGTTGTGGGATGCCTTTTTTGGATGGCGGGGATATCGAGGCGGCGCTCGCTCACGCTCGCGAGAATGTGCAGGTGCTCGGCGAGCTGGTCGAGAGAGGCTACGACGTCGTGATCCCCGGTCCAACGTGCAGCTACATGCTCAAGCACGAGTACCCGGTCCTGTTGGATGACGAGAGAGCTCGTCGCCTTGCGGAACGGAGCTTCGATCTCTGCGAATATCTTATGAAGCTTCACGGCGAGGGGCGATTGAAGACGGACCTCAAACCGAGCGCGCAACGCATCGCCTACCAACTTCCCTGCCACCTTCGCGCTCAGAATATCGGGTACAAGTCGCGAGACCTCATGCAGCTGATCCCTGGGACGAAGGTGCATGTGATTGAACGGTGCGCCGGGGTGGATGGGACATGGGGCCTCAAGCGAGAGTATCATGCCCTCTCGCTCAAAGTCGCTGAGAAGCTCTTCCGCGAGATCGAGCGGGAGCCGTTCGATCTCGTCGTCTCCGATTGCCCGTTGGCGGGATTGCAGATCCTGCAGGGGACGGAGAAGCGCCCCCTCCATCCCATTCAGGTCCTGGCGCGAGCGTATGGATTAGAGGAGGAGGGGAGACGACCATGAGGAAGATCACGCTCGCGGACGTCCGCGATATCGCCGCGTACGAGAAGATTCGCGACGAATTTCGGCGCTCGATCATCGAGTTGAAGAAGAGGCGCCGCGTCCAGGTGGGGGACATCGTGACCTTCGTCTTCGAGAATCGTGAGACCGTCCTCTTCCAAATTCAGGAGATGATGCGTGCCGAACGCATCGTCCACGAGGACAAGATCCAGCAGGAGATCGACATCTACAACGAGTTGATCCCCGAAGACAACGAGCTGAGCGCGACCATGCTCATCGAGATCGACGATCTCGAGGTGTTGCGCCAATGGTTGCCGAAGCTTATCGGTATCGAGGAACAGGTCTGGCTGCGGATCGGCGATCGGCACGCGGTCCGCGCCTTGTATGAGCCCGGACGCAGTAAGGAGGACAAGACGAGCACGGTCCACTATGTGCGCTTCCGCTTGAGCCCCGAGGAGATTCGGGCTTTCAAAGACGAATCGCTTCCGGCTGTGCTCGCCATCGCGCACGAGAACTATCGCGCCGAGGCGACGATCCCCCCTGAGGTGCGGCGCAGCTTGGCCGAGGATCTCGTGCTCCCGTGAACGTCTTGGGAGGAAAAGGAGGAGGACCCATGAAGTTGAACATCGGACTCACGGATAGGCAGCGCGAGGGCGTCGTGGAAATCCTCAATACGCTCCTGGCCGATGAATTCGTCCTCTACGCGAAGACGCGGAACTATCATTGGAACGTCACCGGGCCGCAATTTCACGAGCTGCATCGGTTCTTCCAGGAGCAGTATGAGGCCTTGAATGACATCGTGGATGAAGTCGCCGAGCGCGTTCGCGCGCTCGGGGGCAACGCCATCGGGACGCTGGCGGAGTTCCTCAAGCGTACGCGCCTGAAGGAACATCCGGGGAAATACCCGAGCGCCCGCGCGATGCTCGCGAATTTGCTAGAGGATCACGAGGCGATCATTCGGCACCTGCGGAGCGACCTGGAGACGTGCGCCGAGAAATATCGTGACATGGGGACGAACGATTTCCTGACCGAGCTGTTGCAACGGCATGAGAAGATGGCGTGGATGCTCCGTGCGTCTCTGGAAGGGGAATCCGTTTAGGCCGCCTGTGGCTGGGCTTTCCTGAACGTTCTCTGGCGAGTTGATGATCGAGTCATTCGGATTCCGAGTGCGTGGCATAGGGATCGGTCTTTTGCTGGCGTATGGTCTGGGTCTCTCTTCTGTCGCATGGGGGCAGTCGGCGACTCCGTTTCGCGCGCTTTCGGGGTACGTTGTGGATGAGCGGTTCTCGGCCTTACGTCGGGAGCCTCGGCTGAACGGGCGTCTCATCGAGCGGTTACGCGTGGGGCGATTCGTCGCCGTCTTGAGCGAGTCGCGTCAGGCTGATGGCGCGACCTTCCACCGCGTGGCGACGACGCGACGTACGCGCGGATGGTTACACGAACGGGCGTTCGTCATGCCGGCGCGTCGCGGGGATGATCGGCGGCTGCTGGAGTTGATCGAGCAGGCCGAGGGGTTTCGCCGACTGCACCTCGCCCGGATTCTCGTCGTGCACTTCGAGCGCTCGCCGCTGCGTCCGCGCGCGCTCCTGATCCTCGCCGAGGAAGCGGAGCGTGCCGCCGAGGAGCTGACCGCGCACCTGAGGCGGCAATGGAGGGGCTCCGAGGAGGCCCCAGTAGCACTGCGACGCCAGCTGTTTCTCAACGATGTGCGCCTCGATCGGTATAATCGCTTGGGCGTCACTTTCGTCTACGATGAGGGCGGCGATCGCCTCCGATACGATGGATGGGCGTATCGGGAACTCCTGGCCCGGTATCCGCAGAGCGCCGAGGCCGCATGGGCGCGCGAGCGCCTGCGGCCCTAGGTCAGCCCGCATTGCTCCGCGTAGGGATTCTTGCTATCTTTCGCCAGGCGCGATGCGCAACGACATCCAACAAGGAGGTTCGCTATGCCATCGGGAATCTGCCCGGAATGCGATGGAGAAATCCACGTCTCGCCGGACGTCGAGATCGGGGATTTCGTGACCTGCCCCGAGTGCGACGTCGAACTGGAGGTCATCGAGGTTGACCCTCTGGAGTTCGAGGTCGCGTCGGAGGAAGATTTTTTGGATGAGGACGAGGAAGAGTGGTGACGGCTCAACCCTGAGGCGCGAGATACCCTCGACGGCTCTGCCGCACGATGAGGCCCGGGCGACGGACGGTCACCGTGATCTCATGAAATCGTCCATCTCGCCGGTGCTCCGGTGGGGGATAATAGGCGAGGATATAGCTGGCGCGAATCTCCTCCGCGATGGCCTTGAAGATCGGCGTGAAATCGCGTTCCTCAGCGGAGAAGTCCCGCCCCCCCGTCTGTCGCACGATCCCCGACGCGTCGAGCAACGTGGGGACGCGCCTCCGACCGGTGACCGAGAGGACGTAGGAGGGGAGCGTGATCGAATAGATTGTGACCTCGGCGGCGTTCGCTCGATGGATCACCTCGGTGTGACTGATCGTACTCGTGTAGTCGAAGCCATCGGTGATCACGATCACTACGCGGCGGACGATCCGCCCATCGCGCCGTCGTGGCGCTTCGCGGCTCAGGAGCGTGATGGCGCGATCCAGAGCATCATAAAGGCGCGTCCGTCCGCCGATCTCTCGGGCGCGCTCGAAGGCGCGCTCGATGCGAGTGGGATCGTTGGTGAATTTCTGGAAGACGCGAACCCGATCATTGAACCCGATGACGGCGAAGACCGATCCCGGATGGATCAGGCTAAGGAATTGTCGCGCCGCCTGCTGTTGTTCGGCGATTTGCGGTCCGACGCTGCCCGAGGTATCTAAAGCGAAGACGACGGCCAAGGGACGCGTCAGCTCCGGTCGAATCTGCGCCTCGAAGAAGGCGATCGGTTGCGGGACGCCATCATGCCGCAGCTCGAACTCGTCCCTTTGGAGATCGGTCACATAATTCCCTTCGGCGTCGAAGACGGTGACGTCTACGGTCACCAAGTCGCTCCGCAGCGAGATCTGTGCCCGCGCGCGTCCGATTCCCTCGCCAAGGAGCAGCGCCAACAGCAACCATCCGATCATCCATCGGCTTGGCATCGAAGGGATATCTTAGCAAAGCCCCGCGACTTTCTCTAAGGCCTCACTCCTGGTCGGCCGGAACGCTCTTTGCAAGAGCGTTTTGCACGCCAAGCGTGGTGTGCTATGCTTTTTCGGCGCGCACGGAGGGGCCATGAGACGACCAGGAGTGATCCTCTTTCTGCTGGGTTTTGTGCTCTCGGTTGAAGGGGCAATCCCGCAGGCGTCCCCGTCTGGGAGTATCAGTGGGGAGGCGAGGGATGAGCGCGGGCAACCGGTGGCTCGCGCGAAGGTCCGCGCGATCGAGGTGCGGACGAATCGCACGCGCGCCGAAGCTCTGACGGCCGAAGACGGGCGATTCGTTCTGTCGGATCTCGCGCCGGGTCGGTATGCGCTGCTGGTCTCTTCTGCCGACCATGAACCGGCGATCGTGCGCTCGGTTGAAGTCAAGGCCGGGCGAGAGACGACGCTCAAGTCGCCCATTCGGCTCCGTCGTGCGGAGGCCTACGCCGTGATCAGCGGCGCGACGTTCGATCCGAACGGCTTCCTTCTGCCGGGCGCTCGCGTGGTGCTCGAGCGTCTCCCGCTCGGCGAAGAGAAGGTGCCGCCGCTCAAGCTCGAGCAAATCTCCAACTCCAGCGGAGAATTCGCCTTTCGCGTCCCAGGCGAGCGAGGACGGTATCGGCTCACCGCCACCGCGAGTGGATACGAGCCGGATGTGCAAATCGTCGAGGTGGGGGGATTGGAGCGCCGTCGCGTCGCCCTACGACTGAAAGCGCGCGCCAAAGGGGGGTGAGGCGATGGAGCGACGGACGGAGTTTCTCACGGCCAAACAGTTGGCCGAGCTGTTGCAAGTCAGCGAAGCGACGATCCATCGCCTGCGTCGTCGCGGGCGGATTCCGGCCATCGTGCTCACCAAGCGCTTAATTCGGTTCAATCTGCGCGATGTCAAAGCGGCTCTCGGCTGCGGACGCTCGCACTCGGTCGAGGGAGGAGAGCCGCTGGCCGAGCAGCTCTCGTTCGCGGACGTGTTCGCGGAGTTCGACATTAAGAAACATTTTCGTTGACAAACTCTCCGATGGCCTCTATCATCTCCTGGCGTGAGGCTGGTTCAGTCGGCGAAGGTCCCGACAAGGCCTTCGCCGGATCGGAGCATGCGGGAGAGTGAGCGTTGGCCCGGGCTGAGGAGGATGGGAGGCCGATCCGGATAGAGAGGAGGAGCTATGATGACAGCAGGGCTTGTGGGCGGTGCGGTTCTGTTGGCATGGCTCGCGGGATCGGAGGGGAGCACCTTTCATGCTCCCGATGCGACGTCTACCTTCAAGATCCTCCTGCGGTGGGCGCATTTCGTCGCGGGGATCACCTGGATCGGGCTTCTCTATTTCTTCAATCTCGTGAACGTCCCGTTCATGCAACGACTGGACGCTCAAACGCGCGGGAAGGTCGTCCCGATCCTCATGCCGCGAGCCCTCTGGTTCTTCCGGTGGGGAGCGGTCGTGACGGTTCTGGTCGGACTGACCTACTATGCCATGTACATCCTCCACACGGAGGCCCAGAATGCGGGGATCGGCACCTGGAGCACGCTCTTCAAATGGCTGGCCATCGTGGTGGCGACGTGGGGGATCATCTACGCGCTGCTACAGCCGGTCTCGGGCGCGCTCAACAAGGGATCGGTGCTGGCCCTCATCGTCATCGCGCTGATCTTGGTCATGTCGTGGGTGATCATTCGGATGCTCAGCGGGGCGGGGCCGACGGGCGAGACGCTCGGGAACAAATCGCTCTCCATCGCTCTGGGCGGGGGGTACGGGATCATCATGCTCTTGAACGTGTGGGGGATCATCTGGCGCGCGCAGAAGCGCATTATCGCTTGGACGAAGGAGAGTGCGGAACAGGGCACGCCGATGCCTCCGGAATCGACCAAACTCGCGCGGCGCGCCTTCCTGGCCTCGCGCTTGAACGCGTGGCTCTCGCTCCCGATGCTCTTCTTCATGGGAACGTCTCACGGCGATTACATCTGGTTCGCGAAGTAGTCGCGAACATCGTGCCATGAGCGTTTCCGAAGAGCCCGCCTCATGGGCGGCATAGGTGGAGTTTGGGCATGACGTTTCGTGGAAATTCCGTCGGAAGGAGGGAGGCGATGAGCCGATATGTGATCGTCACCAGCCGCGATCTCTACGAGTACGCGAGCAGCCCCTATGTACTGGAGCTGGCGGGAGCGTTGAAGAATCGCGGGCATGAGGTCACGCTCTATCTGATCGAGAACGGCGTCCTCGCTGCTCGCAAGGGGGCGCAACTGGCTGCTCGTCTGAGCGACTTGAGCCGAGCCGGCGTGACCGTGCTCGCCGAAGACGTCTCGGCCAAAGCGCGCGGCATCGAGCAGGTGGCCGAGGGCGTGCGCCTCTCGAACATGGATGAGCTGGCCGATCTCATCGTGGACGGCTGCGATAAGGTCATCTGGTATTGACGCACCCCGAGTGATCGGGGACATCTTCGGATCAGGAGGTGAGCGTTATGGCTCGACAGAATGGCGCCAAGAGCGTCGCCATCGTCTTAGCGACCGGCTCCTACGAGCGCGAAGCGCCGACGACCGTCCTCCGCTTGGCGGAGAAACTGCTCGAGCGGGGGGTCAACGTCAACGTATGGGCGTTCGAGGAAGCCGTCACCCTGACGAACAAGGACCAAATTGATCATAGCGAACCCGGCGCCTTGCAAGGGATCTTGGGAGAAAAACACTCGCACGTGAGCAAATACATTGACATGCTGCTGCGCGCGGGCTTGCACGGGGCCAAGCTCGACTGGGTCTCGTGCGTCCTCTGCGTGCAGGAGCGCGGCGTCGAGAAGCATCAGATGAATTCGGTGACCATCGGGACGCTGGGCGATCTCTGGAAGTTCGTCCGAGCGGCCGATCGCGTCATCACGATTCCGTCGTACCGATGAGGCGAGGAGGGGCCATGGCCGAGAAGACGCTCGTGATCTTCGAGAAACCGATTTACCTCTGCATGGAGCCGGTGGATCCGCATCTGTTCGCGACAGCCTTCGGCGTCGTGGAGACGCCGGTTGAGGTGAATGTCTTGCTGCGAGATTCGGCCGTCACCTATGCCGTGGAGCGTCAGGACATGAAGGGCGCGAAGGTCCTCGGCGTGGATGTGCAGGAGTTCGACACCAACCCCGCTCGCGTCGTGAAGTTCATGATCGAGAATGGGGGGCAGGTCTACGTGGTGCGGGAGGATGCTGAAGCGCGGGGGATCGCGCCAACCGATCTCGTTCCGGGCGTGCGGCTCATCTCGCGCGAGGAGACGGTCGGCCTGATCGAAAACCATGACGCCGTGATGGTGTGGTGATGACCGAGACGCCTTCGGATATGTTCCGTGCGGAGAAGACCCTGGACGTCCGGGGCCTCTTCAATCCGATCGACTGTCGGAGCTTGGGCGTGATCAAACTGGCGTTGCAAGACCTGCAGCCGGGGGAGGTCCTCGAAGTTCTGGCCAACCGGTTTCAACAGCGCGAGATCCAGGCGTGGGTGAAGAAGTTCTCCCATCGCCTTCTGCGCGAGGTGGACGAGCAGGGCTTAGTACGCCTTTACATCGAGAAGGGATGCTGACGTGGACGACATCGGTTGTCGCAACCGCCGAGGAACGCGCGCGAGAATCGTCGTTCTTCTCCTAGCCGGGAGCGCCAAGGGGGAATTCGTCTCGTGGTGAGGCGGTTCAGTCCTCCCAATGTTCTTCCCCATCGTAATGGAGGACGAGCGTCTCGCCATCCACGACGGTCTCCAAATGGACGTCGCGCCCCCAGAGCTTGTAGACGTATTCCAGCGTCTTCTTCGCATACTCGATGTCGAGCTCGATGCCCTCGTATCGGTGGCGCAGATAGAGTTCCCGATTCCCATTGTAATCCCCATCGAGCACCTCGATGACGGGAAATCCGAAATTCGTCATGTCGGCGACCATCTGATCGCGGATGCGCTCCCAGGTCTTGTCGGTGATCACCCATTCCTCTTCATCTCGCAACTCGAAGATGTAGAGGTCCAGATCCTCGACGAGCTGTTGGGTGAGGTAATTCCGAATGAAGGAGATGTCGTTCTCCAGTTGCCGGACCTCGAAGATCTTCTCGCGGCCTTTCCCGGGCTGACGGCCGAACTTCTCGATCTCCTCCGGCGTCGGATTATCCCAGCGGCGTTCGATGTCTTCGAAGATCTTGAACCCGACGTAGTAGGGGTTGAGACTCCCCTTGCGGGGGGAGACGACGTTGGCGTGCAGCGTGGCGAATTCGACGAATTCCTCATCGGTCAGGTCCAGCTCGCGCAGGATGCGCGTGTGCCAATAACTGGCCCATCCCTCGTTCATGATCTTGGTCTGCAGTTGCGGGACGAAATACTCCATCTCCTCGTGGATCATCGCCATGATGTCCCGCTGCCAAGGCTCCAGGACCGGGGAATGAGTCATGATGAAGCGCACCAGATCCTTCTCCGGTTTCGGAGGGAAGCGACGCGGCGCCTCTTCCACGTCTGTCTTCGTGGACGTCTCCCGCTTCGGTTCGTCGAGAGCGAACAGATCATCGTACTTCCCCGATTTGGAAGGCGATGGCTTTGGCCTCTCCACCGCCTCGGCGCGCTCCTCTCGGATGAAGAGATCGGGATTGATGTGCTCTTGGATCGAGAGGACGGCATCGAGGAATTCTTCGACCGTCTTCCGCCCGTATTTGAACTCGTACTCGCGGATCCGCTCTGCGTGCGTCACAGCCTCGTCCACCATCCGGCGGTTGGTCTTGGAGAAGTAGATGTTGTTCTTGAAGAAGTCGACGTGAGCGATCACGTGGGCGATGATCATCTTGTTCTGGATGAGGGAGTTCCCTTCCAACAGGAAGGCATAGGCCGGATTCGCGTTGATCACGACCTCATAGAGCTTCGATAGCCCCAGGTCGTACATGAGCTTCATCTTGTGATAGGCCTTGCCGAAGCTCCAGTGCGAGTAGCGTCCCGGCAGCGCATAAGATCCGATCTCGTAGATCACCGTTGCCGGGACGATCTCGAAATGGATGGGGAAGGGATCAAGCCCCAGTTCGCAGGCTTTGTCCCAAATCTCCTCGATCGCCTTCTCTAAGGCCTTGATCTCCGCGTCGCTCATACGGTCTCCCCTCGCCGACCGAAGAAGGCCTTCAGGGCTGGGTAAACGTCCTCTTTCCGATCAATCCGAACGCCCACGAAGCGGTCTTTATTCTTGAGGCGCTCGGTGAAGATGGAGAGCAGTGCCCCGCCGGATCGCCGATAGCCGGCGTATTCTTCCTCTCCGATCTCTCCGTATCCGAAGAGGTTGCAGGTGGCGATCAATTCATCGGCCAGGCGGACGGCTTCGTCGTTGTCCGAGTAGTAGTTATCGCCGTCGGAGAAGTGGAAGGGGTAGATGTTCCAGTCCCTGGGATTGAACCGTTGGTGGATGATCTCTAGGGCGAGGCGATAGGCCGAGCTGACGACCGTCCCGCCCGATTCCCCTTGCGTGAAGAACTGCTCCTCGGTCACCTCTTTCGCTTCCGTGTGATGCGTGATGAAGACGACCTTCACGTTATCGTACTTCGTCCTCAGGAAGCGCACCATCCAGAAGTAGAACGAGCGTGCGATGTACTTCTTGAACTCGCCCATGGAGCCGGAGACGTCCATCATGGCGATGACGACGGCGTTGGTCTCATAGCGAATCTCCTCGTCCCAACTCTTGAAGCGCAGGTCCTCTTTGTGCAAGGGGCCGATCTGCGCTCGACCCGTCTCCTTGGCCATGCGCTTCATGTTCTCCAGCAGCGTCCGTCGCTTATCGAGGTGGGGGAGGATGCCCGTCTTCCGCACTTCGCCGAAGCGGAGCTGGCGCGAGTGAACGGCGTGCTTGCTCTTCTCCTCCAAATAGGGGAGTTCGAGGTCCTCGAAGATGAGCTTGGCGATCTCGTCGATTTCGACCTCGGCTTCGTAATAATCCACGCCCGGTTGATCGCCGGCGCCGGGACCGCGTCCGGGGCCCACCCCCTCCCCCTCGCGTCCGATCACGTCGCCAACGCGAGAATCGCCTGCGCCCTGCCCCACGTGCTTCTTCTTCCGGTAGTCGTATCGGAACTTGTACTCTTCAAGCGAGCGAATGGGGATGCGGATGGTCTTCTTCCCATCGGAGAGGATGATGGATTCGTTGGCGACGATGGAGCCGAGATTCTTTCGGATCGCCTCGCGGACGCGCTCCCGATGACGCTCCTGATCGAGATAGCCTTTCCGTTGTAGCGACCAATCGTGACGATGGACGAGCATACGACTTCCTCCTGCGGTCAGAACGTCCGAGACCGCGCCTCGGTCGCCCCGCACCCTTCAAGCGCGCGAGAGCAAGGAGCCGACGTAGTTGAGCAACTCATTGGCGCACACGGAGCAGTAGCCGTGCTCCCGGATCAACCGATCGATCACCTCGTTGAGGCGCCGGAGCTGATCCGGATCGGCCGTCTTGCTTGTCGTCGTGATGCGCACGACGTCCTTCAGATCGGCGAAGATCTTCCTCTCGATGGCTTCGCGCAGGCGCTCGTGCGATTTGTAATCGAACGTCCGCCCCTTGCGCGCGTAGCTGGAGATGCGGATGAGGATCTCTTGCCGGAAGGCATTCTTCGCGTTCTCGGAGATGCCGATCTGTTCCTCGATCGAGCGCATCAGTTTCTCATCGGGTTCGACCTCCTCCTCGGTGATCGGATCCTTGAGCTTCTCCTTATTGCAGTAGGCCTCGACGTTATCGAGATAGCGGTCGCAGAGGGTACGGGCCATCTCCTCGAACGAGTAGACGAAGGCGCGCTGGACTTCGTTCTTGGCGATCTCGTCGTATTCTTTTCGAACCATGGCGATGAGGTTCAGGTAGCGTTCGCGGTCCTCGGCGGAGATGCCCGTGTGTTGATCGAACCCATCGCGGATGGCGCGAAGCGCGTCAATGGGGGTCAGGCACGTGATCCCATCGCGCACCAGGGCGCTGGAGAGCCGATTGATGATGTAGCGTGGCGAGATGCCCTCCATCCCCTCGCGTTCGGCCTCCTCGCGCAGCTCCTTCACATCCTTCGCCTTGAAATCGTCCACGTCCTGGCCGTCGTAGAGCTTCATCTTCTTGATGAGATCAATGTTCTGGCGTTTGGAGGGTTGCAGGCGCGTGAGCACGGCGAACATGGCGGCCACCCGCAGCGTATATGGGGCGATGTGCACGTGCTTGGGAGCCTCGCTCTGATCGAGGAGCTTCTTGTAGATCTTCTCCTCATCGGACACGCGCAGGTTGTATGGCACTCGGATCACGATGATGCGGTCCTGAAGCGCCTCGTTCTTCTTGTTCGCGACGAAGGCGTTGTATTCGTTCTCGTTCGTGTGCGAGATGATGACCTCATCGGCATAGATCATGGCGAAGCGTCCGGTCTTGATGGACTGTTCCTGCGAGAGGGTGAGCAGGCTGTAGAGGAACTTCTCGTCGCACTTGAGCATCTCGATGAACTCCATGATGCCCCGGTTGGCGATGTTCAGTTCGCCATCGAAGCGGTAGGCGCGGGGATCGGATTCCACGCCGACTTCGCCGATGGCGGCCAGGTCCACCGAGCCCGTCAACTCGGTGATGTCCTGACTCTTCGGATCCGACGGGGAGAACGTCCCGATGCCGATGCGCTCCTTCTCGGAGAAGACGATGCGCTCGACCAGGACGTCTTCGTGTCGGCCGTGGTACACGTGTTCGAGGTTGTACTGGCATCGCGGGCAGAGATCGCCTTCGATGTAAATGCCGTAGTGGCGCTCGATCTCCGGACGCAAGTCATGCGGGATCAAGTGCAGCGGTTCTTCGTGCATGGGGCAACCCTTGATCCCATAGAGGGCGCCCTCGTCGGTGCGGGTGTACTGCTCTAACCCGCGCTTGAGCAAGGTGACGATGGTGGACTTGCCGCCGCCCACCGGCCCCATCAGCAGCAGGATGCGCTTGCGAACTTCCAAACGCTGCGCCGCCGACTTGAAGTACTCGACGATCTTCTCGATGGCCTCGTCGATGCCGAATAGCTCCTTGGAGAAGAACTTGTAGCGCGTGATCTCATTGGGCTGGCCCTCGTTGATCTTCTCCACCCCGGCGGCCAGGATCATATCGCAGATGCGCGCATGTGCCAGGCGCGCGATCTTGGGGTTCTGCGTCACCAGCTCGAAGTACTCCCGGAAGGTGCCCTCCCACCGGAGCCTCTCTCGCTCCTGGCGATGCCGTTCCAGAAGCTCAGCGATGTCCAGCTTCTTGTTCCTCTCCTCCATACGCCTCTCCTCCTCGCCCATCTCCGCTCGCGGGGAGCGGATGGACGTCTCCCGGAGAAAAAAATTTTCCGGATGTCAAAAGAGCGAGTGGTTCGGTCCCAAAGATCGGCGTGAGAATCCCGCTGCGACTTCGTCAATCACCGTTTGGTGCGCTCAGGCTCGACGCGCGAGCCTGATCGGCCCTTAGTATACATGAAGCCGCTTCATGGCTCAAGCACCACGCGCGGTTGAATCACGCCGCGCTCGGGCTCGCTCTCGCCCACAGCCACCAAGCGACCCCACGCGTCCAGGAGTCGGACATACGTTCGATGCCGGAATCCGCGTCCGGGGATGGCATGGCCATGAAGCACGCGGCGCACGTCCAACTCCGAGAGCTGGAGCGCGGGCATCTCCGGAAGGGCCTCCGAGAGCGGGATGAGGGCTTCGGTCGCCCGGCCCTCTCGGGCGAGCGCTTCAAAGGCTTCGAGCGAGAGCGCGCGCGCGAGCGTGAACTCGCCCACAGCCGTTCGCACCAGCCCGTGCAGATGGGCGCCGCAGCCCAAGCGCTGTCCGATGTCGTGCGCCAACGTGCGCACGTAGGTTCCGGCCGAGCAGCGCACGCGCACGGTGAATTCCGCCGTCCCATCCTCGAAGCGACGAACCTTAACCCCATCCTCCTCCACCAGCTCCAATTCTTCGATTCGCACGCGAATGGGCGAGCGTTCCACCGACTGGCCGCGTCGCGCCAGCGTGTAGAGGCGAACGCCCCCCTTCTTCTTGGCCGAGTACATGGGCGGGATCTGTTCGTACTCTCCCCGAAATTCGGCGAGCACGCGCTCGATCTCCGCCTCCGTGATGGAGGAGGTATCGCTCACCGGGGTCGTCGGCTTTCCCGTCGCATCGTGCGTCTCTGTGGCGAACCCCAGACGCACGCGCGCGCGATACTCCTTGTCGCGCGCCATGAGAAAGCGCTGCAGCCGCGCGGCCTTCCCCACGCAGAGCACGAGCACGCCCGTCGCGATCGGATCGAGCGTCCCCGTATGCCCGACCCGCCTCATCCGCAACGCGCGTCGCACCCGTTGGACGACATCGTGCGAGGTCAATCCCGCCGGCTTATCAATGACCAAAAGGCCGTGCCGTTCCATCACCCGTTCGCTCGCTTCCGAAAGACGACGCGCACACCTTTTCGCCAGTCCTCCGCGATCCCAATTTTATAGATGGGAACGCGGCGGTCAATCCAGCGCGCCACCAGATCGAACGTGGGATGAAAGCGCAGAAACGGCGCGATGATGAGCACCAGCGTCGGCCGATCGGCGATCTCCAGACCTGGGAAATAGCCGCGCCGCGTCAAGTCCCCGCGCTGCCGGTGCCATTCGATTCGCAACCAGTAATCCACGGCCTGCATCGGCGCCTCCGCGTCTTCATCCACCTTCAGCTCAAGAAGCGCAAGCTGCCGATCCTCAGTGATCCCGAGCAAGTCCACCCGTCCATAGCCTTGGGTCTCGTAAGCCGGAATCTGTGGATAGAGGAAGCGCGGGTCCAATCGCGGATCCACGCGACGCGCGTCCTCGCGGATCACATCTTCCAGCCACCGTTCGGCCTGAAGGCGATAGAAGGGGTGTGCCTTCTCCGGGCTCTCTGGATGGCGAATGCGGGCGACCTCTTGAACGAGGCGCTCGAACTCCGCCCAGTTCTCACGCAGCGGGCGCTTGTCGTTGCCCACGCCGAAAAGGAGCCGGCCGCGCCAAAAGCGCGCGATTTCCAATCCCCGGAGGCG
Organism: Acidobacteriota bacterium; assembly: GCA_030550025.1. Taxonomy (GTDB): domain Bacteria; phylum Acidobacteriota; class Blastocatellia; order HR10; family HR10; genus HR10. The sequence continues at coordinate 45,791 of JAUQQC010000012.1, read as the reverse complement.
AAGCGATTCCACTGCAGAATCCGGGCGTCGGCAGACGCGCAGAAGTCCCGGAGCGAGCGCCAGCGCGCGATCTCGCAGCGGATGTGGCGGCAGCTTGACGGCGGCGCGCGGAAGTCGCACCCGGCGGGGATCGAACAGGCTCCCTTGATCGAAAGGCGTCACTGCGATGAGCGCGCCGCGCGATTCGTCCACCTCGTAGAGTTCCAGACGCGGGCCGTCCCGACGCAAGACCGTCAAGCGTCGCGCGATGGTCGCCGCCCTTCCGCGGGGTGCGAAGAACAGGAGCCGCCGCGCCTCCGCCCCTTGCGGGGAATTCGTGGCGCGGTCCCACCAGATGAGGCCGGCCGTCACCATGCCATCCACATGCGCTTGCGGCTCGCCCGGATTCACCGCGATGGCGATCGCCCGTTCCCCTCCCCGCGCGAGGATCAATCGCGTGTAGATGCCTGAGAGGTGTCGCGCGTCGTCGCGATGCGTCGCCATGTACTGGACGCGCGTGCTCAGCCCGCGCTCGATCAGATGGCCAAGCATGTCGGCGAAAGCACGCCGCCGCTTCTCGGCCTCTTCCTCCTCAACACTTTCATCCGACGTGATCTCCAACGTCGCCGCCCGCCCCGGCTGTCGCCCGAGCTGCAGAATGAGACGCTCGCCGCGAATCTCATACGCTTCGATGCGCCAGCATTCGGAGAAATCCTCACCCCAGAGGGTGAGGATGAGCTTCCCGAATTCGAGCGAGATGGAGATCTGCTCCTCCCTCACGCGGATCGGAGGTCTGCTCTCGAATCGGCACACCCACTCCGACCGACGCGCCAGAAACGCCGAGATGTCGTAGCGCGCGCGGGCCAGATCGGAGATCACAATGCGTTTCCTTTCGAAGGGAGATGACGGCTCGCCTCAAGCTCAGTCTTTGGCGCGCTCGCTCACGATCGGGCGAGCGTCGAGGGCGCGACCTCTTCTTCCGGGACGATCTCGCGGTAAGCGCACTCCGGCCGATAGCAGTACTGGATGCGTCCTTCGCGCCGCGTCGCCTTCTCCAGCAGGAAGGGTGCTCCGCACTGTGGGCACGGGCGTTTCACCGGGCGATCCCACACGGTGAAGGAGCATTGAGGATACGCGCTGCAGCCGTAGAAGACTCGACCTCGACGGGAGCGTCGGACGACCAGCTCCCCTTGGCAATCGGCCTTGGGGCAGGAGATGCCGAGCGTCTCCGGCCTGACGTAAGCGCAGTCCGGACGCCGACTGCACGCGATGTATTCGCCATAGGGTCCCTGTCGCACCACAAGCGGAGCGCCGCATTCCGGGCACGGCTCTTCCAGGAGCCGGTCAGGGGCCGCCAGTCGTCCGTCCTTCCGGATGCGTCGCGTGTGCGTGCATTCTGGGTATCCCGTGCAGGCGAGGAAGGGCCCGAATCGGCTCCGTCGAAGCACCATTGGGCGGCCGCACTTTTCGCAAGTGACGTCTGCGAAGGCGTTCTCCCCTTCGCCCTCGGCCGAAGAGAGCTTTTGCGTCGTCCCGCAGGAGGGGCAAGCCAGAAACGGCCCATAGCGCCCGATCCGCTTCACCATGAGCGTTTGGCACGCGGGACACGGTTCCTCGGTCGGGGCGCCTTTGCGCATATCTTCCATCTCCTGCTCGGCGCGCGCTAGATCGGCCGCGAATTTCTTGTAGAAGTCTTTGAGGACCTTCACCCAGCTCACGCGCCCTTCCTCGACTTTGTCCAGCTCCGCTTCCATCTCGGCCGTGTATTCCACGTCGAAGATGTCCGTGAAGTTCTCCACCAGCAGATCGCAGACGAGCCGGCCCAGCTCGGTCGGTTTGAACCGTCCGTTCACCTTCTGAACGTAATCGCGATCCTGAATGATGCTCAGAATCTGCGCATACGTGGACGGGCGTCCGATGCCGTTCTCCTCAAGCGCCTTGACGAGCGACGCCTCCGTGTAGCGGGGTGGAGGTTGCGTGAAATGCTGCTCCGGCAGGAGCTCCAGAAGTCTCAGTTTCTCTCCCACTTCTACCTTGGGCAAAGTCGCAGCGGCCTCTTCTTCTCCTTCGCCCTCTTTCTCTTCCTTGGCTTCTTCGTAGATGGTGAGGAAGCCGGGGAACCGAAGGAGGGAGCCCGTCGCGCGGAACCCGAACTGCCCGGCGCGAATCTCAATGGTCGTTTGATCGAAGAGCGCGGGCTTCATTTGCGAAGCGACGAACCGCTGCCAGATGAGCGTGTAGAGCGCCAGCTCGTCGCGGCTGAGATACGGCGCGACGCGTTCGGGCGTGCGGAAGACCGAGGTCGGACGAATCGCCTCGTGCGCGTCTTGCGCGTCCTTCTTCGAGCGGTAGATGTGCGGTTCATCGGGGAGCAGCTCCGCACCATAGCGCTCGGCAATGAAGCGACGCACTTCGTCCAGAGCGGTCTCCGAGACGCGCGTCGAATCCGTCCGCATGTAGGTGATGAGCCCCACGCTCCCCTCAGGGCCGAGGTCCACGCCTTCGTAGAGCTTCTGCGCCAGGCTCATCGTCTTCTTCACCGAGAAGCGGAGCCGACGCGCGGCCTCCTGCTGCAGCTTGCTCGTCGTGAACGGCGGGACCGGATTTCGCTTCTTCTCCTTCGTCTCCACCGAGGTGACGATAAATTCGCAGTCGGAGAGTTGGCGCACCAGCTCCTCGGCTTCCTCCTTCGTTCGGACGTGTCGCTCATTTGGCCGAACGCCCTGATCGAAATCGCTCGTCTTGAGGCTCTGCTCGCCGATGCGCACCAGTTGGGCCACAAACGGCGGAGGAGCAGCGGCCAACAGGCGTGCGCCGAGCGTCCAATATTCGGTCGGGACGAACCGTTCGATCTCGCGTTCGCGTTCGACGATCAATCGCAGGGCGACCGATTGCACTCGTCCGGCCGAGAGGCCACGTCGCACCTTCTTCCACAGAAGCGGGCTCACCAAGTAGCCGACGAGCCGATCCAGAATGCGCCGCGCTTGCTGCGCCTCGACCTTGTGACGATCGATCGTCCCCGGATGCTGAAAGGCCTCGCGCACGGCCTGCGGCGTGATCTCATGGAAGAGGACGCGATAGACCGGCTTCTTCTCGCGCGGGCCGACCAATTCCTCCTTCAGATGCTGACAAATGGCCTCTCCCTCGCGGTCGGGATCGGCCGCCAGATAAATCTCTTCGGCCTGGCGCGCCGCCCGCTTGAGCTCGGCCAGGATCTTCCGGTTGTTCTTCTTGATCTGGTCGGGAATGATGACGTAGGTCGGGCGAAAGTCGTTCTCGATATCTACGCCCAGTTCTTTCTCGGGCAAATCCTTGATGTGCCCGACCGAGGCCATGACCGTGAATTCTCGGCCGAGATATTTGTTGATCGTCTTGGCCTTGGCGGGCGATTCGACGATGACGAGTTTCTTGGCCATGTCACAACTTCTTCACGAACTGTTTTCCCGGCAACTGTCTGATTCTATCTTTCACTTCGAGTTCGAGCAAGATGCGCATCAGCTCGGGCACCGCCAGACCGCTGCGCAGGAGCAACTCATCAATGTGCGTCGGCGCATCGAACCGCAACAGCTCCAGCACCCGCCGCTCGTGTTCATCCAGCGGCAACTCCGGCTGCTCCGGAGTGGTCGGCGCCGCCTCGGATTCGCGGCGCAAGATCTCTTTTCGGACATCCAGGGGCAACTCCTCGACGACATCGCGCCAATACTGCACGAGTTTCGCCCCGCATTTGATGAGATAGTTGGGGCCGTAGCTCCGTGGCGAGGTGATCGGTCCGGGAACAGCGAAGACCTCGCGATCTTGCTCTAGCGCCAGGCGGGCCGTGATAAGCGATCCACTGTGTTGAGCGGCTTCCACGACGACTACGCCCAAGCTCATCCCGCTGATGATCCGATTCCGAAACGGGAAATTCTGCGGCAGCGGTGAGACGCCCATCGGGAATTCCGTCAGCAGCACGCCCTGTTGGCGAATCTCCTCGGCCAACGCGCGATGCTCTCGAGGATACACGAGGTCGAGCCCCGTGCCGAAGACGGCGATCGTTCGGCCTTTCGCCTCCAGCGCTCCGCGGTGCGCCGCCGCATCGATGCCGCGCGCGAATCCGGAGACGATCGCCAGACCCCGTCCCGCCAGATCGCGCGCCAGCTCCGTCGCCACGTTCATCCCGTAGGGGGATGGCCGACGTGTCCCCACGATCGCCAGCGTCGGCGCCATGAGCGCATCCACCCGCCCGAGCGCGTAAAGCACAATCGGGGGATCGTAAATACGACGCAGCAACGGCGGATAACGCGGGTCTTCGAGCGTGAGCACCTCGGCGCCGAGCTTCCCGAGCTTCGTCAGTTCTTCCTCCGCTTGGCGTCGTGGCTCTCCCGAACGAATTCGATCGATCACCTCGCCCTCCAATCCGAACGCGTGCAGCTCCGACCGCGGGGCGGCGAAGACCTCCGTCGGCGAACCGAAATGCTCCAGCAGACGCCGGGCCATGCGCGATCCCACGCCGGTCACCAAACTCAGCGCCACCCAATCTCGCACGTCTGCTCCCATGGCATCCTTCCGAAGGAAGATGATGTTCTCGCTCCTCGCCTCCTCTTGCGCGCGAGACGTCACGGGAGTTTACCAGAAGATGCCGGAGGCCACAACGGCGCGTCACTCCCTCAGCCCCCTGAGCGTCCCAAGGAGCCAATCCAGAATTGGCGTCGTCACTCCGAAACGCGCGCGCTCCTCTCCCTGATGATGACGCCGATGATGGTGTTGTAGCGAGCGCATCCACGCCGTCCGGGGTCTTCCGAAATGCGCGACGTAATGCGTGAACTCGTAGAGCAAGTATCCCCCCCACAGGCCGAGGAGGAGCGCCACCGCCCTCGGCCAGGAGCGGAGGACGCCCAGAAAGAGCAGGAAAAAGAGCGCGCTCGCGATCGCGCTCGCCGAGAAGCGAATGAAGTTCGAGCCCACCACTTGCGGGGTCTCGTGGTGAATCCCGTGAGCGAGATAGAGGAACGCGCGCATCCGCGCCGATCGCGCTCGAATGTGAAGCGCGCGATGGATGGTATACTCCACAATGGGCCAGAGCAGGAAGCCCAAAACGGTGAGCCCAAGGAACTGCGGCCATGCTGCAAACTCATGCCAGAGGGCCACAGCGCCCAGAACAATCCCCCCACCGGCGTAGACGAAAAACGGCCGGAAGTGCGAACGGCACACGCGGAACCATCCGAGTGAGGGATCACCGCTGCCTCGTGGCATACACTTCGTCACGGCGTGGTGAGATCAAAACACCTCTGGCGGAGGCGCGTGGGAATCGAACCCACCGGCGTCGGCTCTCGCCATCGCCCACCGGGTTTGAAGCCCGGGGAAGTCACCAGACCCCATTCGCCTCCGCTCCTGGAACATCCAAGGCTTGCCGGAAGCCTGTTCGTGAGCGCTCCCTTGTGTACTCTTCACCGCTCGCCAGAACCTTCACGGTCACAATGGTAGGGGTCGTGCCTCCTCGTCGTCAAATGCTCCGACGGTTCACTGGGCCTTCGCCGCTCAGCATGCGCCGCCTGCGCGTGCCCATGAGGCGGATGTGGGAAGTCCTGCCAGAGGCTATTGAAGGTCAGGTCCAAGCCGTCCTGGGCGCATCCCCGAACGACGAGGGGTTGTAGGTGAAGGACACGCGGCCTCAGGGAACGGCGAGCACGGCAATTCGCCGCCGATTGGCGAGCGTGAGAAGTTCCTCCCGGTCAAGGAGCAACGTCTTATGCGCCGTGATAGCCAAGGCCGTCGCGTGGCATTCGATCATTGTCTCGATCGTGGGGACACCGATGACGGGAACATCGAAACGCATGTCCTGATTGGGGCGTGCGACTTTGACGACGACGAATGGGCGCCCCCCCAAGAGCGCAGCGGCCCGACGAATGGTCGCATCGGTCCCCTCCATCGCCTCAATGGCGACGACCGCGCGATCTTTCACGGCGATCGTTTGCCCGAGATCCAGGCGAGCGATCTCGCGCGCGATCTCCAGCCCATAGCGAAGGTCATCCATCTCGGCCCGTGAGGGCGCGCGCGCTGTGAGCACGCCCTCGGGGGCCAGTAGCTCGGTGACAAAGAGCGTCGAGTCCACGACCTCGATCCCCTCGCGCTCCAGTTCGGCGACGACGGCGCCGATCAGGCTATTGGTGTTCTTGCCGGGCAAGCGCAGCAGGAGCTTCACCATGCGCCAATCCGGGAGCGAGGGGCCGAAGATTTGCACGTGCTTGACCTGACCCGCCAGCACGGCGTGCGTGACTCCCTGCTCGCGGAAGAACTCGATCAAGTGGCCGAGTTGCCCGACGCCCAGCCAGCGCACCAAGCGCGCTTGGCGCTCGATCTCCGGGGACGTCTCCTCGCGAATCGCGGCGACGACCATCTCGATCCCGCGCCGCCGTGCGCCCTCGAGCACAAGGAGGGGGAATCGCCCATTACCGGCGATCAGGCCATAGCGCCGCTCGTCCTCGGACCGGCTCACTTCACGACGCCTCGTTGCGAGGTCTCGATGAAGGCGATGAGGTCTTGAACTTCAGGGACATGGCCGAGCTCCCGTCGCATAGCCTCGAGCGCTTGCGTCGTGTTGAGTTTCGCCGAAAGTAGCAGATGAAACGCCCGATCAATGGCGCGCCTCTGCTGGGCGGTGAAGCCCTTGCGACGGAGCCCGATGGTATTCGGCCCGTAGCAACGGGCGTGGTTCCCCGCGCAGAGGGAATAGGGCAGGACGTCCTTCACCACGACCGCATAGGCCCCCACAAAGGCGTATTTCCCAATGCGGCAGAATTGGTGCACGCCGACATACGCGCCGAGCGTCGCGTGATCCTCGACGAGGACATGACCGGCTAAGGATGCGCCGTTGGCCATGATGACGTGATTGCCGACGCGGCAATCATGCGCCACGTGCGCTTGCACCATGAGCAAGTTGTCATCCCCGAGGCTCGTGATCCCCCCACCGCCTTCGGTACCGCGATGGATCGTCACGTACTCGCGGATGCGATTGCGTCGGCCAATGACGACGCGGCTGCGCTCGCCCTTGTACTTCAGGTCCTGAGGGATTTGCCCGATCGAAGCGAAGGGGAAGATGACGGTCTCCTCGCCGATCTCGGTCGGCCCTTCGATGACGCAATGGGCGGCGACGCGCACGCGATCGTGAAGGATGACGTCATCGCCGATGATGGCATAGGGGCCGATTTGAACCCCTTCGCCCAGCTCGGCGCGCGGGCTTACGATGGCCGTCGGATGAATGGTGACACTCACGCGCTCTCCCCCAAAGCGTCCTCCGCATGGGGCGAGCCGTCCGCCTGAAACGCCGGGACCTGAAGCGCGGCGGCGTTCTTGCGAACGGCGCTGATGTCCACCAGCGAGGACGTGATCTCAGCCTCCGCGACAAGCTGTCCATCCACGTACGCTTCCCCCCGGAGCCGAATGTAGCGGGATTTCAACTTGAGGACCGTCAGTTCTAATCGCAAGGTATCGCCGGGGACGACGGGCCGCCGGAACTTGGCCTTGTCAATGCCCGTGAAGAAGACGAGCTTGTTGCTCGCATCGGCCACTTCGTGGTACATGAGCACACCGGCCGTCTGCGCCATGGCTTCGATCACGAGCACGCCGGGCATGACCGGCGCTCCCGGGAAATGGCCTTGGAAGAAGAACTCGTTGAGAGTCACGTTCTTGATGCCGACGATCCGTTTTCGCGGCTCGAACTCGATGATGCGATCCACCAGCAGGAAGGGATACCGATGCGGGAGGAATTGCTGAATCTGCACGGCATCGAATACGGTCTCCATAGCTCTCCCACGCCCTGTGCGGACGACGCCATGGTCGCCCTCAAAGAGAAGGCCCTCCGCACTCGCAGACGAGAGCCCTCACGGTTTCCGCGGAGGAGTCTTTTGAGATGTCGGAGCCGATCGGGCCCCGGAAGCTGGGCGTTCGGCGCTCGGAGATGCCGGCGCGGAGGACGTCGTCACCGGATTGGCCTTGTTGTACTCGTTGATGAAATCGCGCGTGATGTCGGCCGCCGGATCCACGTAGACGAGTCCGCCCGCCTGCACGAGATTGGCGACTTCCAAAACGATGGTGATCCCCCGACTCTTGGCATACGTCTCCAGAAAAGCCCCGATTCGCTCGCGCACCGGTGCGATGGCATCTCGAAAGGCGCGTTGATACGCGCGCTCGGCATCTTCTTTCTTTCGCTGGTACTCTCGCTCCAGCTGTTCAAGCGCCTCTTGCTTATCCGCGCGCGCTTGTGGCGTCAGGTTTGGGCCTTGGGTCTCCAGCTCCCGACGCAGGCTCTCCACCCGCTGTTGGAGAGCATTCAGCTCCGCCTCCTTGTCCTTGAACATGTCGTTGACTCGCCGCGCTTGTTGAAGGAGCTGTTGAATGCCATCATCGGCGAAGAAGGCGTTCGTGTTGATCACGGCGATACGTCCGACGGGGACCGACGCCGGCGTCCCCCCTTGCGGTTGAGCTTGAGGCTGTCCTTGCGCCCAGATAGGCGCGAGAGACCCCAAACTCAGCACGGCGATCACAAGTCCAACCGTTCTCATAGGTCTCCCTCTCGATAGTTTCACAAAGTGGCATTGTACTTCGTCCCCTCAGGTGAGGCAAGACCTCTTCAACCACAGCGAAGCGCCGACGCCTCAGGGGGGATCACTTCACCATCACCCGCGTGATGTGCGTGGCGCGATAGGTCGCCTCGTCAATTTCGATGAGGGCGCCGCACAGACGCACATCGCCAGAAGCGACCTCGAAACGCTGTGGCATCCCGCGGAGGAACCGATCCAGAATCTGCTCGCGTTTGATGCCGATCACTCCATCGTAAGGGCCCGTCATGCCCAGATCGGTAATGTAAGCCGTGCCCTGAGGCAGGATCATCTCGTCGGCCGTCGGCACATGCGTGTGCGAGCCGAAGACGACGCTCACGCGTCCGTCCAGGTACCACCCCATGGCGATCTTCTCCGAGGTGGCTTCCGCGTGCATGTCCACGAGGATGATCTGAGGCTCGCGAATCTCAGCCAAGAGGGCATCAACCGTCCGAAACGGGCAGTCGCTCGGAGACATGAAGACACGCCCTTGCAGATTGATCACTGTGATCGGATGTCCGCGCGTGGAGCGACCGGACCAGACGCCGCGTCCGGGCACCCCCGGCGCATAATTGGCCGGGCGCAAAAGCCGGGGTTCGGTCTCAATGATTTGAAAGACCTCCTTCTTGTCAAAGATGTGGTTGCCCGAGGTCATCACGTCAATGCCGGCGGCCAGCAACTCCTGCGCCACATCGGGCGTGATGCCGAAGCCGCCGGCCGCGTTCTCCACGTTGGCGACGACGAACTCGATCTCAAGTTGCTGCCTCAGCTGCGGGAGCTTCTCCTGGACGATACGGCGTCCCGGACGCCCGACGATGTCCCCAATCGCAAGCACGCGCATACGGACCTCCGTTCGGAAGTAAAAAAATCTTGGGGGCTTCCGCTTGGCCGTGTGGTGGCGACAGTTGAACCTGGATTTCTCCAGGTGGGCGGCCTAGCCCTTATCGTCGGTTTCCCCGCTCCCTGGGCGGGGCCTACCTTGATAAGGTCCCTCGCATCGGCCTCCCCAACGTTCTCGTGTTGGCTCTAACTTCGCCAACCATCACCAACTTCGCAGAAGCCCCTCACGTGGGGGAGTATACCCCTTTCCCCCATAAGGGTCAAGCCGATGTCGGCTTTGTTCGCTTCAGGGGACAGATGGTCTTGCTCGACGCCCCGTCGCGGGGCGACGTGTCGGATGAGTACGCCTATGATGTGCGGGAGGGGGCAGGCGTTTGACTAAAATATACCGGCGATCGCCGAGTTCGGGGTAGAAGGGGAAAGACATGAGGGTGTGGGAGCGAGCGCTCCAAGTGCTTCTGGCGCTTGGTCTGGGCGCTGTTTGGGCTCTCGGGGACATCGTCCCCCATGCGCCGAGCATGGTCACCGCTTGGGTGTCCGAGAAACCACCGCAGCGTGGCTTGCGATGGTGGGGGCGCGTGGATGGACGCGACATCCTCTGCATCCGACGAGGGATCGTGTGGATCATCCACGAGGAGGGCGAGCCGATTGTGGAGGCCGATTTCCGCTTAGAGCGGCCGCTGCCGGCTGAACCTGTGACCGTGAGTGTGCGAAAGGTCCGAGGTCGCGGACGGGTCGAAATTCTGGAGCAACCGACGCGGGAGAACAATTTCACGGCCCGCATCCTCATCGAGGACAAGAAGAGCGGGTCAGATCGGTACGAGATTGAGGTCTTCTGGTGAGAGCGGTGGCCTCTAGCACGCGCTCGCACAGCGCGCGAACCTCCTCGACCGAAGGATCGCCTTGCAGGATGTGCACGCGCCCACGAGGCCCCCAGCGCGCCGGATCCGTCGCGATGAAGAGGGCGACCACGGGAGCGCCAACAGAAGCTGCCAGATGCGTGACTCCGGAATCGTTGCCGATGAAAAGATGACAGCGCGCCAGGACGGCGGCCAGATGGGGCAAGGGCGCGTTCCTCAATCGGGCCAGACGTAGCTGCGTGTACGCCCGGTCCCTGTGGACACATAGTTCCAGAAGCTGCTCGACGGAGTCACGATCGGCCGGACCTTCAATGAGGAGGAAGAGGCGATCTGGCCGATCGAGTGCGTGGATGAGGGGAGCGAACCGGGCAACAGGCCAACATTTGCGTTGGCTGCCGCTCCCCGGATGAATCGCGATAACTCGAAGAGAGTCATCGGCCGTTCCGATCCCGAAGGTGTGCAGAATGCGTTCGGCCGCTTCGTGGTCTTCCTCAAGGAGCGCAAGACGCGGCGTGCGCTCGTCGATGGTGAGCCCAAGGGGCGCGAGCGTGCTCAGCAGAAAGTCCACGGCATGCTCGGAGCTTTCGGCCGGTGGTCGGCTGCTCGCAATAAGCAGGCGCGGCGCGGATTCGCCGTGGCCGAGGCTGGCGAGGGCCCGACAGTAGGCCTCGTCCTGGTGTCCAAACCAGGAGATGATCAGGTCGAAACTCCGGAGATAGGCGGCCAGGTCTTCGGGAAGTTCCCCAGTGAAGGCGCGGTAGAGACCAAGGGCTTCGATCGAGACCACGCGGTTGACGGGACTACGCCGTTCAAGCAAGCCGTGAGGCGAAGGAAATCCCGCCAGCTCGATCTCCGCTTCGGGAAAGCGCCGAGCGAGCGCGCCCAAAGCTGGCAGCGTCAGCAGGCAGTCTCCTAAAGCCCCAGCGTGAATGATCAGGATTCGCACTCAGCGCGCGGCGTAGACGATCTTCCCGCCGACGATCGTATAGAGCACCTCGACCTGAGCGATCTCATCCGGCGGGATGACAAAGATGTCGCGGGAGAGGACGACCAGATCGGCGAACTTGCCGACTTCGAGCGATCCCTTCACGGCCTCGGCGAATTCCGCGTACGCTCCCCAGACGGTGTAGGCGCGGACGGCTTCTTCGACCGTGATCTTCTGCTCGGGGAACCATCCGTTCGGATTCTTGCCGTCCAGAGTCTTCCGGGTCACCGCCGCGTAAATGCCAAGCAGAGGGTTCAAAGGAGCGACCGGCCAATCCGATCCGAACGTCACGCGCACGCCCGCATCCAGAAGCGACCGAAAGGCATAGGTCGTCTTGCAGCGCTCGTGCCCGATGCGCTTTTCGGCCCAGCGTCCGTCGTCAATCGCATGATATGGCTGCATGGAGGCGATGACGCCCAGCCGCGCCATGCGCGGGATGTCCTGCGGGCGCAGATGCTGCGCGTGCTCGATGCGAAATCGCCGATCGCGCGGGCCGTTCTCGCGAATGACGGCTTCGAAGAGATCAAGCAGCAACGCATTGGCTTTGTCCCCAATGGCATGAATCGAGCACTGAAAGCCGGCTCGATCGGCCGCCGCAATCCGCTGCTTCATGACCCCCTCGGGAAACATCTGACTGTGGAGCAAGCCGTTGGTCTGCGGGGCGTCCGTATACGGCTCGAAGAAGAGAGCCGTCGTCGAGCCAAGCGACCCGTCCACGAAGCCTTTGAAGCCACCAAGCCGCAGCCATTCATCGCCCGGGCCTTCGCGGGCGACCAGCTCGCGCTGTCGCTCCCACTGCGGGATCGGCGTTCGCGCGTACACGCGTACGGTCAACTCCCCTCGCTGGCGCGCGCGCCGATAGACGGGCCAATGATCCCACTCGGTGATGTCCTGAATTGAGGTGACGCCGACGCGAGCGGCCTCGCGCAGCGCCGCGCGAAGGGCTTCGTCATATTCGTGGTCGCTCGGCTCTGGGATCACTCGGTAGATGAGCGACATGGCGGCGTCTTTCAAAATGCCCGTCGGCTCGCCCGTTTGCGGATCTCGCACGATCGTCCCTCCGGGCGGATCTGGCGTCTGGCGCGTGATGCCCGCCTGGCGCAGGGCCACGCTGTTGGCCAAACCCATGTGGCCATCCAATCGCGTGACGAAGACTGGCGTATTCGGCGTATAGGGGTCAATCCATTCCTTGCGCGGCAGAGGTGCTCCCGGCCACAGCTCGTGATCCCAGTTGCCGCCGGTGATCCATCGCCCCGGCGGAAGCGCCTTCGCGCGTTCGGCGATCCGGCGAGCGAACTCCTGCGGATCGCGCGCATCGCGCAAGTCCACGCTGAGTAGGTGAAATCCGCCGTTCAAAAAGTGCGTGTGGTTGTCTATGAATCCAGGGAGCACAAGCCGCCCCTCTACAGTGAGAACCTGCGTGCGCGGGCCGATCAAAGCGCGCACCGATTCCGTTCGACCAATGGCCAGAATGCGTCCGCCACCGATCGCCACAGCTTCCGCCTGCGGCTGACGCGGATCGCCCGTCCACACTCGCCCGCCAAGCAAGACGAGTTCCGCTTCCTCTCGAAGCGGTCCGACGTGCGCCATGAGAAGCATCGCGAGCATCCCCATTATCCCCACGCTTCGCATGAACCCCTCCCATTCATCCGCTCGGTAGTGTACCGGAAGGCATGCGAGAGAACAAGCACGGAAATCCTGTCACGTCGCCCGCCGGATGAAGCGGCTTCTTGACGCGTCCTCCTTCGCCCGAATATACTCACGCCGATCTCGATGGGGAAGCGGAGCGAACGATGCGCGTGCTGAACAAGCGGTGGGTGCTTGTGGGATTCGGCGTCATGGCGCTTGCCTTGGCCGTAGGCCTTGGGATTGGACTCATGGTCCCCTTTCCTGAGCTGTCCCTTCCCGAGCGGGACGTGCATGCCTCTGTCACGATCATGCAGAGCATTCGCGGGGAGCACACCTTCCATGTCATCTTCACGAACAACACGCGCGTCTTTCTGATGCTCACGTTAGGGATTTTGACCGCGGGCTTGCTCTCGTTGGCCGAGATGCTCTTGATTGGGTACTTCATCGGGTTGCTCGCCCAGATCTCGCACCAGCAGGGGACACCGCTTGTGGTGATGCTCGCGGCGCTTCTGCCGCATGGGATCCCGGAGCTGACGGCCTTTGCCACGGTTGGTGCTCTGGGCGTGCACTTGGGATTTCGGGTCTACAAGGCGGCGCGCGGCCAGAGCGTCGATTGGTGGCGGGAAGCGAGCACCTATGGCAAAGTGGTGGTGGCGGCGTACGTGCTCCTGGTTCTCGCGGCGTTGATCGAAGCGTACTTCTCGCCGAGTCTTGTCGCGCACCTCCTGCGCCTGAAGGCTGCGTCCCCGTAGGGATCTAGGCATCCTTCTTTGCTCGTTCTTCGAGGACCAGTCGCCGCAGTTCCTCCAGCTGTTCGCTCAAGGCGACGACCATCTGGCGCAGCTGGGGCAGACGGCTCACATGCGCGTACTGTTCTTTGAATTCGCGCATCGGGCGTGCGGGGGTGCCCCAGACGAACTCCCCCGCGCGAATCTTCTTCCCCGAAGGAACTCCGGCTTGCGCGCCAATGATCGCTCGTGCGCCGATGCGCACATGGTCGGCGATGCCGACTTGACCACCGATCTGCACGCCGCGCTCGACGTAGGAGCTGCCGGCGATGCCCGTTTGCGCAGCGATCACCGTATCCCCCTCGATCGTCACGTTGTGCGCGATCTGCACGAGGTTATCAATCTTCACGCCCCGACCGATATGCGTGGCCCCGAGCGTCCCCCGATCAATGCAGACGCACGCACCGATCTCCACCTCGTCCTCGATGATGACGCTCCCCACTTGGGGGAATCTCCGATAGCGCCCCTCGACGAGGAAATACCCGAAGCCATCGCTGCCGATGACGCTCCCGCTGTGGATGATGACGCGCGCGCCGATGTGCACATCATGATAGATCGTCACGTTCGGGTGGACGATCGAGTCCTCGCCGATTGTGCTGCGCGCGCCGACGTAGACGCCCGCGCCGATCCACGTGCGCGCCCCAATGCGCACCTCGCGTTCGAGGACGACATAAGGGCCGATGCTCACGTCTTCGCCGAGGATGACCCCTTCGCCAAGGATCGCCGTCGGATGGACGCCGGGCACCGGACGGGAAGGTGGATGAAAGAGGAGAACGACGTCGGCGAACGCGCGACGCGGGTGCGCGACCACAATGAGCGTCTTGCCCAGCAGATGAAAGCCTTCCGGGACAATGAGGCATCCGGCGCGCGAGCGTTCCGCCTGCGGGCGATACTCCTCGGATTCCACGAAAGCGATCTCCCCTTCGGTCGCCGTCTCCAGACTCGCCACGCCGGAGATCTCCCGCATCGCTTCACCAATCAGGCGACCGCCGACGAGTTCCGCGATCTCCCCGGCCGTCTTTCGCATGGTCTCACCCCCTCCGAAATCTCAAGGCGCGTGAGGGATGCCGCCTTTGGACTCCTCGGAAGCATGTCCCAGGACGCCGCGCTTGCCATTCCGCCAAAGGAGAACGGTGATCGTCGCTCCCAAAATCTTCCCGCCCAGATCCCATTGCAGATCGTTCGGGCAGTCGTGCGGGCTCCAGATGCGCCGGCCGCCGAAGTAGAGTTCGTCCCACAGCTCGATGATCTCGTAGATCGCAGCCGCCGAGAAGCTGAGCGAGACCGCCAGCGTCGCGATCCATCCCCGTGACAGTGAGAGCCTTTGCCGGTGCGCGACTTCGGCGAAGAGCCAGATAAAGGCCGGCACGCTCAGACCCGATCCCATCATGTGCGCGAACTCGTCGTACTGTACAGGGCCAAACGGACGTCCGTACATGTGGAAATGATTGCCGAGCAAATCCACCTGCACGGCCAGAAAGAGCGATCCGAGAACCCACCAAGGGACGCGCGCCTTCCAGACCCACTGTGCGTACGCGGAGCCCGCAGCGAGAAGCCCGAACGTGATGAGCGTTCCAGGTAGCCAATGTGTGTAGGCGAGCTTGAGCAGAAAATAGGCGACGGTGACAAGGAAAGCGCCAATCAGCATCCCATGTCCAACATGTGCCGGTCTCCTGTACGACGTCATGGCGCCTCCCCTGTGCTCTCTGGATTGGCGGCGACAGGAATCGCCTCTCCGTTACCTCCCCCCTCAAGGGCCGATTCGGCCTCCTCGCGGACGAAGGGATGTGGGTCGCGACGAGCGCGCTCCAGAATCGGGCGCGACCTGACGGGATCGAGCATCTGAAGCGCCCACAGGGCGTGTCCACGAATGATCTCGTCAGGGTCTTCGCAGGCGAGACGCTGCAGTTGGGGGATCGCATCATCGTAGCCGGTATTCGCGGCGACGATGGCGGCGTTGCGGAGCAAGCCTCGGCGTTTCGCGCGTCGCAGGGCCGTGCCGCGAAATCGAGCACGAAACTCGTCTTCCGAAGCGATGGCGAGCACGTCCGCAAGCGCCAGCGTCTTGCCCACGCCCGCTTCCGGATGAAACTCCGGCCAATCGGTGATCGGCACGCGGGCATTGTGTGGACAGACGGCTTGGCAAACGTCGCAGCCGAAGAGCCAATCCCCAAGCTTCGGCCGAAGCGCTCGTGGGATCGCGCCGCGATTCTCGATCGTGTGATAGGAGAGGCAAAGGCGCGCATCCACGAGACCATCCGGAGCGATAGCGCCCGTCGGGCAGTAGCGCTGACACTCGAATACGCTCAGGCATGCGCGGGCCTCTTCCTGATCCGGCACCAGCTCAACGTCCAGCAGGATTTCACTCAGGAAAACCCACGATCCGAAGGTCTCCGTGATCAGGCACGCATTCCATCCGATGCGGCCGAGGCCGGCACGGCGCGCTAGCGCGCGCTCAAGCAGCGGCCCGGCGTCCGTGAACCAGCGGGCGCGAACCGGACGCTCAAGGAGCCGCTCGATTTCTGCGACGAGCTGCCGCAGTCGAGGGGGGATGACGTCGTGATAATCACGTCCCCAGGCATAGCGCGCGATGCGTCCGTGTCCACGTGGAAGGGGATCGAAGTCACCGCTGTAGTAGTTCACGGCGAGCACGAGGATCGACCGCGCTTCCGGCCACACGCGCCTTGGATGCGCGCGTACCGAAGCGCTCGTCTGCATGTACCGCAAATCAGCCGCCCATCCCTGGTGCAGCCACCGATGGTAGCGCGCTTCATCCTCCCGGAGCGGACGAATGTCCGTGACGCCCACGCCATGAAAGCCCAGCGCGCGCGCCCGCGCTTTGATCTGGCTTGTGAGCTGCTCGCGCGTCATCGCATGAGCCTCAGCTCAGGAAGAAGACGGATGCCGCGTTCTCTCCGCTCACTCGTTTCCATCCTCCCTCTTTCGCGCGCCTTCCGCTTCCCAATCGCTGTCAATTCTACCAAAAGGGGTGTCTCCTGAGGGAGCCGCGCTGGTCGGCCGCATCGAGATCGGGTATAAATAAAGGGGCCGTTCAAAGCGCCTTCCGCCGAAGGCATCCTCAGGTTACGGATCGTCGCCGCGAAGGCGCTTGCCAGGAGGGGGGATGAGTCAGATCGAAAGACCGCAACTCGCGGCGGAGGTCGAACACGCCCTGCGCGAGATCGGGCGCGTGGATCTCCTCGTAGGCATCCCGAGCTATAACAACGCCCGCACCATCGGACATGTCGTGCGTGCCGTGATGGCGGGCTTGGCGAAATACTTCCCTGAATACACGGCCGTGATCGTCAATTCGGATGGCGGGTCCAAGGATGGGACGCCGGAAGTCGTGCGGCAGGCGGCTCTTGGCGATTATCGCGCGATCTTAGCGGCCCATCCGCGGCATCCCATCCATCGGCTGACGACGCCATATCATGGTGTGCCTGGCAAGGGGAGTGCCTTGCGCCTGGTCTTTGACATCGCCGTGCGCCTTCAGGCGCGCGCCTGCGCCGTCGTGGACGCCGACCTGCGCAGCATCACGCCCGAATGGATGGACTTGCTCATCGGCCCTCTTCTCAAAGAGGGTTTCGACTTCGTCGCTCCACTCTATCGGCGGCATAAGTATGACGGCACGATCACGAATTCCATCGTCTATCCCCTCACGCGCACCCTCTACGGCAAGCGCGTGCGCCAACCGATCGGCGGCGACTTCGGGTTCTCCGGACGGCTGGCCGCGCACTATCTGGCTCAGGATGTCTGGCATACGGACGTCGCCCGCTTCGGCGTTGATATCTGGATGACCACGACGGCGATCACCGGCGGCTTTCGCGTGTGTCAGGCCTTCTTGGGAGCGAAGATTCACGACGCGAAAGATCCCGGCGTGGACCTGAGCGGCATGCTCATGCAAGTGGTTGGATCGGTCTTCGATCTGATGGAGGCGAACTTCCCGATCTGGGCGAACGTGCGCGGCTCGGAGCCGGTGCCCACCTTCGGCTTGGAGTACGAGGTGGGACTGGAGCCGATCCGTGTTAATGTCGAGCGCATGCTCGGCATCTTTCGATTGGGCGCCGAGGAGCTGAAGGATCTCTGGCAACGGATCCTCTCCCCCTCGACCTTTCGCCAGGTCCAACAGATCGCCGGATCGAGCGAAGCGCATTTCCGCTTCCCTCCGGATGTGTGGGTCTCCGTCATCTACGATTTCGCTCTGGCGTTCCATCGGCACGTGATCCATCGGGATCATCTGCTGCAAGCGCTCGTGCCGCTCTATCTCGGGCGCACCGCATCGTTCGTCCTCGAGACGCTTGAGAGCACGGCCGAAGAGGTCGAAGCCGTGATCGAGGAGTTGTGCCGGCATTTCGAGGAGCGAAAACCGGAGCTTGTCGCGCAGTGGGGGGCGCCTGATGCCGGCGGATGAGCCAGGAGGTCGATGCTCGCTCTCGGCGCGCTCGTGCGATCATCAGCCCGGGCGCGGCCGTGTGAGGGGAGGCAACGAAGGAGGAGCCTATGTTTGAAGCTTTGAAGACCGCCTTAGTCGGGACGTTTCAGCGATTCGAGGAACGCGCGCTCGCCTTTCTGCCGAATTTCTTCGCCCTGGTGATCCTCCTCTTCGCCGGATGGATCATCGCTGCCGTCGTTCGGTCGTTGTTGGGGCGGGCGTTGCGCGCCATTCGTTTCGATCGCTGGTGCGAACAGATGGGGATCGTACAAGTCCTGCGGCGCGCGGAGATTCGGCGCGCGCCCTCATATCTTCTGGCGCAGGCCTTCTTCTGGCTGCTGTTCCTCTTCTTCCTCGTCGTCGGGTTGGAGCAGTTGGAGATCGCGCTCGTCAGTCGCATGCTCGCCGCTGTCTTCGGTTATCTCCCGCGCGTTGTGGCGGCGTTGCTCATTCTGGTGGGGGGATTCCTGTTGGCGAACTTCCTGGCGCGCGCAGCTCTTCTGGCGGCCGTGAACGCCCATTTGGCCTCGGCGCGCCTTCTGGCCGGCGGCGTGCGCTTGCTGATCGTCTCCATCGCCCTGGCGATGGCGCTCGAGCAGTTGGCGCTGGCCGCGCATATCGTCGTCGCGGCCTTTTCCATCTTCTTCGGTGGGGTGACACTGGCGCTGGCCATCGCCTTCGGATTGGCCGGGCGCGATCTCGCTCGCGACGTGCTGCGCCGACAGTTCTCCCCACGACGGGAAGAGGATGAGCTGTCACACCTTTGATTGACGCGCGTCAGGAGGCGTTCGCAGGCGCTTCCGATGCGCGCGCGGGTGTGAGCTTACGCCGAAAGATCTCGACCAACGCCAGTGCGACGCTCAACACCACCGGCCCCATCACCACGCCGATGAAGCCAAAGAGTTTCACTCCTCCGAGCACGCTGAAGAAGATGAGCAGCATCGGCAAGCGCGTGCGCCCGCCGATCACCCACGGGCGGAGGATGTTGTCCACCAAGCTGATGACCAGCGTCCCCCATAGCAGCAGAAAGAGTCCTTTTCCCACACTCCCTTGCGCGAGCAGAATAATGGCAGCGGGAACCCAGATGATGGCTGCTCCGACCACCGGGAGGAGTGAAAAGAAGAACATCACCGCTCCCCAGATCAGCGGCGAGGGCAATCCGACGATCCCAAAGGCAATCCCCCCTAAGGTCCCCTGAGCTAAAGCGACGGCGATACCGCCATACAGCGTGGCGTGAATCGTCTCCTGCATCCGCTCGAATACCTCCTCGGCTTCCGATTCCGGCAGCGGGATCGCGCGCTTCAGCCGCGCCATGAGCGCTGGTCCATCCCGGAAGAGGAAATACGTGGTGAAGATCGCCAACCCCGTATTGAAGACGAACGAGGAGAATTGCTTGACGACCTCGGCCGAGCGAGCGGCTAAGTATCCCGAGAGGCGCTGCAGATTGTTCAGAATGAAGGCGTGAAGGTTCAACTCCGAGAGATCGGCATACTGCGCGAGCCAGCTCAACGAGCGTTCTAGGACGCGACTTCGTCCGGGCTCAAGACGAAACGTCCATGCACCTGAAGCGAAGCGTTCTTCGATAAGACGATAGGTGGCGATGAGTTCCCCAATGAGCCCCATCACGATGAGCGTCGCCGGGATGATCACGACGGCTAGCACAAGCAGGCACGAGAGCAACGCGGCCACGTCGGCATTTCGCACATACCTGGACATGCGTCGGTGAATCGGTTGAAAAATGATCACTAACACGATCGCCCATGTGATCGGCGAGAGGAAGGGGGCGAGCATCCGAAAGAAGAGATACCCGACCCCAATGATGAGGGCGATGAGAAAGGCGATCTGAACGGTCTCCCGCTTCATCGGGAATCCGCATCCAGAGGCAGAGCGGCCAAAATCTGGCGGACGTCGAAGGGGTAATCTAAGCGCAGGATGCGCGTCCGCCCTTCGGCCAAATCCGCGATGAGGTCCTCGACGAGCAGATCAATGGCGCGCTGAAACTCTCGATCCATCGAGCGCACGCCATCAGGGATGAGCCATTCGTCCACAAGCGGGACCTTCACCAGAAGCGTGTACGTGCCGATCCATTCCTTGATCAGCGCATCCAGATGCAGCCGCCGTCCGAACTTGTGGCAGTAGTAGGCGTAGTTGTCCAAAACCGAACGATCGCACACGACGGCATCCGCGCGAGCCGAGGCTTCCAATTCGGCGGCGATATGGCGATGCAGGATCCACAGTTGCCCGGCTTCGGACGTCGCCTCGTTGATCGGGAAGGGGCTTCGCCGCGCCATCTCCACGACCAGCTCCACGCGTCGCCCGCGCTTCTGTAATTCCGTGCAGAGGGAGAAGGCGAGCGCCGTCTTCCCACAGCCGTGCGAGCCGATGATCGCGATCTTCATACACGCGATAGCATACATGGACACCTCCTCCTTGACAACGTGCAGGCGCATGGTCTATAGAGACTCCACCTTTCGGAGGGAGAAGTGAAGGGGAATCGAGGCGCATACGCATGCCGCGTTTGTCGGAAACACTTCGCGGTGGGAGAGGCCGGCAGGGGCGAGGAGCACCTCTTCCTGAAAAGGGGAGGATCTCTCACAGGAGGTGATCCATGAACATGCGTCGAGCGTTCACCCTTGTCGCGATCTGGGCTTTAGTCCTTCCTTCTTTCGGGGTGAAGAGTGGGCGAAGTGCGGGGCAGGCTACTCCGATTCGGGGACTTCAGGACGAAGTGCGCGTCGTCCGGGATCGATTCGGCATCCCCCACATCTTCGCCCGGAACGATCACGACGTCTACTTCATGATGGGGTATGTGCAGGCGCAGGATCGGTTCTTCCAAATGGATTTCCTGCGCCGCGTGGCCAGCGGGACGCTGGCCGAACTGCTCGGTCGTGGCCCTATGGATCGTGTGCTCGCGCAAGACATTCAGTTGCGGGTGCTTGGGTTGCGGCGGGCCGCTGAAGCCTCCTATCCCGCGCTCTCTCAGGAAGCGCAAGCCGTTTTGCAGGCCTTCGCCGATGGCGTGAATGCCTTCCTGCGCGATAATCCGCTGCCACCGGAGTACACGGCGCTTGAGTTGACGAAGGCGGCCATTCCAGCGTGGACGCCGGAGGACAGCATCGTCATCGGCAAGTTGCTCGCGTTTCAGCTCTCGTTTGGCTTAGACGATATTGACTTCACTGTGCGCTTGGCGGCGTATCAACAAGCGGGGCAAGCAGCCGGATTCGATGGCACGAAGCTCTTTTTCGAGGACATCTTCCGGAGTGCGCCGTTTGATCCTTCGGTCTCCATCCCCGGATTCCTCCAATCGGCAGGCATGCGTCGTGTGGCCGGGCGAGAGTGGAAGATCGAGTGGAGCCGACAGCTCGAGGACATCACCCGTTGGGTAAGTCCGGAAACGATTCGCGCCGCCCGCGAGTATTTGGCGGAGATCGCCGACATGCCGGTTTTACAGAGCGCGCTCGGTCGAACGACGGCACCTTCAGGCAGCAATTGGTGGATCGTGAGCGGCGCGAAGACCGACACGGGCTTCCCCATGCTGGCCAATGATCCGCATCTCGGACTCGGTGTGCCGGCAATCTTCTATGAGATGCATCTCGTCGTCGAAGGGCCGAACCCTATGAACGTCATGGGGGTGAGCTTCGCCGGGACGCCCGTCATTGTGCTCGGCAGGAACGAGCGAATCGCGTGGGGAGCGACGACGAATCCTATGGACGTGACCGACGTTTACGAAGAGCGCGTCATCCTCGATATCGCGACGCAGTTGCCGATCGCAGCGATCTTTCGAGATCAGCGTCGGCGGATCCTCGCCATCCCGCAAGTGTTTCGCGCGAATCAACCGGGCAACGGGACGCCGGACGATCTGGCGGTGATCCCGCCGGGAACGCTGCCCAGTGGCGTGAGCGTTCCGCCGGTGGCCTTGGTCATCCCAGACCGCAACAATGCGCCGATCATTCGTGTGGTGAAGTCGGAGCTGACCGATTTCCGTGTCTTGAGCGTGCAGTACACGGGCTTTGGGCCGACGCGAGAACTGGATACGTTCCTCATCTGGCATCGGGCGAAGAATTTGGAGGATTTCAAGCGCGGGCTCCAGTATTTCGATTTCGGTTCGCAGAATTGGGCCTATGTGGACGTGGATGGCAATATCGCCTATTTCACCAGTGGCGAGCTGCCCTTGCGTGAGGACTTGCAAGAGGGGATGCCCGACGGTCCTCCACCTTTCTTCATCCGCAACGGCGCAGGCGCGATCTTCCGAGGGGATGGGAGCATCGAGCGGATTGTGAAACACGAATGGGTGCCACTTCAGACACGCCAGCCCGGGCAGGCCGTGCCGTTCGAGATCCTACCGTTTGAAGAGATGCCGCAGGTCGTCAACCCCGCGCAAGGATTCATCGCTAATGCCAACAACGATCCCATCGGGACGACGCTCGACAACAATCCGCTCAATCAGTTGCGACGCGGCGGGCGTGGGATCCTCTATCTGAATCCCGGCTATAGCATCGGCGCGCGCATGGGGCGGATCGTCCGCTTGATCCAACGCGAGCTGGATCCGGCGCAAGGCGGTGATGGGCGTATTTCTCTTGATGACATGGAGCGCTTTCAGGCTAATGTCCAGATGCTGGACGCCGAAGTGTTCGTGCCCTACATTCGACAGGCATTTGCGAACGCGCGCGCAAGCGGAGCGCCGGCTCCCTTAGCCGCTCTGGCGCAAGATGCCCGTGTGGCCGAAGCCGTGGATCGGCTCGCTCGATGGGACTTCAGTGCGCCGACGGGGATCCCCGAAGGGTATGATGCTTCGGATGTGAATGGGGAACGGCAGCCGCCTTCTCCGGAGGAGATCGCAGCGAGTGTGGCTGCGACGATCTACAGCGTCTGGCGCGCGCGGATCATCGCTAACACGATTGACGCCACGCTCGCTCGCGTCGGGCTGGCGGGGTATCTGCCCGGCGGGTCGCTGGCCGTCGTGGCATTGCGGAATCTGTTGGACAACTTCTCGCAGACGCGGGGACGCGGAGCTTCGGGGTTGAATTTCTTCGATGTTCCAGGGGTAGACCTGCCGCCGGAGGTCGAGCGCGACATCCTCCTGTTGAGGAGCCTCCAGGAAGCTCTGGATCGGCTCGCCGGTGACGAATTTCGCGCGGCCTTCAATAACTCGACCAACCAGGAAGACTATCGCTGGGGCAAGCTCCATCGTATCGTCTTCACGCACACGCTGGGAGATCCGTTCAATATCCCGCCAGCCGGTGGCTTCGCCCATCTGGCTTCGGCGTTGCGAGGCGTGGCCGTTGATGGCGGCTTCGAGGTAGTGGATGCCTCCGGGCATGATGCCCGCGCCCAGGGGATCGATGCGTTCATGTTCGGTAGCGGGCCAGCGCGACGGTTCCTCGGCGAAGTCCGACCCGATGGTCTTCGCACGCTTCAGGTCATCCCGGGTGGTCAAAGCGGCATCCTGGGCCACCCCCATTACGCGAGTCAACTCGGCCTGTGGCTGACGAACGATTACCATCCGATGTGGTTCACGCCTGAAGAAGTCGAGCAGAACAAAGTCTCCGAGCAGGTCTTCCGGCCCGGTGCCTGAACCCATCCAGGGGGCCACGCTGGCCCCCTGGGCCCATCCTCTCGCACGTGTTCGGTTTCTGAATGAATGCCTAGCCAGCAAGCGAGCTCAACACCACGGTCATGAGTGGGTCCTCTTGCTCAGAAAATGTGCCATTTCACCCTGGTCTGTTGAGCGGGTCTGTTCAAGCGAGGAGGTATAACTCTGGATGCCGGGTTTTTTAACGCCGATCAGTATTGAAAACGTCTACACCTGTCGTGCATATCGTCGTACCTCATCGGCAATGCGAGTGGCGACGTCGGCGGCCGCTGCTCGGACCTCTTGAGAAAGATCGGTACAGACCGCGAAGTTTTTACCTTCAATCCCGTACAGGATCACGCGTGGAGGGAGCCGGCTGAGCGTCCGCGCCAGCTCGATGGCTTCGACTACCCCCAAGGCGTGTGTCGAGTGATGCTCGAAGCGCGCCGGGATGGGCTCGGCATGAGCTTCAACGCGATAGATGGTGCCGGGCCGAGCGCCCGACCGGACGGCATCAATGAGAATGACGGTATCGGCGCCCTTCCACACCTCGATCAAAGATGTCGCCTCGCCGCTGGCTTCAACGATCCTCACACCAGGGAGAGCTTTCTCTTTGAGCATTCGCGCAACGACCAATCCCACCGCATCGTCCCCGCCGAACGCATTCCCGATGCCGATGATGACGATTGCCGATTGTGGGTTGCGTCTGGCGAATTGGTTCGGTTCTTGGGATAAGCCTGGCGACATAGGGACGGACCCTACACACCTTTCAGGTGTTGTTCCAGTTCTCTGACGCTCGGCAGTTGCTTTTGGGGCTCGGTGGGTAATTGACGGGTCAGGCGGTTTTCAGCCGCCTCCATCGGTTTGGCCATGCTCCCATCCATTTCGATTGATCTCGCCTCAAGATTCACGGGTGCACCCGGATCAACCCCGATGAGGAAGCTGATCGGCCTCCATCCGTGTTCATCAGCGGCGAAACGTCCATGATTTTCGAGCGCTACCGATAGCATGCACAAGTCCTCGGAGGCGTTTCACTCACGTTCAAAGCGAAGCTTTATAACGTGCGTGGCACACGATATGCACGGATCATAATTGCGGATGGCTTGCTCACAGCGCCAGAGGAGTTGATCTTGAGGCGCATCGAGGAGCGAGGGGAGAAGGTGCCAGAGGTCTGACTCGATCATCTTTTGATTTTGCGACGTGGGCGGGACGATCTTGGCGTCGAGAATCGTACCGTCATCGTCGAGCCGATAGCGATGATAGAGAATTCCGCGGGGCGCCTCCGTGCATCCGTAGCCCGTGGCCGCGCGGGGCTCAATCTTCACCGCCGGTTTGTCAGGCGTCTCGTACTCGGCGATGAGGCGCAGGGCTTCATCGCATGCATAGAGGATTTCCAGGCTGCGCACGATGATGCTCTTGAAGGGATTCGTGCACGGCGGTTCACAACCGACCTCGCGGGCGACCTCTTGGACCAGGGGCGACAGCCGATCAAAGTTCAGGTTGTAGCGGGCGAGCGGTCCGACGAAATAAGCGCCGCGATTTTTGATCGTCGAGTGGAGCGCATTGGAGTAGGGCACGTGCTCCTCGACAAAGTGATCGTCATACTCGCGGACGGCGATGTCTAAGCCTTTATTGGACACGAGGCGGCCTTCATTGAAGGGGTACTCGACGGGGTGGCGGAGAGCGACAAACTCATAGTCTCGTTCGAACTCGGGGAAGGGGAGCGTCGCCGCCCAGCGAACCGTCTCCAGCGCCGCCTCGCGCGCCCATTGCAATCGCTCCATGAGTGGACTCAGCTCTCGTTTGGTCGGCACTCGATAGAAGCCCCCGACGCGAACGTTAATTGGATGGACTTCTCGGCCTCCCAGGAGACTGACGATTTCATTTCCCACCTTCTTCAACTGGAGGCCGCGTTGAACGATATCAGGATGATCCTGAGCCATTCGGATTGCGTCTTCGTAGCCGAGAAAGTCGGGTGCGTGCAGCAGGTAGACGTGCAGCGCGTGACTCTCGATCCACTCGCCGCAGTAAATGAGCCGGCGCAGCGCGCGGATCGGTCCGTCCACTGTGACGCCGAAGGCGTCTTCTATCGCGTGCACGGCGCTCATCTGGTACGCGACGGGGCAGATGCCGCAGATGCGCGCCGTGATGTCGGGAGCTTCAGCGAAACTCCGTCCACGCAAGAACGCCTCGAAGAAGCGCGGCGGCTCGAAGATTTTCAGCTTCACGTCGACGACTTCCGCTCCCTTGAGCTTGATATATATCCCGCCCTCGCCTTCGACGCGAGCCAGGGAATCCACTTTGATCGTCTTGTTCTGTGTCATGTCCTTTTCATCTCCCGGTGATCCCCCAACGGATGAAAAGTCCCAGAGGATACAAGCGGGTCACCATCCGTTGGCACATTTGATCCGTTGGCGAACGGTCATTCATGAGCTTCGCTCTCTTTGCGAAAGGGTTCAGCATAGGCGTTGAAGCCGCGAAAGGCTCGGACGAGGTCTTGCTCTTTCACTCCGAGGTGAGACCACCAAGCGCTCAACGAGTTCGTGTTCGGCGTCTCCTTCGGGCCAAAACACCCGTAGCACCCGCGATGATAGGTCGGGCAGATGGCTCCGCAGCCGGCGTGCGTCACGGGGCCAAGGCAGGGCGTGCCGTGCGCGACCATCACACAGACGACGCCCCGGCGCTTGCATTCCATGCAGACGCTATGCGGCGGCGTGTTCGGTTTCCGCCCGTGCAGGAAGGCGCTAATGACGTCGAGGAGCTGATATTTGTTGATCGGGCAGCCGCGCAGTTCAAAATCCACGAACACGTGTTCGGCGATGGGCGTGGATTTGCTGAGCGTCTCAATATAGACCGGCGTCGCATAGACGATGGAGATGAACTCCCGCACGTCTTTGAAATTTCGCAGTGCTTGAATGCCTCCGGCCGTGGCACACGCGCCGATGGTGACCAGAAACCTGGACGCGCGACGCACCTGATGAATCCGCTCGGCGTCATGGGGCGTCGTGATTGAGCCTTCGACAAGCGACAGATCATAAGGTCCTCTCACGATGGCCCGCGAGGCTTCGGGAAAATAGGCGATTTCCACGTGTCCGGCGAGACGGAGCAATTCATCCTCGCAATCGAGCAGACTCAACTGACAGCCGTCGCAGGAGGCGAATTTCCAGACGGCCAGTTTCGGTCTCCGTTTTCGCGGCATATTACAGCTCCCAGATCGCGAGCAGGTCCTTGACCCGCCGGTATGGAAATACGGGACCATCTTTGCAAACAAACGTCGGCCCGAATTGACAGTGGCCGCAGAAACCGACGGCGCATTTCATGTTCCGCTCCATCGAGAGAAAGATGTTGTCGGCTCCAACGCCCCGCTTCCGCAGCTCCAGCGCCGTGAACCTCATCATAACCTCTGGGCCACAGACCATCGCCACCGTGTTAAGGGGATCGAAAGGCGCTCGTGGGATGAGTGTGGTCACCACGCCGACGTTGCCGCGCCATCCACCCGTCGCGCGATCTACCGTGACGTAAACGTCGAGATCGAACTGAGCACGCCAGCGGCCCAGTTCGCGCCGGTAGAGGATGTCTTCGGGCGTGCGCGCGCCGTAAAGCAACACGACCCTACCATACTTTTCTCGACGCGAGAGGATGTAAAAGAGCGCCGGTCGGAGTGGAGCCAGTCCAATCCCTCCAGCAACGATCACCACATCGTTTCCTTCGGCCTCCTCGACCGGCCAGTGGCTGCCAAAGGGCCCACGCACTCCGAGCACATCTCCGCGTTTCAGTGTGCCCATCGCTCTGGTCACCGTGCCGACGACGCGCGTTGTGTGCACAACCGTCCTCGGGTTGGCCGGATCGCCGCTGATTGAGATGGGAATCTCTCCCACGCCAAAGACGTAGAGCATGTTAAACTGGCCGGGAGCAAACGAGAAAGTCCCCTCGTCTTGGACGGGCGTCAGCTCCAGCGTGAACGTGTCGGCCGTTTCCCGACGCACCCGACTAATGCGGTACTGGCGCGGGATCATCGGATCGCTCATCATCGTCTGAGCCTCTTATGAGTGGACACCATACACATCGAGCAGTTGCAATCGCGTCGCCTGGAGCCGTTGCTCGACGATGTGGGCAAATCGCTTGAGCAGCTCATAGCCCAGGTCGTGATCGTCCTCGCACTTGGCGCGAAGGCATTTTCCGTCGAGAGCGATGGCTCGCGTCAACTCGATGGCGCGAGCGTTAAAATGCCAGTGGTAGGGCGGAATGAGCCATGACCAACCGAGAATTTCTCCTTCTCCGAGAGTCTGGATCGTGACTGGTCCGCGTCCGGGGACGAAAATCTCCAACGCGACCTTGCCGTGTCGGATGACATAGAACTCATTGGCCTCCTCACCTTCGCGGAAGATGAATTGCCCGGCGTCGAAGCGCACATTAGTGGCGCACCCGACGATCAATTGTATGTGCCGGGCATCCAGCCCGGCGAAGAACGGATGTTCGGCGAGAATGCGTTCAAGTGTTTCCATCGGTCTTCTCCTTGTGGTTCGGTTCGCTCGCCCGAATGGCACGAACCTCCTCGGTAATGTCAATGGCGACGGGACACCAGGTGATGCAGCGCCCGCAGCCGACGCATCCCGACGTGCCAAATTGATCAATCCAGGTCGCCAGTTTGTGCGTCATCCATTGGCGATAGCGAGCCTTTGCCGAGGCGCGTACGCTGCCGCCATGGATGTAAGAAAAATCCATCGTGAAACAGGAATCCCATGTCCGCCAACGTTCGGCATGCTCACCGGTGAGGTCCGTGACATCTTCAACCGTGCTACAGAAACAGGTCGGGCAGACCATCGTACAGTTGGCGCAGGTGAGACACCGCGCCGCAACCTGATCCCAGCGTGGATGCTCGTAGTTGCGGTAGAGCAGCTCCTTGATGTCGGTCGTGTCCAGTTGTCGCCCCATTTGCCTAGCCGTTCGGGCTACGATTTCTTCAGCCAACTGCACCTCTTCTATGTGCGCGGGCCGATGAGGAATGTCCTGGAGGACTGCTGCTCCTCGGTCGGTGCCCACTTCAACGACGAAGTAGTGACGCGCCGGCTCCAGGATCTCCGTCAGCGCAAGATCGAAGCCGACGGTCGCTTTCGGTCCCGTGTTCATCGAAGCACAAAAACAGGTGCCGCCAGCCTGACCGCAGTTGACCGCTACGATGAAGGCGTTCTCGCGCCGCACCTTGTAGGTGGGATCCACATAGGCACCGCCCAAGAACACCTTATCCTGGATAGCGATGGCGTGCAGCTCGCAGGAACGAACGCCGATAAAGGCAAATTTCGGAGCAGTCGGATGGATGGGAATCGAGGGCGAAATCCCTGAGGGCGGATCGTTGAGTGCTGAGTAGGGAGTGTCAGGGGCGGGAGGAGAGGCGACGTCGTTCAGAACGATGTTGAATCCCCTCTCAGTGCGCCTGGCCCTGAAGAGTCTGATTCTGGGCGGGAAGAGAAATTTCTTCCAGGAGTGAGGGCCGACGACGTAGCCGAAGAGGGCCTGATCGTTGCGCCTCTTGAGGCGATAGGTTCCACCATCCTGTTGATCCGTCCAGCCGATCGGGAGGTCATCGGGTGAGGTCAATTCCTGATAGACGATCGCGCCGTCACAGACGGTCGGTCCGACGACGCAATAGCCTCTGCGGGTGAGCGCCTCAAAAAGGGATAGGAAGTACTGGCGGTCGAAGATGAATCTTTCGAAGGTCTGTGCTTGAGTCATAGCACGGAAAAGTTTAAAACCTCATGAATCTCCGCGCCAGTGATTGAAGCCACTGGCCTTCGCGGGGACGCGGGTTGGTCCGGCGCGAAAGCAACTCACGTCCGATATCACTAGCGAATCTCGAGCGAATCTCGCTTGAGCCGCCTATCGAATCAACGGCATCCTTCTTCACACGCAGGCGACGATGAGCAGCAGCGGTCAAGCAACGCTTCGAGCGATTTCAATTTGGCTAAGCGATTTTGATTGCCCGCAGCCTGGGAATAGCTCTAATACGCGAGAAGCGTATGCTTCTAGGGTGAGGTCACGTGAAAGCTGCTCTAAGCCTGACAACTTAGGGGAAAAGCGTGAGGTAGGGGGATCACGGTTGGCGGCGGAGCGAAGTGGGCTGTATGCTTGTGGTTGATCCAGGGAAGGAGCGAAAGGGATGATCGGTAAGGGTTATGCGCGTCGAACTTTGGCAAGGGTCTGCCGGCGATTATCTGTCGTTGCTATGTACTCATCCGATCTCTTTCCGAGCCGTCTCCGTGCTGACGATGGCTGCGACACCGCTGGTCATGGGCGTTGGGTCTCGCCTGGCCGATTATCTGTTGCGATTGCCGTTGCCGGAGAGTCTCAAGCGCGCCTGGTATCCCGCGCCGGGCGACACGGGAGATCGTCCCACAGATCACCTGATCATCATCGGCTTCGGCATCAATGGACGAAATGTCGCCCGATCGGCCCGGAGGGCCGGTATCCCTTATCGGATTATCGAGATCAACCCGGACACGGTCAAACGTGAACGCGCCCGAGGCGAGCCGATTTACTATGGCGATGGCGCTCAGGAAGCGGTCCTCAACCACGCGGGCATCGAGGCGGCGCGCGTCGTGGTGGTGGCCATTTCTGACCCCGTCGCCACGCGACGCATTACGTCACTGGTGCGGCTATTGAATCCGAAGGTTCACATCATCGCCCGCACGCGCTTCGTCCAGGAGATGGCGCCTCTCTTGGAATTAGGGGCGAACGAAGTCATCCCGGAAGAGTTCGAGACGTCCATTGAGATTTTTACCCGCGTCCTGATGAAGTATCTGATTCCCCGCGAGGATATCGAACGGTATATCGCCGAGGTGCGCGCCGACGGCTACGAGATGTTCCGCAGCCTCTCCACCGAGCCAGCCGCTTTCTCCGATTTGAAACTCCATCTGGCGGATGTCGAAATCAGCACGTTCCGCGTGGATGAGTCATCACCCATCGCGGGAAAATCGCTGGCGGAGATTGATCTGAGAAAGAGATATGGCGTGACCCTTCTGGCCATACGTCGGGATTGGAAAATATTGCCCAATCCTGGCGGGGATACGAAACTTTGTGCGAACGATGTTCTGGTGATCCTCGGGCCACCGGAGAAGATGGCCAAGGTCGCGGATTTGTTCCTTCATTCGGAAGCAAGGAGGAGTTTATGAATCTAACAGTCCGACTGAGTAGTTCACATGGTCTCGGAACTTCAACGATAACGTGCGATCGGACATGAACAGAGGACCGTCATCGCACCACAATTCAGCCCGGCGACGCGCAGCTATGGGCTCAAGGTCTCGCTTGGGTTTTGAGCAATGCGAATCGGATGGCAGTGATGGGTCGGCGCCTTGATTCGCACCCACGTATCAGGAGCAATGGTTATGAGATCAATCACCAGGACTTGTGAACGAGTCGTTTTCATCCGAGGATGGATGTCGGTATGGCTCACCGTGGTGAGTTTGGCCGTGCTGGCGACCGTCTTCGTCCCAGCCGTTCAGGCGATGCAGCGGTCCGGGCCGGAGCTGCTTACCTATGATGAACTCGTCCAGTTATACGAGCAGGAAATCCCATCAGCGCCGCTCCGGGAAAAACTCAATCGCCTGCTGACCACACCATTCATCAACAATGAGGCCTCCAACCTCGGCGTAAAACCACTCAAGCCATACTCACCCAAATTGGGCCGGTTCCTCCGAGTCGTTTTCTGGAATATCGAGCGCGGACTCGAGTTTGAAGCGATCAAGTTGGCGCTCAGCGATGCGGCAAAGTTCTCCTCGTTGTTGGACAAATCGAAATACCCGCGTGGCAGCACGCGCCGAATGCGGGTCTTGCGGCAGGTCGAGCTGTTGAGAGAGGCCGACGTCATCATTCTCAACGAGGTGGATTGGGGAATGAAGCGCACCGAGTATCGTCATGTCGCCGAGGAGCTGGCATCGGCGCTCGGGATGAACTACGCCTTCGGCGTCGAATTTGTAGAGATTGACCCGCTCGATTTGGGAATCGAGCAATTCGAAGATGTGCCCGCCGAAGATCGAACGGAACTCATCGAGCACATCAAAGTTGACCGAACCCGATACAAGGGTCTACACGGCACGGCAATTCTCAGTCGCTACGCGTTGCAGAACGTTCGCCTCGTTCCGTTCGTTCATCAGGGCTACGACTGGTATACCGGCGAATTGAAAGGCGTGACCCGATTGGAGGCGGGCAAGCGTGCCGTGGGCAGGAGAGTTTTCTTGGAAAAGGTGCTGCGCGAAGTACGGCGGGGCGGGCGGATGATGCTGCTCGCGGATATTGTTGATCCGGACATCCCTGGGGGCAAAGCAACCATCGTGGCAACGCATCTGGAAGCGCGCACCAAACCTGAGAACCGCGTGAAGCAGTTGGAAGAATTGCTCGATTACATCAAGGACATTGACCACCCCGTCATTCTCGCGGGTGATATGAACACGTCCACGAAGGATACAACTCCTACCTCTATCGGTCGTGAGATCAAGAAGCGCTTCGGCAGTGGGCAGTTCTGGATGAGACAAGGGCTCAAGTACGCTACCGGCGTCGGATTGATGCTGGATGTCGTGCTGGGCGGCGTCGGATTCGGTCGGGCTCAAGCCGATCCGACCGTTCGCCATATTCGCGTGGTGGCGACCAATCCCGAGGCGAAGTTCTTCGACGTGTTGGAGCGATTTCGCTTCAGCGATGGTGGCGCATTTGATTTCCGCGGCGATTCCAAGCGTTCGGCCAACGGTCGCCGAGGGACACTGGCGAATTCCAACGAACGCGGACGCAAGGGCTTCGTCACGACGTATGAAGTTACCCGCACAATCGGGCCGGTGGGAAGATTTAAGCTTGATTGGATCTTCGTCAAACCGCCAACCCTCACGAGTCCGCGAGATCGGAATCAGTCCTATCGCTTTGCCCCTCACTTCGGGCGCACATATCGAAGCTTGAATTACAGTCTTGCCGATCGCATATCGGACCATAGCCCCATCTCGGTTGATCTGCCTTTGACCGAGCCGCGGATTCGGTGAGCAGCGAGCACCCTGCTCAGAGTCTTCCTCTTGACATGGCACGGGCAGACCCTACAATCTAGGGCTCGTATGAGAGGAGGTTGCTGGCCATTGGTTATTTGTCATTTGCGCGGCCCCAACCGAGACGAACGAGTGACCGATGACAAACAGCAAGTAACAAAGGCAGTGTTTTGATAGGCATGGGAATCACCACACTGGTGCTATTCGGGTTTGTGCTGGCGCTCCTGGCGCCGTGGTTGTACCGCGTCGGTCGGCGGGCGACGGGGTGGATTCTCGCCACGTTGCCGCTCATGCAGTTGATGTACTTCGCCAGTTTTGTCAGGCCGATTGCGCAGGGTGAGGTCTTCGTCTTCGGCTCCGCCTGGGTGCCCAGTCTGAAGACCAGCCTCTCATTCTTCCTGGATGGGTTAAGCTTGATCTTCGCTCTGCTCATCAGCGGCATCGGCGCGCTGGTGGTGATCTACGCGGGCGGCTACCTGGCCGGGCATCATCAACTGGGGCGTTTCTACGGCTATCTCTTCATGTTCATGGCTTCGATGTTGGGCGTGGTGCTGGCCGACAATGTGATCGCGCTGTTTGTGTTCTGGGAGCTGACCAGCCTGAGTTCGTACCTGCTCATTGGCTTTGACCATGAGCGAGAAGCCGCGCGGCGAGCGGCGTTACAAGCATTGTTGGTCACCGGGGTGGGCGGGCTGGCTTTGCTGGCCGGATTGCTGCTGCTGGGGCAGGTGGGTGGCAGCCTCGAATTGTCAACGCTGTTGAGTCAAGGCGAGATGGTTCGAACTCACCATCTCTATCTGCCGATTCTCTTGTTGGTGCTGGCCGGCGCGTTCACCAAGTCAGCGCAGTTTCCCTTTCACTTCTGGCTGCCGAGCGCGATGGAAGCGCCGACGCCGGTGAGCGCCTATCTGCACTCGGCGACGATGGTCAAAGCCGGCGTCTATCTGCTGGCGCGACTCAGTCCGGTACTGGGCGGTAGCGACTCCTGGCACTACCTGGTCACTCTGGCCGGTGCGGTGACGATGCTGGTGGGCGCGACGCTGGCCTTGTTTCAGACCGATCTCAAGCGCCTGCTGGCCTATTCGACGGTGAGCGCACTGGGAATCCTGACGCTGCTCATCGGGCTCGACACGACGCTTTCGATTCAAGCGGCGATGGTCTTTCTGCTGGCCCATGCCTTCTACAAGGGTGCGCTGTTTTTGGTCGCCGGGGCGGTGGACCATGAAACCGGCACGCGCGACGTGACGCAGCTCGGCGGCCTGCGACAGGTGATGCCCATCACGGCGGTGGCTGCGGGCTTGGCGGCGCTCTCGATGGCCGGGCTGCCCCCGCTGCTCGGTTTCATCAGCAAGGAACTGCTCTACGAAGCCAAGTTGCAAGCACCGCGCGCCGCACCGCTCATCACCGGTGCCGGCGTTTTGGCCAACGTGTTGCTCGTGGCCGTCGCCGGGATCGTGGGGATCAGGCCATTTCTCCGAGAGAGGACGGCCACGCCTAAGAACCCGCACGAAGCGCCGCCGAGTTTGTGGCTCGGACCGGTGATGCTGGCCGGATTGGGTTTCATCATTGGGTTGCTGCCGAATACCGTCGCCGCACCGCTGGTCTCGCCGGCAGTTACGGCGGTGCGTGCTGAACCGACCGAAGTGACGCTCGCCTTGTGGCACGGATTGAATCCGGTGTTGCTGCTCAGTGTGCTTACGCTCGCCTCGGGCGTGGGCGTCTATTTTGGCCGAGGCGTGGTGCGCCGGGCCACGTCACGGTTAGAACCCATCACTCACTGGGGACCGGCGCGGTGGTACGATGTGGCGCTCGACGGCATGAACGCTCTGGCGCGCGCGCAGACGCGGCTGCTCCAGAGCGGCTACCTGCGGTACTACCTGCTGATGATCATTGGCACGACAGTCGGACTCACCGCGTATACGCTGGCTGCTCGAGGTGGTTTTCCTCGGCCGCATGGTTTCGCCGATGTCCGCTTTCATGAAGTCGGCGTGGCTGCACTCATTTTTCTGGCGGCGGTCACAGCGGTACGCGCGCGGTCGCGATTGGCGGCAGTGGCGGCGCTGGGCGTGGTCGGCTACGGTGTGGCGCTGGTCTACGTGTTGTTCGGCGCGCCCGATCTGGCCATGACGCAAGTTCTGATCGAATCGCTGACGGTGATCTTGCTCGTGCTGGTGTTCTATCACCTGCCGCGCTTTGCCTCCTTGTCGCCTCAACGAGCGCGGTATCGAGACGCTGTGGTCGCCGTGGCTGCCGGGGGCTTGATGACGGCGCTCGTGCTGGTTGCCGCCAGCATGCGATTTCATCCGCCCATCTCCCACTACTTTGCCGAGAACAGCTTCGTCCGGGCGCACGGGCGGAACATCGTCAACGTGATCCTGGTGGACTTTCGGGGCATGGATACGCTGGGCGAGATCACGGTGCTGGCGCTGGCGGGCATCGGCGCGTATGCGTTGTTGAAGCTGCGTCTGGAGAAGAAGGAGGGCGGGTGATGTCACTGATCCTGCGGACGGCGACGCGCTTCCTACTGCCCCTGCTGCTGCTGTTTTCGCTCTTTTTGCTCCTGCGCGGTCACAACAGTCCGGGCGGCGGCTTCGTGGGCGGGTTGGTCGCGGCAGCGGCTTTCGCTCTGTATGCGCTGGCCTTTGATGTGGCGGCGGCGCGACAATTGCTGCGGATTGACCCGCGCCAACTGATCGCCGTCGGACTGTTGGTCGCGCTGGCCAGCGGGATGGTGGCGTGGCTTGCCCGCGAGCCTTTCATGACCGGTCAGTGGAGCTATATCACCGTGCTCGGCATTGGGCCTGTGCCTTTGGGCACGCCCCTGATTTTTGACCTCGGCGTCTATCTGGTGGTCGTCGGTGTGATGCTGACGATCATTCTGTCGTTGGCGGAAGAATGACGTAGCCGATCCAAAATCCGAGATCCACAATCGGCAGGGACGACTATGGAAACTATACTGGCGGTTGTCATCGGGGCGCTCTACGCGACGGGCATTTACATGATGCTGCGGCGCAGTCTGGTCAAATTGATCATCGGCCTCGGCCTCTTATCTAACGGAGCTAACCTGCTCATTTTTACCGTCGGGCGGCTGACGCGAGCCCGAGCGCCCTTTATCCCGGAAGGTGCTGAAACCTTAACACCTCCTTATGCTGATCCACTGCCGCAGGCGTTGATCCTGACGGCCATCGTCATCAGTTTCGGCGTGCTCGGCTTCGCCGTGGTACTGTTTCATCGCGCCTATCAAACGGTCGGCACCGATGACTTGGACGAAATGAAAGCGACGGATACGTGAAGCAGAAACATTATTTGAGGCGATGAACGTGCTTCTGGTGCTCCCCATCCTGATCCCGCTCGTGACGGCGGTGGCTGCTTTGTTGGCCTGGCGCTGGCGGCGCGTCCAACGTTGGATGAGCGTGCTTGGCGCGACGGCGCTCCTCTTTGTGGCGCTCCGGCTGCTGACCTCTGTCTGGCGCGACGGCATTCAAGCTGTGCAAATGGGGAGCTGGCCGGCGCCTTTCGGCATCACCGTGGTGGCCGATCTCTTCAGCGCGATCATGGTCGCGCTCGCCGGCGTGATGGGATTCGCGGTCGCCATCTACTCGTTGAGCAGTATGGACGCGGAGCGGGAGTCGTTTGGCTACTATCCGCTGCTGCACATCTTGTTGATGGGCGTCTGCGGAGCGTTTCTGACCGGCGATATGTTCAACCTCTATGTCTGGTTCGAGGTCATGCTGATGGCCTCGTTCGTGCTGCTTGTGCTCGGCGGCGAACGAGCGCAGATGGAAGGAGCGATCAAGTACGTCACGCTCAACCTCATGTCCTCGGCGCTCTTTCTGGCCGCGGTGGGTATTCTCTATGGAATGGCCGGCACGTTGAACATGGCCGATCTCGCCGAGAAGTTAAAGAACGTCCACCACCCCGGCTTGGTGACGACGCTCTCCATGCTCTTCCTGATCGCCTTTGGCATCAAGGCCGCCGTGTTCCCGCTCTTCTTCTGGCTGCCGGCTTCTTATCACACGCCGCCGGTGGCCGTGTCGGCGATCTTCGCCGGTCTGCTCACGAAGGTGGGCGTCTATGCCCTCATTCGCGTCTTCACACTGCTCTTTGTGCATGACGTGGGCTACACCCACAGGTTGATTTTGGTCGTCGCCGGATTGACGATGATCACGGGCGTGTTGGGCGCGGTGGCGCAAAACGAGTTCCGGCGCATCCTGTCATTTCACATCGTCAGCCAGATCGGCTACATGATCATGGGGCTCGGGTTGTTTACGCCGCTGGCGCTCGCGGGTTCGATCTTCTACATCATCCATCACATCATCGTCAAAACGAATCTGTTTCTCGTCAGCGGCGTGGTCCATCGGTTGTGCGGGACCTACGAGTTGAAAAAACTCGGCGGGTTGTATCAAGTCTATCCCGGCTTGGCGATCTTATTCATGATCCCGGCTCTGTCGCTGGCTGGACTGCCGCCGCTGTCGGGGTTTTGGGCGAAGCTGACGCTTGTGCAGGCCGGGCTTGAAATCCAACAGTACGAGATTGTGGCGGTCGCTCTGGCCGTCGGCATGCTCACGCTGTTCTCCATGATCAAGATCTGGACCGAGGCGTTCTGGAAGCCCTCAACTCTTAACCCTCAGCCGTCGGACAACCGCCGTCGGGTTCTAAACCTTCTCTTTCCGATCGTCCTGCTGGCTCTGTTGACGGTAGCGATCGGGCTCGTCGCCCAACCGTTCTTCGCCCTGGCCGAGCGCGCGGCCGACCAATTGATCAATCCGGAGGCGTACATCCGAGCCGTCCTTGCAGGAACATCATGACCATCTTTCTCTGGAACATTTTATTGGCGTTGGCCTGGCTGGCGCTGACCGGAGTGTTCACGCCGGGCAATCTGGTGGTCGGGTTCGGGCTGAGCTACGTGATCTTGCGGTTCGCGCAATACGCCATCGGACCATCGCCCTACTTTGGAAAGGTCTTCGATGTGATCCGCTTCATCCTGTTCTTTCTCTATGAGCTGATCGCCTCCAGCTTGCGTGTGGCTCACGACGTCCTGACGCCCACACACTACATGCGGCCCGGCGTGATCGCCATCCCGCTGGAGATCGAAAGTGATGAAGAAATCACGCTGGTGGCCAATCTGATCTCGCTGACGCCGGGCACGCTGAGCCTGGATGTGTCCGCTGACAGGCGCACGCTCTACATCCATGCCATGTACGTTGACGAGGAAGACATTGACGCCTTCCGACAGAAGATCAAAAGATTCGAGCGAAAAGTCCTGGAGGTGACGCGATGATCCTGGAGCGGCTGACGGCGGTGTTTGTCCCGACTCATCTGGCGTTGGCGATGCTGATCATTGCGCTCTTCCTGGCTTTTGCCCGCTTGCTGCGGGGGCCGACGTTGCCTGATCGCGTCGTGGCGCTGGATTTGGTGTCCACGCTGGCCGTAGGCATGATGGCGGCCTACGCCGTCATGACGAATCAGCCGGTTTTTCTGGACGTCGCCATCCTGCTGGCGCTGATTGCCTTTTTGGGGACGGTGGCATTTGCCCTTTACGTGGGGAAGGGGAGGATACCGTGAGTGGAGTGTTCAGTTCTGTACTGATGCTTCTCGGCGCGGCGTTCATGCTCGTGGCCGCCATTGGTGTCTTTCGGATGCCCGATTTGCTCACCCGCATGCATGCCTCGACCAAGGCCGGAGCGTTAGGCGGTGGGTTGCTCCTGCTGGCGGTGGCCGTTCATTTCGGCGAGTTGGGAATCACCTCTCGCGCCGTTGCGGGAGTGGCTTTTGTGATCCTGACCGCGCCGGTGGCGGCACACATGATCGGCCGGGCGGCCTATCTCACCGGCGTGCCGCTGTGGGAGGGAACGATCGTTGATGAACTGCGCGAGCGATATAGCACAAGGTCCCGAACCCCAAACCCTGGCACGACGCAAGACTGAAGAGGCAGTGGTTTTGCACAGGAGCAGACGGCCATGACACCGCAAATCGCTCTCACTCTGGCGATCATCGTGGCGGCGGTAATCCTCTTCGCGACCGAAAAACTGCGCGTGGATGTCGTCGCGCTGCTGGTGCTGCTGACATTGGTGCTGACGGGCCTGGTCACGCCGGAAGAAGCCTTCGCCGGGTTTGCTAATCCGGCGGTCATCACCGTGTGGGCCGTCTACATTGTGTCCGGCGGGCTATTCAAGACGGGCGTAGCCGACTTCCTCGGCCAACAGATCACGCGGCTGGCAGGCAAGAGTGAGCCGCGACTCATCGCCGTCATCATGTTGACCTGCGGCACCATGTCGGCGTTCATGAATAATATTGGCGCGGTGGCGGTGCTGCTGCCAGCGGTAGTCGGCATCTCCCGCCAGGCCAAGGTGCCGCTCTCGCGGCTGCTGATTCCCCTGGCCTTCTCGTCTCTATTAGGCGGCAACATCACGCTCATTGGCACGCCACCCAACATCCTGGCCGCCAGCATCCTGGCCGATCGTGGGCTGCCGACATTTCGGTTCTTCGACTTTGCACCGACCGGCTTGATCGTCTTCGGCGTGGGCGTTCTCTACATGGTGTTCATTGGCCGCCATCTGATACCCATCCGAGCGTCGGTGGAGGAACAGCAAGTTCAACGATTGCGGGAGTACATCACCGAGATCAGAGTTCCACCTGATAGCCCGCTGGTAGGCAAGACGCTGGTCGAATCGCGATTAGGCACCGATTATGATGTGACGGTGCTGGCCATCGTCCATCCCAATGGGCTTCAAACTGCTGTAGGCCGCGATACCCTGATCCAACCCAATGACCTGTTGATCGTCGAAGCTCCGGTGGAAAAACTGATGCGCGCCCGCGAGGCGCTCAACTTCGTCATCGAGCCCCGCAGCAAAATGAAGATCGAACAGCTTGAGTCGGACCAGCTCCATATCTTCGAGGCGACGCTGGCGCCCCGTTCGCCGTTGATCGGTCGCACGCTGAAAGAGGTGCGATTTCGCGAGCGCTATGGCTTTAATGCCCTGGCCATTTGGCGGCACGGCGAGGTGATCATCGAGCGGCTCCATCAGGTGCGGCTCCAGTTCGGCGACGCGCTGCTGCTGGAAGGGCCGCGCGATCGGCTGCCCGAACTTCTGGAAGCCAATGATTTCCTGATCCTGGAGCCGGTGAAGCTGGAACAGCGACGCTTCGACAAAGCGCCCGTCGCCGTGGGGGCGATGGCGTTGGTGCTAGTGCTGGTGACACTGCTGAATTTTCACATCTCGACGGCGATGGTGATCGGGGCAGTCTTGATGGTGCTGACGCGCTGCTTGAGCATGGAGCAAGCCTATGAGAGCATCGAGTGGCGGAGCGTGTTCCTTATCGCGGGCATGCTGCCGCTAGGCACCGCGATGGAATCAACTGGCACGGCGCAATATCTGGCCGATTGGATCGTGCGCCTGCTGGGCGGATTCGGACCGCTGGCCGTCCTGGCGGGAATGTATCTCCTGGTGACCGTTCTCACCCAACCCATGTCCAACGCCGCTGCCACGGTGCTCATCGCGCCCATTGCCATTGACATCGCCTTGAGCCTGGGGGCGAATCCACAACCGTTCGTTCTGGCCACCGTCATCGGCGCTTCGACCAGCTTCCTGACGCCCGTCGGCCACCAAGTCAACGTGCTCGTGTTCGGACCGGGCGGCTATCGTTTCTTTGATTATACGCGCACGGGTGGGCCGATGACTCTGGTTATTTTGATCGCCACGTTGATCTTCCTCCCTATGATCTGGCCGCTGTTTTGAGCGCGGGGCATGGTTTTCGGGGTGATCCTGCTGGTTCCACCACTCTGGCGGCAGATCAACCCGATATGAACCGTGGAGGTGCGACATGGAAACGTTCTTGGACATCCTGAGGCACATTAAAGATTTTCTTGGAATACCGCTCTTCAAGCTGGGGGAAACGCAATTAACCATTCGAGCGCTGCTTACTTTGGTCCTCCTGCTGATGGCGCTTTTCTATATCACCGGCAAGATAAGGAACTGGGTGGTGAACAAGCTCTTGATCAAAAGCGAGGTGGATGTGGGGACGCGGGAGGCGATGGGGACTCTTGTCCGCTATGTCGTGATCGGCATCGGACTCTTGGTCATCTTTCAAACACTAGGCATTGATCTGACCCCACTGAATGTTCTGGCCGGGACAGTGGGCATCGGCATCGGTTTTGGCTTGCAAAATATCGCTAACAATTTCATCAGCGGGTTGATTATTCTCCTTGAGCGCCCGATCAAAATTGGAGACCGAATCGAAGTGGGGTCCGTAGAAGGCGATGTGATTAAGATCGGCGCCCGCAGTACGATCGTGTTGACCAATGACGACATCGCCATCATCGTCCCCAACTCGAAATTCATCACCGAGAATGTCGTCAACTGGAGTCACACGGGGGCGAGGGTTCGCTTCAGAATTCCTGTGAGCGTTGCCTACGGCAGCGATGTTCGACTGGTGGAAAACCTTCTGCTAGAGGTGGCCAAAGAGAATCCCGACGTGCTGGACGATCCTCCACCGGGGGTCCGGCTGCTCGCGTTTGGGGACAGTGGTCTGCTTTTTGAACTTCGCGCTTGGAGCGCAAGCCTCGCCCACCGGAAAGGACTTTTGATCAGTGCGCTCAACTTTGCTATCTACGAAAAATTTCAGCAGCACGGGATCGAGATCCCGTTCCCCCAACGGGATCTTCGCATTCGAAACGGTCTCATTGAAGTGAAATCACCGTGTCAGCTTGATAAAACGCAATGAGCGGGTGCTCAACCCCGGGAATCCGAAGAGCTTTCTAAAGGCCCGAAATCCTGCCCACCTTTCTCCGCTCTGAAAGCAGTCGCCGGGGGTGG
Source organism: Acidobacteriota bacterium (assembly GCA_030550025.1). Taxonomy (GTDB): domain Bacteria; phylum Acidobacteriota; class Blastocatellia; order HR10; family HR10; genus HR10. Next base: position 4,291 of record JAUQQC010000012.1, on the reverse strand, counting down.
TAGATCGTTATGGGCTCACGGCTTGAGCATCCCCCGCCGCAGAAATTCCGCCTTTGCCCGCAGGGTGACGTCGGTTTGATAGGCCGTTTCGTGGCGGTGATCATACACGTAGGCTTTTACCCGAAGGATCAAATACGGGTCATCAGCGAAGGCATCCAGAAGGCCAGTCATCACTGGCTTGGTCAAGAGCGTGTATGGTCACGCGGGGATCATCGGGCGTGAGAGCGGGTTGAGCGAGAGCACGTCCGCAGCGAACCATTCCAGAGTACCGACCACGTGGCGGAGAAATGTGACCGGCGGTCGCCACCGCGCTCCGGCTGGCGAGTAGAAGTGCCCGGCGAAGCCCTTGTCGGGAAAGATAAGCGAGTGCACCCAGTCGGTGACGGGTCAATATCGGCCGACCTTCAGCAAAGACCGAAGGTCAGCTCGCTCAGCGCTCAGACTTTCCAATGCCTGCTGGAACCGATCCAGGATGTGACGCTCACTCTGCTCCAACGTCATTTCCAGCCGAAGCTCGGTGTTCACGGTCCGCATCTGTCTGGTCCCAGTGAGCAGCACATGTGATTCCGATAGTCGTCGGCGCTCGTGGCTCTCCTCCGCTGTCGCTACACGAGATGGGGGAGAATTTCCTGAGCCAGTATCGGTACGGTTTTTCGACTCCTCATCCCACCTGCAAAGCTCGCGTTGGGGCCGGGCGGCTCTTGGTTCTTCGATTTGGCTTTTCTCCCTCAAACCTTTTGCCGGAGGGTTTTCCAAAGTCGGGTCTTGACAATGTAAGAGGTTATGGCTATAGTTCAGCTTTTTGGAAGTCGAACGAGAGTGCGTGCTGGGGGACGGAGCCGTCGGTGACGCGAGCGCTTATTGTGGCGTCGGATTAAGCATTGAAGCGGGCGATCCGCTTCGATGACCGCGTGGAGTTGATCTCCAGTCTTAGGAACGCCACAGAAAAGCTCGGGGGGAGTGAGGGGCCCCCGTGAGGACGGCTCCGAGATGTGGTGACCGATTCGCAGAGTGCGAGAGCCTTCCGGTAGGCCCCTCAAGAGCTGTTGGGAGACGTGACTTTTTCGGAGGCCATCGGATGTTCCCGAAGGGCCTCCGGAGAATATGGATAAGGAGTTGAGCGCTGTGCCGACGTTAGCGCAACTGGTTCGATACGGACGGGAGAAGGTCAGAATCAAATCGAAGAGTCCGGCCTTGCAGGGCTGTCCGCAAAAACGTGGCGTCTGCGTGCAGGTCAAGACGATGACGCCGAAGAAGCCGAACTCGGCCTTGCGCAAGATCGCGCGCGTGCGCCTGACCAATGGCATTGAGGTGACGGCTTACATTCCGGGGATCGGGCATAACCTGCAGGAGCACTCGATCGTGCTCATTCGCGGCGGGCGCGTCAAGGACCTTCCGGGCGTGCGCTATCATATCATCCGAGGCGCCCTCGATGCGGCGGGCGTGGCCAATCGCAAGCAAGGTCGGTCGAAATACGGCGCCAAGCGGCCGCGCGAGGCGGCGCAGCCGAAGAAGTGAGCGGAGGGAACGGCTATGCCGAGACGGCGAATCGTCGAGCGACGCGAGGTGCCGCCGGATCCAATCTATAACAGCCCGCTCGTCACCAAGTTCATCAACTGCATGATGTGGGATGGGAAGAAGAGCGTGGCCGAGAAGATCTTCTATGCGGCGATGGAGCGGATTCGGCAGCGGACCAAGGAGGACCCGTTGAAGATCTTCAAGCAAGCGATTGAGAATGCGAAGCCGAAGGTTGAGGTCCGCTCGCGGCGCGTCGGTGGGGCGACCTATCAGGTGCCCGTCGAAGTGAATCCGCACCGACAGCTCTCGCTGGCGATCCGGTGGTTGGTGAATGCGGCGCGGGAACGGGGGGAGAAGCGGATGATCGAGCGGTTGGCCAACGAGCTGATCGAGGCCTCGCAGAACAAGGGCGGGGCGATTAAAAAGCGCGAGGACGTGCATCGGATGGCTGAAGCCAACCGCGCGTTCGCGCACTATCGGTGGTGAGGACGGACATGCCACGGCAGATTCCATTGGAGCGCGTTCGGAACATCGGCATTGCCGCGCACATTGATGCCGGCAAGACGACGACGACCGAGCGCATTTTGTACTACACGGGGGTGAACTACAAGATCGGCGAGGTGGACGAAGGCACGGCGACGATGGACTGGATGGTGCAGGAGCAGGAGCGTGGGATCACGATCACCTCAGCGGCGACGACCTGCTTCTGGCGGATCGGAGGGGCGAAGACGGGCGAGCCCTATCGCATCAACATCATTGACACACCGGGGCATGTGGACTTCACCATCGAGGTCGAGCGGAGTCTTCGAGTCTTGGATGGGATGATCGCTCTCTTTGACGCCGTCAATGGCGTGGAGCCGCAGTCGGAGACGGTGTGGCGGCAGGCGGAGAAGTATCGGGTCCCGCGTATCGCCTTCGTGAATAAGATGGATCGGCAGGGGGCTGACTTCTGGATGGTCATCGAGCAGATGCGTCGGCGACTTGGCGCCCATCCCGTTCCCGTGCAAATCCCCATTGGAGGAGGAGACGAGCCGTTCCAGGGCGTCGTGGACCTCATCCAAATGAAGGCCATCACGTGGATCGAGGAGACGCTGGGGGCCGAGTTCATCGTGGAGGAGGTGCCTGCGGCATTCTGCGAAGCCGCGCAACAGGCGCGCGAACGAATGCTCGAAGCGCTCGCTGATTATGACGATGCGCTCGCCGAGAAGTATCTGGAGGGAGAGCCGATCTCGGAGGAAGAGATCCGCACCGCATTGCGTCGGGGGACCATCGAGCTGCGCCTGGTACCAGTTCTCTGCGGCGCGGCCTTTCGGAACAAGGGGATTCAACCGCTGCTGGATGCCGTCATCTACTATCTGCCCTCTCCGGTGGATATCCCGCCGGTACAGGGGGTGGATCCGAGGACCGGAGAGACGATCGTGCGCCGCGCCAGCGATGAGGAGCCGCTGGCCGGGTTGGTCTTTAAGATCATGGCCGACCGGCATATTGGCCAGCTCACCTACATCCGCATTTATTCGGGCACGCTCACGGCTGGCAGCAGCGTCTATAACGCCACCAAGGGGAAGCGGGATCGCATCGGGCGCTTGATGAAGATGCATGCCAACAAGCGCGAGGACATCGAAGAAGCGTATGCGGGGGAGATCGTCGCCGCGTCTGGGTTGCGGACGGTCACCACGGGCGATACGCTGTGCGATGAGGCGCATCCGATTGTACTTGAGGCCATCGAGGTCCCGCGCCCGGTGATCTCCGTCGCCATCGAACCGAAGACGCGGCAGGATCAGGACAAGTTGAGCCTCGCGCTCGGGCGCCTGGCGCAGGAAGATCCCTCCTTCAAGGTCATGAGCGATCCCGAATCCGGGCAGACGCTCATCTCCGGGATGGGCGAGCTGCACTTGGAGATCATCGTGGATCGGCTCAAGCGCGAGTTCGGCGTCGAAGCGAACGTGAGCCGGCCGATGGTCAACTACCGCGAGACGATCACCAAGAAGGCCATCGGCGAGGGGAAGTTCATCCGTCAAACGGGCGGGCGTGGGCAGTACGGGCACGTGAAGATCGAGATCGAGCCATTGCCGCCCGGCTCCGGATTTGAGTTCGTGGACGATATCTTCGGGGGGGTCGTCCCGAAGGAATTCATCCCGGCCGTCGAAGAGGGCGTGCGCGAAGCGATGGAACGTGGTGTGCTCGCCGGATACGAGATGGTGGACCTGCGCGTGCGCCTCTTCGATGGGAGTTACCATGAGGTGGATTCCAGCGAGCTGGCCTTCAAGATCGCCGGATCGCTCGCCTTCCAGGAAGCGGCGCGCAAGGCTGATCCGATCTTGTTGGAGCCCATCATGAAGGTGGAGATCGTCACGCCCGAGGATTACTTGGGAGCGATCACCGGGGACCTCACGGCGCGTCGGGGGCGCGTCGAGCAGATCGAGCATCGGCCCGGGACAGTGATCATCACGGCTTACGTCCCGCTGGCCGAGATGTTCGGATATGCGACCGATCTCCGCTCGATGACGCAAGGGCGAGCGACTTATACGATGCACTTCTCGCACTATGAGCAGGTGCCGAAGGTCGTCAGCGAGGCGATCCTGAGCGGGGTCCCATAAAGGCCTTCATGGGTGATCCTCGCGCATTTTGAGGGAAAGGAGCAGGGGATATGGCCAAGGAGCGGTTTGAGCGGACGAAGCCGCATGTGAATGTGGGGACGATTGGGCATATTGATCATGGGAAGACGACGTTGACGAGTGCGATCACGCGGGTTTTGCACAGTCGGAATCCGCGG
>JAUQQC010000021.1 GCA_030550025.1 Acidobacteriota bacterium | reverse complement strand
CCATCAACCCAAAATCCCCCTCCCCCACCTTCACCCGCCGAAACTCCATCGCCCGCACCGCCCCACCCTCTATCGCTACCTCATAGCTCCGCCCCGTCCGATTGTCTATCACCGTCAAGGTATCTTTCGCCATAAGTCCTCCTTTCCCGAGTGGATCGCGCAAGATGCGCGGCCACTCGAAAGAAGTATCTTCCGCGAAGACCATGAAGCAACTCTCGTTCCACTGCCTGTCTAACTCCCTCTTGTCCCCCGCGGCAGTGTCAGAAGCGCCTTATGTGCTCAGCTCGCTTGACCTAGAGAAGGAGAAGCCAAGGGAGATCGCCGTAGCTACGTCCATGAGCTGGGGCATTTAGCCGATCCGATGGGGAGAAATTCCCCATCCTCCGGTCGAGAGCACGAACCGTCTACAAGCCCCGCTATGAGTGAGGAGCAGGGTTGCGACTTTTTCCGCAGGGACGGGCCGTTTTCCGCAGCGCGGGACAGCGCGTCAACGGGACGGGGCTCTAACCTCTTGTGGCTCAAGGCCGAAACCGCGACGCCCTGTGGCACGGGCCTTGCTTCTCTCAAAATGCGGAGCCAGGGAGAGGGATATGCGAGAGGTCGAGGCCATCATCGAGCGGTATGGGGCCAAGCGGCGACACGTGATCGCCATCTTGCAAGATATTCAGACCCAGTTCCATTACCTGCCGCGAGAGGCGCTTCTTGAGGTGGCAGCGCGCGTGCGCATTCCCCTGATAGATCTTTACAGCATCGCGACCTTTTACAACTGCTTCTCGCTTGTTCCACGGGGGGAACACGTCATCCGGGTGTGCTTGGGCACGGCGTGCCACCTGAAGGGGGGCACGCGCCTGGTCGAAGCCTTGGAGCGAGAACTGGGAGTACGCGAAGGAGAGATGACACCGGATGGGCAATTCTCTTTCGAAACGGTGCGATGCGTCGGGGCATGCGCCTTAGCCCCGCTCGTCCTCATTGACGGACGCTACTATCCGAAGATGAAGCAACGGAAGCTGACGCAGGTGCTCGCGCGACTGCGCCGTGCTCGCCCGCCTGCGGAGGTCACCCAATGAAGATTCGCACACTTGAGCAATTGAAGGCACTGCAGGGAGAGCTTCGCGCGGCACGCGATCACAAGCCCTGCGTGCGCGTGTGTGGGGGGACCGGCTGTCGCGCTCGCGGCAGCGAAGAGGTCCTGGCCCGCTTCACGACTCTTTTGCAGGAAGCGGGACTGGCCGAAGCGGTGGACTTGAGATTCACCGGATGTCACGGGCTGTGCGAACGCGGCCCTTTGGTCTCGCTCGCTCCAGAGGGGATCTTCTACCAAGGCGTCGAAGCCGACGATGTGCGCGCGATCGTCATGGAGACACTCGCGCGCGGCGTCGTGATCGAGCGGCTGCTTGCTCAAGATCCGGTGACGGGAAAGCGCGTGCGACGAGAGCAAGAGATCCCCTTCTACCGGCGGCAGCACCGTCTTGTGCTGCGCTTCAATGGTGTGATTGATCCGACCGACATCCGCGAGTATATCGCGTTTGGGGGGTATCACGCGTTGGGCATGGTCCTGACGCGCCTGACCCCAGATGAGGTGATCGAGATCATCGAGCGCTCCGGGCTTCGAGGACGCGGGGGGGCTGGATTCCCGACTGGGAAGAAATGGCGGCTGGCGCGCGCGGCTCCCGGCTCGCGCAAGTACGTGATCTGCAATGGAGACGAGGGCGATCCCGGCGCCTTCATGGACCGCAGCGTGCTCGAGGGTAACCCGCACAGCGTCATCGAGGGGATGATCATCGGCGCTTATGCTGTCGGCGCCGCGCAAGGGATCATTTACGTGCGCGAGGAATACCCGCTGGCCGTCCGGACGCTGGAGATTGCACTCGCCCAAGCCCGCGACTATGGATTCCTTGGCGAGGAGATCTTCGGCTCCGCGTTCTCCTTTGACATGGAGATCGTGCGCGGCGCCGGCGCCTTCGTCGCCGGAGAGGAAACGGCCTTGATCGCCGCCGTCGAAGGAAAAGTGAGCGAGCCACGTCAGCGCCCGCCTTACCCAGTGCATCGCGGCGTATGGGGGCATCCGACCGTCATCAACAACGTTGAGACGTGGGCCAACGTCCCCGTCATCATCGAGCGCGGCCCAGAATGGTTCGCGAGTCTGGGAACGGCGACGAGCAAAGGGACGAAGATCTTCTCGCTCGTGGGCAAGGTCGCGAACACGGGGCTCGTCGAAATCCCCATGGGGATGACGCTGCGAGAACTCATCGAGGAGATCGGCGGCGGAGCGCCTCCACCGCGAGAGATCAAAGCCGTGCAGATTGGCGGGCCGTCAGGGGGCTGTCTGCCCAAGACGCTTTTCGATCTCCCGATCGATTACGAGAGCTTGACCGAAGCGGGCGCAATGATGGGATCGGGCGGCTTGATCGTCATGGACGATCGAACATGCATGGTGGACGTCGCGCGGTACTTCATGGACTTCCTGCGCGACGAATCCTGCGGGAAATGTCTCCCTTGTCGCGAGGGGACCAACCGCATGTACGAGCTGCTCACGGCGATCTGCGAAGGGCGGGCGACGGAGTCCGACTTGGAACTGTTGGAGGAGCTGGCTCAAGTGGTAAGGGAGACGTCGCTCTGTGGGCTCGGACAAACGGCGCCGAATCCCGTGCTCACGACCCTGCGCTATTTCCGCTCCGAGTATGAAGCGCACATCCGAGAGCGGCGTTGTCCGGCCGGCGTGTGCAAGGCGCTCATCCGCTACGTGATCAACGCCGAACGCTGCACGGGATGTTTGGCGTGTCTGTCGCCGTGTCCACAACAGGCCATTCGCGGCCAGCTCAAGCAACCTCACGTCATTGATCAGGAGCGCTGCATCAAATGCGGCATCTGCCACGAAGTTTGTCAATTCGAAGCCGTCGAGATCGTATGACGCGCCTCTACATCAACGGCATCGAAGTGGACCTCGAGGAGGGGACGACCCTCCTGGAGGCAGTTGAGCATCTGGGCATCGAGATCCCCACGCTTTGTTTTCATCCGGGGTTGAGCGCTTACGGAGCGTGCCGCCTCTGCGTGGTCGAGCTGGGCGATGGTCGACTCGTCTCCGCGTGCACGTATCCGGTTCAAGAGGGACTGCAGGTGCGCACGCATTCGCCGCGCGTTCTGCGGGCGCGTCGGATGTTGATCGAACTACTACTTTCGATCTGTCCGGGGTCGAAACGGCTTCAGGACCTGGCCGCCGAGCACCAGGTCGAGCGCGTGCGCTTCTCGGTGCGAGACGAGCGATGCATCCTCTGCGGCCTCTGCGTCCGCATGTGTGCCGAGCAGATGATGGCTCATGCCATCGGGTTTGTCAATCGCGGATACCGGCGCCGGATCACCACTCCATTCGACCTGACCTCGGATGTGTGTCGGCGCTGTGGTGGGTGTCTCTACATCTGCCCAGTGTGCGAACTGCGCTGCCAAGGACCAGAGGCTCCAAGCGTCGTCTGCGGCTCGTGCATGACGCCAGCGCCGACGTGCCCGCCGGTGTACGAAGACCTCGCCTGTTATATGGGAGCGGCCGGCGAATGTGGGACGTGCGTGAGGGGACCGCGGACACCCGATCGCCGTTCGCCGGACTTCACCAGAAGGAGGGAGAGCGTATGAGCTTCTCACGGTTGAACGCATCGGCAGCCACGCTCACGAAGAATCGCACCGAGGGGGCGATCGTCTCCCTGAGTGGGATGTGCGCGACGTGTTTGGATGGTTGCATCGGGATGTGCGAGATTGGGAAATCGGCCTATCGCGGGGCCGAGGTCATTTATCCGCAACCGTTCGGGATCATCACGGCGGCTTCAGAGAAGCGATATCCGGTGGATCTGTCGCATTTCACGATCCTGGGGACGGTTGTGGGAGCTTGGGGAGTGCCCCCCGATCCAGATGTCGCGATCTTCCCGGCCGTCTCGCTAGAGCGGCGCATCGGTCGGGATAAGGGGATCAAACTGAAACTGCCGATCATCATCCCCGGATTGGGTTCAACGGCCATCGCGAAGAACAATTGGGAAAGTTTGGCCATCGGCGCCGCCATCGCGGGCATCCCGCTCACCATCGGCGAGAACGTTTGTGGGATGGATGAAGAGGCGGAGTTCAGGAATGGACGCGTCGTGCGCTCTCCGGAGATGATCCGCCGGGTGAAGCTCTACAAGGAGTGGCAACAGGAGGGATACGGCGCGATCATCGTGCAAGCGAACGTGGAAGACACGCGGCTCGGTGTTCATGAATACGTCATCTCGGAGCTGGGCGTGGAAGCCGTCGAGCTGAAGTGGGGGCAAGGGGCGAAGGACATCGGCGGTGAGGTGAAGATCAAGGACTTGGCGAAAGCGCAGCTTTTGAAGCATCGCGGGTACATCGTGCTGCCGGACCCGGAGGACCCACAGGTCATCGAAGCGTTTCAGCGAGGTTCGTTCCACGAATTTGAGCGCCATTCGCGCGTCGGCATGGTGGACGAGGAGAGCTTCCTCCGGCGAGTCGAAGAACTGCGGCGTGCCGGAGCGAAATATGTCTTTCTGAAGACGGGGGCATATCGGCCCGCCGATTTGGCACGCGCGCTGAAGTTCTCTTCGCTGGCGGGCATTGATCTCCTCACGGTGGATGCCGCCGGCGGGGGCACGGGCATGAGCCCATGGCGCATGATGAACGAATGGGGCATTCCACCGGTCGAACTGCACTCGCTGCTTTATCGGTATGCCGACCAACTGGCGCAGCGCGGGGAATACGTGCCCGATATCGCGATCGCCGGCGGGTTCGCGTTCGAGGATCAGATCTTCAAGGGCTTGGCCCTCGGCGCTCCCTATTTCAAACTCATCGGCATGGCGCGCGCGCCACTGGCAGCGGCGATGGTGGGTAAGACCATCGGACGGCGCATCGAGGAAGGCGATCTCCCCGTTTACGTCGCCCGCTTCGGCGAGACCGTGGAGGAGATCTTCGTCACCGCGCCGGAACTCAAGCGGCGGTTCGGCGCGGACTTCAAGCGTATTCCCCCGGGGGCCATCGGCCTCTACACGTACCTGCAACGCCTGGCCCAGGGGTTGCGACAACTCATGTGCGGGAGCCGAAAATTCGCCCTCGACTATATCAGCCGCGATGACATCGCGGCGCTCACCGAAGAAGCGGCGCGCATCAGCGGCATCCCGCACGTCATGGAGGTTGACCAAACGGTGGCCGAGCAGATCCTCAACGGCGTCGCCGCTTCCCAACCGCTCGCCGAACGAGGGCTCAGCCGCCGATCGAAAGGAGGGAAGGGATGATCACCGAATACGAAGCCTTAGAGTATCACCGCCAGGGGCGGAGGGGGAAGATCGAGATCGTTCCCACAAAACCTTGTATCACGCAGCGCGACCTCTCGCTCGCCTACACGCCCGGCGTCGCCATCCCATGCCTCAAGATCAAAGAGAACCCCGACGACGCTTACGAGTACACGGCCAAGGGGAATCTGGTGGCCGTTGTCTCCAACGGGACAGCCGTGCTGGGGCTCGGAGATATCGGCGCTTTGGCCGGCAAGCCGGTCATGGAGGGCAAGGCCGTCCTCTTCAAGCGCTTTGCTGATATTGACGCCATAGATATCGAGATCAATAGCCACGACCCGGATGAGATCATCCGCGTTGTGAAATTGCTGGAGCCGACGTTCGGGGGGATCAACCTGGAGGATATCAAAGCGCCTGAATGTTTCTACATCGAGGAGACGCTCAAGCGCGAACTGAGCATCCCCGTCTTTCACGATGATCAACATGGGACGGCGATCATTTCTGGGGCGGCGTTACTGAACGCCCTGGAGCTGGTTGGCAAACGCATTGATGAAGTGAAGGTCGTCTTCAATGGGGCGGGCGCCTCCGGCATCGCATGCGCGCAATATTATCTGCGCCTGGGCGTGCGTCGGGAGAACCTGATCCTCTGCGATAGCAAGGGCGTCATCTATAAAGGGCGCAAGGAGGGGATGAATCCGTGGAAGGAGGCGCTCGCGGCCGAGACCGACGCGCGCACGCTCGCCGAAGCGTTACGCGGAGCGGACGTGTTCGTCGGCCTCTCGGTGGCCAACTGCGTGACGCCGGACATGGTCCGCTCGATGGCCGAGCGGCCGATCATCTTCGCCATGGCGAATCCAGACCCTGAGATCTCCTGGGAGGAGGCGAAGGCCGCGCGCCCCGACGCCATCATGGCGACTGGGCGCTCCGATTATCCCAATCAGGTGAACAACGTCCTCGGCTTCCCCTTCATCTTTCGCGGAGCGCTCGATGTGCGCGCGACCACGATCAACGAGGAGATGAAACTGGCGGCGACGCGCGCCCTCGCCGCCTTGGCGAAAGAGGACGTTCCCGATGCCGTGATCCGCGCCTACGGTGGCGAACGTTTGCGGTTCGGGCCAGATTATCTGATCCCGAAGCCCTTCGATTACCGCGTGCTGATTTGGGAAGCCTCGGCCGTTGCCCAAGCGGCTATGGAGACCGGAGTCGCGCGCTTGCAGATCGACATCGAGGAGTATAAGGAGCGATTGGAGAGCCGCCTGGGCAAGGCGCGCGAGGTCATGCGCGTCGTCATCAATCAGGCGAAGCGCGATCCCAAACGCGTCGTCTTCCCGGAGGGGGAGAACGAGAGAGTGCTGCGCGCGGCCCATATCCTCGTGGACGAGGGGATCGCGCGGCCCGTTTTGTTGGGGAACCCCGAGCGCATTCGAAGCGCAGCCGAGGAATTGGGGATCGCTCTTGAGCAGATCGAGATCATTGACCCTCTGCAGTCGCCGAAATTCGAGGAATACGCTCAGGAGTTATATCAACTTCGCCAGCGCAAAGGGGTGACCATCTCCGAAGCGCGCACGCTCATGCGCAATCCCACCGTCTACGGGGCCATGATGGTGCGCAAGGGCGATGCCGACGCACTGATCGCAGGCGTGACCCAACATTACCCGGATACGATCCGTCCAGCTCTCCAGATCATCCAGATGCGGGATGGCGTCTCGCGCGTCTCCGGACTCTTCATGATGATCCTCAAGGACAAGGTGTACTTCTTCGCCGACACGACCGTCAACATCGAGCCGACGGCTGAAGAGCTGGCGGAGATCGCCATCTGCGCCGCGGAGGTCGCTCGCCGCTTCCACATCGAGCCGCGCATCGCGATGCTCTCATTCTCGAACTTCGGGAGCGCCAAACATCGCTTCGTCGAGAAAGTTCGACGCGCGACCGAGCTCGTGCGCGAGCGCGCGCCAGAGCTCATGGTGGACGGCGAAATGCAGGCCGATACGGCCGTCGTGCCCGAATTGATTGAGGAGCATTACCCCTTCAGCACGCTTAAAGGCGGCGCCAATGTCCTCATCTTCCCTGACCTGCAGTCGGCCAATATCGCCTATAAGCTCGTGCAACGCTTGGGCGGAGCCGAAGCCATCGGCCCGATCCTCATGGGCATGCGAAAGCCGGTTCACGTCCTGCAACGCGGCTGCGAAGTCAAAGACATCGTGAACATCGCCGCCATCGCCGTCGTGGATGCGCAAGAGGTGGAGCAAGGCCCGCGCGCCATCGGTTGGGGCACCCGCGTGGCGTGATGAGTACTCGCGCACGCTCCTCTCGGGGAAGCGGAACGCCCACCGTTGCTCCCCGGACGACGCTTCGACTACAATTCGGCCTCTTACCGAAGTGGGCATCATGCGCACTACATCGAGAGCCTTGCTCACAGGAGGGAGGGGTTATGCGAACGAGGCGTCCTTTGATTCTCTTCGGGAGCGGGCTGCTCCTTACGACGCTGGCGATGGTCACAGTCTTCCCCGGGATCGAAGCGCACCTCATCCAGCGGCGTACCGCACCGCTTGGGATGGCGCGCGTCAAACTCAGTGGCAAATGGGGGTATATTGATCGAACGGGACGGATCGTGATCAACCCGCAGTTCGAGGAAGCGGGCGATTTCTCCGAAGGCCTCGCTCGCGTCAAAGTAGGAGGGAAATGGGGATACATTGATCGAACGGGACGTTTCCTCATCAATCCGCAATTTGAGGAAGCCGGAGATTTCTCTCAAGGTCTGGCGCGGGTGAAACTCGGGGGGAAATGGGGATACGTGGATCGCCGAGGCGAAGTCGTCATCCCCCCTCAATTCAGCGAGGCGAGCGATTTCTCGCGCTCCCTGTGAGCACCGAAGTCTCGGCCTCCCACGAAGCGGGGGTGCGCTGACACCACAGCGCGAAGCGAGGGTGGCATCAACTCAAGATGGCATCAACAACAGGCCCAAGTCCTAAAAGCCGGGAGGGGGCTTACTGCCTCTACCGGGTTCCCAGAGAATTTGGCCACCCGGAGCAAGAAGGTTCTCTCGCTGTCACCGAAAGGTTCTCTCGCTGTCACCGATTTGAATCCAGGTCGCGAGGGAGCCGATCGGTCGCCCTGCGGGGGATTCTGGGGAGACCTTAAGGGCTTTAGCTGTAGCGTCCCCTAGAGGTATCGCCTGAGGGATCGCAGAAGAACCGGCAGATCGCTTAAACTTCTTGCGTGCACGGAGAAGCAAAGTGCGATTTCCCCCATCCTGGGGGATATGCCCCAGCAAGCCGAAGAGAAGGTGCGCTTTTTCCCTCAGCCCCTATCTCCTATCGTTCAACGAGTTAGCGAGACGCAGGGATAGGGAGCGAAGATGGTATAATTCTTGCATGAGGAGGCGTATGAGCACGAGCTCTTCGGAAGCCTTCGCAGTTACGGGTGCTCTTGTGACGGCGGTAGTAAGAGGCGGACGATGCTTCTCGCAATGGAAGCCGATTCGTTATTCGGAAGCAGCCTGGCGCTCTTGCTGATCCCGCGGGGAGGAAGGGTCCGAAGTTCGATCGGGATCTTGCCGAGGGTCGGAGGAAGAGAGCACGACCAAATGCGAGACCTGATGCATCGGCAGAGCGTGCAAGGGCAGCGTGACGGTGAAGGTGCTTCCCTTGCCTACCTCGCTGGTGACGGTGATCGTGCCTCCGTATCCGGTGACGATCCTCTGGCAGGTGGCCAACCCCAAACCCGTTCCCCGCTTCTTCGTCGTGAAGAAGGGGCGAAAGATCTTGTCCAAGTTCTCCGGGGGAATGCCTTCCCCATCATCGGTGACCGAGAGCTTGATCGCTCGCTCTTGGGGATCGTAGCTCGTCCGAACAACGATATGGCCGTGATCGTGCACGGCTTGAATTGCATTGAGCAAGAGGTTGAGGACAACCTTCTGCAACTCGTCGGGGTCAACGATGATGGAAGGCAGTTCGGGAGCGGGCTGGAACTCCACCGTGATGTGATTATTCACCAGTTGGACACGCGTGGCCGAGACGACGTGCTCGACCAACCGGTTCACATCAGTCTGGATATGGCTGGGCGGGCGCGGACGCGCGTAGTCGAGCAGGTCTGTGATGATGCGATTGATGCGCTGGATCTCCTCCAAAACGTGGTGCAGGACCGGACGATGTGGATTTCCATCGGGGAGGTCTTCGAGAATGATCTCCAAAGCGCCCTTCATGCCAGCCAGCGGGTTCTTCACCTCATGCGCAAGACCAGCGGCCATCTCGCCGATGAGCGCGAGTTGTTCGGCACGCGCCATGCGGCGTTCCAGAAGGACTTGCTCGGTAATGTCCGAGACGACATGCACCGTCCCATAGACGCGGCCCTCTTCATCCAGAAGGGGATCCACCGTGACGCGCAAGATTTGACCATTCGGGCGCTCGATGACTTCGGTGACCTGACAGGGCACTTCAGCAGTCGCGCGCAAATCGGCACAATTGGGCAAAGGCGTATCGCGCCCGAGCATAATCATGCAGCAGTGATTTTGCAAGAGTTGCTCCTTGGGCAGGCCAAGCAAGCGGCCGAGCGCCTCATTGGCCTGGACCACGCGCAGGTCACGCGTATGGACGGAGATGCCGTCCCGAATGGCATTGAAGGTGCTCTCCCAGAGCTTGCGCACGCGAAGGTTCTCCTCAAAGAGGCGCGCGTTCTCAATGGCAATCCCCAATTGGTGGCCGATGGCTTCGAGCAAGTCCACGTCGCTGGTGATCTCCCGCTCAGGATCATAGGTGGCTGTCACGAGCACGCCGATCGTCCGCCCATGCGCGATCAAGGGGACGCATGCCATGGCGTGCAAACCCAACTGGCGTACAACAGGACGCGTGATCCGCGGATCGACGGCGGCATCGCGCAGGACCAAGGGCTCGCCACTTGTGAAGACGCGCCCGGCCACACCTTCACCGGGCTTCAACCGATCCACGCCCCGCACGTATTCGGGTGGAACTCCCTGTGCCGCGCGCACGCGCAACTCCCCCGCCTCGGCATCGAACAGCATGATCAATGCCATATCGGTCGAGAGCACCTCGGTGATCGTCCGCAACACTTCCTGAAGCAGAGGATCAAGCTCTTGCGCGCGACTGAGGGCGGCGGCCAACGAGCTGAGCGCGGTCAACTTCCGCAGCGTGCGCTCCACATCTTCGAGACCAGCGATGCGATCGGAGACGCGCAGGGCCTCGGCCTGTCCCTCGACCGACGAAGGGGATGGCACGCGACGGGAAACGCCTTGCTGCCTTCTGGCTCTCTTCACCGCCATAGCACTAGAGACCTTCACAAGGGTAGCGCGCCTCAGAAGCGCGCGTCAAGACGAGGGCTCTCTGGGGACGCTGATCTCCAGGGGAGTACTCCAAGACTCCCTCAGCCCCCCATGGGCCCAGAATTCACAGGAGGGAGGGTGAATGGCCAGATCGAAGATTCTCATCGTAGATGACGAGGACCTGCTTCGATGGTCGCTCCGCACGAAGCTGGAGCAATGGGGCTACGAGACGCTCGAGGCGGAGACGGCGAAGCAAGCGCTTCGCGTGTTCGCTGAGGAGACACCGGACCTCGTCCTTTTGGACATCAAGCTACCAGATGGCTCTGGCATCGATGTCCTGCAGAAGATGAAGGAGCAAGATCCCAATGCTCCGGTCATCATCATCACGGCCAATACGACGGTAGATAATGCCGTCGCGGCTCTACGACTGGGGGCGTTCGACTTCATCTGCAAGCCGATCAACTACGGGGAATTGGAGGCAGCCGTTCGCAACGCCCTGGAGACGAGTCGCCTGCGCGAGACGTTGCGACGCGTTCAATCGTTCCCGAAGAAGCGGTTCAGCTTCGACATGATCGTGGGCGAATCGCCTCAAATGAAGGAGCTGCTGGCGATCGTCAAGCGCGTGGCCGAGAGCGAAGCTTCGTGCGTCGTTCTGCAGGGCGAATCCGGTGTGGGCAAGGACCTCATCGCGAAAGCGATTCATTATCAGAGCCGCCGCGCCGACTTCCCCTTTGTGGCCGTCAATTGTGCGGCGATCCCGGAGACGCTCATGGAGACCGAGCTCTTCGGCCACGAGAAAGGGGCCTTCACCGACGCCCGCGCGCAAAAGAAAGGAGTTTTCGAATTGGCCGATGGAGGGACGATCTTGCTCGATGAGATCGGCGAGCTGCCGCTCGGACTTCAGGCGAAGCTGCTGCGCGTGATCGAAGAACAGCAATTCCGACGCGTCGGCGGCGTGCGCAACATCAGCGTCGACGTGCGCATCATCGCCAGCTCTAATCGGAACCTCGAGGAGGAGGTCAAAGAAGGACGCTTCCGCGCCGATCTCTTCTATCGGCTGAGCGTCGTGCAAATTACGATTCCCCCACTGCGCGAACGAAAGGAGGACATCTTGCTCATCGCCGAACATCTCATCAAGAGCTTCAACGTGAAGATGAAGAAGAACATCCTCGGCCTCGCCCCGGAGACCAAGCGCCTCTTCCTCGAATATCACTGGCCGGGCAACGTCCGCGAGCTGAAGAACACGATCGAGCACGCGATGATCTTCGAGGACTCGCCGTATCTCACGCCGAGGTATCTGCATGAACGGATCCTGCGCCCATCCGCCTATCCGATCGGCCCGAATCGGAAGGACGAAAATCCCTCGACGCTGCTTGCCAATCTCGTGGGCAAGCTCACGTTGGAAGAAGTCGAACGCGATATGATCCGCCATGCCTTGGAGGCGACCGGCTGGAATCAAACGCGCGCGGCTGACTTGCTTGGCATCTCACGCGATGCGATTCGATACAAGATCAAGAAATACAAGCTTGCCCGGTCCCGCGTCTTTCCTGGCGAAGCCTCGGTCCCATGAAGGGACATCAACTCACGGACATCGCTGGGAAAGGTGAGCGAGTCATTCTCGTGCCCCTCCCCGTGAGGAGGGAACGTCGAGTCACTACACCATGCCGAACGAGCGCGATGACTCACCTCTCCGGGCAACCTCCTTGACAAATGCCGCGCGTGCCTTTTACCATTTGCATTTCGGTAAGCGGGCGGTTAGCTCAGCGGCAGAGCGCCTGCCTTACAAGCAGGGGGTCACTGGTTCGAGTCCGGTACCGCCCACCACGCGAGGCCGGACAGAAGGCCCTCGGATTCGAAGGGGCGGTCTTTGAGAATCGGTGGGGCGGTAGTTCAGCATGGTGTAGAACGCCGGCCTGTCACGTCGGAGGTCGCGGGTTCAAGTCCCGTCCGCCCCGCCATTTCCTCTTTTCCCGTTCGATGTTCGTTCCTTGCCGAGAGAAACTGTGGGCCGCTGTTTCCCTCATGCTGGGTGTTTTGCCCCATCCTGTCCTCCGCTCGCTCGTTCTCTTCCGAAGGGGCTCGTATGTCGGCATCTCCTTTGAAAGTCATGGCGAAACGCGCTCCGCATGAGACTTCGCCTGAAGAGAGAGAACCTTCGGCATGCGATTTGCAAGAACCTCGGTGGCTGGAGGAGATCATGAGGACGGGGGTGAGGAACGATGCGACGGACAAATCAAGTGATCGAAGGCCTTCGAAAGTGGTTGGCGGAGATCGCCGAAGAGCAACTTCAGCGCCATCTCCGATGGCTACGTGGACTTACCCCGGAGCAGGAACAGATGATCCAGAGGCAGCTCCTTCCCTCGGTGGTCGACCGCTTAGCGCTCGCCTGCGCGCACGAACGGCTCTGGCCCGATCCCCCTTCCGATGCGAGGGGATCGGCGGACAAGCGGGGACGGCCGTGAACGAGAGATCGAGACGGCTCCGGTCATCAGGAGGAGCGAGATGAACGAATCGAAGCACGAGCAGGGTGAACGAGAGCACATGAGCTCGCCAGAAATGCCGGCGAGTCCATCCTCGGTGTCGGCGCTCGGAACCGTGGATCGAATCCTCCGCTGGCTCAGCTCGCTGCAGGTGGGGATCGCCCTCATGTTGATTCTCATCGCGGCGGCGGTCATCGGCACCCTCATCCCGCAGCACAACCTGGAAGAGTTCGACCAGTTCTACGCGCGGTTGACGCCAGCCGAACGCGCACTTTATGGGCATCTGGGTCTCTTCGATGTCTATCACTCCTGGTGGTTCACGACGGCGGTCTTGCTCTTCGCTTTGAACCTCGTATTGTGCTCGATCGACCGTTTTCCGATGACGCTTCAATACCTGCGTGAGCCGAAGGTCTCGGCCACACCTCTTTTTGCCCAAGCCCAACCGTTTTACACAACCTTCTCCGTCGCTGGCCACTCGGCAGACATCTTGAATCGGCTCGCTCACCTCTTCGCGCGCTTTGGATGGCGACCGCGCCAAGCGCCGAACGCGCCGTTTCCGACCGTCTTCGGCGAGCGCGGGGTTTGGAGCCGGTGGAACTTCTTCCTCGTGCATGGCTCAATTCTCTTGATCCTCGGTGCGGCCTTCGTGGGCGCGCGATGGGGGTATGAGGGGACGATGGTTCTCTCGCCAGGCGTGCGAACGCGATCGCTGATTCTGCCGGGCTCGCGCTGGCGCGGCATTCCCGAACGCTCGGCTCCCTTGCCCTTCACCATCCGATGCGAAGCACTGCGCGTGGAATTGAAGGACCCCCGTGGCCCGCTCATCCCGCCGAACGTGATCAACTGGTACACGGACATCGTGATCGAAGATGCGGGCGCCGAGCGAAGGGCGACCATCGCCGTGAACAAACCCTTCGACTATCGCGGCTATCGCTTCTTTCAATCGGGAACGGGGCGTGCGGGCGATGCCAGCCGCATTACGCTCCTGATGCGCTCCACGGCGGGGTCGGAGCGCGTCCTCTCCCTCGTGAAGAATCAGACCGCAGTAGTGCCCGATCTCGGCGAGATCCGTTTCGTGAGCTTCACCGGCGACTTCCGAAGACCGTCACCTTCGAGATCAGACGGCTACGAGAACCCGGCGGCGGAGTTGGAGATCACTCTGGCTTCGGGAGAGCGACGCACGTTTTGGATCTTCCCCGAAACGTCCCAACAGTTGAAAACGACGCGCGCAGCCCTGTCGGAGGAGCAACTCCCCGGATACCAATTCGTCCTCAAGGACTTCGACAAGGTGAGCTTCGAGCACATCCTTCAGGTGCAATACGATCCGGGTATCGGCGCCATCTACGTGGGCTTCATCTTGCTCACCCTTTCGTCCCTTATCGTTTTCTTCTCCTCCCATGAGCGCGTCTGGGCCGTCCTGGAGCCGGAAGGGTCCCAGCTCACGATCCATTTGGCGGCTCATGCGAGTCGAAACGAAGAGCGCTTGGGAGAGCGCTTTCAAGCGCTCGCGCGTGAGCTCTCGGAAGAGCTTACGGCGCGCTCGCCGACTCAATAGACGAACTCCCGCACATCATAGAGACTGACTCTTGGCCGATCGGCGGAAGAGGCGAATCGCAATCCCTCGCGAATGCGCTGAATCTGGTGCTTCAGCTCTTGTGGGGTGAGCGCGCGAATGCCGAAGGCGCGCGCTTTCTCCTCGTAGTCCGATCCCGGATGGACGTAAAGCGGCGAGAGGTAGAGGATGTCCTCGCGATCAAGAGGCATCTCGTTGAGTAGGGCGATCGTATCTCGGACATGCGCGTCGAAGAAGGCATCCCCCCCTAACCCGATGAGAATGATGACCCCGACCGAGAGTCCGGCCGCTTTGATGCGGGAGACGACCTCGAGCGCCTCGCGCGCCGTGCCCGGCTTGTTCACAAAGCGAAGCAATGGATCATGTCCGCTCTCAACACCCAAGTAAAGGCGTTTGACATGCCACGATCCGAGGGCGGCGAAGTCTTCGACGGTCTTGCGCATCCCGCTATAGGCGTCGAGGAAGGAGTAGATGCCCTCCAAGGCTCTCTGCCCCCCCTCAAATGGAAACGCCTCGTGGATGATCTCCAGAAGGCGCACGAGTCGCTCCTGAGGGAGGATGAGGGCGTTCGCATCGGCGAGAAAGAGCGAGCGTCGAAGGGTGATCGAATCCCCCAGGAACTCCTTCACGGCCGCGATGTGGCGACGCACCTCATCCTCAGTCTTGATCCGAAACCGGCGGTCGCGGTAGAAATCGCAAAACGTGCATTTATTCCAGTGGCAGCCTTCGGTGACCTGAAGCACGAGGGCGAGATACTGATCGGGCGGAAGGATGCTAATGGGCTTGTAAACGGAGAGGAATCGTTCCTGATCGCGGGCATAGGCGTGGACGTCCCATGCAAGGATCCGTTCCAGCCAGCGCTCGAGGTCTTCTGGAGAAAACGCTCGCTCTTCTCCGAAGACCCGCAAGCACCCATAGCCGCGGCGAAAGGCTGCGATGAGCTCGCTCACTTTTGTCCAGAGGTCGGTCAGAAACGTGCGTTTCTCCTCTTCGGTGAGCACGCGGATGCGTTTGGGGGTCCACGGCTCCCCCTCCTCATGCCACTTCTCCAGGACGATCCCGCTCAAGCCCCGAACGAAGGTGTGCCCATCTCGATACGCCGTGTACAACCGCCCGGCGCGATCGAAGGAAGCGACGAACTGGCCATCATCCATGAGGGAGAGCGACTGCGGCTTGACGCCGATCATGAGATCGTTCCTGTCTCGCACGACCGCGCCCCTTCTAGTGAGCTGCTTATTATGGTATCAGGGAGCCGTCTGCCGCGCCATGCGGGAATGGATCGGTGCGCCCCTCCCGTCGAAACGTGGTATAATCTCCAGCCATGCAAGGGGGACTGGACGTTCCGACCCGAATGAACACGTTGCGCAAGGTCGCCTTCTTCTCGGCGCTCGGTGAACCGATGCTGCGCGCCCTGGCCGAAGCGTGTTGGCCAAGACAGTATCGCAAGGGTGAGATCCTCTTCCTCGAGGGGGAGCCGTGCCCGGGACTCTTCGTCGTGCATTCAGGCGCAGTGAAGATCTTCAAGACCTCGCCCGGAGGGCGCGAGCAGGTGTTGACGGTCGAGGCTGAAGGGCGTCCCATCGCTGAACTCGCTGTCCTCGATGAAGGGCCATATCCGGCTTCCGCGATGGCTATCGAGGATACAACGGTCTTGCTCATCCCAAAGAGCGAATTTCATCGGCTCTGCCGCCAGCACCCGGAGATCGCCTTCGGCATCATTCGTTCGCTCGCCGGACGGTTTCGGCGGCTCGTGGGCTTGATCGAAGCACTCGCCTTCCTGGAGGTCGGGCAGCGTTTGGCCCGATGGCTCCTGGAGAAAGCCCTGCGCGAAGGGAAGCGAACGCCACGCGGTCTTGAATTCACGCTCGACGTGACCCATCAAGAGTTGGCCGCACAGATCGGGACGGTGCGCGAGCTGGTCTCTCGAACGCTCGGTCGCTTCCAGCATCAAGGACTGCTCGCCGTTGAGAACCGCGCGATCATCATCCTTGATCTCGACCGCTTGAGGCAAGAGGCCGAAGGAGAATAGAGTCGCGACGAGCGCGCGCCGAAGTGAGCCATCTGCCTAGAGGGGCGCTTTAGATGGAGGGCGGGGGAAAAGCCCCAACCCGGTGCTGATTTTCGCGCAAAGCGCCCCTTCTGGCACGGGATAGTCGCCTATAGGCGAGCGTATCAAGTCGTGGAGGATCAAGGCGAAAGGAGACTGGGCTTCCTTTCGCCATTTTGGCACGCCGCTTGCATAGCCTAGAAGTGGACATTATCCATGGATCTTTGACACCGGCCCTCCTGGTGGCGCAGGCCGACCTCGCCTTGCATGCCTTCCACAAAGACCTCACCACAAAATGGCCCGGCCACCAGGGGCCTTTTTTCTATGCGCGCGTGGCCGATCTCAGTATGGCGCTCGATCACGGACAACTGACCGGTGTCGGAGCGCACCGGAGTAGGCAATACGCCTCCTTCGTTCAGAAGGAGAACTTTTCCCCACCGGGAAAGGCGTGGCAAGCCGTGCGCCGCTTGAACTTCAGCGATCCCCACAAGCTTTGCCGTATGCTCACGTCTTCGGATATTCTTAACTCTTTGAGGAAGGCGAGCGTATGATCGTAGGCATTCCCAAGGAGCGACCGGTCCTCAAAGGCGTCGAAGAGAAGCGCGTGAGCCTCTCGCCAGCTGGGGTCCGCGAAGTGACGGCGCTTGGCGCCGAAGTCGTAGTGACCTCCGGAGCAGGCCTTGGAGCCGGATTCACCGATGAGGAGTATCGGGCCGTCGGTGCGCGCATCGTGTACTCAAATGAGGAGACGATCCGACGGGCCGATCTCGTCCTGAAAGTACAACGCCCGGCCTCCGATGAATGGGATTTCCTCAAGGAGCGCTCGGCGTTGATGGCCTTTCTGCATCTGGCCGTCGCGCCGAGAGATTTCCTTCGCGTACTCGTGGAGAAGCGGATCACGGCGATCGGCTTCGAGGTCGTCCAAGAGCCGGATGGCACTCTGCCGATCTTGAGGTCCTCGAGTGAGATTGCGGGGAAGATGGCCGTTCAAATCGCCGGTCGCCTTCTGGAGAGCACGTTCGGAGGACGGGGGATTCTGCTTGGCGGGATCCCGGGGATCCCCCCGGCGGATGTGGTGATCCTCGGCGGAGGGACGCTCGGATACTATGCCGCGCGGTCGTTCCTCGGCATCGGCGCCAGCGTCTACATCTTGGACAAAGACCTGAAGCGGCTCATGGAGTTGGACAAGCTCTTCGAGGGAAAAGTAGTGACGGCCTTAGCGACGGCGAGCAACATCGAGAAATTCGTCGCCTTCGCCGACGTCCTCATCGGAGCCGTGCTCGTGCCCGGGCAACGCGCCCCTATTCTCGTCACCAAGGAGATGGTACAGCGGATGCGTCCGGGGAGCTTGATCATGGATTTCTCCATTGATCAGGGGGGCTGCGTGGAGACCTCGACGCTGACGCCGAGTGAGGATTTCCTGTTCACGAGCTATGGGGTAACGCACTTCTGCGCGCCGAACGTGCCGGCTATGGTGGCGCGCACGTCCACGCACGCATTGACCAATGCCGTGCTCCCGTACTTGCGCGAGATCGTTCAAAACGGGCTTCTGCCGGCGCTCAAGCAAGACGGTGCGTTGCGACGTGGCCTCTATGCGTTCTCCGGATTCCTCACGCATGCGCTTCCGTCCCCCGAACTCCCGCAGGCCGATTTAGAACGCATGGTGGAGGAAGCCGATGATGCACTGGATGAGTGAGTATCGAAAGCGGCGCGTGACGGCGGAGGAGGCGGTGGCGCTGGTGAAGTCCGGAGATCGCCTCTTCGTGAGCGGGAATGCCGCGACGCCCTTCGTGCTCTTGGAGGCGCTGGCGGCGCGCGCTCACGAACTGGAGCGCGTCGAGGTGACGCACGTCCTCCTGGTGGGGGAGGACCCGCTCTCCCGTCCGGAGACGCGCGATCGTTTTCGACACAACTCGCTCTTTGTCGGGCCAGCGGATCGCACGGCCGTTAACGAGGGGCGTGCCGATTATGTCCCCATTCACCTCCACGAGATTCCGCGCCTGTTCAAAAGCGGTCGTCTGCCTCTGGATGTCGCCCTCATTCAGACGACGCCTCCGGATGAGCACGGTTTCATGAGCTTGGGCGTAGAGTGCCTGGCGACGATGGCGGCCATCGCGAGCGCGCGCATCATCCTCGCCCAGGTCAACGACCAGATGCCACGCACGCTTGGCGACTGCTTCGTGCATATCTCGCGCGTCACGCGACTGTGCGAGGTCTCCTGCCCACTGCCGGAGCTTCAGCGCTCGAGCTTCACCGATGTGGAACGGCGGATCGGCGAGCACGTGGCCGAGCTGGTCGAAGACGGCGCCACGTTGCAGCTCGGCATCGGGAGCATCCCGGATGCCGTGCTCGCCGCCTTGCGAGATAAGCGCGATCTAGGCATCCATACGGAGATGGTCTCCGATGGGATCATGGAGGCGATCGAAGCCGGCATCATTACCGGTGCGCGCAAGACGATCCATCCGGGGAAGGTCGTCTGCACTTTCGCCTTCGGAAGCCGACACCTTTACGAATACTTGGACAACAACCCGCTCTTCGAGTTCCATCCGTGCGACTACACGAACGATCCGTTCATCATCGCGCGCAACGAGAAGATGGTTGCGATCAATTCGGCGATCGAGGTGGACCTGACCGGGCAGGTCTGCTCCGACTCGATCGGGACGCACATTTATTCCGGCTTCGGCGGGCAGCTGGATTTCATTCGCGGGGCGGCGCACGCTCCCGGAGGGAAGCCGATCATCGCCATGCCTTCGACGGCGCGTGGGGGGACGATCTCACGCATCGTCCCACTCTTGAAACCGGGAGCTGGCGTCGTGACCACGCGCGCGGATGTGCATTATGTGGTCACCGAATACGGCATCGCGGACCTGCATGGGAAGAACTTGCGGGAGCGCGCCGAAGCCCTCATCCGCATCGCCCATCCGAAATTCCGTGAGGAATTGGCCCGCGCGGCGCGCGAGCGCCGGTTGCTGCCTCCTCTGTTCCAGCTGGGGGAGCCGCTGCACACCCCGGAAGAGCCCGCGACGTCTCCTGTGCAGGCCACGGAGATCACCGACTCCTTGCCATCCGAGGGAGGAAGATCGCTATGAGGCACTCATCCCGACCATTGGTGACGCTCGACGGTAACGAAGCCGTCGCCTCCATCGCCTACCAACTCAATGAAGTCATCGCCATTTATCCCATCACCCCCTCTTCGCCAATGGGTGAGTTGGCTGACCAATGGGCGGCCGAAGGACGACCGAACCTCTGGGGAACGGTGCCCACGGTCATCGAGATGCAGAGCGAAGGGGGAGCGGCCGGCGCCGTACATGGTGCTCTCCAAGCGGGCGCCCTGACGACGACGTTCACCTCATCACAAGGATTGCTCCTCATGATCCCCAACATGTACAAGATCGCTGGAGAGCTGACGGCGACGGTCTTTCATGTGGCGGCGCGCTCGCTGGCCACACACGCCCTCTCGATCTTTGGCGACCAGAGCGACGTCATGGCCACGCGCGCGACCGGATTCGCGCTGTTGGCCTCTGGCTCCGTGCAAGAGGCCATGGACATGGCGCTCATCGCGCAAGCGGCGACGCTGGAATCTCGCATCCCCTTCCTCCATTTCTTCGATGGCTTTCGCACCTCCCACGAAGTGATGAAGGTGGAGATGCTCACGCCCGATGACCTTCGGGCGATGGTTGACGAGGAGCTGGTGCGCGCGCATCGCGAGCGTGCGCTCTCGCCCGATCGCCCGTTCATTCGCGGGACGGCGCAAAACCCGGATGTGTACTTCCAAAGTCGTGAGGCCGCGAATCCCTTCTACCGCGCCTGTCCGACGATCGTTCAAAACGTGATGGAGCGATTCGCCCGCGTGGTCGGGCGGCGCTATCACCTCTTCGACTACATCGGCGCTCCGGACGCCGATCGAGTGCTCGTGCTGATGGGTTCGGGAGCGGAAGCCGCGCATGAGACGGTCGAACATCTGCTCGCGCGAGGCGAAGCCGTGGGCCTCATCAAAGTCCGTCTTTATCGTCCGTTCTCCGTCACCCACTTCATCGCCGCGCTGCCTCCGACGGTGCGCGTGCTCGCCGTCTTGGACCGCACGAAGGAGCCGGGCAGTATCGGCGAACCGCTCTACCTGGACGTCGTCGCCGCCGTGTACGAAGCGATGGCGAGCGGGACAGCGCCCTTCGCGGCCTGGCCGCGCATTCTCGGTGGCCGCTACGGTCTCGCCTCGAAGGAGTTCACGCCCGCCATGATCAAGGGCATCTTCGAGGAGATGAAGAAGGAGCATCCGAAGACTCACTTCACCATTGGGATCCACGACGATGTCACGCACACGAGCCTCACGTATGATCCAGCTTTCTCCACCGAGGATCCGCAAACCGTGCGCGCTGTCTTCTTCGGACTTGGCGCCGATGGGACGGTGAGCGCCAACCGAAACTCGATCAAGATCATCGGGGAGCACACGGACTACTACGCGCAAGGTTACTTCGTCTACGATTCGAAGAAGGCGGGCTCGATGACGATCTCCCACTTGCGCTTCGGCCCGCGGCCGATCCGCTCGACGTACCTCATCACGCGAGCCAACTTCGTCGCCTGCCATCAATTTTCGTTCCTAGAGCGGATCAACGTCTTGAAAGTCGCCGAGCCAGGAGCGACGTTCCTGCTCAATAGTCCCTATGGGCCGGAAGAGGTCTGGGACCATCTCCCCCGCACGATCCAGCGCGAGATCATCGAAAAAGGCCTTCGATTCTTCGTCATTGATGCCTATCGGGTCGCGCGCGAGGCGGGCCTAGGGGGGCGCATCAATACGATCATGCAAGCCTGCTTCTTCGCGCTCATCACGGGGGAATATCCCAACGCGGCGGTGCGTTCGGCTGATCAGGGGGGGTATTTGAAGGGCGTGCTCTCGCTCGAGCGCGCGCTCGCCGCCATGCGGGAGGCGATCCGGCAAACGTACGGGAAACGAGGCCCGGCGATCGTCGAGAAGAACCTGGCTGCCGTTGATCGCGCCCTGGAAAATCTCCACGAAGTCCGCATCCCCGGACGCGTGACGAGCACGTTCGACCTTCGCCCACCGGTCCCACCGAAGGCGCCGGAGTTCGTGCGTCGCGTGACGGCGCGGATGATCGCTGGCGAAGGGGACGACTTGCCCGTGAGCGCCTTCCCGCCGGATGGGACGTACCCGAGCGGCACGACGCAATGGGAGAAGCGGAATATCGCTCCGGAGATCCCCGTTTGGGATGAAGACCTCTGCATCCAGTGCGGGAAGTGCGTGCTTGTCTGCCCGCACTCGGTCATTCGAGCGAAGGTGTACGATCCAGCACTCTTGGCTGACGCGCCACCTTCGTTCAAATCCGCACCGGCGCGATGGATCGAGTTCAAGGGCTGGCGCTACTCGCTGCAAGTCGCCCCGGAGGATTGCACCGGATGCGCCCTCTGCGTCGAAGTCTGTCCGGCCAAGAGCAAGAGCGAGCCGCGCCATAAGGCCCTCAACATGCACCCGCAAGCGCCACGGCGCGAGATGGAACGCGCGAACTGGGAATTCTTCCTGCGCTTGCCGGAAGTGGATCGGCGGAAGCTTCATCTCGGTCAGGTGAAAGACGTCCAGCTTCTGGAGCCACTTTTCGAGTTCTCCGGCGCTTGCGCGGGATGTGGCGAGACGCCATACATCAAATTGCTCACGCAGCTTTTCGGCGACCGCCTCCTGATCGCGAACGCGACGGGGTGCTCTTCGATCTACGGCGGGAACCTCCCCACGACGCCGTACACGGTCAACCGCGAGGGACGCGGACCAGCCTGGTCGAATTCGCTCTTCGAGGACAACGCCGAGTTCGGGCTCGGAATGCGTTTGGCTCTGGATCAGCAAGCGGCGTATGCTCGCCATCTCCTACGACGCTTGGCGTCCGAGCTCGGCGAAGCCTTGGTCGAAGCACTGCTCGAGGCCGATCAGTCCACCGAGGAGGGGATCGCGCGTCAGCGCGAGCGCGTGCGCCTTTTGAAAGAGCGCTTGGTCGCGCTCCCTCATCCGGAAGCGCGCCAACTGCTGAGCGTTGCCGATGCCCTCGTGCGCAAGAGCGTGTGGATCATCGGTGGCGATGGATGGGCCTACGATATCGGTTATGGCGGATTGGATCACGTCCTGGCTTCCGGGCATAACGTCAACCTCCTCGTGCTCGATACGGAGGTCTACTCCAACACCGGCGGACAGATGTCCAAGGCCACGCCGCGAGGAGCTGTGGCTAAGTTCGCTGCCGGCGGGAAGCCGACGCCGAAGAAAGACCTGGCGCTCATGGCGATGACCTATGGCACCGCCTACGTCGCCCGCGTCGCTATGGGCGCCAACGATACGCATACGGTGAAAGCCTTTCTGGAAGCCGAAGCGTACGACGGCCCTTCGCTCATCATCGCCTATAGTCACTGCATCGCCCACGGATATGATCTGCGCTTTGGCATGGAGCAGCAAAAGGCTGCCGTTCTCTCCGGTTACTGGCCTTTGATGCGCTATCATCCCGATCGACTCAAGGAGGGGAAAAATCCCCTCATCCTCGATTCGAAAGCCCCCAGCCTCTCCTTGCGCCAGTATGTCTACAACGAGACGCGTTACACGATGCTCGTCCACAGCCGACCGGAAGCCGCTCAGACCTTGCTCGAATTGGCCGAGCAGGACGTGCGCGCGCGCTGGCGGCTCTACGAGTATTTGGCGAATCTCCCCGTCGAGGAGTGGATGAAGGAGGTGCGCCATGCCTGATCTCACGACGACCTACCTCGGCCTGACGCTTCGGAATCCGCTTGTGGTCTCCTCCTGCCCGCTCTGCGAGAGCGTGGAGAACATTCGGCGCATGGAGGAGGCGGGGGCCGCCGCCGTCGTGCTCCATTCGCTTTTCGAAGAGCAGATCAACATCGAGAGTGAACTCCTGGACCGGTATCTCTCGCACGGCGCGGAATGCTACGCGGAAGCGCTCCGCTACTTCCCCGATATGACCTCCTACAAGCTTGGGCCGGAGGAGTACCTGGAACACATCCGCCGCGCGAAGGCCGCCGTGAGCATCCCGATCATCGGGAGTCTCAACGGGGTCACCCCGAGTGGATGGATTCGCTACGCGAAAGCGATCGAAGAGGCGGGGGCCGATGCACTGGAGTTGAACATCTACTACATCCCGACCGACCCGAACCTCACGAGCGTCGAAGTCGAACGCCGATATGTCGAGCTGGTGCGCGCGGTGAAAGCGAGCGTCACCATCCCCGTCGCCGTCAAGCTCGGCCATTTCTTCACGGCTTTCGCGAATGTAGCGCGACAGCTGGACGAGGCTGGAGCGAACGCCCTCGTTCTCTTCAATCGCTTTTACCAACCCGATTTCGATGTGGAGCGGCTGGAGATCGTTCCGACACTGACGCTCAGCCGCTCGTATGAGCTGCTGCTACGCCTCCACTGGGTCGCTATTCTCTACGGGCGTATCCGTGCCGATCTGGCCGTCACCGGAGGTGTCCACACGGTCTATGACGTCCTGAAAGCCATCATGGCTGGAGCCAACGTCGCGATGATGGCCTCAGCGCTCCTGAAGTATGGCATCGGCTATATGCGAACGGTCTTGGCCGATCTCGCTCAGTGGATGGAAGAGCACGAATACGAGTCGCTACGCCAGATGCGGGGGAGCTTGAGCCAGCAACGGGTGGCCGAGCCCGCGGCTTTCGAGAGGGCAAACTATCTGCGCGTGCTCAGCTCGTACGCCTGGCGATTACCGGAATGAGCGGAGACAAAAGTGCGTCCGGCGCGGATGAAACCCCCGAGACTTTGTGGGATCATAAGAGATGTGAGCGCCATCGGCGCAGGTTAAGATTCGCTCGCGGGGACCAATCGGACATGAAGTCTCCAAGAGCGATGAGAAAGGAGGGCAAGCGATGCACTATCCATGGTGGTACGTCCCCTTCCTCACTTCTCCTATGCTCATCGCCATCATCTCCGTCCTTCATGTCCTCGTCGCCCACTATGCCGTCGGCGGCGGGCTTTTCCTGGCCGTTGAGACGCAATACGCCTATCGGCATAACCACCGCGAATACCTCGCCTATTTGAAAGAGCACGCTTGGTTCTTCATCCTGATCACCGTCGTCTACGGCGCGATCACTGGCATCGGCATCTGGTGGACGATCGGCGTCGCATCGCCCCTGGCGACGCAAACGCTCATTCACATCTTCGTCTTCGGATGGGCGATGGAATACGTCTTCTTCGTCCTGGAGATCGTCTCGGCGTTCCTCTTCTACTACTTCTGGGGACGGCTCGATCCGAAGACGCACGTGCGCATAGGATGGATCTACGCCGGATCGGCATGGATGAGCCTCGTGCTCATCACGGGCATCACGGCCTTCATGTTGCACTCGGGCCGATGGCCGGAGGAGCGAACGTTCTGGGCGGGTTTCCTGAACCCGCAGTTCGTCCCGCAGGTGCTCGCACGAACCGGCGGCGCGTTCCTCCTCGCTTCGCTCTACGTCTATCTGCACGCCACGTTCAAAGCGAAGGATCCGGCCCTGCGCGATCTGATCGCCGCACGATCGGCACGACCGGCGCTTCTGGGTTCCCTGTTGATCATCCTGGGAGGGATCGGATGGTACCTCGCCCTCCCCGAATCAGCCAAGGCCGCCCTCATCGCCGCGAGCACGTTGAATATCCTCGTCGTGCTCATCTTCGCCGTTACGATCGCCGTGTTCTTCATGCTCTACCTCGGCCCATATCGGAACCCGGGATGGCTCTCGCCCGGATTCGCCATTCTCTTTTTCACCTTCGGGCTCGCGGCGATCACGACCGGCGAATATATCCGCGAGGCCGTGCGGAAACCCTACATCATCTATAACGTTGTCCTGGGCAATCAGATCTATGCCGAGAAGGTGTCGGAGCTTCGCCGAACCGGTTATCTCGAGGGAGGAACGTGGACGAAGGCATGGGTGAGCCACCATTATCCTCAGGTCTTGAACGCTGGTCGCATTGATCCGGCGCGATTGCTCGCGCTCCCGGAGGAGGATCAAGTGAAGCTCGGTGAGGTCCTCTTCCTTTACCATTGCAACGACTGCCATGCAGGACGGCGCGGCTTCTCTGCCGTCGCTCAGTTGATCCGCGGGTGGACGCCGGACATGGTACGTACGGTCGTAGAGCACCCGGAGAAGGCCCATTTCTTCATGCCCCCGTGGGCCGGCACGCCCGAAGAGGCGGAGCTGCTCACGAAATATCTCCTCCGGATCGCCCATCCGCGTCCGGCCGGGAT
Source organism: Acidobacteriota bacterium (assembly GCA_030550025.1). GTDB lineage: Bacteria > Acidobacteriota > Blastocatellia > HR10 > HR10 > HR10. The sequence goes on along the minus strand of JAUQQC010000021.1, from coordinate 1,716 downwards.
GTACTTCGGAGAGGAGAAATAGGAGGTGCTTATGGATCCCACGACCTTGATCGGACCATCGAGCCCACTTGGGTATCCCGCTCCGTATTGGTTCCTCGTCGCGTTCAAAGTCCTGGGATTCACGCTTCACATGGTCCCTATGCACATCTGGTACGCGGGGGTACTGCTGGCCATGCTCCTTCAGTGGCGCGGGGGAGAGGTTGGACGGCAGCTCTCGCGACGGCTGATGCAACCGATGCCGATTCTGATCGCCCTGGGGATCAATTTCGGCATCGTCCCCTTGCTCTTCACACAAGTCGCCTATTACAAGGTCTTCTATCCGGCGACCATTCTGATGGCCTGGCCGTGGGTGAGCATCATTGTGCTTCTCACGCTCGCCTACTACGGCGTGTATATTTACGTCGCCGGACTCCGCACCGAAGGCGCGACGATCGCGCGCTGGCGACAGGCCATCGGATGGACGACAGCGGTGTTCTTTCTTCTCATCGGCTTCATCTTCTCGAATGCCTTCAGCTTGATGACTAATGTGCGCGCATGGTCCGATCTCTGGCTTCGCGAGAGCATCGGTGGCGCGCCGCTTGGAACGGCCTGGAACACCGAAGATCCGACGCTTTGGCCTCGCTGGCTCATGATGTTCTCCTTGGCCCTGACGACGACGGCGGCCTTCATCGTCGTAGACGCCGAATGGTTCTCTGCGCGAGGGGGAACAAATTATCGCGTCGGCACCCATCGCATCGCTTTCGCGATCTCCACGATCGGAGTGATTGGATTCGCCATCACTGGTTCCTGGTATGTCTTCGGAACGTGGCCCGAGGAGCTCCGGGAGAAGATGCTGCAAGGTCCGCTGCGCGCTCTCACTATACTGACGGCACTCAGCCCGGGCGCACCGTGGCTCTTGATCCTCTGGCAGTGGCGAAAGGGAGGAACACGGACGCGCGCGGCGGCGACCGCCTTGGCTCAATTCCTCGTACTCGCTCTCAATGCTATCAGCCGCCAGGTCGTGCAGAATATAGAGCTCGGCCGATTCCTAGACGTGACGGCAGAACCAGTCCGCATCCAGTGGAGTCCGCTGGTCCTCTTCCTTCTGCTCTTCGTCATCGGGCTCGGTATAGTCGCATGGATGCTCAGTAGGCTCAAGACACTCAAAGGCATAGGTGAAAGTGGATAGAGCCATACCCGTGAACGATGCGTCGACCTGTCCCCCACTATCCTGCGAGGACTACGATCCCGCCAAGGTAGTGGTCAGGGATTGCCAAAATGGCTGAGCTTTGCTAAAAATATAACCTGCGTCGCCGTGGTGAAGCCCGGTCTAACACACTGGTCTTTCAAGCCAGGATTCGCGGGTTCAAATCCCGCCGGCGACGCCAAAAATTTTCCCCTGCAATAGACGTACGCTGCCCTCCCTTCGAGATCGTCCCCTCCAAGAGCATGTCGTTGTGAAAACGCCCTCCTCGGGACTTCCCAAAAGAGCTTGGGCTGACGCCGTGTGGGATGTACCACACTCGAGTCACAGAGGTTTGAATTCACCCGCAGAGCCCGGAGATCTGAGAGCACGCGTTGGTGCCGCTAGCGGGGCTTGAACCCGCACTCTCAGGCTTGAGAGGCCTGCGTGTTAACCACTTACACCATAGCGGCACCCATTTCGGAGGGAAATTTTAGCGCCTCCCATCTTATTCGTCAATTCGCCCACGAAGATCTAAACCAAAACCTCGTCTC
>JAUQQC010000028.1 GCA_030550025.1 Acidobacteriota bacterium | reverse complement strand
TCGGACCGTGTCGCTCAGGGGCCGAGGTATTCAGGGAGGACGTTCTGCCAGATGGCCTCGAGCTCGTGGACCGGAGCGTTGATGACCGTCTTCCCATCAATCGTCACTCTGAAACGAGAGCCTCCGACGCGTCCGAGGACGGCATAGGGGATGCGAAATTCCCGGGCGATGCGCTCCAGGGTCGCCAGCTGCTCGGGTTCGATCGTCACGAGGATGCGCGATGGGGTTTCGCTGAACAGAAGCGAGATTGGCGAGCGGACGCCTTCGGTCGTCAGGACGAGATCGGCGCCAATGGCCTCGCGTCGGTGACTGGAGAAGCAGCATTCAGCGAGCGCAATGGCCAGGCCCCCATCGGAACAGTCGTGCGCGGACTTGATGATCCCTTCGGCGATGGCCCTCAAGCACGCACGCTGGACGGCGCGCTCTAGATGAAGATCAAGCGTCGGCACGTCCCCGCCGACGAGCCCGTGTATCCAAGCCAAGTACTCGCTGCCGCCCAGGTCATCGTTCGTGCGACCGAGAAGGACAATGAGATCGCCTTCGGTTTTGAACCATGGGGTGATCGGCAACGAAGGGCGATTCCGCCGCTCGGCATTCCCATGGTTCGCGGGGATATAATTCACGCCTTCGATCAAACCGAGCATGCCGATGACCGGCGTCGGGTAGATGCCGCGTCCTTCGGTCTCGTTATAGAAACTCACGTTTCCCCCGGTCACGGGCGTCTCCAGCACCGTGCACGCTTCGGCCATCCCGTCAATGACCTCGCTGAACGCCCACATGACTTCGGGACGTTCCGGGGAAGCGAAGTTCAAACAATTGGTACAGGCAATGGGAAGGGCGCCGGTCACGACGAGATTGCGGCAGGCTTCAGCGACGGCCAATTGAGCGCCCGCGCGCGGGTTCAGATAGCAATAACGTCCATTGCCATCGAGCGTCAGGGCGATCGCCTTGCGCGTCTCCTTGATTCGCAGGACGGCGGCATCGGCGCCGGGTAGCAGGATCGTATTCGTTCGCACCATATGATCGTACTGGCGATAGACCCATTGTTTTGAGGCGAGATTCGGAGAACGCAGCATCTGGCGGAGCACCTCTTCAAGTGGGGCTGGCTCGGCGTGAACTCGGTCCCAATCCACGTCATCTCCTGCCTCCGCTCGCTTCATCGGCCGGTGATAAACAGGGGCCTCTTCGGCCAAGAGTCGAGCGGGGAGATCGGCAACGAGGCGCCCTCGGTGGAACACGCGTAATCGGCCATCGTCGGTCACGCGACCGATCTCGACGGCGTCCAACCCCCATTTCGCGAAGATCTCTTTCACCTCCCGCTCATGGCCGGCGCGCACGATGAGCAACATACGCTCTTGTGACTCCGAGAGGAGGATCTCATAGGCGGACATGCCGACTTCGCGCTGCGGCACGCGATCGAGCTCGAGTTCGATGCCCGTGTGAGCGCGCGCGCTCATTTCGCAACTGGCGCACGTGAGGCCGGCGGCGCCCATGTCCTGGAGGCCCACAATGGCATTGGTGCGCAGAGCTTCCAGACACGCTTCCAAAAGCAGTTTCTCCAAGAACGGATCGCCCACTTGAACGGCCGGGCGTTGCTCCGAGGCCGATTCGGTGAATTCGGCCGACGCCATGCGCGCACCGTGGATGCCATCGCGCCCGGTCTTGGCGCCGACGTAGAGGACCGTGTTGCCGGGGCCGCTGGCGCGCGCGTAGAAGATTTGCTCGCGTCGCGCCAACCCAACCGCCATGGCGTTCACCAAAGGGTTACGCGTGTAGCACTCGGCGAAGAAGACCTCGCCGCCGACGGTGGGGACCCCAAAGCAGTTCCCATAGTCGGCGATGCCGCGCACCACGCCGTCCATGATCGCGCGATTGCGTGGATCCGCGAGCGGACCGAACCGCAGCGAGTCCAGAACAGCAATGGGACGCGCGCCCATCGTGAAGATGTCGCGCAAGATCCCGCCGACGCCCGTCGCCGCCCCTTGATACGGTTCGATGAAGCTCGGGTGATTGTGCGACTCGATCTTGAAGACGATGCACCAGCCGTCGCCGATGTCCACGACTCCGGCATTCTCGCCCGGTCCTTGGAGGACGCGAGGCCCCGACGTCGGCAAGCGCCGCAGATGCACCTTCGAGGATTTGTACGAACAGTGCTCCGACCACATGGCCGCGAGCATCCCCACCTCCACGGGATTCGGCTCACGGCCCAATCGTTCGACGATTCGCGCGTACTCTTCCGGCGTGAGATCGTTCATATCCTCTGCGCCACTCGGTAATGATCGCTCTAAAGGCGAGATTATAGCGGAACTCTTGACCGAGCCAAAGTCGTGCGCTAACTTTGATCTCCTCGAAAGGGGTTACGATTCCGGAGGACATGCGATGATACAGGCGACGCGCATTCGACGCGGGATGATCATCATTCACGAGGGGGATCCGTGTCTGGTCCTTGACTTCCGGCACGTGACGCCGGGGAACTGGCGCGCGATGGTGCAGACGAAGCTGCGGAATCTGCGGACGGGGATCTCGTTCGAGCACCGCTTCCGCTCGACCGATACGGTGGAGAAGGCCGTCCTGGAGGAACAAGAATTCGAGTACCTCTACCACGATGGGACGAGTTATCACTTCATGAACACGGAGACCTTCGAGCAGATCGCGCTGGATGAGGAGGTCTTGGGAGACGCCGTGAAGTTCCTCATCCCGAATTTGCGCCTCAAGGTCGTCTTCTATCAAGGGAAGCCGATGGGCGTCGAGTTGCCCCCGACCGTGGATCTCCGCGTCATCGAGACGGAGCCCAGTGTGAAAGGGGCGACCGTGACGGCCGTCAACAAACCGGCGACGCTGGAGACGGGATTGGTCATTCAAGTCCCTCCCTTTGTCGAGCCGGGCGACATCGTCCGCGTCGATACGGCTGAAGGGACCTATCTCGAACGCGTGAAGTGATCCTCACGTCCGAACGCGGAAGAGGAGGTAGAGGCCGAGGGCCAACAGCAATCCGTTCGGACTCCACGCGGCCACTTGGGGAGAGAAATACTCATACCGCCCTAATTGTTCGAAGAGGCCCAAGGCGAGCCAGTAGAGCAAGCCGATTGTGATTCCGAGGCCGATCGCGTGGCGGGCGCCCCTCCGACCGAAGGTTACGCCGAAGGGGATGCCGAAAAGCGCCATGATGAGGACGGCGGCGGCGTTGGCCGACCTTCGTTCCACGGCGATGCGCAGGTCCGTGGGATCGAGCCCGCGTTCGGTGAGGGTGCGAATCTGATCGCGTAATTCTCGGGAGGTCATGGCCTCCGGTTTTCGGGGTGGTGGCCCAAGGAGCGCCGATCCGTTCTCATCTCTGAGCCAGAGATGGTCGAACTGTCGTTCGGAGCGAAGGTGAGCGCCGTCGAATTCCCAAACGGAAGCGTGCGAGAAGTACCACGCTGCGCGCGCTTCATCCCACTGGGCGAACTCGGCCTCCAGGCGACGGCGCACGAGGAAGCGATCGGGGAAGAAATCGAGAATCAAGGGAGCATTGAGGCGTTGCGCCGTGCGATCGAGGGAGGCGAAGTGCAGGATGCGCTGAGGAATCCGGACGTGACTCCGAGCAACGGGGTTGATCCTTGAGCCCGGGGCTTCGGACGGAAGCCCCGACCAGAAGACCATCCAATTCGCCGCCGAAGTGGTCGGAGAGAGTTCGACGGCCGAAGGGAAGCGCCCCTTCTTGATGTAAAAGCGCAGGAGCTCCTGCCGCGCATTCGCCTCCGGCACGATATGCTCTTGCCAGATGGCGACGGCGCCTGCCAGAAGTGCGCTCGCCATGAGAATGGGCGCCGTAGCACGAGGGATCGAGATCCCGGCAGCTCGCAGAGCCGTGAGTTCCCCCGATTGGCTCAAGATGCTCATGCACACCAAGGCCGCCATCAATGCCGTTGGGGGAGCGAGGTAACTGAGCACCGAGGGCGTGAGGTGAACGAGATATTCGGCCACGAAGCGAGCTGGGATTTGGTTCATGAGGATGTCCGACGAGAGCTCGAAGACCGTGAAGATAATGAAGAGCGTCCAGAGGCCGACGAGGATCGTCAGGTAGAGGCTGAGGAATCGGAGGGCGACGTACCGATCGCCGATCGAGACGTGGAGGACCAATCCGGTCACCGATCCGAGGCCGCTGGGAGTGGGGGGGGGCAACTTCGCGCGCGGGCGGAGGAGGCGATATAAGCGCTGAAGCATCTGTTGCTCGAGCTGCTGTACGCGAGTTCGCAGAGCGTCCCAGGCGAGGGCGAGTTGGGCGCGGAACGGGGGAGCGATCGTCGAGGTCAACCGGAGTCGCTCAGCCATTCGTTCGATCGTCCGAGCCAAGCAGAAGCGCTCCGGTAATCGGAGGGCGCTGTAACTCGCCATGACGGCGTTCCCCAGCCACAGGGCTATGGAGGGAGGGAGGCGTCCGGCGCGGGCCAGATTCTCACCGCCGAGCAGCATCAGGTAGTACACCGCTGCCAGTAGGATGCTGAGCCAGAAGCCGTAGCTGCGTCCGCCACGCCGACGGGTCGTCCCCAAAGCGACGCCCACGGCGACGAGGACGAGCGGAGAGACACTCACGGCTGCGCGCTTATGAAATTCCGTGAGGGCTCGCCGACCTAGGAACGGATCGCGCCGCGCGACCCACAGCTCCGGAAGCGTCATCTCTTGGATTTTACTCTTCACTGGGGTAGTGCCAGCTTCCAACTCCGTTCTCAGTTGCTCGGCCTCTCGCGATTGCGCGTCGAAGCGAATCGTCGTGCGCTCGAATGCCTCCACCTCGTAGCTGGGATTGCCGTTGGTGCGACGGCGTCGGTGAATGACGCCGTCGTACAGGGTCAGGTGCGAGCGGTCGGGTGCCTCCCCGAGTGTTAAGTGGCCGCGTGCGGCCGTGATGAGCGTTGGGCCGAAAGGCGCATTCGGATCGGCGCGCTGCCCTTCGATGGCGAGAAAGAGGTGGTGCCACAAGTCCGCGCGCCGATCCACCTCGCCAATGTAGAGGACCGTGCCTGCGAACCGATCATCGAAGATGCGCGGCTTCACCTGTAGGCGAATCCCTTGCAGGACGAGCTGCGCTCGAACCTCCTTCACGCGGCGCATCGCCTGTGGCATATCGAAGGCCACAAGGTAAAAGGTCACGGCGCTTGTCGGAAGAGCTAGCAGGAACAACGGGACGAGAAGATGGTGTCGGCCGATCCCGCTCGTGAACAAGACGGTCAGCTCATGATCGCCGTGTAGACGGCCGAGCCCGGTCATCACGGCGACAAGGAGCGAGAGCGGAAGGGTGAGCACAAGGATTCGCGGGATGAGGGAGACCAGCAGCATCCGCACAAGCGCCGGCGGAACGTCGCGCTTCACGAACAATTCGGCGAACTCGGCCATTTGGCTGGCCAACACCAGAATCGTGAGGACGAGGAAGGCGAGAACGAAATAGGGGATGACCTCGGCCAGAAGGTACCACTCGATTCGCCGCGTCATAGGTGCAAAGCCTGAGACGCGTTCGCTGGGTGAACGTCGCCGGCTGCCTCCAGGCGTTCGCTCAAGATCAATGCGCGCCGGTTCCCTTTCCATCGGACGAGGGAGAGTGCCGTCGTCGCATCCTCGAATCGGAAGGCGTCGTGCTCGAGCGGGTTGATGCGAATCACCGGGCGCGTCGGGAGAGCAGCCAGGAAAGAATGCTCGCGGATGAAAAGGGGAAGGGCATCAGCGGGCGAGAACGCGAAGGCGTGCACATAAGGGAGAGGAAGAAGCCGGGGACGATCCGGCGGGATGACATCTTCCAGGTTCACGCCCGTTTCTTCTCGAACTTCTCGAAGGGCTGCGTCGGCAGGCGATTCGCCGGGTTCGATCAATCCCGTGACGGGTTGCCAAAATCCACCGTCACGCTCGGTGCGTTTCAAGAGGAGATACTTCCCTTCCGGCGTGCGCAGGAGCACTTGAACGGATTCGGCCTCGATGGGGCGCTCGACCAGATGGCGGTCGAAGACCTCTTGAAAATGGATGAGCAGGCGCTCCTGCACTAACTCCATTGGGACAGGGGCGCCGAGGAGCTTCGCCATCGAGGTCATCCGCACATCCGGCAGCCCGCAAGGGACGATGAGATCGAAGAAGCGCAGGTCCGTGTTGACGTTGAGGGCCACGCCATGCGTTGTGACCCAGTGGGAGAGGTGAACGCCGATGGAGGCGATCTTCTCCCCTCCTACCCAGGTGCCCGTTTGTCCGGGGATTCGCTCGGCTGAGATCCCGAAGTCCTCGAGCGTGCGGATGATGACCTCTTCCAAATCGCGCAAGTATTGGTGGACGTCACGACGACGCCCGAGCAGTTTCAGGATCGGATAGATGACGAGTTGTCCCGGCCCGTGATACGTGACCGCTCCCCCTCGATCCGTCTCATACTGCTCTACGTCGTAGCGAGCAAGCACATCAGGACTGACGCGAAGGTGATCACCCACGTTCGCGCTCAGATAGCGCGTCCTTCTCCCGATGGTCACCACGTGTGGGTGCTCAAGCAGGAGCAACTGATCGGGAATGAGATCGGCCTTCCGGGCCGTCGCCA
>JAUQQC010000011.1:40427-95742 GCA_030550025.1 Acidobacteriota bacterium | reverse complement strand
CAGCAACTGAACGACGAGCTTATCCACAATCGGATAGAGGAACAGGGCCGTTGGTGGAGACGGGGGCGCATAGACCCAAGCGTCAATGGAGAAACCGCCTGTTCCGAAGTTGAGCTCGGCGTGATCCGGAACTGTCAGATGAGGACCGTTCGGTTGCAAGTTCGGATTAAACCGGATGGCTCCGCCGACCTGCCCGGCGACCGCGTTCGGAGCGTTGGCGGCTCCGAGCGGGCTTCCGGGCGTGGGCGTGCCCTGGTTGTTGACGCTTGCAAGATCATTCACAACGGCGGATCCATTCGGCTCATCCATCGGCCACCACGCGACCATGCTGGGCAGCGAAGACGGATCCACGCACGGCGGACAATTCACCGTAAGCGCTGCCGAGGCCGTCGCATGGTACTTGTTGGGTGGATCGGGCGAATTCGGTGGACTGGGCGGGAAGGCGCTGGAGCCATTGCGCTCGCCGTTGATCGCACCTGACGCGCCCGGCGTGCTCGAACCGGTAGGATTGGACGTCGTGCCGTTGGGTCCCGGCAGACTCGTCCAGGTGACCGTGGCCTGATTCGTCAGGGTTGTCGGACACGATACCGTTGCCGGGACAGTCGCCTGATATGTGATCTGAATCGCCGTTCCATCATCCAACTGCGGGCAGGTCACGCTGACGTTTTGGCCTGTGGCGCTTCCGGTGCAGCCCGCTGGAAGCGTGAGCGAGCCTGCGACCACGGTAAGGCCGGGTGGCAAAGTATCGGTGAAGACGATGTCAAACGCATCGGCGGTGCCGGTGTTGGCGATGGTAACGGTATAGGTGACCGGCGGTCCACCCGGCACGACTGCCGCCGGGGAGACGCTCTTGGTCAGCGTGAGATTCGGTTCAACGACGTGGACATTGACCGCGCCGGAATTGCTTGCGAACGGGTTCCCTGCATCGTTTGTAAATCGCACCTGGAACTGATTGGGCAAGGTGGTGCTGCTTTGATTGCCGGCGATATTGTCCACCAGCGCGTTGAACTCGATGATGGCGAATTCGAGGTTCGCGTCGTTGTCGTTGTTTGTGATGGGCAAGGCTTGTGGTCCGACGAAGAAGATCGGGTCTACTCCAGCGCCAGGAGTAAAGGGTCCCCCACCCTCCAGCAGGTTACTGGTAGGCGTTGGCGATCCCGGGCACTGCGGCGGATTCGGTCCCGGAACCGTCGGCCATATCGTATTGCCGCTTGTGACAGGGCTATCGGCCACAAAAAGCACGCGGGCCGTGCCCGGCAGGTAGGTCAAGCCCGGCGGCAGCAGGTCCTGGATCTGGAAGTTCGGCGTCGTACCTTCAGGAATGACCGTGATCAACCGGTAGCGGACGATCTCGCCGATGGCCGCATCCACCGTGCCGCCTTGAGAAGCCGATTGCGGGATCGTGTGAACTTCAGAAGTCGTCTGGATGCACTTGGCGAACGGCCTCGGACCGACGCAGGCCTGAGCCGTATCTTCAAACGGCCCGCCAAAGCCCGCCGCGACGAAGTTCGGTCCGCCTTCGGTATTCGAGTAGTTCTCCAGCCTGGCGCGGTTATCGCAGCAGCCCGATTTGATGTCGCTGAGAAGCATGGCGTCGAAGGTGAGTACGGCAATGTTCTTTCCGTTCGCAGGATTGAAGGGACCGAGCGCGCCCATCGTCGGGCCTGGGTCGGTGAGTTCGATGATGACGGAACCAAATCCGCCCGGACCCACGGCGAACGGAATAGGAGCGCCCGTGCCATCGGTGACGCAGAGCGTGCTGAAGTCAGGAACGAAGCACGACGGCAGATCCGTCGGACCGAGCGGGAAGATGTCCCGAATCTTCACATCGAAGACGCCGTTAGGCGAAGAGCCTTGATTCTCGACGACGATGGCGAAGGTCACTTTGTCGTTGGCGTCCACGCCGGAGATATTGCTGTTCAAATTGAGCGATCCGATGTTGGACGAATTGATCGTCCCGCTGAAGCGCGGGCAGGAGCCGCCGGGCGGTGTGAATGTTCCCGACGGAGGCGCAGCAGGAGAGAAGATCGCATTGGGATTATCGCTGGCGACAACTCCTTTGATGATTCTGAGCTTCGGCTCGGCCATCTGGACTTGCGCAATTGCGACCTGGCAGAACGTCATGTTGAACGTGTTCTTCTCGCACTCTTGCGCCTGGTTGGTCAGGAAGAGGCCGTCGGCAAAAGGATCATTCGTCGCCGTGACCGTGAGCAGGAGGTCTATCTTTCGAGGCGTGTTGGTCGGATCGTTGAAGGTTCCGTAGTTGAAGGTGAGGCTATTTGTCGTCGAATTGGCCGCGAACGACGGGCTCACCGTGAGCGAATTCGTCGGCCCAAGGCACGCTTGACCGGGCGTGGGGATGCCGCAGGCCGCGCTGGTGAAGCTCCACGCCGGGCCGGCCATCCCATTGGCGTCGGGATCAGCCACATCGAAGATCGGCAACGGCAGCCAATCCTGGATCGTGAGGTTTTCGGCGTCACTCGAAGGGATGACTTTCTCAATGCGGAAGGTGACTTCGTCGCCGGGCGTCACCTGCGGCTTGGCGGGACAGGGCGATGTATTCGGCCCGCAAATTTCCTGACCGGCGCGCTTCACGGCATAGACAGTCTTCTTGATGAAGTCCGTCACGATGGCCGTGAGAGTCCTGCTGTCGTCTTGAGCCGTCACGCCCGTCGGCGTTGGAAGCTGAGGAGGATTGACATTGGTGAAGACCTCGCCGCGAATCATCACGCAATTGGCGAGCGGATCGTCCTTGTCCACGAACCGGTCGCCGGGATGGTTTTGGGGGAAGGAGAATTGATCCTGTATCCGTGCGTAAAAGACGATTTGACCCGTGGCCGGAACAGAAGAAGTCGGCGTCGTCGCCCAGCCGCCGGTCAGAATTCCCGCCAGGTGTCTGGGGTTCGAGGGAAACAGGCCGGTCATCTTCTGGGAAACGTTGAAGACGAGATTGGTCGTGCCCTTAATTCCCTGGCAGGTGGAGTGCGGATCCAGAGTGACAGATAAATCCAAAAGGGGAATGAAAGGTCCGCTGACGGCGCCGAACTGATCCGTCACCGTGAGGGTCGGCGCGGGCATCGGCAGAAACTGTTGACCGTCGGGGAGCCAGTCTCGAACTTCCAGTTTCCCGAACGTCTTGAAGTCGGAGATCTGGAAGCTGAGCGTGTACTGAAGAACGTCTCCCGGTGTGGGGCCGGGAGCGCCGGTGTCTTGAAATACGGCGACCTTCTTTTGAATGGCGATGCATTTGTCGTTGAGGATGTGGTCGCTGGACGTGATGTCGCTCACGACGTGCGCCGGCGATGCATCGCAGGGGTCCGTCGGCGTCCAATCGCCTTCGGCTTTGACATCGTTGACGGATTGAACGGGCTGGCAATTGGGCGGAAGGACGGGATTGCCGTTGGCGTCTTTTTCCGGGATGAAGAATTCGAAGACGACCGCGGCATCGGGGCCTGACGCGCCGGTGAGTGAAGGCCATGTCACGGTCAAGCAGTTGTTGGGTGGATTATTGGGCACGCCGGCGGGAGGCGTTGTCACCGTAGGCGCCGGAGCGGACGGACTAACCGAGACGACGCTCTGGAAGGCCAGGTTGTTGGGGAAGCAATCGGTCACCGTGACGTTGCTCACCGCTTGGCCGTTGGCGATGTCCACGGTGATTCGGTACTGGAGGGGATAGAACCCGGTGAAGTTTGGGCCGGTGGCGGTCTCGTCTTCAGGACCGAGGTACTCTTTCTTGATCGTGAGGACGGTCGGGGTCGTCTGAGCATTGGCTGTCCATTGGGTGCTCGGCGTCGTATCGCTCAGAATCGGAGGGTCAGTGCTCGGATTATCCAGCGGGTCTGTGCCATAGCGAAAGCCGCCGCGAGCGAAAATCTTGAGCGGTGTGCCGGCGTCGGCGAGGTTGCTCACATGAGCGGTGACCTGAACTTCAATCTCTGGCTGCGTGGGATCGAAACTCCCGAAAGGAAGCTCCAGCGTGATGAGTTGTGCGCCCGCGGGAACTGCGACAGGTCCGATGCCGCTTGACGCAAACGGATGCGGTAGCGACACATTTGGAGGCATCGGGCTACAGGGAGCAAGAACCGGGAAGCTATTCAGCGAAACAGGGCCGCCGACCACGCCGACCATTTCGGCTTTCACGAACGTGATGCCGTCGCAGGCGCACGGTGGTGTCTGTGGCGGCTTGGTGATATTCGCGCCGCCGGCATCGAGCACCAGGTCAATGAACGGCCCATAGCCGATGTCGCCTGGATTGGGACTGGCGTTTTTGAATTTCACCGTGAAGGTGAAATCTTCGCCGATGAGCGCTTCGGCAGGCGCCGTGAGCGTGACCTGCGGCACCGGGCTTGACTGAACGGAAACCGTTTTCGGGGTCCACAGTAACCCCAGGGCCAGCAGCAGGCCCACGCCCCAATAAATCAACCGAGTCCCTCTTCGATTCAAGCGAATGTTCTGGCCTTCCATAGTGAAAAAATAACCCCCCAACAGATGGAGGGTTCCAACGGATCACCCATCAGTTGGCTCCTTTCATCCGTTGGTCAATGCATTCTCTCCTGGCGTGCCATCACACAGGGCCGATTCCTGTGATGCCGCGGATGTACACGGATCAACACGGATGAGGAAACGGATCGGTGCCCATCCATGTCCATCGGTGGCGAAATCTTTCCTCGTTCGTGACGAATTCATCAGCTTCATGCAATGTCCTTTCCAAGTAATTGATGGCAGCCTCCGGTAGGCCCTCTGTTCTTCCCCCTCGCCCTATGCCTTTCGGGCAATCCGAGCCCTCATTATATCGGTCAAGCGCGCGAAGTCAATCGAAAGGTTGAGCTTCGAGACCTGTTCCCTATGGGGACATGCGCGTGATCCTCCTGATTGGATCGCATCTGCGCCACTTTGCTCGTCGGAGGCATTGCGCCCGAACCCTCGTGCATGTCCCGACCAGTTTCGGAATGCGCGACCTGAACCTCCATGCATCTTCTGAAACTCTTGGGATTTTTCTCCTCGCGTACGTGAAGCTCGGATCATCGCCGGTTTCCGATCGCGAAGCTCACGATGAGGTCGGCTACAGTTCGCTCTTGCGCGTCCTGATCGGTCCCGGTCAAGAGGTCACCATGAGCCGAGTTAGGCAAGAGACTGTAAGAGAACTGCGGCGTGCGCGTGCTGTTCTTATAGCGGGTGAAGGGGAGGGAACCAGCCAGAGGTGGGAAGAGGCCTTGTCGGGCTTGAATGGCGAGCACCGGCAAGTTCACCCGCCGATTTTCCGTAAGCGCTGGGACGCGCCCGCCGCGCGCGGTGAGCGCAGCGACGATGCTCGGAGCAAGGCGCGTCGCGTCCAGATCGGAGAACCGCAGCAGGTCAAGCAACAGTCGCTGTGGGAAGTACCATTCGAGGAAATTGGCCTCCGGGGCGTCCGGGAACAACTCTCGTGCAAGAGCATCATCTGAGAAACCGCGCCCGCTTCCCGTCAGCAGGAGTCGTGCGACTCGGGAGAAGTCCGACGGCTCGGGCCCGTGAACGAACGTGGAGCTCAGGGCGTGAAGGTTTGGGACAGCGGCCCAGTGCTGTCGCGTCTCTCCCAAGTCTTTCGGGACGTAGAGGCCGTTGGGATTTGCAGAGAATGGATCGCGGCTTCGCGTAGCGATAGACGCAAGCGGGTGGTTGGGGGGTATACGGAGGAAGCCGATCGAGAAGCGGGCCAGCGGTTGGGATTGAAATTCGTCATCGAGGATCACGCCCAAAGCAGCGGCGTTTGTCATCGGCACGGCGATCAACTCGGGCGCGTACCGATCCAGTGGGGAAGGCCCATCGGGATCCACGAGGGCTAAGAGCGCAGCGATCTCCAAAAGCTGGAAGTGATAGGGGCCAAAGGGCCGAAGCACAAACGGCGCGTCTTCCGGGCGCGTTGGCGCACGTAGGGAATTGAGGCCGGCGAGATATTGCTCGTCGGTGATGAGCGGGCTCATGCCGGGAATCCCCGTGCCATCAAGCAGGATCAAGCCGTGAATGAGGCTGTACCCCGGGATGCCCTCGAAATCATAAGCGGCGAAAGCCTGGGCGAGGATCGCGCCGAGCGAATGGCCGCCTAAGAAGATGCGTGCGCCCGCGACCTCTCTTGCCTTTTCCACGACGGCTTTCACATCGCGGACGTGTACGTCCAATCCCCATTCGCTCATGAAACGGCTGACTTCCTCATAGTGGTTGGCGATGTACCCCCCACGCCCATCGGGATGTTCGGTGATATGCGAGAGCGCTTCGAGAGCTGCCTCGGTCGTTCCCGCCCGCTCCGCGCGCCAGAGCGGGAAGAGGTCTTCGAGCAGGTTCGCGCGCCGATCGAGCGCCCAGACTTCGACCGCTCCGCCGGAGCGGCGCACGATCTCCGTCGCCAGGAATCGAAGAGCGTTCGCCCCACTGGTCGGTCCCGGCATAAGGATCACGATCGCTTGCGGAGGGCGCGCGCGATCCCCGTCAAAGAAGCGCACGTAGATGGTCTGGTTCAGATTCACCCGATCATCGCGAATGGCGGCGGGGTCGGTGAGGGCGGCTCGAAGCGCGTCCGAGATGGGCACATTGGGTGGCGTATTCGGTTCGTCATATCCGGGGATCACACACCGGTGGCTGACGACGTTCACGACACCCGGGGCTCGAAACTCAGCGCCTTTGGACGCGCGTGGGAGGAGCCCCTCAGTCACCACGAAACCGAGCGCTACCGCTCTGAGCGCCATCGGTATCCTCATCGCTCTCCTCCTCCGCTCTTCCTGTTCGCTCCCTTTGACGGCTCTCGACGGTCAAAGGTATGTCCGGAAAATGATGCCAAAGGAGCGGCGGCACTATCCGTGGAGGTCTCCTCGCGCGGATCAAACCCTTGTCTGGAGCGGAAGCTCTGGTATAATTTTGCGTCTGCTATGCGGATGGTGGATCGAATGAAAGCACCGGTACTCGTGCTCAACTCGACCTATGAGCCGATCAACGTCACGACGGCGCGGCGAGCGATCGTGCTCATTTTGAAGGGCACGGCGCGGCCGGAAGAAGTGACGTCGCGCGTCGTCCGTTCGGCGCATGTGGTGATCCCTGTCCCGTCGGTGATCCGTTTGCTCGAATACGTCCATATTCCGTTTGAGCGGAAGGAGCTGTCGCGCAAGAACGTCCTGTTGCGCGATGGCTATACCTGCCAATACTGTGGGCGGAAGCTCCCTTCATCCGAATTGACGGTGGATCACGTCATCCCGCGCTCAAAGGGGGGACGCACGTCCTGGGACAATGTCGTCGCGTGCTGCCGCCGCTGCAATGTGCGGAAGGGGAATCGCACGCCCGAGGAAGCTGGGATGACGCTGCGTAAACATCCGCGCGCGCTCTCCTGGCGCGTGAGTCATCAAATCCTCGCCCACCTGGGGCGCCAGCAGGAGGCGTGGAAGAAGTACCTCCTGTTGTGAGGGGGGACGCGCCTTCTGTCTCCTCGTCCGCGCATTTCTTCATCAACCGCCTTCGAGAGTGTGGATCGCATGCTGAAGATCGCGCTCCGAATCCGGATGCGGGCCGGGCATGTCGCTTCAAAGTCCGGCCCGTGGAGTAGCGCCAAAAGGAACAGCTCTTGCGCATTGGGGGGAAAGCGTCGTGCGAGCCGGATTCCATACACCCCTCATCCGGCCCGCCGACGCTGTCCTCACATAGTGTCAGAAGAATCGCAGCGTGTAGGTGAGGCGCACGCCCCGACCAATCTCGGGAGCAAGGTCCTTGATGAAGGAGAGGTGGTTTCGATAGAGCCGGTTGCCGAGATTGAAGCCCGTGAGCGAGAAGATATGGAGCACGTGCGATTGCACGAACGTGTAGGTCGCGCGCACGTTGAAAACGGCGTATCCGGGCGTCCGCGTCTCCGTGGGGAAGATGTCGTTTTGGGCTCGCGCCAGGATGACCTCGGGGGCGAGCGTGAAGCCCTTGACCCGAACATCCAAGCTCGCGCGCCCGCGCACTGGTGGGATGCGGGGCAAGGGCGTTCCCGATGGACGCAGCTTCGCATCTACGGCATCCAAGCCGAGGTTGAGCCACACTTGCCGATGGAGCGCGAGGTCGAGTCCCAACTCCGTCCCTACGAATCGGCTGTCTGCTTGTCGGAAGACGATTTCGCGGAGGCCATCGCGGAACTCTCCGGTAGGAGCCGGGAAGATGAAATCGGTGAGACGATAGTAGTACGCGTTTGCTTCGGCGCGCCAGCGATCGCTCCGATGGCGCACGGAGAGATCTAAGCCATCGGCGCGCTCGCGTCGGAGCGTTGGATCCCCAATCTCAAACGCGAGGTTTCCAATGTGCGGTCCCCGATTGTACAACTCCTCGAGCGCGGGTGCTCGGAACGAATGCGTATAGTTGAGGACGAACGTCCCGCCTTCCCAAAGGGGAAGGCGCATGCCCGCCGCGCCGGAGAAACCAGTGAAGGAGCGACTCGGCAAGCCGACGGGATCGTAGCCGTTATATTCCAGCCGCCCGCCGAACTGGATGGCGAGACGTCGCAGGTCTAGCTGTTGGAGAGCGAAGAGTGCGAAGGCCCGTTGGGTGACGGGCGGGGCCAACACTTCTTCGCCGCTCGCTTCGTATTGCCGGTGCAGGAACCAGAGGCCGAAGCTACCGGAGAGCCCACGCCGCGGGCGTTCGTCGAAGACGATTCGGGAGACGATCTGTCGGTTCTCGAAGACCGTCGTCGGCGCGCCATCCTCCAGCTCGCGGTGTTGATAGTCGGTGTAATCGAAGAAGACCTGCAGGCGATCAAGGAAGGCGCCGAGATCGCGCACGCCACCACTTGCGCGCACATTGTGGCGCCGCATCTTCAAGTCCACAAATGGCGCTGTCTCGTGGTGTCCTTCCTCTTCGCCGTGATCTTCGTGCTCAGCGTGAAGCTGTCCGGCGAAGGGGACGCCGTAACGACGCACGTCATAGCCATAGCTCAGGCTAAGGAAGGTGCGTTCGCTATAGCGCCCGAATCCTCCGGTCCCGTTCCCGCCGCGCGTCTCGGAGTTCGGGATGCGACCAAGCGGCGTGCGATAATCGCGTGTGCGTTGTCCCCCGCCATTACCCCACACGAGCCATCGGCTGAAGCCATATTCGAACCCGACGCTGCCTCCTGCTTGGTCGTTCGTCGAACCGCCGACGCCCGTCATGTAACCCCGAAGGCCTCGGTGCGGATGTTGATGGATCTGGTGGTGGCGCGTGATGACGTTGATGACGCCGCCGAGCGCATTGCTTCCGTAGAGCAATGTGGCTGGGCCTTTGACGATCTCCACCGTGTCCAGACCAAGAGGGTCTATGGGCTCACCGTGCTCGCCCGACTGCGAGGAGAGCGAACCCGTTCGAATGCCATCCTGAAGGATGAGCACGCGGTCTCCGTCGAAGCCGCGGATCACCGGACGCGACGAGCCCGGACCAAAGCTGCGCTTCGCAATGCCCGGTTGGTACTCCAAGGCTTCGCCCAGCGACGTCGTGTTCTTCCCAAGGAGATCCGTGGCATCGAGCGACGTCACGGCATGAAAAGCTTCCGCGAGCGCTTCCTCGCGTCCGCTCGCCGTCACGATGATCTGTTCCCGAATGGGAGAGAGCGTGAATTCGAGATCTAGGGTCACCATCGCCCCAGGGCCGATTTCAACGGTTCGAGTGACATCGGGCAATCGTTCCAGATGGGCGATCACTGTGTATCGGCCTGGAAGAACCTCGGAGAACTCGTACGTACCGGTCTCATCAGTCACGGATGAGCGATTCCCCGGCACAAGCTTCACCGTCACGCCGTGCGCCGGCGTGCCCGCCGGTTGAAGGATGACTCTTCCCCGCAGTGTACCCGAGGGCTGAGCCCCGAAAGCGAAGGCATGCGCGAGGAGCGCGAGTCCGAAGACATAGAAGAAGCTCGCGCTCAGACGTCGTGAGCACGGCCGAGTCGAGCGAGACACCCAGGGTGATGGACATGCGTAGTTCATCGTTGCCCCTCCTCGTTGCGGACGATGTCGCTCTCTTGCAAGAGCTCTTCGATTCCGCATCATGCGCGCTTATTGTCGAACTTGGGTGGGACGTTGACGCGCGACCCCTCGCTACAGCAAGAAGGTGATCCCGCGTTGGGGATCATGCGAGGGCTGTCACGCCTGTGAGGCGCATCGGAGCCGAAGGGTCCCAAAAGGAGGGGAACGGATAACGCGATCCGCCGGCAAAAAGCGGATGCTTCGGGTGAAGGACGACCACTCTGCAAGCGCGAGGGCCGGCGGTGGCAGAACCGTTTCCACCGTCGCCGAAAGGACGGGGACGTGCCCATGTTGACACGCGCAGGAGCCGTAATGTGCCGTTCCCGAAGGCGAATCCGCGCCTGAGGGAAGCGCGGAGCGGGAGATGGTCATCCCGTGAGACGGCGTGGGCGAATGTTCGCTCGCCGGGGCGACGGCATGCGCCGTGAGATCGCACACCAAGAGGAGATAGAGCAAGACGACGAGCCAAGAGCTTCGACCTGTCACCCCTTGCGCGAATCTCGATCGCCTCGCCATAAGAAGAGGGAAAGAATACCAACGAGTTCTCCTTCCTGTCAATGACTTGTTCGCCGAATCCCCCTTGACCGCGCTCGGGGCAGTCACTATCATGGAACCGATGAAAATCTTGATGGAGGTGTAACATGAAGAAGCTCGCTAGCGTGCTCATGTTGCTGGCTCCAATGGCGCTCACGTTCGGATACGCCGTGCTCCCGAACATCTGCCTGCTGCTATTCTTCATCTTTCCTCCTCTGGTCCTTCTGTGCATTGGACCGTTTGCGGGACTTCTGCCGCCCACTTTCGAGACCTTTCTGTGAGGAGGTCTCTGGCTCCGCTCAGGAAGCAGTTTTCTGAGCGCGAAGGACTCTCGTGGAGGGCATATCTATGCGCACGCGGGGAGCGTTTTGTCTCATCTTGGCATTTCTCATCTGGCCCGGCTTTGGGCTCGCTCAATTTCAGGAACCCGTCATCCTTCAGCTCTCTCCCTCTGAGAGCAGCTTTGGATTTGGACTGGCCAGCGGAGACGTGAACGGCGATGGGATCGCCGATCTTCTCGTGGGCGCTGTACTCATGGACGTCGAGGGCAAGGCGAATGCCGGGCAGGTGTTCGTGTTCTTTGGGGGCGCGCCATTGGAAACGTCTCCGGATTTGACCCTTCGCGCGCCGACACCGGAACGGGATGCCCGTTTCGGTTGGGCCATCGCCCTTGCTGACGTGAACGGAGACGGCGGGACAGACATTCTCGTCTCAGCGCTTTTTGCCAATGGGGGAGCGCAGCGGGGGACGGGGAAAGTGTACTTCTTCTTCGGCGGCCCTTCTCTGGACGCGCAGGCCGATGGAGAGCTTCCGTTGCCGAGCGTGAATCCCTTGGCGCATTTCGGATGGGCGCTCGCCGCTGGAGATGTGAATGGGGATGGGCGGGATGATGTTCTTGTGGGTGCCGAGAATGTGCGGATCGGTGCCCAGGATCAAGCCGGTCAAGTCTTCGTCTATGAGGGGGGAGCATCGTTCCCCAGCCTTCCCCGCGTGCTTCAGTCTCCTGCGCCACAGCGCGGGGCGGCGTTTGGGTACGCAGTCGCCGTCGGGGATGTCAACAGGGATGGGCGTGACGATGTGCTCGTCGGCGCTCCCAATGAGGACGTCGGTTCGATTCAAAATGCCGGGCGCGCGCATCTCTTCTTGGGTGGATCGCCTTTTGATCTGACGGCCGATGCGACGCTGCAACAGCCTGCTCCCAAGCGCAATAGCGGTTTCGGGAAGGCGCTCACTATCGGGGACATCAACGGAGATGGCTTTGCCGATGTCCTCGTCGGAACGCCGCATCCGAATCTCACGCGATCTGTGTTCACGGCCACGAGCGATCCGGGTGCTGTTCACCTCTTCCTCGGGGGGCAACCATTCGATAGCAATGCCGATCTCACGCTTCAGGCTCCCACGCCCACTCAGAACGATGGCTTCGGCGTCGCGCTCGCTGTGGGAAAGGTGAGGGGGGATGCAGGTGCCGACATTCTCGTT
Source organism: Acidobacteriota bacterium (assembly GCA_030550025.1). Lineage (GTDB taxonomy): Bacteria > Acidobacteriota > Blastocatellia > HR10 > HR10 > HR10. Next base: position 83,737 of record JAUQQC010000011.1, on the reverse strand, counting down.
GACGCTCAAGCCGTTCGGAGAGGTGGTGCTATAGGACAAGTCTATTTCTTCGCCGGCGGATCGGCTTTGGATGCGGTGGCCGAGACCATGTTTCAAGCTTCTGCTCCAGATCCGGGGACGCAGTTCGGCCTCGCCTTGGCCATTGCGGACGTGAACGCTGATGGGCGGGGCGATGTGTTGATTGGTTCCGTGAATCCGGGGGCGTTCGGATTGCCGAGCGGACCAGGGAGGGTCTATATCTTTCTGGCCGCGTGAGGAGTCCGGGGAAAAGTCGGGTGCACGCCGGCGAGTTCAGCCTTCACGCGGGTTTGCCACGTTGGGCTTCGGCGAAGACGCGTTCCGCGCGATAGGAGCTGCGGACGAGCGGTCCACTGAAGACCTCGAGGAAGCCCTCTTCGTATCCCCATTCCCGATAACGGGCGAATTCTTCCGGCGTCACGTAGCGGACGACCGGGAGATGAGAGGTGGTCGGACACAGGTATTGCCCGAGGGTGAGAATATCCACGCCGACGGCACGCAGATCGCGCATGGCCTGACGGATTTCCGCCTCGGTCTCGCCCAGGCCGAGCATCACGCTGCTTTTGGTGAGCACGTCGGGACGGAAGCGCTTGGCATGGGCAAGGACGCCGAGCGTTTGATCGTACCCGGCGCGAGGATCGCGCACGCGTGGGGTCAGGCGGCGCACCGTCTCCAAGTTATTGGCGAAGACGTCCACATCGGCTTCGAGCACGATCTCGACAGCATGAAGATCGCCTCGAAAGTCTGGCGTGAGCGTCTCGACCTTCACCTCGGGCACTCGGGCTTTGATGCGGCGTACGGTCTCGGCGAAATGGGAAGCGCCGCCATCCGGGAGGTCATCGCGATCTACGCTCGTGAGCACGACATACCTCAGGCCGTGGTGTCGGGCCAGGAATTCGACGGCTGTCGCGACGCGTTCCGGCTCCTCGGGATCGAGCCATCCGCGCGGATTCCCCGTCGCCACGGCGCAGAAGCGACAGGCGCGCGTGCACACGCGGCCGAGCAACATGATCGTCATCGTCCCATGTCCCCAGCACTCGCCGAGGTTCGGGCAGAGCGCCTCTTGGCATACCGTGTGCAGACGAAGCTCGGTAACGATGCGCTTCAGTTCGTTATAGACCGGCCCGCTCGGCAGTGTGGCGCGAATCCAGGGCGGCTTCGGTGTCGGGACCGCCTCTGGATGCCGTCGGAGAATCCCTCGTGGTGCGATCTTCACCATCCGCGTGCCGCGCGTATCCGCGAGTCCCACGAATGTCACGTCATTCGCCATCAGCCGTCTCCCGAATTCGTCCCTTAACGGGCGAACGCTTCTTCGCCCGCCGAAGTATTGTAGCGCAGCGGCTGCGTTTCGGTGAGGGCACGCGGGCTCTCGGTCAGCTCTCGATGGGACGGAGTCCCATCTGTCGACGCATGAGGGCGTCAAAGAGATGGTCCGGGATCCAGCGCTTGAGGGCCAGCAACGCGCGCGCATGCCCGGGAACGGCGTAGCGAGGGCGCGGATGCCTCTCCATGAGCGCCCGCAAAATGACGGCGGCGACGTCCTCTGGGTGTCCCGCCCATCGCCGCAAGCGCTCATACCGACGGTCGAGATCCGCTAAAAAGGGCGCGTAGGGTTGTGAACGCTCCAGCACCGAGCGGGAGACCTCATCGGCGACGCGCAGGAATTCGGTTTGAATGAATCCCGGCTCGATCACGATGACGTGAATCCCGAAAGGAGCGAGTTCCCCGCGGAGTCCATCGGAGATCGCTTCCAGGGCATGTTTCGTCGCATCGTATACGGCCGAGAAAGGCCGGGCGATGCGCCCGGCGACCGAGCTGACGTTGACGATGCGCCCGCCCCTTTGCACTCTCAGAATGGGGATCACCAATTGCGTTAGCGCGATGAGCGCAAAGAGATTGGTCTCGAAATTCCGTCGGATGGCTTCCAAGGGCACGCTTTCAATGGGCCCGCGCTGTCCGTATCCCGCATTGTTGACGAGAGCGTCTATGCGCCCATAGGTCTGCATCGTGCGCTCGACGAGGCGACGTCGGTCGGCCTCCACGGTGACGTCGGTGGGGACGACGAGCGCTCGTCCTCCGGAAGCCGCGATCTCTTCGGCGAGGCGTTCCAAACGCTCTCGTCGCCGCGCGGCGAGGACGACCGCAGCTCCCTCGCGAGCCAAGCGCCGCGCCGTCGCCTCGCCGATCCCCGAGGAAGCCCCCGTGATGATGACGATGCGATCCTTCACGCTTCCCACTGGCCCCGTCCCCCTCTTTGAACACTCACGCCTTCAGCGCCGCGTTGACGGCGGTCAGAATCGGATCCCACACCGGCGCGAAGGGCGGCGCATAGCTCAGGTCGAGCTGACTCATCTCCTCCAGAGTCATCCGCGCATGGAGAGCGGTCGCGAACACGTCAATACGTTTGGCCACGCCCTCGCGTCCGGCCATTTGAGCGCCAAGCAGCCGATGTGTCGCTTCGTCGAAGATGAGGGCGAGGGTGATCGGTTGCGCGCCCGGGTAGTATCCCGCTCGCGAGGAGGCCGTGATCGAGACCTTCTTCGCTTTGAACCCGGCGGCGAGGGCTTCTTGAAGTGAGAGTCCCGTGCGCGCGACTTCCAGATCGAAGACCTTGACGACGGCCGTTCCGACGACGCCGGCGAACGTCGCGCGCCGTCCAGCCGCGTTATCTCCGGCAACCCGTCCTTGCTTATTGGCGGCCGGCCCAAGTGGAATCCACGTCGGGCGTCCCGTGACCAGATGCTTCGTCTCGCAGCAATCGCCAGCGGCAAAGATGCCCGTGATATTGGTCTCCTGTCGTTCATCCACAGCGATGGCGCCAGTCGGGCCGAGCGCGATCCCGGCTTCTTCGGCGAGGCGCACATTCGGGCGAATGCCGATGCCGATCAGGACAAGATCCGCCGCGAGTCGTTCGCCTGAATCGGTGATGACCTCGCGGACCCGCCCGCGAGCATCGCCCTCGAACCCGACGGCGCGCGTCGTCAAAAGCAAGCGCACATTGTGAGCGCTCAGCTCCTCTTCGACGATCCGGCTGATTTCGAGCTCCGTCTGGCCAAGGACATGATCGAGGGCTTCGACGACAGTCACCTGCAGGCCGCGCATCCGGAGGGCTTCGGCCATTTCGAGCCCGATGTATCCAGCCCCTAGGATGAGCGCGTGCTGGGGACGCTCTTCGACGAGCGCGCGATGGATCCGCAAGCCATCGTTCAGGCTGCGCAGCACGAAGATGTTCTCGAGCTGGATGCCGGGGAGAGCAGGGCGAATGGGCGTGGCACCAGTGGCGAGGATGAGCCGATCGTAGGCGATCTTCTCCGTCGCGCCGCTCATACGATCGCGCGCCAGGACGGTGCGTTCGGTCGGTCGAATCTCCACGGCCTCCGTGTTCGTGCGCACGTCAATGCCGCGCTCGCGGCGGAAATATTCGGGCGTGTAGACGATGAGTCGCTCGGCATCCGGCACCAGACCGGCCAAGAAATAGGGAATCCCACAGGCGCCGTAAGAGACATGGGGGTCGCGTTCGAGGACGATCACTTCCAGATCGGGATTGACGCGCTTAGCGCGCGCGGCCGCCGACATGCCGCCGGCGACTCCGCCGATAACCACAAGGCGCAGAGCGGTTCCCGGCATGCTCGTGTCCTCCTCTCAAGGTCTCGCCGGCAAGCGATCAAGATTGAAGCCGCTGCAGCTCCTCCAAATGCTCCTGCTCGTCTTCGAGGATATGCTCGATCGTTTCGTAGAGCAGCCGTTGCTCGCGCGGGATCATGTCGAGGATCTCCTGATAGAGGGCGATGGCCTTCTTCTCCTCCTCGATGTTGACGCGCAAGATCTCCTCGAGCGTCGTGGCCGGGATCAGGTCGGCCGTCGCGACCTCCATCGTCGGCGTTCCTCCCAATCCCGTGATGCGATCGCGCAGGTCACGAGCGTGGCTCTCTTCGTCCTCGGCGATCTCATCTAACTGTTCGCTAACGGGCTTGGCATAAGGGCCGGTGATCACAGCCGCATGCGTCTTATATCGGATGAAGCACGCCTGTTCCTGAGCGAGGGCTTTGTTGAGAGCAGTCAGGATCTTCTCTCGGTCCATTGTGCGGTCTCCTTTCTCATAGGCATTGTGGATAAGCTGCGTAAGGGTAGCTCATCGGCGAATATTCGGTCAAGCCGGTGGGGGGACGGCGAACGAACGCGCGCTTGGATCCTTCGTGAGGCTGTACTACACTAAATGCTCGATGGCACGAAGGCGGTGATCTCGCACGCAGCGCGAGACGTAGGGAGGAGACCGATGGCGCGTCGAGACGATATCCTGGCGATCATCCTTGGTGGAGGGCAAGGGACGCGACTCTTTCCCCTCACGAAGGATCGAGCCAAACCGGCCGTTCCATTGGCGGGGAAATATCGCCTTGTGGATATCTCCGTGAGCAATTGCATCAACTCGGGGATCATCCGCATCTACGTCCTCACGCAGTTCAACTCCGCCTCGCTCAATCGTCACATCTCGCGCACGTATCAGTTCGGCCCGTTCACCGAAGGCTTCGTGGACATCCTGGCAGCCGAGCAGACGCTGGAGAACCGGAATTGGTTTCAAGGGACGGCCGACGCCGTGCGCCGTGGCTGGCGCCATTTCGAGCAGTGGCGCGCGGAGACCTATTTGATTCTGGCCGGCGATCACCTGTATCGGATGGACTATCGCGATTTCATCGCCCATCACGAGCGCGCGCGCGCGGATGTCACGCTCTCGGTCGTCGCCGTCGAGGAAGAGCGCGCATCCGAGTTCGGGCTCTTGAAGATTGACGCCGAGGGGCGGATCATCGAATTCCGCGAGAAGCCGAAAGGGGCGGCCCTTTGGGAGATGCGCACCGATACGGCACGCGTCGGCCTTTCTCCCGAGGAGGCCGCGCGTCGTCCATATCTGGCTTCGATGGGGATTTACGTCTTCCGCAAGTCGGTGCTCAAGACGTTGCTCGAGGAGCACCCGCAGTATGTGGATTTCGGGCGCGAGATCATCCCGGAGGCGATCCGACGCTATCGCGTCCATGCCTATCTCTTCGACGGCTATTGGGAGGATATCGGCACGATCCGCGCTTTTTACGAGGCGAACATCGGGTTGACGCTCCCGTTGCCGAAGTTCAACCTCTATGATCCGGATGCGCCGATCTACACGCATCCGCGCTATCTCCCTCCGGCCAAGATTCGGGAGTGTCGCATTCACGATTGCCTCATCGCCGACGGCTCTATCCTCAATGGGGCGGAGCTGGTTCATTGCATCATTGGGGTTCGATCACGCATCGCGCGGGGAGCGCGGCTCTCCCGCACGATCGTCATGGGGGCCGATTTCTACCAAACGCTCGAAGAGATGGAGGCCGATCGCGCGCGGGGGATCCCCGTCGTGGGCATTGGCGAGAACGCGGAGATCGTGGGCGCGATCATTGATAAGAACGCGCGCATCGGGGCGAACGTTCGCATTGTGAACGTGGAGGGGCGACAGTACGCCGATGGGGAGAATTGGTACATCCGGGACGGGATCGTCGTCATTCCCCGGAACGCCATCATTCCGGATGGGACGGTTATCTGAAGGCGCTTGGGGCCTTGCGCCCTTCCATCCGGGGGAGGGTCATTCATGAGATTCGTGGTTGAGGCCGTGCGAGAGGCCGTTTGCGTGCGTCCGTTCGAATTGCTCATCGCCCTGCGATATCTGACGGCGAAGCGAAAACAGGCGGTCATCGCCGTCATCAGCCTGATCGCGATTCTGGGGATTGCCGCGGGCGTGGCCGTGCTCGTGATCGCGCTCTCGCTCGTGAACGGATTCAATGAGGACATTCAGGGAAAACTGCTGGCGGGCACGGCGCACTTGAATCTCCTGCGGAAAGATGGTCGAGCGATTCCGGCTGGGCTTCAGGAAAAAATCGCTCGCGTGCCGGGAGTTCGTGCTGTGGCGCCGACCCATTATGAGCAGGTCTTCGCCTCGCATGCGGGGCATGGCGTGGGACTCATTTTGAAAGGGGTGGACGTGCGAGCTCCGCAGGAGGCGAACGAAGTGTGGAACATCGTCATTCAGGGATCGGTCGAGCAGCTGGCCGAGGACGCCGATGGCGTGCCTGGCATCCTACTTGGACGGGTCCTCGCCGAGGAGTTGGGCGTGAAGATGGGGGATGTGCTCACGATCATTCCGCCGGACGGGCGATTGACCCCTTTGGGCCTGATCCCGCGTCTGGGGCGGCTGCGCGTCGTGGGCCTCTTCTCGTCTGGGCTTTACGAATACGATTCCGCCTGGGGCTATGTCTCCTTGGACGCGTTGCGACGGCTGTTGGGTACCGAGCAGCCGGCCACTGTACTGCAGATGAAGGTCACGGACATCTACGCCGTGAAGGAGATCGCACGGCGCGTCCGCGAAGTCGCCGGGCCGGAGTACACGACGACGGATTGGCAGGAGTTGAATCAACCGGTGTTCGCGGCCTTGCAGATTCAACGGGTGATCGTCGTCATCGTCCTCACGCTGATGATCTTCATCGCAGCGTTGAACATCATCACCTCGCTCGTGATGATGGTCATCGAGAAGACGCGGGATATCTCGATCCTGCGGGCGATGGGCGCGCGTTCGGCCTCGATCATGCGCATCTTCATCTGGCAGGGCGTCTTGGTCGGAGTGATCGGCACGGCGCTGGGGCTCGGCGTGGGTGTTCTGCTCTCTTGGCTCGCGGATCGGTATCAATGGATTCGTTTGCCGGAGACGGTCTTCTCGATCGCCTACGCGCCGTTTCGCCTACGCATAGTGGATGCGGCGATTGTGGCGGGGATCGCGTTGGGGATCAGTTTCCTGGCGACGATCTATCCGGCGCGGCAAGCCGCGCGCCTCAATCCCGTGGAGGGGTTGCGCTATGAGTGATGTACGCCCGCAGGCGGTCGAACGCGATCGGCACGCGACGCTGATGCGAATCCTGCTGCGTGCCGAAGGGCTCTGCAAGATTTATACGGATGGGCCGGAGCCTGTGCCGGTGCTGCGAGATTTGGACTTGAGCGTCGCCGAAGGGGAGATGGTGGCTATTGTCGGGGCATCGGGCTCGGGGAAATCCACGTTGCTGCATCTACTGGGCGGGCTCGATCGCCCAACCTCGGGTCGAGTGATCGTCCAGGGGTTTGACATCTTTTCCGGGAGTGAGGTAGAGTTAGCTCGGTTCCGGCAGCAGATGATCGGTTTCGTCTTTCAGTTTCACGGGCTGCTGCCGGAATTCACGGCGTTGGAGAACGTGATGCTGCCGCTGTTAATCGGCGGCATGGCGCGGATGGAGGCCGCGCGGAGGGCGGCGGCGATGCTGGAGCAGGTGGGATTGGGGCATCGGCTCGCACATAAACCCGCACAACTCTCCGGAGGGGAGCAGCAGCGGGTCGCCCTGGCGCGGGCTCTCGTGCACGAACCGCGCCTGTTGCTGGCGGACGAACCCACGGGGAATCTGGATGCTCGTACTGGGGCCCTCGTGTTCGCGGTGCTGGAGGATTTGCATCGGACCCGGCATCTGACGTCCATCATCGCGACCCACAATGAGGCCATAGCCCGTCGCTGCGACCGCGTGCTACACTTACACGACGGGACGCTGCGAGAGGATTTTTGAAGAGAAGCGAGGGGGCGATGTTTGAGCGATATACGGAAAAAGCGCGACGCGTCATCTTCTTCGCCCGTTACGAAGCCAGCCAGATGGGAGCTTCTGCCATTGAGGCCGAGCACATTCTACTGGGGTTGCTGCGGGAGGATAAGACGCTCGCCGCGCGATTCCTGCGGTCGCCGTCGGCGGTCGAGACGATTCGCAAGGAGATCGAGAGCCGGGCTGTCGTGCGGGAGAAGGTCTCGACCTCGTCCGTGGATCTGCCGCTCAGTCAAGAGGCCCGACGCATCTTGAAATATGCCGATGAGGAATCCGAGCGCCTGGGCCATCGGTACGTGGGGACGGAGCATCTGTTGTTGGGGATTCTGCGAGAGGAGAACAGCTTGGCTGCCGAGTTACTCTACGAGCGCGGGCTGCGGCTACAACACGTGCGCGAGGAGTTGATGCGGAGCAGCGTCGAGCGGCTGCAACAGGCCAAGAAGGAGACCCCGCATCTGGCCGAATTCAGCCGTGATCTGACGGAGATGGCCCTGGCCGATAAGCTCGATCCCTTGATCGGGCGCGAAGCGGAGCTGGAGCGCGTCATTCAAATCCTCTGCCGTCGGACGAAAAACAACCCGTGCTTGATCGGCGAGCCGGGGGTCGGCAAGACCGCCATCGTCGAAGGGCTCGCGCAGCGGATCGTGGCCGGAGATGTGCCCCCGTTCCTTCGGAACAAGCGGATCGTCGCCCTCGATCTGAGTCTCATCGTCGCCGGGACGAAATATCGGGGACAGTTCGAGGAGCGGTTGAAAGCCATCATGCGGGAATTGATCGAGAACCCGCAGTACATCGTCTTCATTGATGAACTCCATACGCTTGTCGGGGCCGGCAGCGCCGAAGGCTCACTCGATGCTGCCAATATCCTCAAGCCCGCACTCTCGCGTGGGGAGATTCAGTGCATCGGCGCGACCACGCCCGCCGAGTTCCGACGGACGATCGAGAAGGACCGCTCGTTGGAGCGCCGCTTCCAGGCGGTGAAAGTCGCACCGCCGACTGAGGAGGAGACGATCCGTATCCTCATGGGCATCAAGGATCGCTACGAGGCATATCACCACGTCCGCTACACGGAGGAGGCCATCCGAGCGGCCGTCTACTACTCGAATCGGTACATCACCGATCGTTTCCTTCCCGATAAAGCGATCGACGTTCTGGATGAAGCCGGGGCGCGCGTGAAATTGCGGCAGGCGGCGGCGCTCATGAATCGGCGGCCACGGGGCGCTTCCTCGGACATCAGCCATTTCCTCTTCCGTTCTCGCTCGCGGCTTTACACGGACGAATGGGAGCCGGACTTCTTCGAGGACGAGCCGGTCGTGGACGTCGTGCGCGAGGACATCGAGGAAGTCATCTCGCGTTGGACGGGTATCCCGGTGACTTCGATCAAGGAGGAAGAACAGCAGAAGCTCTTGCGGATCGAGGAGGAGCTGCACAAGCGCGTCGTCAGTCAAGATAAGGCCATCTCGGCGCTGGCCCGCGCCATCCGCCGCTCGCGCGCGGGATTGAAGAATCCGAATCGTCCGGTCGGGAGTTTCCTCTTCCTCGGGCCAACGGGCGTCGGCAAGACCGAAGTGGCGCGCAGCCTGGCCGAATTCCTCTTCGGCAGCGAGCGCGCCTTGATTCGTTTTGACATGTCCGAGTTCATGGAGAAGCATTCGGTCTCCAAGCTCATCGGATCGCCGCCCGGATATGTCGGCCATGAAGAGGGCGGACAGCTCACCGAGCGCGTCAAGCGGAATCCCTACTGCGTGATCTTGCTGGACGAGATCGAGAAAGCGCACCCGGACATCTTCAATATCCTGCTGCAGGTGCTGGAGGACGGGCATCTCACCGATAGCCTCGGGAACACGGTGGATTTCAAGAACGCCATCATCATCATGACCTCCAACATCGGCGCGCGCTTCATTCAGAAGCGCGGCCATGTGGGCTTCCAGGCCACACCCGAGCAAGCGCAAGCGAAGATCGAAGAGGAGGTCATGCACGCCGTTCGGCAGACGTTCAATCCCGAATTCCTCAATCGGCTCGATGAGATCATCATCTTCGACCCGCTGACGGATGAGGACTTGCTGAAGATCGTGGATCTGCTCGTCTCGCAATTGAATCGCACGATGGCGCACGTCGGGATCGAGGTCCGCTTGACCCATGAGGCGAAGCAGTGGATCGTCCAGAAGACGTGTTCGGATCGAACCTTCGGCGCGCGACCACTGCGGCGCGCCTTGCAGAAATACGTGGAGGATCCGCTCTCGGAGGCCATCATTCGGAAGCGCTTCGGTTCGGGCTCGGTCGTCGAGGTCTATCTCGAAGGCGATTCGCTGGCCTATCGCTCGGTCTCCGTCGAGAAGCCGGACGATGCCGTGCTCGTGCGATGAGCGGTTTCGCCGCACACGCTCGGAGAGCCGGACGTGAGGGGGCGAGCAGGCGAACTCATGTCCGGCTTTTTTGATTTCCGGACATGAGGGAAGAGATTGGGAGGAGGACTATGAGGCGAATCCTCGTCGTCGCTCTCGGCGCGTGGTCGCTCGTGCTGACGTCGAGCGGCCCCGTCCTGGCCCATTCGCAAGTGACGGTCGAGGACGTGTTGATTCGCGGGAATCGCCGCCTGACGGCCGATTCGATCCGCTATTACATCCAGACCCGTCGGGGCGACCCCTATAATCCTGCGCAAATCGAGCGCGACATTCAGGCACTCTGGGCGCAGAACCTCTTCCGCAACATTCGCGTCTACGTGCAAGATGGCCCCGAAGGAGGGAAGATCGTCACCTTCGAGGTCGAGGAGAATCCGATCATCCGCGACCTGAAATTCGTCGGCCTGAAGTCGGTGCAGGAGAGCGATGTGCTCCAGCGCTTTCGGGAACGGCGCGTGGGCGTGAGCAAGGAGGCGATGTGGGATCCGGCCAAGGGGCAGGTCGCCAAGCGCGTCCTTAAAGATCTGCTCGCCGAGAAGGGAAAGCCCGAAGCGACCGTGGACATCGAGGTCGAGGAGCTTTCGACGGCGGCCGTCGCCGTGACTTTCAAGATCAACGAGGGGCCGCGCGTGCGCGTCGTCAAGATCGAGTTCGAGGGGAACACGGTCTTCTCCGACAAGAAGCTGCGCAAAGCGATGAAGGAGGTTCGTCAGGCGGGCTTCCTCACCCGCTTCACCTCGCGCGACATCTATCATCCCGAGGCCCTCAAGCGCAGCCTCGAGCGCGTCCGCTTCTTCGTGCTCGCCGACAACGGCTATATTGATGCGCAGATCGGCGAGCCGAAGGTCGAGATGATCTCGCAGGGCGGTGGCCTCCCCTTGCCCCTCTTCCGCAAGCCGAAACGCGGATTGAAGATCATCATCCCCATCAGCGAGGGCAAACAGTACCGATTCGGAAAGATCGAGGTCGAGGGGAACACGCTCTACACCGATGAGCAAATCCTGCGCATCATCGGATTGCGAACCGGCGACGTCGTGCGCTCGACAGTCATCCAGAAGGGCGTCTTCGAGACGCTCAAAGACCTCTACGGCGCCAACGGCTATATTCAGATGGCGGCGAATCCCCGCCACGAATTGCGCGACGATCCCGATGATCCGAACAAGGGGATCGCCGATTTCACCATCGAGATCGAGGAGGGACGCCAATTCGTCCTCAACCGGTTGGAGTTCACCGGCAACACGAACACGCGCGATAAGGTCTTGCGCCGCGAGATGCTCGTCGCCGAAGGCGAGGTCTTCAATCAGTACCTCTGGAAACAAAGTCTCTTGCGGCTCAATCAGCTCGGCTATTTCGAGGAGATCAAGGAGGAACACGCCACGTTCCGCACCAACGATCGCGAGGGCTTGCTCGACATCGAGCTGAACGTGAAGGAGAAGGGGCGGAATCAGATCCAATTCACCGGAGGGGCGAGCGGCATCGGCGGGAGCTACATCGGCATCGATTATTCGACGAACAATCTCTTCGGATACGGCGAATCGCTCACGTTCAGCCTCGCGCAGGGGAACCTCGTGCGTTATTTCCTCTTCTCCTTCACCGAGCCGTACGTCCTGGATCGCAACGTCTCGCTCGGATTCAGCCTCTTCGCCCGCAGCTACGATTTCTTCGGCGGTGGCTTGGGGATCTTGAGCGGCGGGTTCTTGAGTCCCGGGCTCTTCGGATTACGAGGGGAATCGCTCTTCAAGGATAAGACGGCGGGCTTCAGCATCTTCATGAGCACGCCGCTGGCGACCATCACCAAGCGGTGGTGGCGCTTCGGCCAATTCTCGCGCATTGGTCTCTCTTACTCTTATAGCGCGAACTCGATCGAAGATCCGCCGGTCAATCGCGATGCCGATCCGAACAACGACATTCCGGTCACGTTCCGGCAGCCAAACATCCGCACGAGCATGCTCGTGCCGTCGTTCACCTACAATACCCTCAACCATCCGATTGATCCGACCTCTGGCAAGAGCCTCTTCATCTCGCTCGGCATCAGTGGCGGATTCCTGGGCGGGAACGTCCGCCTCATTCAACCGACCATGGAGTTCAAGTACTTCCGTCCGACGGGGATCAAGTTCCTCGGCAAAGAGACGGTCATCGGCATGCGCGTGCTCGCCTCCCATATCACCAACTACGGCGCGCCGTTCGATTCCAATTCCCTGGCGTTCGTCGGTGGAATCCCCATCTTCAGCCGATTCTTCCTCGGGGGCGAGGACTCGATTCGTGGATTTGGCATCCGCTCGGTCTCTCCGGTCGTCCCCGTCTTGCAGCGCTTCACCTCGCGGAACGTCGAGGCGATCTTCGCCGACGATCCCGATCCGTTCAAGACGACGCGAACGTTGCCGGTCGTCCCGGACACGGCGCCGGCTCCCGCGCAGCGCCCCTTCATTCGGCAGAGCGTCCTGGAGAAATTCATCTTCACCGACGAGTTGCTGACGCGCACGCTCGTCCCCGTGGGCGGAGATACGCAGCTGCTCTACAACTTCGAGTATCGCATTCCGCTGGCCGGGCCGCTCTCGGTCGCTGCTTTCTTCGACATCGGATCGGCCTTCAACCTGAAGGGGTACAAAGACCAGCAGATCATCAGCACGCCGCTCCCGCAGTTCATCAGTCCATTGTTTGTCGCCAGCCGCCGGGTGATCCCCTTGGGCCATCAGTTGCTCACGGAGCTGGCTTCGTTCGAGCAGATCCTGCTCAACCCGAACGGATTCCTGGCGACGCCCGAAGAGGTGCGGATCGCCCAGCGCGCTCAAGGGAAGTTGCCGACGGAGGTGCCCGATGGCTTCGCGCAGGTGAAGATCCGTGGACTGGGGAACACCAAGAGCGAGATCCTGTTGTCGGAGGGCGCTCGGGGGTTGCGCGGACTGCGGGACTATCGCGCTTCGCTCGGCATCGAGTTTCGGTTTCAGATGCCCGTCATCAATATCCCCTTCCGCTTCATCTGGGCATATAACCCGAATGCGAAGACGACGCCCGGACCGAATCAGATCTTCTTCGAGGAGAAGTCCGTCTTCCGCTTCAGCATCGGGCGCACATTCTGAGGTCACCAGAGGAAGGGCAGCAGTCGCGCCGTCCGCCGCTCATAGTCGCGATAGAGTGCGCCGAAGGCTTCGCGCAGTGCCTCTTCTTCCACTTTGATCCGGTAGAGATAGGCCACAAGCGTCGGAAGCCAAAAGAATGGAAGGGCCAACAGATGGCCCACCAGAAGTGGCCAGCCGAGGAAGAAAAGGAGAATGCCCAAATAGCCGGGATGCCGCACGTAGCGATAGAGGCCGTGTTGAATGAGCCGGTGATTGGGGAGAATCGCCACGCGCGCGGTGAAGAAGCGTCCGAGCGTTCGCTTCGCCCGCCAACGGATGAGGATTCCCGCGGCGGCCAACACTCCACCGAAGGCGTTCCCCGCGCCATCGAGGAGGAGGCGGCAGAACGCCTCCGGGGCGCTCGCTGTCGTGATCGCCACAAATGGAATGCCCGCGGCCTGAACGATCCCGAGCCAGAAGAGGGAATGGCGATCTCGCCGACTTTTCGGCCCTAAAGGCAAGCGCCCGACGGCGAGTTCGATCACGCCGCACGCCGCCAAGCTGATCCAAAACCAGAGATGAAAGAACGCATTCACGTTCATCCTTCGCCGTGAGACCTCCGCGGGAATCCCTCGCTCAGCCATTCGAGACGAGGGACGTCCCCCGAAAAGTGTATCGGAGGGAATATTCCGCCGGCGAGCGATGTTGCTCACAAGCGGAAGGCGAACGCGGCGTCTTTCCAAGCGACAGCGGATCGTGCACAATGATGCGGTCACCGAGGGGAACGAGTCATCATGGACCGCGAGCTCGCGTCACGCGCCATTTCGGAGGAGCGCCCGGCGCGCGGGCGGGGATGGCGGCGCCTGGGAGTGAAGGGGGCGATCAGCGCGTTCTTGCTCGGGCTCCTCTTCCGGCGCGTGGATCTCGAGCAGATGCTCGGCGCGCTCGCCGGGATTCGCCCGGAGCTCTTCGCCATCGCCCTTGTGCTGTACATCGGCGGCCAACTCCTCAGCGCCCTCCGATGGAGGGTCCTCACGGCGCCTTTGGGCCTCTCCGTCTCTTATGGACGGCTCGTTGCCCTCTATTTCCTCGGCATGTTCTTCAACTTCTTCTTGCCGACGGTCATCGGGGGAGATGCCGTGAAGGCCTATTATTTGGCGCGCGAGACGCGGGATGCGGTGCGGGCGCTGGCTTCTGTGTTCATGGATCGAAACGCGGGGCTCGGGGCGCTGCTGCTTGTGGCGCTTGTGGCAGCGGCCGTCGGTCGTGTGGAGTTCGCCGGTCGCCCTTTGGTCGTCCCACTTCTTGGCGGGACCATCCTCTATCTCCTCCTGAACTTCGCCCTGCTGGCCGATGCTCCATATCGTGGTTTGAAGAGGCTCTTCTCCGCTGCGCGTATGATGTCGCTTGTGGAATTGGCGGACCGCGCGCATGAGGCCTTTGGCGCGTATCGGTCTGCGCCGCTCTCGCTCGGGAAGGCCGTCGCGCTCTCGCTCCTTTTCCACCTGATGCTCGTCGGCCTCAATTATGCGAACGCGCGGGCCCTCGGCCTGACGTTCGACCTCCTCCCCTTTTGCGTCTTCATCCCAATCATCTCGTTGCTCAGCATGCTCCCGATCACGCTCTACGGTCTCGGCGTGCGCGAGTATGCATTCGTCCTCTTCTTCTCCCAATTGGGGATGACGCGCGAAGCGAGCCTGCTCTTGGCGTTGTTGTGGTTTCTGGTGACCGTCCTCGCCAGCCTCCCGGGGGCCGTGGTGTACGTCACCTCTGGGCGAAGTTCGTCGGACCATTCGCGATGAGCGGTGCGTCCGCGCCGAGGGCGATCCGGCCTTCATTCGCTCAGTGCGAGACGAAAGGCTTTGGCCATTCGACAAAATAGATCGTGCGTCGGGGCTTTCCCCCGTGCCAGACCACGCGCTCGAATCGAAGGCGTCCGAATGAGAGATCGGAGAGTAAAGAAGGGATCACGTGCTCCGAGTGATAGTGCGCGCGGAGGGGGAGATTGAGTTCCGCTCTCACTTCGTTGACGAGCGCCTCGCATTCGCCCGGATCGGAAGCTCCGCGCAAGCTCAGAGGGTCGCGCCGGTCAAACGCCGCATGCACCAGTTCGTGCAGAAGCACGAGGCCGAGATCGAAGGCGGCGAGAGCTTCGGGATGGCCTCGGAGATGCCGAAAATCTTCGAAATCCACGCGCACGGAGAAGATGGGGAGGTCGGAAGCTTTGTGGTACGTGGCTTCGCGTCGGATTGCGGCGAAGGCGATGTCCAATGATCGGCTGTGGTCTTCGAGGATGATGATCCTCTCCTGAAGCACCTTGAGGATGATGGCTCGCGCTGTCGGAGACCCGGTCGTGGTGAGGTGAGCTTCCTTCAAGCATAGCCAGGCGTCGTGCTCGAAATGAATCCCTCGCCATCCGGTTATGCGCTCAAAACTCGCGCTGATACGATTGAGCTTCTCGCGGTTGAGGCGATACGGCTTCTCCGAGCTGTTGAAGATGCCCGGCTGCATGGGCCAGTGCTCCTCAGCGCGCGCAGGTTGGACGGGAAAGAGCACGAGCAGGACGAGTCCGAGAAGCTCCTTCAAGACGAAGGAGCGCGAGGACGGCCCCCTCTCCGAGCGCGCAGCGGGGAGCGCTCCAAGGCTCTCCCAGGGTGTGGGAGACGGACGAGATCGTCTCCACGACGCCCACATAGGATCTCTCCCTGGCCATTGTGAGAGGAAGCAAACGGTATGCCGGTGGGGAGGACCGGTGGACTCTTAACGCTTTGAGGGGATGAGGGTTAAAGCGTTCAGGGGCATCTCGCGGATGGGGTCGCCGCTCCCCCTGGGGAATTCCCCCAGGTCATGGGGAAATTCCCAATGTACGAAGCACCAGGGTTCGTCTGTTCGCCTCAGCCGATGCACTGGTCAATCCCCGCTCTCGCTTATGGTTTGTTGGTGAAGGAGAGGAACCTGTTCGAGGACGACCTCGGGCACGCGCTCTTCGCGTCGGAGCAGATGGCGACGCAGCCATTGGCTGAGATCATCGAGCAGGGTATAGACGACGGGGATGACCAGTAGCGTCAGGAACGTCGAGGTCAGCATACCGCCGATGACGGCCACAGCTAGTGGCGCACGCGTCTCGCCGCCTTCGCTGAACGCCAGAGAGACGGGCACCATGCCGGCGATCGTCGTGATCGCTGTCATCAAGATGGGGCGCAAGCGGATCGGTCCGGCTTGCAGAATGGCCGCCGTACGCTCCAGCCCCTGCGCGCGCAACTGGTTTGTGAAGTCCACAAGTAGGATGGCATTCTTCGTCACGATGCCGACGAGCATGATGATGCCCAAGTAGCTGAAGATATTGAGCGTCTTCCCCGTCAGAAGCAGCAGGCCGAAGACGCCGACCGTGGCCAGCGGGAGCGAGAGCATGATCGTGAACGGATGGACGAAGCTCTCAAATTGCGCGGCCAGGACCATGTAGATGATGAGGATCGAGAGCGCGAGCGCTGTGCCGAGATATTGAAAGGAGCGTTGGAATTCGCGGCTTCGACCGGCCAGCTCGGCGCGGTACCCCGGCGCGTTCGGAAGCATTTCGGCAATGAGCTGCCCAACCTCGGCGAGCGCCTCTCCTTGCGGCTTCCCCTGCAGGTTCGCATAGAGCGTCACGGCGCGTTGCCGATTATAGCGGTTGATCACATTCGGGCCCGCGCTCTCGACGACTTCGATGAGATTCGAGAGTTTCACCCTACGCCCATCACGCGAGACGACGGTGATGCGATCCAGATCGCTCGGCAAATCGCGGTCGCCGGGTAGCGCGCGAAGGTGGATGTCATATCGCTCACCCCCTTCCTGGAATTTCGCGACGTCCACGCCTCCCATGATGATGTTGATCGCTTGCGTGATCGTGACGACGTCCACGCCCAGATCCTCGGCCTTCTCTCGGTTGATGTACACCTTCGCCTCCGGTTTCGTCAATTCCAGGTCCGTGTCCACATCCACGAATCCCGGGCTTCCCTTGAGGCGCTGCACGAGAAGCTGGGAGCGCTCTGCCAGGTCCTCCAGCGACGGCCCCTCGAGGATGTATTGGATGTCCGTATTGCGTTGGCCGCCTCCGATGGGAGAGACACCCTCGACGGCGACGGTGAGATCGGGGATGGCGCTCAATTCCTTTCGCAACAGGTCCATGAGCTGCTGTTGCGAGACCTTGCGCTCGCTCTTCGGGACGAGGCTCACGAACATGATGCCTTGATTGACACTCCCGAAGAACCCGGTCCCTACGAAAGCGCCTCGCACCTCAGGGTGGGAGAAGAGGATCTCCTCGGCTTGACGAGTGACGGCGTCGATGCGCTCGATGGACCAGCCGAGCGGCGTCTCAAAGCGCACGATGAAGCGACTCTCATCCGCCGGCGTGAAGAACTCGCGTCCGATGAAGCGGGAGAGCCCAAGCGACAGGGCGAAGAGCAACACCGCGCTCCCGACGACGAGAGCGCGACGACGCAACGCAAACGCGAGCGCGGAGCGATACGCCCGCTCGACGGCGCGGAAGCCCTGCTCCAGGGCCGTGTAGATCCGACCGTGCCGTTCCTCCAGTCGCAGGAAGCGCGAGCAGAGCATCGGCGTGAGCGTCAGCGATACCACAAGCGAGATGAGGATGGCGATCACGACCGTCAGGCCCATTTGGATGAAGAAGCGTCCAATGATCCCCTTCATGAAGGCGACCGGCAGGAAGACGGCGGCGATGCTGAAGGTTGCCGCGATCACGGCGAAGGCGATCTCGCGCGTTCCCTCGCGGGCGGCCACCAGGCGTGGTTGCCGCAGTTTCTCCATGTGGCGGAAGATGTTCTCCAAGACGACGATGGCGTCATCAATGACGATGCCGACGGCGAGCGACAGCGCCAGCATCGTCATGTTATTGATCGTGAAACCGAGCGCGTTCATGAAGGCGAACGTCCCGATGAGCGACGTCGGGATAGCGATGATGCTGATGAGCGTCGTGCGGGCATTGCGCAGGAACAGAAGGATGACGACCGACGTGAGCAGCGCGCCGAAGAGGATGTCGAACTGCACATCGCCCATGGACTTCTTGATGAACTCCGAGGCGTCGAAGGCGATCCGCACATCAATCCCCGGTGGCAGCTCTTTTCGGATCTCGGTCAGGGCGGCCTTCACCCGATCGGCGACTTCGACCGTGTTCGTCCCCGATTGCTTGCGCACGCCCAGGCCGATCGCCGGCTTCCGGTTGAAGCGTCCGAGGGTGCGCGTGTCCTCCTCGCCATCCTCCACGCGTCCGAGATCGCGCAAGCGCACGGGAACGCCCTGCCGGTAGGTGACGACCAGGTCGCTCAGCTCTTCGACAGAGGCGTATTCGCCCATGACCTTGATGGTCAACTCCTGTTCGCGATTCTCGATGCGTCCGGCGGGCAGTTCGACGTGCTTGGTTTGGATCGCTCGCACGACGTCCAGAGGGGAGAGGCCATAGGCCTCCAGCCGATCTTGATCGAGCCAGACGTGAATCTCTCGATCGCGAAATCCGCCGAGCAGGATCGAGCCGACGCCCCGCACCATCTGCAACCGCTCTTTGATCACCTTGTCGGCGTAGTACGACAGCTCGCGATACGGCCGATCGCCGCTCACGGAGATCCAGAGGATGGGGCTGGCCGAGATGTCGAGTTTCTGCACGACCGGTGGCTCGATGTCCCTAGGCAACCGGGCGGTCGCGACGGCGACTTTCTCCCGGACCTCTTGAGCAGCGACGTCGATGTCCTTTTCGAGGGCGAAGGTCACGATGACGTTGGAGAAGCCCTCGAAGCTCTGAGAGCGGATCTCGTCCACGCCTTCGATCGTACTGATCTCCTCTTCGAGGACGTCGGTGACTTCGCTCTCGATGACCTCCGGGCTCGCCCCGCGCAGGATCGTCGTGACGGTGACGACGGGGAACTCCACCTCGGGATACAGGTCAATGCCGATGCGTTGGTACCCCACGACCCCAAAGATGAGGAAGGCGGCGATGAACATCGTCGTGAGGACGGGACGTTGGATGGCTGTGTCCGAGAGTTTCATGGCGAATACCCCCTTATCCTCGAGAGCGTCCCAAGCGCACGCGCGTCCCCTCGCCCAGCCGATTCAGATTGGAGATGATCACGCGCTCGCCCGGTCGAAGGCCTTCGAGGACCTCGACATCGGCGTTCACCCGAGCGCCCGTTTTGATCGGGCGCTCGCGGGCACGATCCCCATCCAGGACGAAGACCTTCGTCAGCCCTACCGAGGAGATGATCGCGCGGGAGGGGATCAGGATCGCTTTCGCTCCGGGTTCGACGACGACCTGGGCGCGAGCGAAATATCCGGGCCGCAGCTCGCCACCGGGATTTCGGACTTCGGCTTCGAGAGTGAGCGAGCGCGTCTCGCTGCGCGCCGATGGGCTGATGCGCACGATCGTGCCTTGAAACTCCTTGCCGGGGACGGCATCCACGACGAACGTGAGGCGACGGCCAGGAACGATCGCCTTGGCGTATCGCTCGGGGACATCGGCGCGCAGGCGCAACGGGTCCAGCTTCACGAGCGTCACCACGCGATCGTTACGACGCAGAAGCTCGCCAAGCGACGCGTGGCGCGCGGCGACGGCTCCGGAGATGGGCGCGCGAATCACCGTCTTCTCCAGGTCGCGACGAGCCGCGGCCACGCGAGCGCGCAACTGCTCCAACTGAGCAAGTAGGCTGCGCACCTCCTCCAGAGCCGATTCGTACCGCGCCTCCGCGATGCGCAGGGCGGCATCGGCTTGATCCAATTCCTGTTGCGAGACGACGCCTCGGCCATGCAATTGGCGGATCCGTTGGAAGCGCACGCGGGCATCATCGTACGCCGCCCGCGCCTGTCGGACGATCGCTGTCTCCTCCGGGTCGATTCGGTCGCGATCGGGCGTCAATCCCAAGCGGGCGCGCACTTGCTGCAAGGCCGCCTCGGCCTCAGCCAAGCGCAGCTCGAAATCGCGGCTCTCCAACCGAGCCAGGATATCGCCCCGGCGAACGACGCTCCCCATGTCCACGCGCATCTCGATGACCTGGCCCTCTACCTCTGTGGAGACGATGACTTCCTCATCGGCCGCGAGCGTCCCGACGATCTCGATCTGGCGATCGAACGTTCGTTCCGCCACCGGCAGGACGTCCACCTCGACGGTTTGATCGGCGAGCATCGAACGCGATTGCGCTTGATCATCGCGGCCGCGACAGGCCGAGCTCATGAGCGCCAGGAGACACAGTCCTACGATCCCCCATCGTCGAGTCATTGAGCACGATTCCTCCGAGTGGTTGCACGATCCGACTTTGGTCGCCGAGCGACGCCATCGAGAAAAATGGCGGCGAAGCTGCGCGCGGCCGCGCGATCGTCCAGCTTCAGCAACCGTTCGCTCGGATCGAACAATTCTCGCACCAGCGCATGATGGGCGGCCATCCCCACGAAGGCGCGTGCGGCCACGCGCGGATCCACAGCGCGAAAGGCGCGCTCGCGAACCCGACGGGCGATATACGCGACTAGCTCCTCGAACATCCCCGCGACATGTCGTTCGTAGACCATGCGACTCAGCTCATGCCCTTCGAGCGCACTGAAGAGCATCAAGCGGATGAATTCCGGATCCTCCCGATACATTCGCAGGATTTCCTCGGCCAACCGAACAAAGAAGGCGCGGTCATCGCGATGCGCCATCGCCTCGCGCACCTCCTCCAGGAGCAAATGGTGGCATTCCCTCATCTTGTGATCTATGATGGCCGAGTAGAGATCCTGCTTGGTGGGGAAGTGCCGGAAGATGAGCGCTTCGCTCACGCCGGTCGCCAGCGCGATCTCCTTGGTCGTCGTCCCCTCAAAGCCCTTGCGGGCGAAGAGCGCAATGGCCGCTTGGACAATCTGCTGGCGGCGATCTTCGGCCGAAAGCCGTCGGGATTCGACCGTCACCGCCTTTGCCGATTTCGCGTTTGCGACCATGGCCGATCTCTCCTCGAAAGTAAGTAAGTACTTACCACACTCGGAGGGCTTCCGCAAGGGCGCGAAGCGGGGTAGAATGAACGCGCGCCCATTTTGCGAGACCCATCTGGGGAGGAGATCGTGATCGCAGTGCTCGCAGGAGGAACCGGAGCGGCGAAGTTCGTGCGGGGATTGCTCGAAGTGGTCCTGCCGGAGACGCTCACGCTCATCGGCAACACGGGGGATGACGTCGAGCTGTGGGGGGTGCATATCTCGCCGGATTTGGACACGCTCATGTATCAGCTGGCGGGCTGGCTGGACGAGGAACGGGGTTGGGGGGTTCGAGGGGATACGTTCGCGTGCTTGGCCACCATCGGCCGCTATGGCGAACCCACGTGGTTTCAGCTTGGGGATCGGGACTTGGCCACGCATCTGGTGCGGACGAACCTGCTGCGGCGGGGGTACTCGCTCACGGAGGCGACGGCTGCGTTGTGCGCGCGGCTTGGCGTGCGCGCGCGTCTTCTGCCGATGACGGATGATCCCGTCCGAACGTACATTCACACGCCTTCGGGCGTGCTCGCCTTTCAGGAATTCTTCGTGCGCGAGCGGTGGATGCCGGAGGTCATGGCGGTGGAGTATCGAGGGAGCGAGCGAGCGCGTCCGGCGCCGGGCGTGCTCGAAGCGATCAGCGAGGCTCAGGGGATCCTCATCGCGCCGAGCAATCCGATCACGAGCATTGGGCCGATCCTCTCGATCTCTGGTATTCGAGAGGCGCTCGCCGAGAGACGCGATCGGGTGCTCGCGATCAGTCCGATCCTTGGGACGGAGGCCGTAAGCGGTCCTGCGGGGAAGCTCATGCGCGCATGCGGGTATGAGGTCTCGCCGCTGGGCGTAGCGCGGTTTTACGCGGGGATCGTCGGCCGGATCCTGATTGACGATCAGGATGCGGGCTGGCGCGAGGCGATCGAGCAGGTTGGTCTTCGCGTGTTCACAGCCCCGCTGCGAATGACTGATCGCGCGGCGGCGATTCGGCTTGCGCGGGCCGCCATAGCCTGCCTACACTCTGAGGCTTGATCTGGGCAGTCGTTCCGGTCAAAGACTTCCAGACGGCGAAGCAACGGTTGCGCGCGGTGCTCGCTCCGGACGAACGACATGCGCTCGCCCGGGCCATGCTCGAAGATGTGCTCGCAGCGCTCGCTCGGGTCCGCGAACTGGATCGTCTCGTCCTCGTCACTCGCGAACCCCAAGTCGTAGTGCTCGCCCGACGGTTCGGCGCCGTCATCCTTTCGGAGTCCTCGAACCGCGGTCAGACGGCAGCCGTCGAACGCGCGCTCACGGAGGCGCGTCGGCAGGGAGCGAGCGCTGTTCTCGCGCTGCCGGGGGATGTGCCGCTAATTGTGCCGGCCGATGTGGAGGCGATCCTTCGGGCTGGGGAGCAGGCAGACGTCGTGCTCGTGCCCTCGCGCGACGGTCGCGGGACGAATGCCGTATGGCTGCGGCCGTTCGCTCCGCTCCCGCTTCGCTTCGGCGAGGACAGCCTCCGCTTTCACTGGTGTGCGGCACGGGAGCGCGCGCTCCGCACGGTCATCCTCGATCTCCCGCGCGTCGCTTTGGATGTGGATGCGCCGGAGGACCTCAGCGAGCTTGCGCGCCAATATGCTGCTGTCCCAGAATTGGCCCGTCGTTCGCCGACGGCCGCGCTTTTCGAGGAACGGCGATGGCTCGCGCGATTCAAGTGATCGGCCTCGAGGGGTTGCCCGAAGTGCGACCGGGCGATGATCTGGTCGCATTGTTGCTTGGCGCGCTGGCCGCTGAGGGACTCGCGCTTCAAGACGGCGATATCCTGGTCCTCACGCAGAAGATCGTCTCCAAGGCGGAGGGACGGCTCATCTCGCTCAGCGAGATCGAGCCCTCGGCCTTCGCTCACACGGTCGCCCATCGGATGGGGAAAGACCCGCGCGTGATCGAAGTGATCTTGCGCGAGGCGCGGCGCATCGTGCGCATGGATCGGCAGGTGCTCATCGTGGAGACGCCGCACGGATTCGTCTGCGCGAACGCGGGCGTGGACCGCTCGAATGTGGGCGAGGGACGCGTGGCACTTCTGCCTCAGGATCCGGATGCTTCGGCGCGCGCCATTCGGCGGGAGATCAAGCGGCGCGCGGGGGTTGAAGTCGCCGTCCTCATCACGGACACGTTCGGTCGGCCTTGGCGCGAGGGGTTGACGGAAGTCGCCATCGGCGTGGCCGGACTCGCTCCGCTCCGAGACTATCGAGGGCAGTGCGATCGCTTCGGCGTGCCGCTACAGGCGACCGTCGTGGCCATCGCCGATGAATTGGCGTGCGCGGCCGGCCTCGTGATGGAGAAGCTCGCGGGGATTCCGGCCGCGATCATTCGCGGCTATGCTTATGAGCCGCAGGAAGGGGCGGCATCGGCGCTCGTGCGTCCGCCCGAGCGCGACCTCTTTCGCTGAGACCGTTGGGGAAAGGAGGACAGATGCGGATTGCGGTGATCGGAGGGACAGGGAAAGAGGGTCGAGGACTCGTCTTGCGCTTGGCCGCTTCGGGCGAGGATGCGGTGCTGATTGGTTCGCGCCAGGCGGAGAAGGCGCGGGCGAAGGCCGAGGAGCTGAATCGCCAGTTGGGGCGAACAGCGATCGTGGGGTTGGAGAATCGCGCGGCGGCGCGTGCAGCCGATCTCGTGATCCTCTGTGTGCCTTACGCCGCACACCAGGAGACATTGCGGGCGATCGCCCCCGATCTCTGTGGGAAGATTTTGGTGGACACGACCGTGCCTCTGGATCCGCGCGATCCGTCGCGTCTGCGACGACGGTCGGAGCAGTCTGCGGCCGAGGAGGCGCAAGCGCTCTTGGGCGAGAGCGTGAGAGTCGTCGCGGCGTTTCAAAATGTCTCGGCTGCCGTGTTGCAGAATCTGCAGCGCACCATCGAGTGTGATATTTTGGTCTGCGGAGACGACGCGGCCGCGAAGGAGATCGTGATCGCCCTCATCCACCGGTTGGGCTTGCGCGCGTGGGATGCTGGGCCGCTTCGGATGGCGCGCGCCGTCGAGGAGATCACCCCCTTGCTCATCTCATTGAATCGGCGCTACGGCTCGCAATCCGCGGGCATCCGCATCACGGGAGTGAAGGAAACGGCTTCGTCACCATGACTTGTGCGGGCAAATCCCGCGTGCGTCCACCTTGCCTGCTCGATAGGCGGGTGATACACTCTCGCATGCGGCGTTGTAGCTTATGGATTCGGTCATCGGACTGACCACCGCCGACGTGGAGGACTCATTGGAGGGCGGCCGGCGATGCGAGCTGATCGAGGAAGGGAGTTGTCCACATCCACACCAACCGCATTGGTCTCACCGGCGCATGTGCGCCGCTTGGACTCTCGAAGCCCGATCGGATTTTGAAGGGGTGAGATGCCGGAGTCGAAAATGAAGCGCGATCCCTACGGCTTCGTGGGCGCGATCCTGGCCGATCGGTATCACCTGGAAGAGTTGGTGGGGATCGGCGGAATGGGCGTCGTCTATCGCGCTCGTCATTTGGTGACGACGGCGACGGTCGCGGTGAAGGTCCTGAAACCGGATCTCGCGATCTCCTGTCCCGAACTGGTCGAAGCGTTCTTCAAAGAGGCGAAAGCGACGGTCGCGCTCGAGCATCCGTACATCATTCGGGTCACCGACGCCGCATTGACTCGCGATGGACTCCCTTTCCTCGTCATGGAATGGCTCTCCGGGCACACGTTGGAAGAGGAGCTGCAGCGACACGGACCTCTGCCGCTGGAGCGCGTGGCGTTGTTTCTGGAACAGATCGCCGAGGCGCTCACCTACGCCCATGCGCGCGGCATCGTGCATCGGGATTTGAAGCCCGGCAACCTGATGCTCGTCACGGATTACAGGGGCGAGCTCACCGTGAAAATCCTCGATTTCGGGATCGCGAAAGCGCTCACCGAAGCGACGAGC
Organism: Acidobacteriota bacterium; assembly: GCA_030550025.1. GTDB lineage: Bacteria > Acidobacteriota > Blastocatellia > HR10 > HR10 > HR10. The sequence continues at coordinate 58,726 of JAUQQC010000011.1, read as the reverse complement.
GCGCGCGTCAGCCGAGCGATGGGGACGTTGCAGTATGCTTCGCCGGAGCAATTCCGTCCGGGAGCGGCCATTGATCATCGGTCGGACATCTACAGCCTGGGCGTGGTCGCGTATCAGATGCTCACCGGACACGTGCCGTTTGAAGTCGAATCGCTCGAGCGGATGATCTACGCCCATTTGCATGAGCGGCCGCCCTCGCCACGACGCTTTCGCCCGGATGTGCCCGCGGCTGTCGAGGACGTGCTCGCGCGCGCGTTGGCGAAAGATCCCGAGGATCGCTTCGCGTCGGCCGTGGACTTGGCGCGCGCGTTTCGACAGGCGCTCGGATTGCGTGTGGGGACGCTGCGCCTTCGCTGTCAGGATGCCGTGACGCGTATGGGGGTCGCAGCCGCGCTTCTCTACGTGGATGGCCGATATGCTGGGCAGACCGACGCCGAGGGACAGTGCGTGATCCAGGGGCTGAGCCCGTGCGCTCACGTCGTCGAAGTGGAGTCGGCGCGCCACCATCGCTGGCGAGGAACCGTTCGCCTGGAGCCGGAACAAGAGGTCGCGCTCTGCGTGGAGTTGGATCCGCTTCATTTGGGGAGCATCCTTCTTCAATGTGGCGTTGCCCGGGCGGAGATTTTCTTGGATGGGAAGCGCGTGGGCATGACCGATGAGCGCGGCACCTGCACGTTGGAGCGCATTCCCGTCGGTCGGCATCGGATCACCGTGCGCCATCCGGAGTATGCTCCAGCTCGTGGCGTGTGCAACGTCATCGAAGGGGAAGTCGTCCCTCTCGCGTTCTCGCTTCGTCCGCGTTGGTGGCGCGCCTTCGGCGAACGGTTCGTGTTCGGAAAAAGGGAGACGATGAGCGCCGCGTCGGAGGAGACGCGCGCTCTCCCCTCTTCGTCGGAGACCCTCCCGGACACATTGGCCGATGTCGCCACGCAGCGAATCACCCCCGCCGCTGCGACGCGACCGGCGACGCGCTCGCTCCGGTGGTGGCGACGCTCTCAGCGGGTGCTCGCTCTGGGGCTGGTGGGCGTTGGACTCCTTGGGCTCGCTCTCGCGCTTTGGTCATGGCGAAAATCGCCGGAAATCCCACCACCCATCATCCAGACGCCGCCGAGGGAAAGTGTCCCTGAATCGCCTTCGGTGACGCCTCCGGTGTCGGAGCCACCGCGCGAGCGCAATGTCTCGCCGCCCTCGCCCACTCGTCGGTCGCCTCCTTCGGTTTCCCCATCGGTCCAAGGGTCGCCCTCGGAGTCGCCGCCGGACGCGGCGCCCGTGAGAGAACCCTCTTCTCGCACGGAGGAAACGGCGAGCGCGACGCTCACCGTCGCTGAACGCGTGCGTCGTGGGAAAGCGCATTTCAATGCCGGACGCTATGAGGAGGCGCTGCAGGAGTATCAAACTGCGCGGCAGCTCGATCCCACGAATCCCGACATCTATTACCTGCTCGGTCTCGTCTACGAACGTCGGGGCGAGTACGATACCGCGCGCGAGGCCTTCGAGCGATGTACGGCGGGACCGTATGCCGCCATCGCGCGAAACCATCTGAAGATGCTGGAGAAGAAGCGGCGGAAGCCGTAACGGGCCTCGCTCAAGCGTTTCCCCTTCTCCAGGCTCGTTCCGCTACGTCCGATGTGCAAGCCCCCAAGGGCGTCTCTCATGGGCGGTCGCTCGCCGTCTTCGCGCGCTCGAAGCGCTTCCGGTACCACGTCGTGAAAGCGGCCGCTTCCTCCTCGCCGACGAGCACGCGACGCAGCAGGTGCTCGTCATCGGTCAATTGGCTGAGCAGGTCGAGCGTCTGCTCGAGACCCAGAGTGGGGTCCAATTGCCGGGCGCGAGAGAGTTCTTGGAGGGCGCGCTCGCGATCACCGAGGAAGACGGCGTAGCGGCCAAGGTCATAGCGGATCTCGGCATTCGTCGGATCGAGTCGCACTGCCCGTTCGAAAGCCCACAGGGCGCGTTCTCGCTCGCCCAATTCGGCTAGCGCGCGCGCCCAGAGCGCCCAGTAGCGGCCGCGTGCCGGACGCGCGAACGCGGCTTCCTGCGCCAGCTCCGCCGCTCGTTCGAAGAAGGCATATTGCTGCAGTCGCGGGCGCTCCGGCAGACGTCCGTAATCGAAGAGCTGACGAGCGCGCCAATGGCGCATCTCGGCCTCGTAGCCGGGAATGAGGCGATCCGTCGCGCGCAATGCTTGCTCGGGCGGCTCCACCCGATAGGTTCGAAACCACGCGAGGAACCGCTGATGATGAATCGCGGCGCGGAGAGAGAGCGCCGCATATCCGATCGCTCCCAAAAGGCCCGCGAGCACGATGCCGGTGAAGAGCTTGGCCGAGCGCTCGCGCGTCCATCGTCGCGCTCGCACGAGGAAGGCGATCTCACCGTTTGACCGAACGTGGAGCGCCGCGATCGCCTGCGTCATGGCGGCCATCAGGACGAAGGCGAAGGCATTTGCCGGAATGTGGAAGTTGAAGTCATAGAGCCCATGAAGCGAGAGCGCCAGGAGCCCGAACATTCCTCCTGTGGTCAGGCCGCGCGCCTGGTCATCGCGCCGTTGCCGCAGAAGCCGAAGGACACCGCGCGCGTAGAGGACGATCACCGCCAGCAGGAGCCCGAACCCGATGACGCCCAGCTCGGCGAGCGCTTGCAGGTAGTCGTTCTCCGGGTGCACGGTGAAGAACCCGGCGAAACCCGTCTTATAGGCCGGGAAGATCTCGGCGAAGTTCCCGAGGCCGCAGCCAAGCTGCCAATAGTCGCGCACGAGCGTGAGCGTCTCGCGCCAGATCGCCAGCCGATACCGGACCGAGGGATCACCAGCGAACTGATAGCGTTCGAAGGCGATCCCGGACCCAAGCATCAGGACTCCCCCCACAAGCAGCGCAAGGACCAGAAGAGCCGCAAAGAGTGCGCGTCGAGAATCCGAGCGTCGCAGCACCAGGGGCAAGATCGCGCTCGCACCGAGCACGCTCACGATTCCTCCTCGCGACCGGGAGAGGAGAAGGCCGATGAGAAGCAGCGCGCCCAAGCCGGCGAGCAAAAGAGCGCGCGCTATGGCCTCATCGCGCAGCTGCGCCCGTCGGCTCAGAGCCGGCTGGATTTCCGCCAGCAGCAGCCCAAGCGTTGCACCGAGCGCCAATTCGATGAAGCCGGCGAAATGATTGTGGTTCACATAAGGGCCGAAGGGGAAGGCCGAAGCCGTCTCGATTCGCCAGAAGAGCTTCCCGTTCCAGAACGCGAGCTGAACGAGGGCGAAGAGCGTGAGGCTCGCCCCCGCAGCTCCGAAATAGAAGAAAAACCGCTTCACGCGTCGCGGGTCATGAAACCAGTTCGCGGCGATGAGGAACGTCGCGACATAGGCGATCCCCTTCAACAGCTCTTCACGCCAGAGCGTGCGATTGAGGGCGAGCGAGCTCCACGCCGATGCCCCATCCGAAGCGGCGATCTCGGCCGTGCGGGGCGAAAGTCGGGCGAGCATCGCGGGAGGGAGCGGCAGGCCGTGCAGCAGCACAAGTAAGAGGAAGGCGCACAGCCATACGTTCATCGGTGAGGCGAACCAGATGAAGTGACCGCGCCGCCATCCGCGCACGAGGAAGAGAGCCATGAGCACGGCGACGCTGACCTCCATCGCCCCATATCCCCATGCCTCGACGGCCCCGAGCGCGAAGGGCAGTCCGAAAAGCAGTAGGACGAATACGCCTTCGATCCACGGATCCAGTGTCCGCCGCACCATTCGTCGTCCGGGCGAATTCAGGGAGAGGGGGCGCATATCCGCGCGCGCCGATCCTCAGAAGCTGCGCGATCGCTGCCGGTGCCGCGGTGCGGAGATCGAGTCCCGCGCCCATCCCAACTCTTGAAGCCGTTGCTTCATCATGCGAAACGTCGGCGTATCGCGCACCAGGTGCGGAGCGAGAGCAAGGTGATCCGTAATCTCCGCCTGCGTGTTCCGAATACGTTCGGACGCTGGCGGATGCGTGCGGAAGACGGCGCCGAGCAGGTCGGGATTCCGGCGCGAGATCTGCTCCAGCTTCTCGAACATCGAAATCATGCCGCGGGGGTCGTAGCCGGCGGCGTACATGTTGTGCACGCCGAGGAAATCCGCCTCTCGTTCGGCATCTCGCGAATGCTTCGTGAAGATGCCCGCGGCCAGAAGTTGCGAGGCCGTCTGTCCAATGCGCGCGGCCGTGCTCTCGCCACCGATCGCGCCAATGCCCAGGTTGATCAAGCCGATGAGAAATTGGTACCGCTGCGCGCGCTTGAAATTCTTGAGTCCGTGTCGCGCGACGACGTGCCCGATCTCGTGTCCGAGCACCGAGGCGAGTTCGCTCTCGCTCTCCACCGTGGCGAGCAACCCCGTGTGCACGTAGATGTATCCGCCCGGGAGCGCGAACGCGTTCACCGTCGGGTCCTCCAGGATGAAGAAGTGATAGTCGAGATCCCGGCGTTTGGAGAGGCGCGCCAGCCGCTCCCCGAGCCGTTGCACGTAGTCGGCGAGCACGTGATCGCGCACGATCTTCTGCTCCTTCTGCAATTGCTTGTGCAGCTCCTGTCCCAGACGGATCTCGTCCCGTTCCGGGTACAGACCTTCGTTGCTATAGCTCGCTCCTCGGAACTTGTCATAAGGGTTCCGACTCCCGCTTGTGAGCCCCGCGGAGTCCGCCGCGCGCGCCCTCGGATCCCCATTCGCGGGAGAGAGACCGGAGAGGAGCCCCACAGCGAGCCCGCCAAGCAAAAGCATCGAAAGCTGACGTCGCCTTCGCTCTCTTCTTCCGTCTCGCATAGCCCACCTAAAATAGTCGAGATTCGCGGAGGGGGCAACCCCCTTCGTCGGTTGGGATGCTCGGAACGCGCGCGCCGTTCGTCGAAGGCACCAGATCGGCTTTGTCTTCGGCCAGGGGGTTATGGTATATTCCAGTGCCTTTCAAAGGGAAACGTTGGTGCAAGGAGTGTGGGGCGTTGAGCATACTCGTAGATGAACACACGCGCGTCGTCGTTCAGGGGATCACGGGTCGAGAGGGAACGTTCCATACGCAGCAGATGAAGGCGTATGGGACGAAGATCGTCGCTGGCGTCACTCCGGGGAAAGGGGGGACCGTCCACGAAGGCGTGCCGGTCTTCAATACGGTCGAGCAAGCTGTGCGGGAGACCGAGGCCAATACGAGTGTGATCTACGTGCCCGCGGCCTTTGCCGCCGACGCCATCATGGAGGCCGCCGATGCCGGCATTGCGCTTATTGTCTGCATCACGGAGGGGATCCCCGCTCTTGACATGGTTCGGGTCATGGCCTTTCTGAAGGATCGGCCGACGCGATTGATCGGGCCGAACTGTCCGGGGGTGATCTCTCCGGGGAAGTGCAAGGTGGGCATCATGCCCGGCCACATCCATCGAGCAGGGAGCATAGGCGTGGTCTCCCGCAGCGGCACGCTCACGTATGAGGCCGTGTGGCAGTTGACACAGCGGGGGCTTGGACAATCCACCTGCGTCGGCATCGGTGGGGATCCGATCGTGGGGACGAACTTCGTGGATGTATTGCGCCTCTTCGAGCAGGACGAGCAAACGGAAGCGGTCGTTCTCATTGGGGAGATCGGGGGCACGGCTGAAGAGGAAGCTGCGGCCTTCGTGCGCGCGTATATGACGAAGCCCGTCATCGGGTTCGTCGCCGGGCAGACGGCACCGCCGGGTCGGCGCATGGGCCATGCGGGAGCCATCATCTCCGGGGGGCGAGGGACGGCGGCCGAGAAGATGTGGGCGATGGAGGAGGCCGGCATTCACGTCGTCCGCAGTCCGGCCGAGATCGGCGCGACCGTCGCTCGCGTGTTGGGGAGAGACTGAAGCGGACGACTCAGCCATCGAACTACCGATTTCGAGGGGAGGAAGGGGATGCTCGAACGCACGCTCGCCATCATCAAGCCGGATGCCGTCGAGCGGGGGCTCGTGGGCGAGATCATCCGTCGGATCGAGGCCGAGCGATTTCGCATCCGTGGCCTGAAGATGGTGCATTTGACGAAGGCGCAGGCCGAGGGGTTTTACGCCGTGCATCGTGGCAAACCGTTCTTCGAGAGTCTCACGACGTTCATGTCCAGTGGCCCCTGCGTCGTCCTTCTGCTGGAGGGCGAATCGGTCATCTCTCGCTGGCGGGAGGTGATGGGAGCGACCGATCCGGCTCGCGCGGCCGATGGGACGATCCGCCGCCAATTCGGCACGACGATCGAACGCAACGTCGTCCACGGCTCGGATGCCCCGGAGACCGCCGCCTTCGAGATCGCTTATTTCTTCAACGCCTTGGAGATCGTCGGGTGAACGGCGATGTTGTGGGATGGTCTGGGCGGCATGGGACGACTCTTCATTGTGATCGGGCTCCTGTTTGTGGCCTTCGGTCTGGTGCTTGTGCTCTTGGAGCGCTTCCCGCAGATCCCCTTGGGGCGACTCCCTGGGGATATTCGTATCGAGCGCGAGAATGTGCGCTTCTACTTCCCATTGGTCACGAGCCTGATCTTGAGCGTGATCGCGACGATCCTCTGGTCGCTGATCTCTTCGCTCCGAAAGTGAGGGGGGATATATGGCGACGTCCAAACGCTTTCGCGTGTTCGCGACCTGCGACATCGGCCAGGAAGCCTTGGAGGTATTGCGACGGCGGGGATATGAGGTCGAGGTCTATCCACATCCCGATCCTCCTCCCAAAAGCCTCATCATCGAGAAGGTGAAGTCGGGGGTGGACGGGCTCATCACTACTTTGCGCGATCCCATTGATCGCGAAGTGCTCGAGGCCGGGCGTGGCACGCTCAAGGTCGTCGCCCAATGCGCCGTGGGCTTTGACAACATTGATCGCGCGGCGGCCAATGAGTTGAAGATCCCCTTCACCCATACGCCCGACGTCCTGAACGAAGCGACGGCCGAATTCGCCCTCTTCATCCTGGGCTGCGTCTCGCGGAAGCTCTGGCCGAGCGAGAAGCTCGTGCGCGAGAACCGATGGGGAGCGTGGCATCCGTATCTCCCTTTCTTGGGCGATGAGGTGACGGGCAAGACGGTCTCCGTCATCGGGACGGGACGGATCGGGAAGGCATTCATCAAGAAGTGCATCGGCCTGGACATGAACATCCTCTGTTACGATCCGATCGTTCAGGATCACGAATTCGTCGCCAAGGTCCAACGCGAAATGGACCTGCGCTACGAGTTGGGGTTTACGCCCGAGCGGCGCACAATCCGCTACGTGAGTTTCGAGGAGGCTTTGAGCCAGGGGGATTACGTGAGCCTCCATGTCCCGTTGCTTCGTCCCGGCGAGAGCGAGACGCCGACCTATCATCTCATCAATGAGGATGCGTTGCGGAAGATGAAGCCGACGGCCTATCTCATCAACACTTCGCGCGGGCCGGTCGTGGATGAGCGCGCGCTCTACTGGGCGTTGAAAAATGGGGTGATCGCGGGAGCGGCGCTCGATGTGTTCGAGATCGAGCCTCTGCCCCCAGATTCTCCCTTACGGGATCCGGAGCTGGAGGACCGGCTCCGACTCTTCCATCATTTCGCCAGCGGTGGTCGGATCACACGCCTCTCGCCCGATCCCGATCGCGGCATGGCGGGACGAACCGTCCAAGCCCTCATTGACGTGCTCGAAGGAAATTACGGTGGGGATCCGGCGAAGATGCCCTTCGTGGTGAACAAAGAGGCGTTCCGGTAGTGCGCTAGCGTCGGATGTGTGGCGAAGGGCGAGGATCGGTGGATCGTGATTCCTCCTCTCGATCCACGACATTGGTGATCCCCGTGCATCGTGGGCGAGAGCCGGCGCTCGAGCGGTTGCTCGTGACGCTCGCCGAAGCCGAGCCGAGCGCCTTTTCTCCGGTAGAAGTCCTCATCGTGAGCCGCGACGTCCCTGACGTGGAGGGGCGCTTGAGCGCTCTCCCGCGTCCTTTTCCCTTTCCGATCCGCTCGCTTTACTGCCCCGGCGCGCGAACGCTCGCTGAGTTGCGCAATGCCGGACTCCGCGCCGTCACTACCGAATGGGTCCATTTCTTGGATTCGGACGTGTTCCTCGCGCCCGATCACTTCCGGCGCCTCCGGCGCGCGGTAGATGCGCATGGTTGTTCGATCGCGTGTTTCCAGTTCGATTTCGAGCCCGCTCCCACGCGCTCCGTGTGGGCGCGCTACGAAGCCGAAATCGATCGGTGGGCTATCGGCCGATATGTGCGTCCGGAGGGCGTGCGCGGATTGAACGGCATGGGCTTTCTGGCGCGCGTCGAGGTATTGCGCGCTCTTGGGGGATTCGATCCGGAGCTCGTGGCCGCGGAAGACATCGAGCTGGGATATCGTCTCTCTCGTGCTGGCATCCCGATTGTTTTCCTGGCGGATGTCCGCGTCGTTCACGACTATCCGGCGCGATTGCGAGATTTGCTCCGCCGCAAGTTCTGGCACGGTCAGGGATATGGCCTCTTCCTCAGGCGCCATCCGGAGTTCCTGCGGCAACTCCTCGCCACGCTGCGGCCTTCGCCCTTGGCGATCCTGCGCCGCCCGCTCTTCCTCGCTTACGTCCTCATCAGCCACGCCGTCTTCTTCGTGGGCGCAGCCGTCGCGCTGGTGCGCGCGTCCTCCAGGAGTGGCGCACGCTCGGCTCTCGCGGACGCGTCAGGAGCACGCCCGACATTCGATTCTCCCTCAGGAACTCCTCCAGCTCCTGCTCCACGACGCGGCCGCGACGACGAGAGGCATGAGAGAGGATGAGTCGCGGCGGCGCAGCCTCCTCCGCGCGAGAGGATTTCCGCTCGACCAGCAGCAGGCCAACGTGAAAGACATCGAGGTTCGGTTTGGTGGAGGCGAAGAAGATGAGGTCGCCGTCACGAAGACGCTCCCGCAACTTCGCGAGCTGCTTCTTCGGGAAGCACCGAAAGCGCAGCGTTCGAGGGGGGAGGCCGGGGACGCGATTCACTCGACGGATGAGGCGGCGCGTCCCGCGACCGCGTGTGAGATCCGTGAGAAGCCCCTGGCGGATATTCTCGCGAACCCATTCGATCATGTAGTGGTGCCGCGCGCACCAGGCGAGCCGTCCGTCCTTGTAGCGAATGCGCCGCAGCCATCGTCGGACGTCACGCGCCGATCGGGCCAGAGCGAGCGCGAGCACCGTCTCCACATACGTGACGCAATCGAAGCCCGCGAGCGAGAGGGTGAGGTTCTCGCGTTGATTCGGCCCGCCACCGAGCGGATTCTCGACGTACGGACGACCGCGCAAGAGTCGAGCGGCGCGACGCATTCGCTCGCCGAGCGAAGCGCTGCCGCGCAGCTCGCGCAGGAGCGCGGCGATCTCTTGCGGCCCTGCAACGCGCGCAGAGCCATCGCTCGCATGAGCCCTCCTCGGTCGGGCCATCCTCAGCGATTGTACGACATCGGCGACGTCCGAGGCCACTGCCGCGCGAGATTCGAACCGCCGAGGGCATTGCAGGCTCCGTTGGACCTGGCGGATAATACTCCATGAGTATGCTCGAACGACGGCAGCTGCGCCTTCATCGCGTCGGCCTCATGGTCAAGCCGAAGCTCAAAGGGGCGGGGCCGATCATCGAACACCTCTGGCGATTCCTCACGGAGCGGGGCATCGAACTCGTCGCCGAACCCATCGTCGAAGAGATGGCCCCCGGGTGTGGGGCCGCGCTTGTGCCGCGTGAGGATTTGCCTTCGACGATTGATCTTCTGATCGTGATGGGGGGCGATGGGACAATGCTCGCCGCCGCGCGGCTCATGGGCGGGAGGCGCATCCCTGTCCTCGGTGTCAATTTCGGCGGGCTCGGCTATCTGACCGAGTTCACGTTGGAGGAAGTGTTCCCCGCTTTGGAGCGCTTGCTGACGGGGGAGGCATTCATCGACTCCCGCCGGATGCTCGACGCTTTCGTCTATCGCGCGGGTCGGTGCGTGGCCGAATATTCGGTCCTCAATGACGCCGTCGTGAACAAGAGCGCGCTGGCGCGCATCATCCAGATCGAGTGTTGGATTGACGGCGCCTCGGTGACGACCTTTCGCGCCGATGGCCTCATCGTCTCCACTCCGACCGGTTCCACGGCTTATTCGCTTTCGGCCGGCGGGCCGATCGTTCATCCTTCCGTCGCCGCGATCGTGATCACGCCCATCTGCCCCCACATGCTGACGAATCGGCCCTTGGTCATCTCCGATGCGTCGGAAGTGAAGCTCCTTTTGCGCACGCCGCGCGAGGAAGTCACGCTGACGCTCGACGGGCAAGTCGGCTTCGCCCTGCAGGTTGAGGATGAGGTGGTCGTCCGCAAGAGCGCGAAGACCTTCGATCTCATCTCCCCGATGAACAAGAACTACTTTCAGGTCCTGCGCGACAAACTCTATTGGGGGAAGTGATGCCGGATGTCCCTTCCCCCGCATCCTCTCGGGCTTCCGTTTGCCTGCTGTCGTGCGGCCGTGATAGACTGAGGGGTGAAATCTGCCCATTCGTGGAGGGGAGTATGAGGCGCGTTGGCTTTGCTCGCTTCTTCGGCATCCTCACCCTTCTCGTCACCCTGACGCCTTCGCTCGGCTTCGCTCAGTCTCAGGCGACGGCCGCCACCCTCGAGGGGTATGTCTACGATCCCACCGGTGCCGTTGTGCCCGAGGTCACCGTCACGGCCGTGAACGTGGGAACGGGCTTGACGCGCACGGTGAAGACCAATGCCGTCGGCCACTATATCATCCCGCTTCTGCCTCCTGGCACCTATATGGTCACTTTCACCAAACCGGGATTCGCCGAATTGAAGCTCGAGGGGATCGAGCTGCGCGTCGGCGATGCGCTCACGGTGAACGGCACCTTACAGCCGGCAGGCATTCGAGAGGAAGTCCTCGTCACAGCCGAGACGCTCCCGCTCATCGAGACGACCCGCACGCAGCCGGGCACGGTCATCGATCGCGCCTTCATTGATGTGCTCCCGCTGAACGGGCGGAATTGGACGGAGTTGGTGCTTTTGACGCCGGGCGTGACGGCCGCCGACGATTTCGGCAACGTGAGCTTCACGGGCGTGGATCGCGTCTTCAACAACATTCAGGTAGATGGCGCCGATAACAACAACGCGTACTTCGGTGAGATTCGCGGTCGCACGCGCGCGCCGTTCCAGTTCAGTCAGGAGACGGTGCAGGAGTTCCGCGTGGCCAACAGCAACTTCTCAGCCGAATTCGGGCGCGCGGCCGGCGGCATCGTCAACGCCATCACCCGCTCGGGGACCAATGAGTGGCGCGGCACGGCCTTCTACTATATCCGCGATGACGCGTGGAACGCCAACGGCTTCTTCAATAACGCCAACAACGTGCCGAAGCCGCCCGAACGCCGCCAACAGTTCGGCGGCAATATCGGCGGGCCGCTCATCCGCAACAAGCTCTTCTGGTTCCTCAACTACGATCACCAGGTTCGCAATGAGCCGGTGACGGTCACCCTCGGCGCACGCCTGGAGAGCGAGATTCGCGCCTTGCGCGGCCCCGATCGCGAGCTGGCCGAGCGCTTCTTCCGCCCGCTCGTGCGCGCCATCCCTCGCGATTTCGATCAGATCAATTTCTTCCCCCGACTCGATTGGCAGATCACGCCCAATCACACGCTCACGCTCACGCATAACTTCCAGCAATTCGATTCTCGAAATGGCGTCTTCACGACGCCCACGACGACGACCAACATCACCGGCAACGCGAAGAATTTCACCAACAGCTACACGAGCGTCATCGCGCTCAACTCCGTCATCACGCCGACGCTGCTCAACGAATTCCGTTTCAACTTCGTCTTCGACGACACGGGCGATTTCGCGAACGATCCCATGCTCCCGCAAATCACCGTCTCCGGATTCAATCTCGGCGGTCGGACGTTCTTGCACGCACGGCCGGGCGATTTCCCTGGGCGGTTCACGAAGGAGCGTCGGGTGCAGTGGATCGAGAACGTCTCGATCATCCGAGGGCGGCATACGATCAAAGCCGGGTTCGACATCAATCGCATCGTGGACCGGAACTTCTTCGCCCAGAACGTCAACGGGACCTACAGCTTCGGCAGCGTCGCCGACTTCTTGAATGGCGTGATCAGCAACTACACGCAGCGGTTTTTCATCGGCGATCCGCTGGTGCGACAGCGCACGATGGTCTATGGCTTCTATGGCCAGGACACGTTTCGCCTCCGTCCGCGATGGACGCTCTACTACGGCGCGCGGTATGAGTTGCAGACCCTTCCGGGGCCGCTTGTGGTGAACCCGCTTGTGCCGGAGACCGGACGGATCAACGAGGATACGAACAATGTGGCGCCGCGCTTGGGGATCGCCATCTCCCCATTCAAGAATGGGAAGATGGTCATTCGCGCCGGATACGGGATCTTCTACGGCTTGACCCCCAATTTGATGATCAACGATGTCCTGACCAACAACAACGCGTATTCGATCAACATCTTCCTCTCGGGCACGGCTCTGGCGGCTAATGGGATCGTCTTTCCGCCGATCACCTCGCTCGATCCGCTCAATCTCTCGAAGACCCGATTCCCACGTCTGGAGACGCCGCCGGGGGGGGTGCGATTTGCCGATCCCTTCTCGGACATCATGATCTTCGCGCCGGATCGGGTGAACCCGTACACGCAGCAGGCAAATCTGGAGATCGAGCGCGAGGTGTTCCCACAGATGACGGTCTCGGTGGCCTATCTCTTCACGCGAGGGGCGAAGATCTCGCGCTCACGCAACATCAACGTGCGGCCGCCGCTTGAGGGACCGGCGGGAGTGGCGACCATCCGCGTGCTGGATGCCGAGGGGCGAGTCGTTCACACGTTCCTATTCCCCCGCATCGGCGTCGTCTCGCCGACGTCGCTTCGGCCAAACCCCAATTTCCGACAGATCAATATGGTCGAGAGCGCGGCGAATTCGATCTATCACGGCATGGCCGTGCGCATCAATCGCCGCTTCCATCGCGGGTTGTCGCTGCTTGTCTCTTACACGCTCTCGAAGACCACCGATGACATCCGCAACGCGCTCGACGGACGCTTCACCGACATCCTCGATCCCTTCAACGTGCGCCGCGATCGTGGGCTCTCCAGCTTGGACGAGCGGCAGCGGCTCGTCATCAGCGGCGTTTGGCAGATGCCCTTCTTCAAGAACGCGAGCCATCGGGTTCTGCGTCATGTCCTCGGGAATTGGAGCGTGAGCGGGATCGCGACGTTCGCGAGCGGGCGCGCCGTGACGGCCGATCTCGCTGGATCGAGCACGGATACGGACTTGAACGAGGACAATGTGCCCGATGATCGCGCGCCCCAGTGGGGGCGCGGAGCCTTCCGTGGTCCGGGGCGGAATCAGATTGATCTCAGCCTACGCAAGCGCATTGATCTGGCTGAACGGCGGCGGCTGGAGTTCATCCTTCAGGCCTTCAATCTCTTCAATCGGCCGCAATTCACCGGCGTGCAGGTGGATGCTTACGATGCCACGCGTAGTGGTGGCGTCACTGCGCGCGTCTTCACCTTGCGCCCGCGTGCCGATTTCCTCCAACCGATCTTCGGACTGCGCGCCCGTGATCTACAGCTTGGCGTGCGCGTCACGTTTTGAAATTTTCAGAGAGATGACTTCTCAGACGGGAGGGGACTTATGAGAACGTGGATGATTTCAATCGTCCTCTTCGCACTCACATGCCCGCCCTTATGGGGGCAACAAGCTGACGTGCTTAAAGTGCGCCTTGCGGTATCAGGAAATCAGATCGCGGAGAAAACGCTCTCGGGGGGAGCGCGCCCTGGACGATTGGGCGCGATGCCCGATGGCCGGTTGATCTTCACCGATTTTTCCGATCCGGCGAATAACGAGATCTTCATCGCCGATGTCTCGGTGGATCCTCCGGTCCTCACGAAGGTCACGGATACAGCGGCGCTTAAGGCCAAGGTGGATGCTGAAAACGGTCCGGATCCGGCCCCGCAGCAGATGACCCCTCAAGTTGTGGATGTAGATCGTGATGGCCATATCCTCATCCTCACAGATAGTGGGGACCCTGAAGTCGCCTATCTCTTTCGCGTTGATCCACAAACTGGAGAGGTCGCGCTGATCTCTGGTCTCGATCGTCCATTTGAGCCAGTCTCCCCAGTCTCCTCGATCGAAGGGAACCGCTCGATGGCCGTTTTGGGGACAACGGCATACATCCTGCTGAACGACCGGTTCGGCGCCTTCTACGGCGATAGCATCGTGACGATTGATGTGCACGCTCCCGATGGGGGACGAACGGCAGCCACGGAGCTTGTCTCTCAAGCGCAGCTGGAAGAGGTCATCGGGATCGGGAAAGATATTGATCTCAACGACGTCGCCGTATGGTCATCGCGGCGAACGCTGGTCGTCATCAATAGCGGTCGCCCTCAAGCGACGGATGATCTCCTGGAGGTAGATCCCGAGACGGGAAGGGTCTCTCTTCTGGTCGCCGCTACGGACATCGAGGCGGATTTGGAGATTCTGGATGTCGGTTACAGTGGCGTGGATGTTGGGCCGGACGACGTCATCTATCTCCTGAACACGTTTGGGACGGCGGGGCATCCGGCCACCCGTGGCATCATCGCGATCCGAAATGCCGGAGAGGGGAAGGGAGAGGCCACGCTCTTTGCCTCGGAGGCAGAAATCTTGGCGGATCCTTCGATCCGTAACAGAGCTGGAGATCCGGTCACCCGGTTCTTCCATCAAAATGCCGGATTCGCTGTCAGCCCTGTAACCGGAGAGGTTTTCTTCGTAGATTCTTCCGGCCCCGCGCAAGTTAATGGGATTATCGGCGTTCGTCGCGTGTCGGGGACGGGGCCTCCGTCTGGGGATTACTGACCCGCGGTGGGGATGAGATCCGCGCGGCGGCGAGGGAGGATCTGGTAGCCGCGCGTGAAGGGGCGAAAGCGATCGAATTGTCCGACGATGCCGATGAGGGTAAAAGGACCGGTCGGCGTCGGCGATCCGGGGATGTCCGTCGAGCCGAGGATGCGTAGTGTCGTCGTCCCCGTGCCGTCGGTGATGGTGAGATTGGCGTTGCCGGACGGCGGAATCGAACCCTGAACGATCCTCACTCCCTCGATGCGCACAAGCCGTCCTTCGAGGGCTTCGCCTACGTCGGCAATGCGCGCGGATCGAGGAACGGGTTCCGTGTCCGAGCGGTCGAGCACGCGAATGCCGAACGGGGAGGGGAACGGCGGCACAGGCAGCGGATTGGTGATGTCGAGCTCCAGGAGTCCATGAAAGCTCTTCACGCGCCCGGTGATCAGAACGCGATCTCCGATGTTCACCGGTCGATCCTGCGATCGCAACTCGAAGACGCGAATTCCTCCCGTCTCGTCTTCGACGAAGACCTCCGTTTGCATTCGGTTGAACGCTCCGCTTCCGACGGTCACTTGGCCTATGATGCGAACGGGCGCGCCTTCGTAGCGCGGGGCGCCCCACGCATCTACGGCGCGCACGGCATGAATCGGTGTGATGCCGGCGAAATAGAGGCCGCAGGAGGTCGTCGCATGCCCCGCATCGTCTTCGGCCGTGAGGCAATAGCGCACGAGCGTCCCATCCGGCTGCCCGGGGATCTCCCCGACAAAGAGCGTCTTCGAGAAGCGCGCAAGCGGGAGAGACATCGGTTCTTCCTCGTTGACGGAGACGGTCAAGCGAGTCGAGCGAATCTGCCCGGAATCATCCGCGATTTGCGCCGTGAGGAGAACGGCTTCCCCGGCTTGCGGAATGACTGGGGAAGTCCGCGTCAGGATCGTCGGTGGGAAGTCGGTGCGCACGCCGCGTTCGGCTCCGTCGGTCGGAAATGTACGCGGCTGTAGCCGTCCGCCGCGCACCGTATATTGGCGCCCGTCAGTCTCGATGACGATCGTCCCTTCGGCGACAAATCCTTGGTGGCTCACGCGCGTGTCCGAAGGTGGACTCGCCTGGGTCTGAAAGAGGATGGGGGGGCGAGCAGGTGGGAAATCTCCATCAGGAGGGGTGGGCCTCGTTCCACTGGTCGGTGTTGTCGTGATGAAGCGATCCACGACTTCGACGCTCGGGTGGCCGAATGTGTTCGCCGTGGCTGCCTGCACGATCCCGACTTCGGCTTTGAGCCGCGAGAGGAACGTCGCGTTGCTGCTGGTCGCGCTCCCGTGATGACTCAATTGCAGCACGTCCACGTCGCCGACAAGCTGTGCGACCGTGGATTCGACGTCTGTTGTCGCGCCGCCCCCGCCCGTGAGGTCGCCGGAGATGAAGAGATCGAAGTCGCCGTATTGGATGAGGAGGCCGATCGAAGCGCTGTTCTCCAGCTGATCAAACGGATCGGAACGGCCGAAGATGCCAACGCGCCCGCCGCTCAGGAGATCACCGTTGGCGACGAGGCAAGTGGCGCGAACGCCTCCGCCAAGATCAATTTCATCTCCCGCGCGAAGTGTTCGGCGAACGGGGCTGATGGCGCTCACATACTCGGTGAAGAGTCGGCTTTCGCGGGGAGCCGTCAGATCACCGCTATCGTAAGCGACCGCCGGAGGGAAAGCGGTAGCGACCTCATCCAGTCCGCCAATGTGATCGGCATCATAATGGGTGGCGATCATTACATCGAGGCGGGAGAGCGCGAGATCGCGCATCAGTGGCACAAGGACCGCGCTTCCCGCTCCGTCCGGGCCACCATCCAGAAGCAGCGTGCGCCCCGTCGGCGAGATGACGAGCGCAGCATGCCCATGGCCGACATCGGGGAAGAAGATGCGGAGCGTGGCTTCTTGCGCTCGCAGCGGAAGCCATTTGAGCCCGAGAGCGATGAGAAAGAGAGCGATGAGCTTCCGACTTTCCGCGCCGCAAAATCTCACGAGAAACATTATAGGGGACGTGCGCGTCAGGAACCATTAGGCTCCAAAGCCTGTGGAGCAGGAGAGCGAATCTGGCTTCGAGTGAGCTGGGGGGCGAATCTTGAGCCCCTCATCCCGCAAAGTGAGCATGCGGAAGCCGGCGTTCGAACCTCGCCGAGGACGAGCCGAGAGGCAAGCCCCAGGGCAGTCGGCTCATCGCGGCATGTGCGATTATTCTTCAACTCGGAGACCGATGAGATTGAGGGCGCGCTCGATCTCCGGATTGCGCATGAAGAAGCGCCAGACGGTCTCCGCGCTTAGATTCTCGGCGCTCAGCAGCGTGATGCCCACGCTGATGCCGATCACATCCGCGTTCACCCAGCCGGTCGTCGGATTGAAGGCGTCGGTGAAGCCGTAGCGACCATAGAACCGCTCGCCGTATTGAGCGAAGAATCGCTCGCGCATGGTGCGGAGCGCCGGCAGCGAAAGATCCGGTGTGAACATGAGCGCACCGGCGGCGGCGCTCGGAACGACCGTGCCGTCAATCCGCCCATCGCGAGGGAAGCCCGGTGGCGGCGGCCCGCCCCAATCGCAGTACTGGACTCGCCCCTGTCGCAGGCAATCGGAGGCCGTGATGCCCCAGACGTTCTCCGAATAACTCGCGGGAAATTCACGGGCGAGCCGGAGGCAGAATTCTCGATGGGCGCGCGTGGCCAGGATCGAATTCTCGAACCAATCGGTGCGCATTCCGCCTTCTTCTCGGCGTTGGCGAAAATCTATCCAGGCGTGCGAATACTGATGGATGAAAAGCGGCGGCGCGCCGTAGATGTACGTGTAGCCGGCATAGGTGATCGGATTCCGCCGCCAGGCATACCACGCCTCGGGCGAGATCGGATGCGTCGGTGAGGCGATGGCCAGAAGATAGAGGATCATGTGCTCGCTATAGGTGTCCCAGCGGGCGGAGAGAAATCCATTCTCCGGCGTCCATCCGTGCGAGAGCAAGGTCGGATGTCCGTTGAGCATCCAGGGGAAATCCACCCGCTCGTAGATCGTCGTGGCCAGGGCGACGATCTCGGCGTCGGAAGCGAAGCATTGTCGTACCGTGAGCACGCCGGCCAGAAGCAAGGCCGTATCAATCGTCGAAACCTCGCTCGCCCACTCGCGAGCGCCGGTCCTGGCGTTCATATAGTGGTAGAACCAGCCCTGTTTGTGGGAGGCTCGTTCGGCGAAAAACCGAAGCGTCGTGCGGGCGCGCTCGCGGGCCTCCTCCGGGCCGATCCACTCCCGCTCGGCGGCGATGCACAGCGCCGTCAGGCCGAAACCCGTCGCCGCAATGCTCGCCAGATCCGACCGACGTTCGCCCTTGACTCCGGCGCGATCGCGCACCAAACCCGTGTTCGGATCGGTTTGCTCCCAGAAGTAGAGAAAGGCGCGACGGGAGAGGTCTTCCAAAAAGGCGTCATCTTCCGGCGAGAGCTGCCGGGACGTCGGCGCCAACCCGCATTGCGCGGGGACGGTGAGCAAGAGGCCGATGAGCCCGATAACGATCCGGCGATCCACGACCCTA
>JAUQQC010000011.1:0-40327 GCA_030550025.1 Acidobacteriota bacterium | reverse complement strand
ACGGAGCTGGCGCCAACGAAGACGCGAAATTCTCCCGGCTCAACGACAAACCGCATCTGACGATCGTAAAAGCCCAGGTGCTCCGGCCCGAGCGCGAACGTGACGCGGCGCTTTTCTCCCGGTCGCAGGGCGATCCTCTGGAAGCCTTTCAGTTCCCGGACCGGTCGCGTCACGCTGGCCGCCACATCGCGAATGTAGAGCTGGACGACTTCGTCGCCCGCGCGTGGGCCGACGTTTTCCACCTCCACGCTGACCGTCAGTTGTTCATCGGGTCGAATCCGCCGCGCGCTGAGCTGTAGGTTCGTGAAGCGAAATTCCGTGTAGCTCAACCCGTGGCCGAATGGGAAAAGCGGCGTCACCTCTTCGTCGAGATACTTGGACGTGTACTTGTTCGTCGGGCTCGGCGGTCTGCCCGTCATCTTGTGGTTGTAGTAGATCGGAATCTGGCCGACCGAGCGGGGGAACGTCACGGGCAGTTTGGCGCCGGGGTTCACATCGCCAAAGAGCACGTCGGCGATCGCGTGACCCGCTTCGGTGCCGGCGAACCAGGTTTCGAGAATGGCCGGGACGTGCTCGGCGATCCAGGGGATGGTGAGCGGACGTCCGTTGACGAGCACGACGACCGTCGGCGTGCCGGTGGCCTGGATCGCTTTCACCAAATCGAGTTGTCGTCCCGGCAGATCGAGCGAGGCGCGCGAGGCCGCTTCGCCGCTCATCTCCGCCGATTCCCCGACGACGACGATGGCGACCTCAGCCTGGCGGGCGATGCGCACGGCTTCGGCGATTTCGCTGGAGGAGCAGTCGGCGATCTCGCACCCTCGCGCGTGAAGGACTCGCGCCGTTGACCCCAGCTTCGCCTTGATGCCCGCGAGGATAGTGACGACATCCTCGGCGCGTCCATCTCCCGACCAAGGGCCGAGCAGATTTCGTTGATCGTCGGCCAGCGGTCCGATGACGGCGAGCGTTCGCACCGTCTTGCTGAGCGGCAGCAGGCGACCATCGTTCTTCAAGAGCACGATCGAACGCGCGGCCATCTCGCGCGCCGCCGCTCGATGCTCCGGGCGGAGAAGCACGGCGCGCTCGCGCGCCTCGTCGGCGTAAGGACGCTCGAACAATCCCAATCGGAATTTGATCCGGAGCACGCGCCGCACCGCTTCATCCAGAGCGGCCATCGCGAGCTTGCCGTCTTTGACGAGCTGCGGCACATGTTGGCTATAGAGGCGGCTCACCATCTCCATGTCCACGCCGGCTTCGAGCGCACGCCGCGCGGCTTCGGCGCCGTCGGCGGCGAGCCCGTGCGCGATGAGTTCCTCGATGGCCGTGTAATCGCTCACGACGAAGCCGTCGAATTTCCACTCGCCGCGCAGAATGGTCGTCAGCGTGAAGGGATTGGCCGAGGCCGGGATGCCGTTGAGATCATTGAAGGCGCTCATGATCGTTCCCACGCCCGCTTCGACGGCCGCTCGAAACGGCGGCAGGTAAACCTCCCGCAGCGTGCGTTCGGACATATCGGTCGTGTTGTAATCGCGTCCGCCTTCGGCCGCGCCGTAGCCGACGAAGTGTTTGGCGCAGGCGAGGACTCGATCTGAAGCGCTGTAGTCGTGCCCTTGAAATCCCCGCACGCGGGCACGCGCCATGACCGAGCCCAGATAGGGGTCTTCGCCCGAGCCTTCGACGATGCGGCCCCAGCGGGGATCGCGGGCGATGTCCACCATCGGCGCGAAGGTCCAAGTGACGCCGGCCGCCCGCGCTTCAGCGGCCGCGATGCTGGCGGCCCGTTCGACGGCCACGGGATCCCAACTGCTCGCTTCCGCAAGAGGCACGGGGAAGATCGTCCGATAGCCGTGCAGGACATCGAAGCCGAAAAGAAGCGGGATCTTCAGTCTCGACTCCTCGACGGCGATCCGCTGCAATTCGTTCACGCGGCGCGCTCCCCGCACGTTGAGGAACGCGCCCACGAGCCCACGCCGCACGAGGTCGAGATGATCGGGGCGATAAGAGCCATCCACATCGCCATCGAGCATCTGAAGCTGCCCGAGCTTCTCTTCGAGCGTCATCTGCCGGAGCAGGGCGTCAATCTTGCGCTCGATCTCATCGGCGGGCGACGCGGGGGGAACAGGTATCCCGATCAGAAACAGGACGCTCATCAGACTGATCATCCAGATCGTGCGCTTGCCCCTTCTGGCGCTTCTGCTGTGGTAGCCGCTTGCGTGCTGGCGCATGAGCGTCGCTCTGGGATCAGAAACTGAACCGCGCTTGGACCTCGATGATGCGACCGGCGAGTCCCCGCGTCGCCCGGCCGAAGTTCGGGCGATCGGCGAAGACGCCCTCGTCGAAGAAGCCGAGCGGTTGCAGGTTCAGCTCGTTGAGAGCGTTGAGGAAGTTGAACCGGATTTCGAGCCGAGCGGCCTCGCCGAGTCCCGGAATGCGCGGCAGCGCCGTCTCTTTCACCAGGCTGAGGTCCACGCTCCGATAGCCCGGCCCGCGAAACGAATTGCGTCCGATGCCCGGAGGACCGATCGTCGAGATGTCGAAATAGCGTGCGCCGCCGCCGGGGAAATTGCCGCCCGGTCGAATGAACGCCCGATCGTTCGAGTCCGTGAGCGCACCACCGAAATAGCGAGTCGGGCGTATTGGCCCCCAGGGCTCGCCGTTGGCGAAGCGTAAGCTCTGGCCGATCTTCACCGTATAGGGGAAGCCCGTGGAGATCGTCCAGATGCCGTTGAGCTGCCAGCCGCCGAAGGCCCTGCCCCAAAAATCGGTGCGCGTGCGCAGGATCGGCAGATCCCACAGCGCCGAGATGACGACATGATGCCGCACATCGTAATCCGATGGGCCGCGCTCGGACCGAAGGTCGCTCGGATAGGTTTGATTCGTCGGCGCCCCCGGCCCTTCGTAAGAGAGCGTGTCAATACTCTTGCCGAAGCGGTAGCTCACATCGAGTCGGAATCCGCGTGAGAACGGATGCGTCAGCCGGGCGAGCATGGCGTGATAGTTGGCGTTGACGTCCGGCAAGAGGAAGAAGACGGGACCGAAAAACGGATTGCGGGGATAGAGCAGGTTCTGATTGATGATGCGAATGAGCTTGTGGCTGCTGCTGGCTTGATAGCCGAGCGACGCCGTGACGTTCCCCGGCAGTTGATACTCGGTCTCCAGCGACCAGAAGTAGACGTAGGCGTTGGGTACCTTTCGCTCCGTGCCGTAAATCTCGACCCGGCTGCCGCGCACGCCTCCGGTCTCGGGATCAATGCCCTGCGCCAGCGCCGGATTCAACGGATAGCTCGTCAGCGCACGGCTCGTGCCCAGCACGTAGAGGATGCGACCGCCGGCGAAGGGAAAGAGCCCTTCAGAAGCCGATCCTCCGCAGCAGAGGAAATGGCGGGCGAAAAACGGCGGGTTCCCCCGCGTGTTGCCAAAGAGCACGCCGGGAATGCGGTTGTAGCCGATGCCGAATCCCCCCCGCAGCACGAGCTTATCTTTCCACGCCTTCGGGCTCCACGCCAAGCCGAGTCGAGGAGCGAAATTGTTTCGATCCGGCTCAAAGAGTTGATCGGTCACGACGATCCGCGACCGGTCGAGTTGTCCGGGCGGGAAGACGAGGTTACTCAAGCGACGACGCTTCTCTCGAAGCGGGGTGAAGTATTCATAGCGGAGTCCGAGATTCAGCGTGAGGGTGGGACGAACCTTCCAATCGTTCTGAACGAAGAAGCCATAGTACGTGTAGCGGAAGTAGCGCTGAGCATCGGCGGGCAAGCCGGTGCCCGGATCGGCGTTGATCGCTTCGAGATAGGGCGCATCGTTGGCCAGGTTGTACAACCCGCGGAAGACATAAAGCGGGCGGGCGCCGCCGGCGAGATTGTTGTTGTCCTGCTCGCGGCGAATCTCAGCGCCGAATTTGAGCGTCCTGTTGCCGCGCACCCAGGTGAGCGTATCCCGAACTTCGTAAGTGTTTTGAGCGAAGATGCCCGGGGTCGTCTCCGCGCGGATCACTCCGATTTCCAGCCGCAGCGCCGAAGGCCCTTCGACCTCAACACGAGGAATGCCCCAATTGGCCTCAGGATTGTCCTTCACCTCATTGAAGGCGAAGCGGGTGAAATTCGCCCGCCACTCGTTAAGCAGCGTGGGCGCGAGCGCGCGAATCCAGGTCACCGTGCCCGCCGAATTCAATGGTCGCGATCGAAGGTCTCCGATGGGACGACTCTGGGCGAGGTTCTTGAAGTCGTTGCGGCGCGTGATGTACGTGCTCACGGCAAACTGATCGGTGCCGCGGGTGAAATCCACGCGGGCGTTGAATTGATCTCCGCGAGTGATGTTGGGCAGAGCGACGCGGACGAACTGAATATCGGGGATGCCGTCGAGCCCTCCGCCCACCGTGTTGCTGACGGGAACATAGCGACCGAGGCTTCCCGTGAGCGATCCGATGTCTAAGCCTCCCGCGACCGCCTGGCAGCGACGCGGATCGTTGAGAAAGAGGGAACAATCCGCGGGCAGAACCGTGAGAGCGCGCGGCGCGATCCCTTCCGCCGCGAAGATTCGCGCCGTCACTCCGCCCGCTCGCTGCTGCCTGACCAGTTGCCGAAATTCGGGCGTCTCGATCCACGTGCTCACGAAGTCCGTGTTGTTGCTGCGCAGACCCTCGTAGGAGAAGAAGAAAAAGAGCCGATTCTTGACGATGGGCCCGCCGAGACTTCCGGCGAACTGACGATAGAGCTGTTCCACCCGCACCGGAGGCGCATCGCGGTTCGGATCGCCCGTGATCCCGCCCCAGCGATTGAAGGCGTTCAGATCGGGATCGTTGTATTTGATGACGGCGCTGCCGTGAAGTTCGTTCGTTCCGTTTTGCGAGACGACCTGAATCTGCGCGCCCGTATTTCGGCCATACTCGGCCGAATAGGTGCTGGAGAAGACGCGAATCTCTTTGACCGATTCTTGATTGGGCGTGACGACGGCGGCTCCGGCCCAGCCGAGACTGTTGACGCTGACGCCGTCAATCATGTAGTTGTTGGCCGACAGGCGCTGGCCGTTGGCGCTGATGGGGACCTGGTTCTCGACCTGGAAGATCGAGACGTTCGATCCGCCGGGGCCGGTCGTATTGGGCAGACCGACGGATTCGCCTCGGCTGCCGCGCGCGCCCAGGCCCAGAACGCCCGGCGTCAGGCGAATCAGCTCGTAAGGATCGCGCCCGAACTGCGGCAGCCGCAACACTTCGCGATTGGTCACGGCGCGGGTTACATCGGGATTCTCGGTCTGAAGGGCGACGACTTCTCCACCGGCGTGAACCGTGAGCGTCTCAGTGATCTCGCCCGGTTCGAGGGTGAGATCGAGGCCATGAACCTCTTCGGCGCGGACGATCACGCTCTCGATGACCTTCTTTTTGAATCCGGGATATTCCGCCGTGATCCGATACGTCCCCGGCGGCAGTCCGGAGAAGCGATAGAACCCCTCGGCGCTGGTAACGACTTGCTGCGTCTTCCCCGTCTCATGGCTGGTGAGCGTGACCGTCGCCCCGGGGATGATCGCACCCGTCGGATCGGTCACGACCCCTTGAACTCCTGCTTTGAATTGAGCGAGACCGGTGACCGTTAGGCCGAGCGTGAGGATCCCCAAGGTGAAGAACCGGGCGCATGTTAGAGCGATACGTCGCATGGTTCGACCTCCAGTAAGAAAGCTCCTCCCTTCGGAGGCGCAAAGGCGCTTTGATCCCCCGGCCGATCCAAAACCGACCGGGGGAACTTTTGAGACGGCTCAAGCTTCGACGCAAGGAGGTAGCTCGCTCAATCGCTCAATCGCTCCAAGAACCGACAACGCCCATCACCGGCAGTCACCCGCCGTCGTCCCGCCTGTCAGAAGCTTGCCGTTCCACCGGATGTTCGTGAATCCGGCCGCTGCGCTGTTGGTCGGAATCTCCGTGTTGATCACCGTCTGGATGTAGCCCTTGACGAAGAATGGGCCGGGAATCCCTTGTTCAAGATTGGTGAATTCCAGAGCCGGACTCGTCTTATCGTTCGCCCGATAGATGATCTTGCGCTTGCCATCGGTGTCTTTGAAGTACTTGATTCCCAGCGTGATGACGTCCCCCGAGGTGTAGCTCAGATCGAATTTGTAAAACGGGAACGGCCCGCCGAAGGCGACCACCTCGTGCGCATCCGTGTTGACGATGTATTGCCCCTCTCCGGCAACGGAGGTCGTGACGATGATTCCCCCCTCCTTCCGTTCAGCAAATTTCGTACCCGGCGGAGTTCCGATAAGCACCAAGTCAACGCTGAACTCGAAGAAATCCTCAATAGCGAAGGCCAAGGGTTCTTCGCCGTCCTCCGACAGCGCCCAGTCGTGACGGTTGGCAAACTGACCGGGGTGGCTCACCTGGGAATCCGAAAAGGCGACCACCGGAAGCACCTTGACAAAGCAGAATTTCGATTGGGGATCGCCTCCGTGTACGACGCGAGGCAGAACCACCACATCTTTAACCTCTTTGGCCTGCGGGACGGCCAGTGCACTGGGCCACCCCGTCAAGCTGAGAAAAATCACAATCAGCCCAATTCTTTTCATCGGACACCTCCCTGAATCAAATAAATTTTCACGCACCGGCGTCTATCTAAATGCATGCCAGATCTTGAGACACCTCGCCCCTTCAACAGACCCGGCACTTTCTTTTTTGTCGGAAATATTTCCTATCGGCCGGATTCACACAGGTGGTCTTATAAAGAACGCCGGTGGGACGACCGCTCCAGATCGAGAAGGCGCTCGACCAAGGAGGGACTCCATCCGTAGCGCTGCCGACAGGCGTAAGAGAGTTGCTCAGAAGTGGGCTCCTGATGAAGCTCCTTTCGCAATTGCGTCCTTATGCTCCACAGCTTTCTGAGATTCTGGGCTTTTGTAATCGCCTTTGATTCTTCGTCGTCCGTGAGGCCATAGAGACTGGCCAGCACATAATCTGCTGCCCGGTTCTTGAAGGCCTGTTTGCTTCGGGGCAACCGCTCATCGGGCCAGCTCGTGCGATCTCCGACCAGGTCCTGGAGGAAAGAGCGAAAATGCTCATCCACCTGCTGTGGAGCAGCCCATCGGAGATGGTTGTGGAGGAAGCGTTGAACTTCCCGAAGGGCTTTAATTTCTTCGCCGGAGAGAGGGCATTTTTCTCCGTTGAGATGGGCCACCCAGGCCAGCAATTGATCGCGGTTGCGCCAGGGGGTGGGAGGTTTGGCGTGGGGGGCCGTCAGTTGCGTCATCCCTTGGTGCGTGGTGATGAGCTGTAAGATCTCCCGTCGAGCTTGTAGGCGCTCTTTCTGTTCCGAATTCGATTTTGTTTTCGGGAAGGAGGTCGGTCTTCTCTAGCGCTTGGTCATAGTGAGATTTTTGTTGATGCGCGAAGGCGACGGCTCTCTGGGCGAGGGGGTCTTCTGCCGCGAGGCGCTTTTGCACGACGAGATGGCCAACAAGCGTATTGCCCAGCCAGTTCTCCGGGTCCATTGTTACAAGCTCCCTGGCGTGGTGCAAGACTGCCTCCCACGAGTGCGCCCTATAAGCCTGCAGCGCCTTTTCCGAGGCATGAAAAAGGGCCCAGATAGGATAGGCTGTCCCTTCCGGAGCGGCATCGGTGTAAAAGTGCGTGTCCTTCACCTCGATGGGGATCACGCCGCTGTGGCAAGCGCCTCGGCCCAGCATGGGGCCGAGCTGCCAGGCGGTTTCGATCTTCTTGCGCAGCTTCGTACAGTGGGTGGCGAAGGCTTCCTTGGGGAATTTCGGTTGGGCCGTCGGCCAGATCACATAGCCCCAGATCCAATGTGTTTCGTGCCATCCGGCCTGAAGACACTCGATGATGTGCCGAAACAGATCGTATTCCGCCCCGTGAATGACTTCCTCCAGAGGGTGCGTGGGTGACCGACGGAGATAGACCTTCCGCTTGGTAGCATCCAGGTAGAGGGCGGGATAGCCTTTCACGGCCCAAGTCGCGCTCTGGGACGAATCCCGTGGGGATACGGTATCGTCCTGCGTCGCCGTCAGACGCCGTTGCAGCGTGGCCAGAAGATCGCGCGTCTGTCTGAGTTCTTCGATGCGCTTCCGTTCCACCTGGCGGTGCCAGAGCGAGAGCGCGGCTACTGCCAGAAGTAGTCCCCCGAGCGCCAGAAGCCATGGTCGGAGGAGTGCGAATCGTCCGGGAGACAGCTCCCGATTGATGTCCACTTCCGCCGAATGCAGAGCGGCTAGAATCAGCCTGGCGCGCGCCGTTTGCTCGGCTTCCGTGGCCGTCGCATGCACATCGGTCAGAACCGACAGCCGCTTCCAGAAGGCATAGAGATTGTCTCGCGTCGCTAAATTCTCGACGACCGGCGCCCATTCGGGAATTTCCGGGTAGGTTCGTCCCTGCTCTAGCGCCGTTTGGAAGAGATCGAAATAGGGAGACGCTTCAAGGGCCTCTGCGCGGGCCGGAAGGGCTCCGAGAGCTTCGGTATATCGCCGTTGGCTCTCCGATGAGGAGAAAAAGTCCACCAGTCGTCGCGCGCGTCCGAGGGCTTCGGGGTTTCGCCCGCGCGTCGGATCCAGCACGACAAGCAACGATCCACCCTTCATCGTCGCGGCGGCTGCCGGGCCGATGCGCGGCGGCAACGTCGCCCCAATCCGAGTGCGCCACTCCGGGCCGAGCGCCTTCTCCGCCAGTTTGGTGAGCCACGGCCCGAGAATGACCATCGCATATTTTCGCGCCAGGAAATCTTCGGCCAGTTCCACGCTCCGCCTCTCGGGAAGCGCGACGTATCCCCGCTTGGCGAGTTGAATGAGGAAATGGACGGCCCGTTCGCCTTCGGGACCGGCGAAGATGGCTTCCTTCCAGGGAAGCAGGCCGAACTTCTTCTCGGTCGAGATCAGCGCGGGCAATCCGGCATTGTAGAGCCAGACCGAGAGATCGTGAAGCAGATTCCAATCCGGAGCTGTTGGGATTGCCAGCGGCGCGACGAGCCCCGGCAGCGGCGCGTCATGAAGCCGGCGACAGGCGGTTAAAAAACCCTCGCCCTCGGCGATCTCATGGGCCGCGACCATATCTTTCCAATACCAGAGCACGCGTACGTCCCAGGTGTGCCGCCGTTCGTAGGCCACGACGCCGAGCGAACGAAAGTAAGCCGCCCAGGTATCGCCCAGTTGTGCGACGATCGGCGGATTGCTCTTGTCCGAGACATAGTCGGCGAAGAAGCGGAAGGCATCGGGCCAGGCGATGAACCGCACGCGCGCCGTTATGCCCTCTTGCGCCTGGAAGGCCGCCAGTTCCTCGAAGATCTGCCGCTGCCCGAGCACTTGGCGGGCGAAGGCTCGATCTCGCATGAGATCGTGCGCGGTCATCTGCACATACGGGCTCCGCTCGGCGACGAAGCGGGCGATGTCGGCATCGGAAGGGTCGCTCGCCAGAGCCGTCTCATCGGGCATGCGGATGAGCAGCACGGGATCGTCCGATGCCGCGGTTGCTCGAAAGGCGAGCGCCAGGAGAATCAAGACCCACGCCGCTGTTCCCACCCGGTTCGCGCCGGCATCCATTGCCGCACCTCCTGCGGAGAATCTACTGAAGGGAACACGCACTGTCTAGCGCGTTCGACAAAAAGTTCGCGCTGATCACACATCGTCTGCGGCAAGCCGAGCGACGCTCACGGAATCTCACCTTCCTGGTCGCTTCTTTTTGGCAGCCGGACCATGCCTCGCGTACAATGTGCGCGTCGTGAAACCGCATCTCCCGTAACTTGGCTTCAGGAGGGCATATGATGCCAGGAGCATCTTTCGTGAACAGGTGGCAAAAGCATGCCAGAGGATATGCGCTTTTGGTCCTCCTTCTCATCGTCTCTTCACCCACCGCAGCGCAGGAGGGAGCCTCGAACTCTGAGCAGAACGTCCGTCCTGTTCTCTCCCTCAGCTTGAAAGAGGCCATCGCCTTGGCGCTCGCTCCGGAAGGAGACGTGCGCGTGCGTTTAGCCGAACAGCAGCTCCGCCGAATGCAGGCGCAGCGGGATGAAGTGCGCGCTGCTCTTCTGCCGCACGTTGAAGCATCGCTCCAGGAGCAAAACCGCACCGTGAATCTCGAAGCGCTGGGCATTCGGATCCCATTCCCCGGATTTCGCCCCTTCGTCGGGCCGTTCACGACCTTTGATCTGCGTGCGACAGTCACGCAAACGCTTTTCGATCTCAGCCTTGTGCGTCGCCTGCACGCGGCGAGCGCGAGCGTGAATGCCGCGCGCGCTGATCTCGAACGCGTGCGCGATCACGTGGCCGGTCAAGTCGCACGTCTGTACTTGGCTGCGCTGCGCGCCGAAGCAGCCTTGGCGACCGCGCGCGCCAATGTCGCCTTGGCGGAAGCGCTCCTCAAACTCGCTCGCGACCAAAAGGCTGTCGGCACGGGCATCGGCATTGAGGTCACGCGCGCCGAAGTGCAGCTCGCCCACGAACGGCAGCGGTTGCTCATCGCCGAGAACGAACGCCGACGCGCGCATCTGGAGCTGCTCGCGGTACTCGGACTCCCGTTGGAGACGGAGGTGCGCTTGACGGATGCGCTCACGTACACGCCGATGGAGCTACCGACGTTGGACCATGCCCTGAGGACGGCATGGCGCTCGCGCGCCGATTATATGGCACAGCAAGAGCGCGAGGCGGCCGCGCACCTGGCCTATCGCGCGACGAAGTGGGAGCGGCTGCCTTCGCTCGTGGGGTTCGCCGACTATGGGACCATCGGTATGAGTCCTGCGCACACCGCGCCCACGCGCACGTATGGATTCGCCCTGCGGCTTCCGCTCTTTGACGGTGGCCGACGCGAAGCACATCAAGCGGAGGCTCACGCCGCATGGCAGCAGGAGCGCGCCCGAACGGAAGACCTTCGGCGACAGATCGAGCGGGAGGTACGCCTTGCTCTGGATGACGTGCGCTCGGCCGAAGAGCAAGTGAAGGTCGCCGAAGACGGGCTGCGGCTGGCCGAGCGCGAACTCGTGCAGGCGCGCCATCGGTACGAAGCCGGCGTGACGACGGGTCTCGAAGTCACCGATGCGCAAACGCGCCTGCAGCGGGCGCGGGAGAACCTGGTTGCCGCTCTCTACGCCTACAACCTGGCGCGCCTGGAGCTGGCTCTGGCCATGGGCACCCTCCACCCCTTCTGGCGATGAGCGAGTGCTCCAAGCCCTCTTCGTTCCGGCATCGGCGCGCGATTCCCTGTTCGCGGAAACGTCCCTGGTGCCGCTTACCAGAGCTGGTCAGGAAGTCCGTCGAGGGTCCTTGGGCTTCAAGAGGTCACCCATCTTGAAAGATTCTTCGATGATCGCTCGCTTGGTCTCATCCAAAGGGACGATCCTCGTCGCCCCATCCGTCAACTCCATGATTCGCAAGGTCTCGACAGGAAGACGATTCAGAAGATCGAGGCTATGCGTCGTGAGGATGATCTGCCGCTTAGCGGATTGCTCGATGAGGAGGTCCATGAGAACACCGAGCGACTGTGGGTGAACGCCCAGTTCCGGCTCCTCGATGACAAGCAGTTGCCCCGGCGGCTCCTGATAAAGAGCAGTCGCCAAGGCCAGAAGCCGCAGCGTCCCATCGGACTCCTGCCAGAGGTCCAACCGGACCCCCTCACGCTCGACTTCCACCATGGCTGGCGTCACATCTATCCCCTTGAGGCCCGGTACAAGCCGGGCGACGGCATCGCGAATCTTCTCAAAGGCTTTCGGATGATCCCGCTTGAGGAGTCCAAGGACGTAGAGCAAGTTCTCCCCATATTCGAGAAGCGGCGGAGAAGCGACCACGGGCATTCCCAGTAGCGTCGTGCGAATCACATGTGGAAGTGGATGGTAAAATCTCATCCCCGTGAGCACTGACCAAGCTTGCGGGGCGATGGTCGTGCTCAGAAAGGGGAAAAGGAGTCCATGAACAGGGGACCACTGAAACTCGCTGGGCAGCTTCGACGCACGGACGAGTCGCCTTTCGTAAACTTCAAAGCCCCCACCGGCCTCTTCACCCTGCTCCCTCACGACGCAGTATCTCCCGTTCTCTTCCCACCTTAACTCGAAGGCATACTCGGCCGGTGTCCCATCGGGGAACTCTAAGTGAAGCCCGAAGGCTGCTGCCCGACTCCCCGAGCGGCAGATGCCGCGCATCCCCCGACGCCGGGTGATGGCGACGTCTAACCCCACGGTGAGGGCGTCTCGAACGAAGCGCAAGGCATCCACAAAGTTGCTCTTCCCAGATCCGTTCGGACCGATGAAGACCGTGAACGATCCCAGTTCGATCTGCACCTCAGCGAGGCTCTTATAGTTGCGGATAGTGACTCTGCGGAGCATAGGTGTCGCCCTCCGTTCATAGGCTTTGTCCCCAATCGGGTATTCTAACGCCTTCTCCCAGCGCCGCCAATGAGAGGCTTGAAAAGAAATCTTGACGGGGAAGTCCATTCCCTTCGTGGTATGCACCATCCGAAAAAAAGACAACTCCCCGGGGAAGCATCGCGTTCCGTCGGTGGTGATCCTCGCTCTCCCAATCGCGGGCTTGCTCTTGCCCGGTCTCCCAGCACGGGCGGAGACGCTTCTGGTTGGCACCCTCAGTAGGCGTGTCGGTGAGGTCTACCTCATCGCCTTCAGTCCGGATGGGAAGCTTTTGGCCTCGGGCTCCGACGATCGGACGATCAAGCTGTGGGATGTGGCGCTGGAGATTTTATCCGGGGCGGTTGGGGAATTCACGGGCGTGATCGCCGGGGGCGAGAACGTGATGGAGCGGAACGGGCAGCGCGTGCCCGAGCGGGCGCTTCAAGCCGGTCAGGGCGATGTCTGTCCGGCCGAGCTGCTCCTTTCTGGTCAGGCCGAAATGAGTCGTGCGCCTTTTCCACTGCCCGATGGTTCGATCTGACCTTCGGCTGTGGTGAGAGAGCACAGTATAATATCGCGGGCTATGAGTGAGCTGGATCCTGATAATGAGTATGCTTGGCATGAATTTCAGGACGAGGAGATGACGATGAGCCACGGAAGGTCGCCTCGCTTTTGGGGGCCGCTGATGCGCGCCATTGAGTTTGGTTCGTGGCTTTCACAGGCGAAGGATGCCGAATGGAGGGAGGAATGGTTACCGTAGCGCAGATGACCAAAGATGAGCTCCGAGAGTTGATAGAAACGATCGTTGAGCAGAAGCTCCTGGAACTGCTCGGTGATCCCGATGAAGGGTTACCCATTCGAAAAGCCGTCCGTGACCGACTCTTGCAGCAAAAGAAAGCGGTGGCGAGGGGAGAGCGCGGTGAGCCGTTTGAGGATGTGGTCAAGCGTCTGGGCTTGGGCTAATGGCTGAGTACCGTATTCGTATCTTGAGAACCGCTGCTCGAGATCTGGAGCGAGTGGACAAGCACATAGGGCGTCGCATCGTTCAACGCATCAACTGGTTGGCTACAAACCTTGAGGAGATTCGTCCTGAAGCATTGACCGGTGATCTTGCGGGACTCTATAAGCTTCGGGTAGGGGATTACCGAGTCATTTATGAGGTACTTTGGGACGAAGCGACCATTGTGATCCATGCGATCGGTCATCGCCGGGAGATCTATCGAAGGCGATAAGGAAAAGAGCGCTCAAGCGCCCGCTTGAGGTTGTGTAATTACCTTACAGTTTCGGATGGGAGGCTTTTGGCGTCAGGCTCCACAGATCAGACGATCAACTGTAGGGTGTGGCGCGGGAGCTTTTATCCGGGGCGGTTGGGGAATTCGCGGGCGTGATCGCCGGGGGCGAGAACGTGATGGAGCAAAACGGGCAGCGCGTGCCCGAGCGGGCGCTTCAAGCCGGTCAGGGCAATGGCTGTCCGGCCGAGCTGCTCCTCCGGTTAAGCCGAAATGAGTCGCGTGCCTTTGGGGACGTCCCCTTCATGAGCTTAGGGGAAATGATGAGGGGCTGCTTTCGGCTCACCCGCTAGCGCAAGTGAAGGGAGGTTCCCTCAGGAGGGCTTGTCGCGACTCTGGACGGTAGCGGAGGAGATGTGCTATTCTCCTGACTCGCTGATGGATGAGCGCCCGTAGCTCAATTGGATAGAGCATTGGACTTCGGATCCAAGGGTTGGGGGTTCGAGTCCCCCCGGGCGCGCCAGGGAAATCAAGCCCTTGTTGATCAGGTCCAGTGAATCGGCATCCCTTAGAAGCGTTCGCTCGCTGGTAGTAGTTCACGCCAACGGGGTGATCGACATCAATCGAGGGTGACCAACGGTAAGCGAAGGCGAACCCACGTTCGGTCGCTCGCATGGTGGGCTCTATCGGAATCGATCGTCCGCGGGCGTCGTCGTGGCTCGACAGTGTAGGGGCCTCTCGCGTACATTTGCTGTCGAAGGTTTTGCGCATCAGAGGGGGGATATGCGACCGAAGGTACGGCTCGTGCTCTCGACGTCGCTCGCCGAGGCCGAGCTGCTCGCTCACGCTCGGCTGTGCGTGCGCCTTTTGAATGAAGCGAACAAGCCAGCGATCAAAGCGCTCTTGCGTCTGGTGGACGTGCCCGAGGTGCTGCTTCTGCAGGCCGAGATCGTTGGCGAAGAAGCCGCTGCCTCTCGCCGCACGTTCCTTGTGGAAATAGATCCGCGCGGCGGGCCAGAGTCTGGGAACGGGAAGATTCTGGCCGATGTGCTCCCCATGCTCTACAGCTCCTCGCGAGATGTGCATCTCGTCCTTCATCACCTCGCGAAGACGGACGATGTGCTCTCGGCGGATCTGCTCGCTTACGAACCGTAAAGGGAGGCGCGCTACGATCCCTCGCGGCGTCGCTGCTCGGCGATGAGTTCATCCATTTGCTTGAGCTGATGGATGAGCCAGGGGAGCGGCAAGAGCACACCGAAGGCCGCCACGATCAGAGCGGCCGAAAGCAGCGCCATGCCGAGCACGACGTACATGCCCGTCGGATGATCGGCCCATCGCCGAGCGATCACAACGCCGAGAGCAAGCGCGCAGCTTGTCAGGAACAACGTGGCGGCCACGCGCACCATCTTATCCGCGCGTCGCGCAAGCAGGGCTCGCTGTCCCTCCATCCATTGCACCGTCTTCATCGCATCGCCTCTACGCGAGGGAAGCATCATAGCGCGAAGGCGGGGAGGAAATCGAGGGCCTGACCGCGCGCTTTCGAAAGCGCGCGGCTTTCCGCTCGATCGGCGCCTTCGGTGTTCCGGCGCTACTCCCTTTCGCCCGCATGTTGAAGGAATGCGAGGGAGGGCGTAGAATGCGCTCGGATCTCCAGCGTGCGAGATCGTCGGATGAACGGCGTTCGAGAGCGAGCGGTCTTCTTCGCGATGAGGAGGAGGCATATGCTTCGATCATTCCTCCTGGGGATTCGGTGCAGGAGATTTCCGTACGTGGGGCTCGTGGTCTTATTCGCGCTGCTGGTGCCGATCTTCCCAGCAGTCGGGCAATGGCAACAGATTGGCTCGGCCCGCTCGGTCGTGCGCCAGGCGCGCGGCGTGACGCTCGATTGTCAGAACGCGCGGCTTCAGGTCGTGGCTTTAGCGGCCGATCTCATCCGGGTTCGGATGCAACCGGGGGCGACGTTCGGCCCCGATGAGAGCTGGGCTGTGGTCAAGACCGAATGGCCGGCCGTTCCCGTGGAGATCATCGAGGATCGGACGAGCGTCCGGTTGAGCACGCCGGAGCTGATCGTCGAGGTTCACAAATTCCCCTGCGCGGTGACGATCCGCGATCGGCGAGGCGAGGTCATCGTGGCGGATGCGCCGGGGAAGGGCATGAGCTGGAACGGGAGGGAAGTGCGCGTGTGGAAGGTGATGCCGCCCGACGAATATTACTACGGCTTGGGAGAACGGGCGGGGCCGCTCGAACATCGTGGTCGGGTCTATATCAACTGGAACACGGACGCCTATGGGTATCAGCGAGGGACCGATCCGCTCTATCAGTCCATCCCGTTTCTTCTGGCTTTGCGTCAAGGGCGCAGCTACGGGATCTTCTTCGACAATCCTTCGCGTTCCAGCTTCGACCTGGGAAGCGCGCGGCGCGATCAATATTCGTTCGGCGCGGAAGAAGGCGAGCTGAACTACTACGTCTTCTACGGCCCCGAGCCGAAGAAAGTCCTCCAGCGCTATACGGAGCTTGTAGGGCGCATGCCGTTGCCGCCGAAATGGGCGCTCGGATATCAGCAATCTCGGTGGAGCTATGAGCCCGAAAGTCGCGTGCGTGAGATCGCTGAGACGTTTCGGCGCCGTCGCATCCCGTGCGACGTGATCTACCTGGACATTGACTACATGGACGGATTTCGGAGCTTCACCGTGGACGCGCGGAAGTTTCCGAACTTTCGCCAGATGATCGCCGATTTGGCTCGAATTGGCCTGAAGGTCGTCGCCATCATTGATCCGGGGATCAAGCAAGAGCTCGGCTATTGGGTCTATGATGAGGGCCTCAAGGGCGGTCATTTCGTCACGCTGCCGGATGGCTCGCTCTATACCGGCGTCGTGTGGCCGGGCGTTTGCGTCTTCCCCGATTTCACGCGGGAGCAGACGCGGCGCTGGTGGGGTGATCTCTATCGGGGATTGGTGGAGGCCGGCGTCGCTGGGTTTTGGAACGACATGAATGAGCCCGCCGTGTTCGTGGAGACGGATCGAGCCGTTGAACGCACGATGGCCCTTGACGCGCTTCATGGGGAGCGAGATCGCCGGATAGAGCATCGCCGTGTGCACAACGTCTACGGCATGCTCATGGCGCGCGCGACGTTTGAGGGCTTGCGGCGGCTGCGGCCCAGCGAACGTCCCTTTGTCCTCACGCGCGCCTCCTACGCCGGCGGGCATCGCTATGCGGCCACATGGACTGGAGACAATACGAGCAGTTGGGAGCATCTCCAGCTCTGGATTCCGATGGTGCTCAATTTGGGTTTATCCGGACAGCCCTTCGCTGGGCCGGACATCGGCGGCTTCGCGGGAAACCCAAGCGCGGAGCTCTACGCGCGCTTCTTGCAAGCGGGAGTCTTCAGTCCCCTCTGCCGCGTCCACTCGCAGAAGGGGACACGAGATCGAGAGCCATGGGCTTTCGGTCCCGAATACGAAGCCATCCATCGTCGCTTCATCGAGTTGCGCTATGAGCTTCTGCCCTACCTCTACACGGTCTTTGAGGAAGCCGCGCGCACGGGATGGCCAGTGATGCGCCCATTGTTCCTGGAGTATCCGATGGATCGGCAGACCTATCGAATGGACACACAGTTTCTGCTCGGCCGCGATCTGCTCGTTGCACCAGTGCTTGAGGAAGGGGCGCGTTCGGTCGAAGTCTATCTTCCCGATGGCGAATGGTTCGATTTCTGGACGGGCGAGCGCGTCATCGGCCCGCGACGCGTTCGCGTCGAAGCGCCGCTAGATCGCGTGCCGCTCTTTGTGCGCGGTGGCGCGATCCTCCCCATGCAACCGGTCGTCCAATACGTGGACGAAGCGCCGATCAATCCGCTCCTCCTCAACGTCTTCCCCTCGCGCGAGTGCGCGGGCGCGCTCTACGAGGATGACGGTGTGAGCGACGCCTATCAGCGCGGGCAGTACGCGCGCACGCGATTCGGCTGTCGCGTGTCAGCCGGAGAGGTCGTGGTGGAGATCGGTCAACGGGAAGGCGGCTACGCGCCGCCGCCGCGCGCGTACCTTCTGCGCATCAACGCCATCGAGCGTGAGCCCACGCGCGTCGCTTGCGCTGAGAAGGAGATGGTTCGCGTTCCGAACCTCGCCCAATTGCAACATCTCCCGGAGGGCTGGAGCTACGATCCGGTGCGCCGACTCGTTTGGGTGAAAATCCCCGATGAGGGACGGGCTGTGACGGTGACGATTCGATGACGATTCCCGCCCTTTTCTCAGGCGAGCCCGATGGCGGAGGGAGCGGGCGACGTGTGCGCTCTTTGCTTCTGGGGGCTGAGAGCCGATACAATGAATCCCCTTCAGGCGAGGCGATTCGCGGGTGAGCTTTTGGCAAAAAGGGGGAAGCGCGATGCGAGGCGAAGGTGTGATTCGACTTCTCTGGGGGATTGCGATCCTCGGAACGCTTGTGATCGCCGGAAGTGAACATTCGTCGGCCTGTCGAGGGCCGGGCGAGCGGTTCGCCGAACAAGATCGTTGGAGCGCCCCCGAATCGGCAAGGCGGATGAAGAATCCGATCCGGGCGACGAGCGCTTCGATCCGAAAGGGGAAGAGTCTCTTCGCCGAATATTGCGCCATGTGCCATGGGGATCGAGGCAAAGGCGATGGCCCGATGGCAGACGCTCTGGAGACGAAGCCGGGGGATTTGACCGATCGCGCTCGAATGAGTGCGCAGAGCGATGGGGAGCTGTTCTGGAAGATCGCCAAGGGGAACCCGCCGATGCCGGATTTCGAGAAGACGCTGAGCCGGGAGGAGATTTGGCATCTGGTGAACTACATCCGTACGCTCGCGCGGTAGCTCGCGCCGGCTTCACGCCCAGCGGGTGAGGATCGTCTCTCGTTCGAAGAGGCGCGCGCCGATCTTCAAGACGATCACGTCGAGTCCAAGCAGGGCGATGGCGCCCACGAGAACCCACCGGACGTTGAGCAAGAAGAAGCCACGCATCTGCATGATGAAGAGGGCCATGATAGGGAGGATCAGCACGACGCCGATCTGCTGCGCCGTGCGCGGGTCCTTCGCGCGCGAGGAGACGATCACGCCAAGCCCCAGGCTCAGGACGGCGACCAGCGGACCAATGAGGAAGATGAGGCCAAGCCCGACGGGGTTTGCGACGCGAGGGAGCACGTCCGGGGGGCTCAGTGCGCGTATGCCCAACACGTAGAGTCCGAAGGTGAGCCATACCAGCAGTGTCGCCGGAAGGGCCGCCGCTAGACTCTTGCCCAGGAGCAACTCGGTCGTCGCAATGGGCGTCGCCAGAAGGGGCTCAAGCGTGCGATTCTGCTTCTCCCCGACGATGCTGTAGGTCGCGATGGAGAGCGCTCCGAGAATCGGCACAAGCAGAAGCATGAGGACGAACTGCCGGAAGATGTAGATGTGCAGGACCACCAGAGGATCCAATCGCTTCAGCTCCGGCTCCGTGCGCCCCAGGAGTTCGATCATGCGTTGGAAATCCCGATCGTTCCAGCCCGAGGGATCAAGGAGAGGGACCAGGATCGTGAGGACGAAGGGCAGGACGAGGAAGACGAGAGCCGGCACAACCATCGAGAGCAGAAGCAAGTGATGCCGCCGCAGATCGGTCCATTCTTTCTGAAGGATGACGAGCACGGGCGACATCGTTTCATCTCGCTGACGCCGCTTCCGCCGGATGGGCAGCGGCCTCCTCCTCGATGAGGCGGAGGTAGATCTCCTCCAGCGAATGCTCCTCTTCGGTGAGGAACTGGATAGCCGCGCCCGCTTCCACGAGCGCGCGCACCAGGCGTGGATTCTCGCGCTCCGGATCGGCGAGCGCGATGTAAAGTTGCCGTCCCTGGTGTTGCAGATCGCGCACGAACTCGAGGGCGCGCACGCGCTCCAGGATCCGCTCGGTCACTTCGGTGAGCGTGACGACGACGCGCCGTCCGAAGAGCCGTCGGTGTAAGGCTTCGGGCGTATCGAGCGCGATCGGGCGCGTCTTCAAGACGAGGATGCGGTCGCACAAGCGCTCGGCCTCATCCAGATTATGCGTGCAGAGGAGGATCGTTCGCCCCTGCCCTCGAAGTTCGGCGATGAACTCGCGCACGACGCGGGTCATCTGCGGATCCAGACCCGAGGTGGGCTCATCCAGGAGCAAGACCTTCGGCTCGTGCACCAGAGCACGTGCTAACGCCAGCTTCTGCTTCATGCCTTTGGAGAATGTCCCAACCGGCTCATCTCGCCGATCCCAGAGATCCAATAGGCGCAGGTACTTCTCGACCTGTCGGGCCACATCCGCGACGCCGTAGAGCCGCGCGTACACCTCCAGATTCTCGCGCGCGCTCAAGCGTTCGTAGAGCCCCGGAGCCTCGGTCACAATCCCGACGATGCGCCGAATCGCGGCATCTTGCTCTCCCAGGCGATATCCCCCGATGATCGCTTCGCCTGCTGTCGGCGCAATGAGCGCCGCGAGCATGCGCACCGTCGTCGTCTTCCCCGCGCCGTTTGGTCCGAGCAGGCCGAAGATCTCCCCAGGCCGGACGTCCATCGTGAGGGCTTCAACGGCGACTTTTCCATCGTAGGCTTTCGTCAATCCCTTGGTCGCGATCATGGCTCACATCCAGTAGCGAATCACTTCGCAGCGGCTTTTGAACTCGGCTTCCAGAGCGAGCACCGTCGCTTCCAATCGCTCGGCGGCCGTGAGGAAATCCTCCAGCGGGTGCGTCCGCAGCTCCTCCAGTTGTGCTTGCGCGGCTCGCACCTGCTCGGTGAGCACGAGATCATATTGATAGAGCAGATCGAGCACGGTCTCGTCCACCGGACGCTCGTTGAAGAAGGCGGTCGCGCCGTAATCGGGCGCACGCAGCTCGCCAATGAGCGTGCGCAACTTTTCGCGGACGCGCTCCAGGGGCAAAACCTCGAGGACTTGCCCGGCATGAGCCCGTTCGCCGATGAGCTGCTCCAGCGGCGTGAGCAATCCGCTGAGCCGATCGCTCACGTATTGGCGGTAGAGGGCATCCTGCTCCCGGCGAGAGGCCTGCTCGGCATATCCCCGGTATTCCGGGAGGATACTTCGCAACCTCTCCAGCCACTCGTTGGAGAAATGGGGCTCATCGCTCATGACACCTTCTCCCCCTTGCGGATCCCGCTCCTTCAGAGCGGGATATTCCCGTGCTTGCGCGGCGGGTTCGTGTCGCGCTTGGTGTCAAGCATCTCCAAGGCGCGAATCAGCTTCGGGCGCGTGAGGCGCGGCTCGATCACTTCGTCAATGAACCCGCGCTCGGCAGCGACATATGGAGAGGCGAACTTCTCCTCGTATTCGCGAATGCGCTGGCGACGGACGTCCTCCGGATCGCGCGCGCTCTGAATCTCCCGGCGATAGAGGATGTTGACGGCGCCTTCAGGGCCCATAACGGCGATCTCCGCCGTCGGCCAGGCGAAGTTCACATCCGTGCGCAGATGCTTCGAGCCCATGACGCAGTAAGCGCCGCCGTAAGACTTCCGCGTGATCACTGTGATCTTCGGCACCGTGGCCTCGGCGTAGGCGTACAGGAGCTTCGCTCCGTGCCGGATGACGCCGCGATGCTCTTGATCCACGCCGGGCAGAAAGCCCGGCACGTCCTCGAACGTGATGATCGGGATGTTGAAGCAATCGCAGAAGCGCACAAACCGAGCGGCCTTCACCGAGGCATCAATATCGAGCACGCCGGCCAGATACGCTGGTTGATTGGCCACGATCCCGACGGGGCGCCCGTTGAGGCGGGCAAAGCCGATGACGATGTTCGGCGCGAAATGTTCCTGTACCTCCAGGAAATACCCGTCGTCCACGACTAGGTGGATGATGTCGCGGATATCGTAGGGGAGGTGCGGCTCGGCCGGCACAAGTGTGTCCAGGCGTTCCTCCATGCGGTCCACCGGATCATGGCACGGTCGTCGGGGCGGATCCTCCAGATTGTTCGAGGGCAGAAACGAGAGCAGTTCGCGAATCAGATTCAAGCAATCCTCCTCCGTGTCCACGGCGAAGTGTGCGACGCCGCTTTTTGTATTGTGCGCCATGGCGCCGCCGAGGTCCTCTTTGGTCACTTCCTCGTGCGTGACGGCGCGGATGACCTCCGGCCCGGTGATGAACATGTAGCTCGTACGCTTGGTCATGATGATGAAATCGGTGAGGGCGGGACTGTAGACGGCGCCTCCGGCACACGGCCCCATGATGGCCGAGATCTGCGGCACGACCCCGGAAGCGAGCACGTTGCGGAGGAAGATCTCGGCGTATCCGGCCAACGACGCTACGCCCTCTTGAATGCGCGCGCCTCCGGAATCGTTCAGGCCGATGATGGGCGCGCCGACTTTCATCGCCAGGTCCATGATCTTGCAAATCTTCTCGGCGTTGGTCTCTGAGAGCGATCCGCCGAAGACGGTGAAGTCTTGCGCGAAGACGAAGACCGTCCGCCCTTCAATCTTCCCCCATCCGGCGACGACCCCATCGCCGAGATATTGTTGCTCAGCCATGCCGAAATCCGTGCACCGATGCTTCTTGAACTTGTCGAACTCTTCGAACGTCCCCTCGTCCAGGAGATATTCGATCCGTTCGCGGGCCGTCATCTTCCCCTCGGCATGCTGGCGCGCCACGCGCTCGGGCCCGCCGCCGGCCTCGGCCACGCGGTTCAGCTCGCGCAGATGTTGCAACTTCTCGGCGATGGTCACCCGCGATGACATCCGCACCCTCCAGCCGAGCATCCGCATCCGCTCGCGGAGCGGATGCTCGCCGTGAACTTCCGCGCCACGCCGAAAGCGAACGAGGAGTAGACGCGCTCGCAAGCAGGACTCCCGCAGCGGGGGCATGCGATCTTCGTCTCGGCGGAGAAGACGAGCTTCTCGAACTTCTCCCCGCATTTCTCGCACACGTATTCGTACATCGGCATGGCTCTCCCTCCTTCGGAGTTTCCCCCGAGCCGATGTCGGAGGAACCCCAACACCTCGCGCGTTCGACCTACACTCTATCAAACCGCCGTCGGGCAAGCAAGCATCGGCCTGCGCCCTCGACGTCGAGCGGACCTCCGAGAGATTGCTTCGTGCCCGTCCGCCGGACGATAATATCTTCGTGAGGATCAGTGCGATTCGCGCTATGGTTGACGTGATCCCATCGCCATCGGTCATCGTGCGACGGGGACGTGTCGAGGAACTCGATCAGCTGGAGGAGGTCTATCGGCAGGCTTATCGGGGCCTGGAGGAATACGCCGATACGACCACGTTCCGTATCCGCAACTATCTGAACTGGCTCTACAGCGGCGAACCCGAGGGGTTCTTCGTGGCGGAGGTAGCGGGGCGGGTGGTCGGATTCGTGAGCATCCACGCCCAGTGGTGGGATAAGCGTTTGGGGGAGACGGGCGAGATCCATGAGATCTGTGTCCATCCCGACTGGAAAGGGAAAGGCGTAGGACGACGGCTCATTGAGGCGGCCATCGCGTATGCTTGGCAGCGCGGTCGCCGATACGTCAGCCTCTGGGTCGGGGAGCGCAATTGGCACGCGCGCCGATGGTACCGGAGCTTGGGGTTTGAAGAATGCGGCGTTCAGCTGGGCGAGTGGGTGCGCATGGTCAAACCCCTTGAGGAAGCTCAGGGCCAATGAGCGATCACGTGCGCGAAGACGCGCGCGGCGATCTCCAGCT
This sequence comes from Acidobacteriota bacterium, assembly GCA_030550025.1. Lineage (GTDB taxonomy): Bacteria > Acidobacteriota > Blastocatellia > HR10 > HR10 > HR10. Next base: position 17,140 of record JAUQQC010000011.1, on the reverse strand, counting down.
CCTCAAGCGCGACCCATTCGTGGTCGGAGTGCGCGACGCCGAGGCTTCCGGCACCGTAGACGACGGCCGGGAAGCCACGCTGCAGATAGTGGGTGGCATCGGTGAAGCTATAGTAGCCGCAGGGCGTCGGACGCTCACCGGTGATCGCCTCATGGGCGGCCACAAGCGCGCGAACGACCGGATGCTGCGCGTCAACCTCTGAGGGTTCCGAGACATCGAGGATCGTCAGCTCCGCCCCATGCTGCGCCACCAGGGCAAACAATTGTTCGCATGCCGTGCGGATGGAGACGCCCGGCAACACGCGCACATCCATCTGGAAGGTGCAGCGATTGGGGACGACCATCGTATCGAATCCCCCCTCGATCTTCCCCAACGTCACCCACGGAGCCGGCGGGAAGAGCGGATGCGTCTGCGCGAGGAAAGGCAACTGCCCGATCTCCTCAATCACGCGCATGGCTTTGAGGACGGCGTTCTCCCCACAGTGCGGCGCGCTCCCGTGAGCCGCCCGTCCGTAGACGGTGACCTCTAACTCGATCGCTCCCGCGTGCGCGATGACCGGGCGCAACTCGGTCGGCTCGAGCACGATCACCCCCTCAGCTTCGACCTGCACCTCGCGCGAGCCAAGCGCCGTGCGCTCCTCGTCCACGACGAAGGCGATCTGACAAGGCGCGTCCACCAGTTCGACAGCGCCAAGCAGTGCGGCGATCTGCCCCTTACAATCCACGACGCCGCGTCCGATGAGTCGGTCGTTCTCCTGACGTAGCCGATAAGGTTCTGGATGCGTGTAGGCCGGATACGTGTCCACATGCGCGGAGAAGAGCAGGGTGCTTCGGCCACGTCGCGCGACGAGATTCTCGCGTCCGAGCGACGTCATCTGCCGCTCCACGCGAAAGCCGCAGGCTTGGAGCACGCCGGTCAAGAAAGGATAGAGCGCCGCTTCATTGCCACTAGGCGTTGGCGTCTCCACAAGCACCGCCGCCAGTTCGCGCACACGCGCGCGAAGTGTCGGCCATGCGCGTTCCCAGCAGGCTTCGCCCATCATGTCCGCTCCCCGTTGGGGAACAGGCAGCGCGCGCGCTCGGTGGCTTTGACGACCGCTTTGATCAACGTCACGCGTAGCCTTCCTTCTTCCAGTTCCAGGATGCCGTCGATCGTACATCCGGCAGGCGTCGTCACGGCATCCTTGAGCTTGGCCGGATGCTCATTGGTGACGAGCACCATCTTTGCCGCTCCGAGCGTCGTCTGCGCGGCCAGCTCAGTGGCCACGTCGCGCGCCAGGCCGACCTTCACCCCCGCCTCAGCCAGCGATTCGATGATGATATAGATGAACGCCGGACCGCTGGCGCTCAATCCCGTCACGGCGTCCATGTAGCCCTCGTCCAGGATCATCGTGCGTCCGACGGCGTCGAAGAGCGAGCGCGCCAGTTGCAGATGCGATTCCGTCGCATAACGACCGCGGCAGAGCACCGTCATCCCCGCGCGAATGACGCACGGGGTATTGGGCATGGCTCGAACGACGGGGACTTCGACCGGCAACAAGCTCTCGATGAACGCTGTCGGGACCGACGCCGCCACCGAGATGAGCAGATGCCGTGGGGTGACGACCGGCGCGATCTCCTCCACCAGCTCGCGCATCGTCTGCGGCTTAACGCTTAAGAGCACCAATTCCGCTTGCTCGACGGCGAGGGCATTATTGAGCGTCGTCCGCACGCCGTAATGCTCAGCCAGAAAGTCGAGCCGCTTCTGATGCTTCGCCGTCGCGATGATATTCTCCCGCTCCAGCAATTCCGATTCGAGCAGGCCCCGAATCAGCGCTTCACCGATTTTGCCGGCGCCAAGGACCGCCAGGGTTCGGTGCCGCAACATCCTCGCCTCCTCGCCTCACGTTGAAAACCTTCCATCGTAAAAGTATCGGGCAATGGCGTCAAGATGGGGCTCCACCGAGATCGGGGGATTCGCCAAGCGACCGCTGAGGGGGCGTCCGGTGAGCACATCGTCGAGTTGACCGCTGTGATAGCGCAGCGTGTACTCGGGATCCTTCAGCAAGTGGCCGGTCAGAAGTGCCACGATCGTTTCCGAGGGAACGAGCTTCCCCTGCTCGCGCAGCTTCTTGACGGCGGCTAGCGTCGCCGCCGAGGCCGGCTCGCAGCCGATGCCGTCGCGGCCGATGGCCGCCTTAGCCTCGGCGATCTCTTCTTCGCTCACGGCCACGCAGAATCCGCCGGTCGCTTCCAACGCCCGGAGCGCGCGCTTCCAATTCACCGGATGGCCGATGCGGATGGCCGTCGCGCGCGTGCGTGGCTGTGCGACCGGCGTGATGCACTTGGCGCCGCGCGCTACGGCCTCGACAAGCGGACTCGCGCCTTGCGCCTGCACGATCGTCAGCTTCGGCCACCGCGCGATCAGTCCCAGTTGCCGCAACTCCACCATCGCCTTGAAGAGCGCCGCCGAATTCCCTAGATTTCCCCCCGGGACGACGAGATGCTCTGGCACCTCCCATCCGAGTTGATCGAGCAGCTCGATGAAGATCACCTTCTGCCCCTCGATCCGAAAGGGGTTGAGCGAGTTCAGGAGATACACGTCCGGTCGCGCGCTCAGCTCGCGCACCAGGCGCAAGACGTCATCGAAGTTCGCGCCCTTCACCTGCAGCGTCACCGCTCCGTATTCAAGCGCCTGCGCCACCTTGCCCATGGCGACGTTCTCGCCCGGAATGAGGACGATGGCTCGCATTCCGGCGCGCGCAGCATAAGCGGCCATGGAGGCCGACGTATTTCCGGTGGACGCGCAAAGGAGGATGCGCGCGCCGAGCGCGCGCGCCTGGCTGACGGCCACCGTCATACCGTAGTCTTTGAACGACCCCGTCGGATTGAGGCCGAGATGCTTGAAGAGGAGGTCGCGGACGCCAGCATACTGGGCGCAGAAGCGCGCGCGATAGATCGGCGTATTCCCCTCTCGCAGGGTGACGATGTGTGAAGGCGCAATCGGCGGCAGACATTCCCGAAAGCGCCAGACGCCACTTTGATCGAGGGGATCGTCCGAGAGCCGACGCTCGCGCCAGCGCGCCCGCGCCACGTCGGGCTCCTCGCCGGCTGGTTCATACGCGATCCAGAGCAAATCGCCGCAGCTCGGACACGCGAAGAGTTTTTCCGTGAGGGGGTATCGTTGACGACAGGCCTCGTTGAGGCATTCGAGCGCGGCCTCCCGCCAGAGGGAGCGCATGATCGCCTCATCCATGTGCGCTTTCTCCCGCTTGTCCGCGTGCGGCTCGAAGGGGATCGCGACCGCTCCCCCTTCGCTGACCGACGCAAAGAAAATGGCGCGCCCGACTGGATTCGAACCAGCGACCTTCGGCTCCGGAGGCCGACGCTCTGTCCAACTGAGCTACGGGCGCGCGTTCAACATCTGAACATCGGCAAAGATACCACGTCTGCCCGAAGCTGTCCAGTCCATTCGCCCTTCGAATGTCTCCAGAAGAGGCGGTCCGCCATTGCTTCGCGCCGAGAAGCCCGGTACATTGAGTACGGTCACGTCGCGGACGGGAGGGCCACCGATGGCGTTCCTCGCGATCGAAGGGGCCGCTCAGCAGACGGACGTCACTTTGGAGACCGTCCGGATATGGGGTTCGGATGAGCTTGCTCTCGGTCATTTCAGTTCTCTCTGGGTTGGGAGATGGGGAAGGGTCTCGGAACGGCGTCAAGAGCATCGGGTGGTAGCATTTGTCCGCCACTTCGTGAGACGAGGAGGCATGAGCATATGGATGCGACCTACATTGCGATTATGGCCGGAGGATCAGGCACGCGCTTTTGGCCAGCCAGTCGGGCTCGGCTGCCGAAGCAGTTCCTGAACATCACGGGCCCGCGTCCGATGATCGAAGAGACGTATCTACGCCTGGCGCCGCTTGTCGAGGACTCGCGCATTTTGATCGTCACCAATCGCTGGCATGAGCCCCGCGTGCGGGAGATCTTCACGGGGCGCGCCGTGCGCATTCTCGTCGAGCCAGAGGGGCGGAATACGGCCCCTTGCATTGGGTTGGCCGCCTTGCACGTCAAGCGCGAAGCGGACGATGCCGTCCTGATCGCGGTGCCGTCGGATCATTTCGTCGCCGATGACGAAGCATTCCGAGAAGCGCTCCGCGCTGCCGCGACGCTCGTGCGCTCAGGGGGCATCGCCACCTTGGGAGTCACGCCCACGCGCCCGGAGACCGGCTATGGCTACATCCTCAAGGGCGCGCCATGCGAACCCGTCCTCGGCCATCCCGTCCACCGCGTTGAGCGGTTTGTGGAGAAGCCCGATCTGCCGACGGCTCAGCAGTACGTCGCCAGCCGACAGTATCTGTGGAACAGCGGCATCTTCGCCTTCACGGTGCAGACCATTTGGCGGGAGATCGCGCGGCATCTCCCTCACTTGGCCCGCGCGCTCCTCCAACTGGAGGAAAGCCTGCGCGCCGGCACGTATGAGCAGACCTTGGAAGAGGTCTACGGTCAGGTCGAAGCGATCTCAATTGACTACGGCATCATGGAGAAGACCGAGGAGCCGATCTACGTCCTTCCGGTCACTTTCGGCTGGAGCGACGTCGGCAGTTGGCAGGCCGTTCACGAACTGCGCGCTCGCGAGCGCGATGAGGCGCGAAACTTGATCGTCGGCGAGGCCATGCTCATTGACGTGCGTGATTCGCTCGTCTACTCGCAGACGGGGCGGTTGATCGCCGTGCTCGGGCTCGAACGCATCATGATCGTGGATACGCCCGACGTCCTGCTTGTCGGGGATCTCGCGCGCTCGCAAGACGTGCGCCAATTCCCCGATCGGTTGACGCGCCAGGGGCGAAAGGAATTCTGCTGAGGCCCTGAAGCTCCTCGGGCTCAGAGAGAGCGAAAGGCCAGGGCTGCGAAGATCAGAAAGACGAAGGCGTTGAAGATCTCCGCAAGCCCGACGCGCCGCAGATTCACATGCTCGGCAGGCCAGAGGACGTGTCGGAACGCGCGCCCCAGCGCCGGAGCGAACGCCAGCGCGAGGAATACGCCCATGCGATGCGTGAGGGCGAGGCTCACTAGCGCGGCGATCAAAAACGCGTGATAGATCGCGCACTGTCGTCGCGCCTGTTCTCGCCGCTCCGGCGATCGCCCGTGAGCGGCCTGCAGGCGCAGCTTGACGTAGAAGACGCTACTGGCGAAATAGAGCGTGCTCACTCCCCAAAGCCCCAAGGCCATCAGTTCCCATTGCCGCCGGATCACGTAATGCGCGGCCGGCGCCGTCATCGTGAGCCCGAAGATGGCCAACAGCTCCCCTAGGATCGTACGATCCTCAAGCCGCGCCGCCTGCTCGGCATTCACAAGCAGTAGAGCCATGGCGCCGATCGCCAGCGGGATCAGGCCAAGCAGCCGGTATTCCAGAAGAAGCGGAGCGCCGAAGATGGCCGCCAACCCGAAGTAGATGAGCATCCACGTTCGCGCCAGCCGAGCCGGCTGGTGGCGACGGCGCGCCCGCCACCACGCGAGCACTGACTCGCGCGCGATGAAGAGAAAGGTCACGGCTAGGCTAAGCCAGAGCACAGGGCGACGCTCGCCCTCAGCCGCAAGCGTCCCAATTGCGAGTGGGACATAGAGCATCGCCCATGCTCCATGCTCTTTCGGCAACTTCAGACGACCGCGCCAGCCCATCGTCGGCTCCCTCCTCCAGCGGCGCGAACGTCCGCCTCACTTCACGTCGCCCACGCTTTCTCCAGCTCGCTGGCCGTCGCCTCATACTGCTCATGCGTTCCGAGACCGAGCGCCGCTTCCTCGCGCTCGAATGCCTCGACGAGCGCCGCTTTCGTCGACGCATCCAGGACGTTCTCGGCGATCGGAAAGAGCACGTGATCTTCCTTGTAGATGTGCTGCGCCAACAAGTCCAGGTACGACTGAGCTGCGCTCACAAAGCGCGAGGTCGCGTCCGATTCCCCGCGTTCGTAGGCCGACGCCGCCTCAGCCATCTCGCGCACGAATCCGCGCCCCAGCTCATGCTCCTGGAGCATGACGCCGATGGGCCCACCCTCGCGCGGCACGCCATGCTCTTGGAGCGTCGGGAAGAGATGCTTCTCCTCCTTCCCGTGATGGCAGCGATCGGCGAACGTTTGGATGAACCTCACAAGCTGTGCGGGCACGTCGGCGGGAACCGATGCGCCATGCTCGAGCCTCTGACAAACGCCGCGCAGCGCCCGAAGCGCTCGCTCGATGATCCGGTGTTCATGCGTCAAGATCTCTATTGGTCCGGGCATACTCACGCTCCTCCGATGTTCGTTGTAGGTCCATGCGTTCAGGGTCGCATCCAAACACCGTCGCAGCAGCTCGCGCCGCTCCGCTTCAGTCGTGATGCGATCGAGCGTCGGATAGAGGATGTTCCGCTCGCGCAGATCATGATGCTCGACGAGATGCTTGAACATCGTCTGTTCGTCGAAGAGCCGGAGGATCCGTCGCCGCCGGTCCGCCGGATGCGCCTCCAGCTCCGCGAGCGCCATGCGAAACCGCTCGAGGAATTCCCTCATCTTTCGGTGCTCGCCGAGGAACAACTCGATCGGTCCGCCCGGGATCGCGCCCGCACGCGCGTAGACGGGCAGCAGGATGTCCTCCTCCGGGCGCATGTGCGCGAGCAGCTCCTGTTCATAGACGGCGAGCCGTTCCCGCGCTCGCGCGATGTCTTGCTCAAGCAGCGCCTCTTGATGTCGCAGGAACAACTCGTTCAATCGCTCGTGCACGCGAAGCAGCGCGAGGAAGCTCGACGCGCGCTCGACGGGGTCCACAAGATCGCGCGCCGGCTCGTGTTCGGTCGTGATCCATTCGTCGCGCGACATATCCACCCCCTACACGGAGAAGGCTTCGCGCGCTTCCGACGATGAGGCGCGCGCCTTCCGTTCGGATTCGATGAGCGCCCGCAGGTCTGCGAGTAACCGATCCAACTCCACGCCTTCCCGTCGGCACGCTTGCTCGAGCGTCACGACGCGCGCCATCGTCCGTCGCAAGACAGGATTTTGAAGCGGCGCGAACCCATGCCGCAAGAAGATGTCGAGCGCTTGCGGATACCGTTCCAACACCTCGGCGACTCGCGTCTGCGGCCCGAGGATGAGCGGCTCGCTCGTCGCGCGCCCCCACGCTTCGCGCTCAAGCCGCTTCCCGACGCGCATGTTCCGCATCAGCTCATATCCCCACAAGGTCAGTCCGGCGACCTCGATGAATCCCGAGAGGCCCATCACGGCGAACGCCGCCGCCGTGAAATCGGTTGCGATCTCCGTCGTGATGCGAAGCGCGTTGCCGATGTTGAGGAGCCAAAACGTCGGCCAGAGCGCCGGAGCGCTCCGCACGTCCACGCCCGAGAGCGTCGGTACGACCTTACTCGAGACGCCCACGATCATCATCGTGATGAAGCCGACCGTCAGCGCATGCCGATATGCCCCGAAGAAGGCGTGCGAGAACGGCACCGTGGCTCCCGTGAGCGGTTGATAGATGAGCAGGTTGTAGACGGGAACCAACGCCAACATCGCCATCGCCACGATGAACCATACGTAGGCCGCGCGGATGAACTTCACACCGCGATCGCGTTCGCTCTCCGGGATGGGGCCGAAGAGCCGATACTGACGCGGCGTCCCGAGCGCCACAAGGAGCAGCACGAGTGCGGCCATCTCTTGCCCGATCAGCCATCGGGAATTGCCCGAGAGCATGCCCGCGAGAAACGCGAGGATGGCCATCGCGATCGCGCCGTTCGTTCCCCAGAAGGTGAACTGTCGCCAGGCTGGCGTCGGTTCTCGCAACGCATAGGCGTGCGGCAGAAAGCGCAGCGAGACGCCCAGGATCATGACCACGGCGATCCCCAGAAGTTGCACGTCGCGATAAGGGATGTTGAACGTCGCCACGCGAAAGAGAAACGCTGAGCGCGTCGGTGCCGTCTCGAAGAGCCAGAAGACGAGGGGATTGGCGACCGCCGCGAGCAAGAACCAAAAGAGCGCAGCTTGGACGAAGCAGTCATACGGTTCGGGCCGAGCTGCTTGTCGAAACGTTTGCCGGAGCACCCAAGCGAAAAGCGCGACGGCCAGAAGTTGCAAAGTTCCGGCCAGCAAACCGAGCGCCAGAAACGGTCCGCGCGGCGCCAGAAGGTGCGCGCCCGCTTGCAGCGCGATCCCGGCAGCCATGAGCGGCAGCGTCGCGAAGGCCAACGTCGGCCGCCACAAATTCGTGTGTTTGAAGCGCGGGAACGCCTGATAGGCAAAGCCCATGATGAAGAAGCTGACCACACCGAAGACCATCGCGTGCCCGTGCGCGAGGATCCACGAATAATCCACGCCGGCGAAGTTCTGCCGCGTCCCCATGAGCCAAAGGTTCACTGCGCCCCACGCGCAGCCGAGGGTGAACAGCGTCGCGAGTCCCGCCAGAAAGAACGGACGATAGATCGTATCCGCGCGCGTGGGCCGAAAGACGATCTCGCCCGTCGGCGCCGCGTCCTCGGCCACCGCGTTCAGCTCTTCGAGCAGCCGCTCAAGCGGCACGCCGTGCAGTCGTGCGAACCAGGCGATCGTCTCGCGCGGACCTTCCGGCCCACCGCAGCCGCGAAGCCCATACCGATCGAACACGGCGCGCGTGGCCGGAAAACGCTGGATCACTTCCGGCAATAGCATCTCCCCTGTGATTCCTCGCTTGCTCATACGGCTCCTCCTTTCGCTCGCGTCGCCGATTCGGGTGGTTCCTGTTGACGTCTCCGCTCGCCCAACCATTGATCGTCCATCATCGGCAACGCCACGCGCCGACTGAGATCGCCCACGTCTCCGCCGAAGGTCGTGTTGCCCAACTTCTCCGCGATCTTCTGGCGAATGTAGAACACACCGCCTGCGATGATCCCCACGATGATGAGCGCGACGATGAGCGCGATCTTCATCCTCTCCCTCCTCGCGATTTCCTTCTTCGGGGCGCCCAGGAGGCTTCCCCGTAGGCTTCCAGCATATCCTCCTCGGCTTGAGAGCGCCGTGACCTAAGTCACCGGCGGCTTATCGTTCCCCTCCTCCTTGAACGAAGTCCCGACAATCCCGACGCGCCTCACGTTACGCCAGCGGTCGCACCGGAGCGACTTCCGAGACGCCCACTCGCACTTCCGCTTGCGCCAACCGATAGGTCCGCAGCGCCGCCAGCACCAGCGGCACCACGCCCAGCCCGATGAAGACGAGATCGGCCGGCAAGCGCAACCATTCGATCCGCCGCATGATCGGCTGATTCAGAAACTCCAGGCTCCGGGCGTGGGCATATCCGTTCCGGAGCACATCCAGAAGTTGAAGCACGCCGCCGGGGAAGAGATTCAATATGACCATGAGCGCGAGCCCGAGGTTCAAGCCCCAAAAGGAGAGACGGACCAGTGGCTCAACCACCGCCCATCGTTCGTCGGAGAGCACCTGGCGAAACGTGAAGACCATCAACGCCACGGCCAGCATCCCGAACACGCCCATCATCGCGGCATGCCCATGATTGGGCGTTAACAGCGTCCCGACCTCGAAGTAACTCACGATCGGCAGATTGATCAGGAACCCGAAGACACCCGCGCCGACGAAGTTCCAAAATCCCACAGCCATCAGAAAGTAGAACGTCCAGCGATGCGGAACGGAGACGGGTTGGCCGCAGAGGTCACAGCGTTGGCGCGTCAGCTTGATGAAGTCCCAAGCATCGAGTGTGAGCAGCGTCAGCGGGATCACCTCCATTGCGGAGAACGTCGCGCCGAGCGCCATCGTGATGTGCGATTGGCCGGTCCAATACCAATGATGACCCGTTCCGACGATCCCGCTCCCCAAATAGAGCAACGCATCCAGGTAGACGACGCGCGCCGCCGTCGTGTGCGAGACCAATCCGAGCCGATAGAAGATCGCCGCCACCATCACCGTGACGAACAGCTCGAAGAAGCCTTCGACCCACAGGTGGATGATCCAGAAGCGCCACGTATCTACGACCGAATAATGGCTCCGGCTGGTGAAGAACATCGCCGGGAGGTAGAAGAGCGGAATGGCTACGGCCGCATAGAGGAAGAGCGAGAGGATCTCGCGGCGCTGGGGATCGTGTCGGGCTGGCGCGAGAGTTCGGAACAGCAGCACGAGCCACAGCACTAATCCTCCAGCTAGCAGGACCTGCCACGCGCGCCCGAGATCCAGATACTCCCATCCCTGATGTCCGAACCAAAACCAAAGTCGGCCTATGAGCCGATGCACGCCGAGGAATTCGCCCAGTAAGCTTCCCACGACGACGAGCGCGAGCGCCACAAAAAGCCCATTGACGCCCCGCACCTGATGGCGCGGCTCATATCCACTCAAGGCTGGCGCCAGAAAGAGCCCTCCGGCAATATAGGCCGTCGCCACCCAGAAGATGGCCAATTGCAGATGCCACGTCCGCAAGATATGGCTCGGGAGCCAACGGGAGAGGTCTAGGCCATAGAAGCTCACGGGATCGGCGCGATAGTGCGCCACCGCTCCACCGGCGAGCACTTGTGCCAGAAACAGCAGCGCCACGATGACGAAGTACTTGAGCACAGCGCGCTGCCCCGGCGTCGCCTGACCCGGGATGAGCTGCGGATACGCGTGTCCCTCACGCTCCTTCCAGCCCAGGTAATTGAATTTGCCGAAGGCGAAGAGCACGATGGCCAATCCGCCCAACAGCGCGATCAGGCTGAGGGCGCTCCACAGCACCGTCTCGCTCGTCGGCGTGTTCCCCACGGTCGGATCGTACGGGAAGTTGTTCGTGTAAGAGTACGTCCGACCGGGACGCGGCGCGACCGAAGCCCACGCTGTCCATGCGAAGAAAGCCGTCAAGCGCCGCGCTTCGTCCGCATCGCGAATGTACGCGGCCGGCAAGCCCAAATTCCGCGCCGGGTGCGAGAAATATTCCGCCCACATGCGAATCTGCCGCTTGTAGGAGAGCGCCTCCGGTTCCGTGAAGACTAAGACGCGACGCTCCGGATCATAGCGGTTCTGCTTGAGCAGCCGCGGGACTTCAGCCCAAACGGCGTTCCGTTCGGACTCGGCGAGGGCATCCAGATCGCGACCGAAGCGTTCGCGCGCGATCCAAGCCGCCGTATCTTGCCCGAGCGCGCGCAAATATTCGGCCGAGAAGTCCGGCCCCAAATATGCTCCGTGCCCCCAGATCGTCCCGTTCTCCATCAGGCCGTATTTCAGGAAGACCTGTTGCCCTCCCAAAATGTCTTCGCGCGTGAAAAGGACGCGGCCGCTAGGATCCACAATCCGTTCGGGAATCGGCGGTGCGTCTTGATATGCCTTCGCTGCCAGGGCGATCAGGATCGTGAATCCCGCGATCACCACGAGAATCACGGCATGCCGCCACCATGGCGATAATCGAGTGTCGGTCATCGCTTCTGGCCTCCTTTTCCCCTCATGATCAGGAGCCCAAGATACCGCCTGTCGGTTACTCCCGACCATGACTTAGGTCACCGGCGCTCTCCCCGAAACGACCGGAGCACGAACTCCGGACAAACGCGTGTTTCCTAGCTCACCGAGCGCGCCCGATGTGCTATACTCTCGCCGATCCGGTCGGGGAATCCGAACCGGAGCTTGATGAGCGACCCCGCATAACATGCGGAGATCGCCGGAGAAAGCTTGGGAGGTAGGTCCCCCGAGAACTCAACTTGTGGAGAGGTCGCTGATGCGTGATGGTCGGACAGGGCGCCGGCTCCGATGCAAATCGGTTTGCGGAGAAGCGGAACCGGAATCTAATCCAGACGACGGAGGAGATCGCGGCGGCATGCGAGGTCGTGGGAGAGAAAGAGCCCGCCCGGAGCCCATCCACAGGAGAGGAAGAGTAAGTTGCCTCGCGCATCCTCCCATGGCGCGAGGGGGAGAAGACCGCACCGGGAGGGAGAAGCGGTGAGAAGGATACGCATTTATGAACTGGCCCGAGAGTTAAAGCTCGAGCCGCGTCGCGTGATCGAAGAGGCGCGGCGGCTTGGTCTTAATGTGAGCGTGCCTTCGGATCAGTTGACCGAAGAGCAAGCTGAGCAGATCCGCTCGCGGCACCTGGCCAAGTGGTACTTTGCCAACTGGCCAAGTGGTACTTTGCCAAGAAGGAGGATGCGCTTGACAAGAAGTGAGGATGCACTTGAATTGACCTTCGATCTTGCCTGCGGTTCATCGAGCCATCCGGTCTCGATGACGCTCACATGGTGGGGGGCGGTCACGATGTCCTCCCCCTGCCTTCTTTTGCCCGAAAGTGCCCGTCGTCTAGCCCAAAGCACATGTCCCAAAGCATTGGACGAGGTGAAGCGGTTCGTGCAGCAGGTTCTTTACGTGTGGAAGGGGGATCTTCCCTGCCTCCGGTTCCTGACCGATAAGATAGCCAATCAAGTGATGTCTTTCTTCGCTCGCCCGCGTGGAGGGGTAAAAGAGAGGGCCAAAGCAATATTGGAGGAGTGGGAATGCACAGATGATTGCGGCGCTGGGGGATGAGGATTGGAATGTTCGCGAGGCGGCGGTGGAGGCGTTGGGGAGGATCGGGGCAGCAGCCATTGAGCCGTTGATCGAGGCATTAAACAACTCGAATCAGCAGGTGAGGGAGGCCGTCGTCGAAGTCATCGAACGGATCGGCGAGCGCGCTCTGAAACTGCTAATCGGGAGATGGATCGTTCATCCCCGCTATGGGAGGGGAAGGATCGAAAAGATTCACCGTGAACATCCGCCTTATCTTGTCGTGAGATTCGAGGATGTGCCCGGCGAAGGAAACCGGCGCATCGTGGATCTCAGGGATGACTTCGTCCTTAAGTAGGAATCGCTCATGAACGGGACGTTCGCCACGGACGAGGAACATCTGAGAGCGCTCGCGTGTCGCCAGCAGAAGCAGGCGAGCCGGAGGCGTGCGCTCCCAGAGTATTTTCAAGGGAGGTGAGGCATGGTTCTGCCGAAAGGGGCCGAGGAGTTACTCATCGCGCTTCAGACGCCTTCGCCCAAAGGCCATTGGGGCATTCCGGCGCTCCTCTGGGGGGCGCCGGGTGAAGGGAAATCCAGTTTCGTCGAGGGGCTGGCCCGCGAGGGATTTCCTGTGGTCACGCTCATTACTTCGATTCACGATCCGACCGATTTTTCCGGCATGCCGATGCACGAGAACGGGCGAATGCGGTTCGTGCCGCCGGAGTGGAGCTTCGCTTTTGACCAGGCGCAGCAGGGCATCCTCTTTCTCGACGAATTGACGACGGCGCCTCCGTCGGTTCAAGCGGCGCTCTTACGGGTGATCCTGGAGCGGAAGGTGGGGTTTCGCGATCTCCCGCCCGGCGTGCGGGTAGTCGCGGCGGCGAATCCGCCCGATATGGTGAGCAGCGGATGGGAGTTGTCCCCTCCCTTGCGCAACCGGTTCCTGCATATCCGATGGGAGTGGGAGGAGAGAGAATACCTGGAGGCGTTGCGCGAGGGCTTCCCCCGGCCTGACCTTCCGACAATTGATCCCGCTGTGCATGGAGAGTGCGTCCTTCACTGGAAGCTGCTCGTGGAAGCGTTCTTGCGGCGCAGCCCTAATCTCGTGCGCTCATCGGCTTCGGATGAGGACCGAGCGTTCGCTTCGCCACGCACATGGGAGTTCGCCATTCACTTGATGGCTTCGTGCGATCTCTTGGGCAAGGCGCCGAAGCCGGGCAAAGAGGGGACCGTTGTGTTCGCCAATCTCCTGGAAGGGTGTGTGGGGCGGGGGCCAGCCGTGGCCTTTATGGGATTCGTGAAGAACCTTCACCTGCCTGATCCGGACAGCTTGCTGGACGGCAAGACCACAGTGGATGTCACACGATTGCGCGATGATGAGCTTTACGTGCTCTTCTCAGCTTTAGGAGCATCCCTGCTTCGACGTGCGAGCGAGCAGCGCGTGGATTTCCTCAAGGCGACGACGGTCTTCCTCGAGCTAGCGCTCCGGGTATGCGAGAACAATCGCGTGGATACGATCTTCATCCCGATGAAGCATATTACTCGCGGGCAAATCCTGCAGCGGGCAGTCACGAAAGCGCAAGAGGTGGGGAGATTGAAGGAGTTTCAGAGACTCATGCATCGCGTCTTCGAGGAGACGCCACTTCGCTCGTTCGTGGCGATGCTCGTCAAGGATTGAGGGCCATGGAGAGGGAAGCGATCGAAAGGATCGTGCGCATGGCGCGGGCCTATGCGGCCGAGCAGATCCCCTGGCTGGCGCCGGCCCTCTATGCCGCGCGATTGGTGCTGACGGAGTCCTGTCCGGGACCGGCGGCCGTGGATGAAGGGATGCGCGTCTACTTCAATCCGCACGCGGTGGCCGCACTGGTGCGTGAAAAGAGCGAGTGGAGGGAGGCCGTGCCGGAGTTGGGGTTTGTGTGGTTCCATGAGATTGCGCATCGGCTGCGCGAGCATGCCGAGCGCGCGCGGGAGAAGGAGGCGCGCGCCAAGTTGTGGAACATCGCGAGCGATCTGGAGATCAACGATGCCCGATTGCCGGGGCTCATGCACCCGCAACGTTTTGCCCCCTTGCTCCCCTCTCAGTTCAACATGCCGGGAGGCAAGCTGGCCGAGTTCTACTACGACCGGTTGCAGGAGAGGAGCCAGTTGCCGTCTTCAGCCGGGACGGGAGAGCAAGAGGGATCGGCTGACGTCCGGGCCTCGAAGACGGAACAACCCTCCTCGAAAAACTTTGTAACGCAACATCCATCTTCTGACGACCGGGCCTCGGAGCCGAAACAACCCGAAGAGGGACTCTCCTCGGCATTCGATGAAGGCAGCGGCGTGCATGGAGAAAGGCGATCGTGGGAGTTGGCTGAGGACGATGCCCGGGCGCCGGCGCTGTCGGTCGTGGAGCAAGAAGTGGTTCGGCGATCGGTCGCCGAACAGATCGTGCAGCAAAAAGATCGAGGGAGCGTTCCGGCCGGATGGATTCGGTGGGCGGAAGAGAAGCTTGCACCAAAAGTGGATTGGCGCGAGCTGCTCAAGCGCCGCATGCGTGGCGCCATCGTCAGAGGCGCCGGACAGCGTGTGGACTACAGTTTCGACCGTCCGCATCGGCGGGCGTTCGCCTACGCCCCAGTTTTTCCTCCATCGTTGCGGGGGGATTTCTTGCCGCGGATCGCCTGCGTGGTGGATACTTCGGGATCAATTTCCCAGCGAGAGCTGGGGCAAGCGCTGGCCGAAGTGCGAGCGGTCCTGGAGAGCTTGCGCACGCCGATCACCGTCATCCCCTGCGACGCCGTTCCTTATGAGCCCATCAAGGTCTTCACTCGATCGGATTTCCTCTCGTGCTGTCGGAAGCTGCCGGGCGGCGGGGGGACGAATATGGTCGCCGGGATCGAAGCTGCCTTGAACTTGCAACCGATGCCGGATGTGGTGCTTGTGCTGACAGACGGATATACGCCGTATCCGCCGCGCCCGTATCGCGTGCCCGTCCTTTTCGGCATCTTCACCAAGCGCGGCGCGTGCGATCCACCTCTTCCGCCCATTCCCCCCTGGCGTTGTGAAGACCTCGTGCTCATTGAGATCGCGGAGTAGAATTGAAGGCTGTGGGTAGAGACTGATGCTTTCACGCACACTGAAGGAGGCCGATGATGGAACCGTGGTTGACGCCAGATGATGCATCTGTCCCCCCGCGTCAGGGGGATCTCATCAAAGGGTTAGAGCAGGCGCGGTATCTTCTGGAGGCAGCTCTGCACGAAATTTCTGAGGAAGCGCTGTGGTGGGAGCCGGCTTCGACGGCGCCTTCGATGGGGGCGCGGATTCAACATCTCGTCGGAGCATCCCGGCGATTGAGCACGTACGCTTTCGAAACAGACTATGACCCTCAGGCTCTGGCGCAGATGGCAGAGCGGGAGTGGCTCCCGACTCCTCGGTCGAAGGCGGAGCTTCTCGCGGAGCTGAAAGCCGTGTTTGAAGAGATTGCCGGGAAGGTTCGTACTCTGGACGAACGTGCGCTGGATGAGCTTCGACCCGTGGGCCGGCGTCGTCTTCCGGTTCGGCGGTCGGTGATCCTGCATCACCTTGTCGAGCACGCGGCGCACCATGTGGGGCAGATTACTCTTCTGGCCCGCCTCTGGCACGCACGTTCAGCGTGAGGCAGTAGGGATGATAAGCCGGCGCGGGCGATTCGAATCTCCCCCGGGGTGAGTCGGGCGCATCTTTCGGATCGCTCGAGGCGAAACTCCGGTCGCCTGTTACGGTAGGTTTGATCAAGCCCTCGTTTCCTGGACGAACGGTAGCCAACCTCACGACCACTCACGCGAGCCAAAAGGGTGATGGCTCGCCTGTTCTTCGCTCATGATGCGCCTTCAGCTGCTCGGCATATCGGTGAAAATCCTCGCTCGCCAGATACGATTCGGGCAAGACCCGAGCCAGATAGGCGAGATATTGCTCCGGAGAGATCGGGCGCCCACCTTCGGTGAGCAGATTCCCGCGCAGGTCATAAGGCTGGAAGACGTATTCCTCCGGCCCGCGCCTTCGGAAGAACCGGCGATCCGGGAGAAGGAGGAGGTCTTCAGGGCGAATGCCCTTACGGGATTCGCCCGAACTTTGCACTTCGCGGATCAAGCGTCGGGCTTCATCCGGAGGCATGTTCGGATGGTGCACGCGCACGAGGGCGATGTTCACGCCCTCGATGATTCCTTCGACTTCGGCGATATACTCGGCCTGCGCCTGCCCATTGGTCTTCGGCTTGAAACCGAAGGCGACGGCCGTTTCGCCCGTCCGCTCGTTGCCGAACATCTCCAAGCCGCGCGGATACCACTTGTTGATGGCCCGTTGCACGTCCTGCAGGCTATAGGCGCCTTCCCCACGGGTAGCCGCCACGGCCAATTCCTTCAAGGCGCGGCGGCCAAAGCCCATGTGGAATCCTTCTTCGCCGAGCATCGGCCCCATGCTGCGCGCCATGGGCGCGTAACTGAAAATCTGCATCATGTCGAGCTGGTACTTCCCGACCAGATCAATGATGGCCGTGTAGACGGCGTTATCCAGGAAATCTCGAAATTCGATGTTGAAGGCATCGAGCACATGTGTTCCCGTGCGCATGGCGAGCAGCTCTTCGATCGTCTCAGCAGCCACGTCCCCATGTCCCGGCCGCTTCCATGTCGGATCATGATCGAGGACCCAGAACATTTGATAGGCATGGCGCAACTCTTCGGCCATGATCCGAAGGATCTCAAAGCGCGC
>JAUQQC010000004.1 GCA_030550025.1 Acidobacteriota bacterium | reverse complement strand
GCAAAACCTGCACCCGCTCCATATCGGCTATCTCCACGCCGAAGCGGAGACGGTGCAGAACGGCAAGACCGTCCGAGTCGCGCTGAGCTTCGGGCCGCAGTATGGCCCGGTGACAGCGTTTCAGGTGAAAGAAGCCATCCCGACCGCCAAGATGAACGGCTATGAGGTGCTCATCTTTGCGGGTTTCAGTTTCGACCCCGAAGCACAGGCGCTTATTCAGAAGGCGCCTGTGGCAGGCATGCAGATTCATTTTGCCAACATCGCCCCCGATGTGCTCGTGGGTGATTTGCTCAAGACCACCCGCGCCAGCCAAATCTTCACCGTCTTTGGCCAGCCCGATGTGAAGGTGACACCTCAGAAAGATGGCACATATATCGTGGAACTGCGCGGGGTGGACATCTATGACCCGCTGAAAGGCGAAACCCAGCATACGCGCGGCAGCGACGTCGCTGCCTGGTTTTTGGATACCGACTACGACGGCATGACCTTCCACATCTGTCAGGCCTTCTTCCCCGGCGATCCTGATGCATGGGAGAAACTGCAGCGCGCCCTCAAGGCGCAAATTGATCCTGAGGCTTTTGAACAGATGCGTGGCACCGTCTCGTTCCCGTTCGAGCCCGGCGAGCACAAGCGCATCGCCGTCAAGGTCATTGATTTTCGCGGGAATGAGGTGGTGCGGGTGGTAAAGTTGAACGCAAAGGAGGATCATTATGGGTAGAAAATACGCCAATCCCCCTCTCGTCGAGGCTGTTTGTGAATTTCGCTTCACACCAGACACCCAATGGGATATGACCATTCCTGGCCTGGTTTACGAGAAACTCAAAGACGAATTCCCTCGCCGGGAACAGCGTTTATTTCAAGAGATCGAGTTGATCCAAGGACCGGATGGCCTTCAGCGACAAATCCGCACTAGCGAGCGCATCGTATTTCTCATGGAGGACAGGAAGACCTTTGTGCAAATAGGTCCTCGGCTTTTGGCGATCAACTGTTTGGCGCCTTACCCAACATGGGCAGGATTCAAGCCGAAAATCGTAAAGGCTTTTGAAGCCTTAATGGACACCACCGATGTTAAGGGTTTGCAAAGAGTTGGCCTGCGGTATATCAACCTAATTGAGATACCGAGTTCGCAGATAAAACTGGAGGACTACTTCCAGTTTTACTTGTTCCTTGGTCCCGAGCTTCCTCAGGTTATGGTGAACTTCATAGTCGGATGTGAGTTCCGGTATGCCCATGACCGGGATTTGTGCAGAGTCCAACTTATAACCACTCCCTCAAGCTCTTCTGAGCGACCTGCCTTCACCTTGGACATTGACTATTTCCTAGCTCAACCTAAAGGAATAAAGCCAGAAGAAGTTGCAGAATGGGTGGAACAGGCCCATAATGAGATAGAGCAGATCTTTGAAGGATGCATTACGGATCGCTTAAGGGAACTCTTCCAGGAGGTGAAATAGGATGCTTGCAGTAAAACCATGGATCGGCACGGTTAATGAGCCCTTCCTCTGGAACCAATCTTTAGGCAAGACAGTTTCCAGACAAAGGGAGATAGAACAGTATCCAGCGTATCTTAGGGCGTCGGCGATTTACAGCCGGTTATGGGATATGGGGGATTTTACGGTGGTTTTCTCTTTGGAACTTTTGGAGGGGTGGAGAGAACGGTCAGTTGAGGTCTCCATAAAGCGGGAAATTGATGGTTGCCTGAAAGAGCTTCAAAGGATAGGAATCCGTTTCAATAAGATTGATGAGATACGAGAATATCTGCTCCAGTTTCCAGACATCATTGAGGCAACTGTGAAGATCGCTGAATTGGCAGTCGCTTATCTTCCTGAAGCCCAATTCACCCTGGAGGTATACCAAGACCCAGAAATAGAAGATAACCACCTTGTGCTTTATGCGAGGTTCAAGGACTATGAGCGACCTGTGATGGAAAGAATCAGAGGGATCCGAAGAGAGTGCCGAAGGCACCTTATCGGAAAAACAGGATGGCTCCATCTTACAACCGACTTCCAGCCGGCGGGGTGAGTTTCTATGCCGTTCGACTGGAAAGAGTTTCTGGAACTAGCACGCAACCTGGCGGGGCAAACGGGCACGGGGTACTCTAAGGAGGCTGCGGACCGCACCTCGGTAAGCAGGGCCTATTATGCTGCTTTCTGCTATGCTCGCAATTATGCTGAAAAGCATTTAGGGTTCAAACCACAACGAACAGCAGCAGATCACCAACGCCTTAAGAACCACTTTATAGGTTTAGGTGGAGTATGGGCCGACCGTGGAGAGGATTTGGATGATTTAAGAAAATGGCGCAATCAGTGTGATTATGACAATCTGGTTCACGGTCTTCAAGAATTGGTTGCGAATGCCCTCGACAGTGCGAGCAAAATTTTTGCAGAGTGTAGGTGATACAACATGTCCCTCCTCGTTGACAACCCCATCGTCAACTCACCCTTTGAGGAACCCACCCGTTACTGGGCATATGAAGACGGACAGCCCGTCCTGAAAGAAGGACGGCGTCAGGCGGGCTATTACCTGAAGGCGCGTACCCGTGGGCCGCAGACGGCGCTGCTGGAGGAGGAGTTTGTCCCTCTGGAGCTGGTCAATACCATCCGCGAACGGGTCAAAGCCTGGCGGGAGCGGGGCTATCCGGGCGTCACCCCCATCACCCGGCAACTGCTCAATCACTGGAACCATCCTGAACGCGAACGCAAACTGTTCTTCTGTCAGCACGAAGCCGCCGAAACGCTCATTTGGCTGGTGGAAGCCTTGCCGGCGGAAAAGCAAGGCATCGACATTCCCAAGGACAACGGCTTGACGCGCTATGCCTGCAAGATGGCTACTGGTTCGGGCAAGACGGTCGTCATGGGCATGGTCATTGCCTGGCAGGTGCTGAATAAGATCGCGAACCCTCAGGATCGGCGCTTTTCCGATGCAGTGCTGATTGTCTGCCCCAATCTCACCATCAAAGAGCGCTTGCAGGTGCTTCTGCCCTGGAAGCCGGGCAACTATTACGACAAGTTTGACCTGGTGCCGCGCGGGGTGCTGGAACGTCTGCAACGGGGGAAGTTTGAAATTACCAACTGGCACCTCCTTCAACCCAAAGACGACAGCCGCTCGAAAAGCGTGGTGCAACGCGGGGTGGAAAGCGACACGGCGTTTTGCCGACGCGTGCTGAAGGAGTTGGGCACCAAGCAGAACATCCTGGTCATCAACGATGAGGCCCATCACGCCTACCGGCCGGCCCCCTTGCCGGAGGAACTACGAAGCCAGCTCTCAGCGGAGGAGGTCGCGGAGCGGGAGGAGGCGACTGTCTGGATCAGCGGTTTGGACAAAATCAACGCCGTGCGCGGTATCAACTTCTGCGCCGACTTCTCTGCGACGCCGTTCTACATCAAGGGCAGCGGCTATGAAGAGGGGACCCCTTTCCCGTGGGTCGTTTCGGATTTTGGCTTGATCGATGCCATTGAATCGGGCATTGTGAAAATCCCTCGGGTTCCGGTGGATGACAACACAGGCGCGCTCATACCCGCCTATTTCCGCCTTTGGGAATGGGTCAACTCGCGGCTTCCGGCTTCGGAACGGCAGAGGGCTCGCCGCCGCGCCAAGCCGGAATCGGTCCTGCGAGAGGCTGAGGGAGCCCTGGTGACCCTGGCTTCGGAATGGAGGAAGACCTTTGAAGCCTTCCAGAAGGCTGGCTCGCCGGTACCACCTGTGATGATCGTCGTCTGCGACAACACTGACCTGGCCAGGTTGGTGCATGAACACGTTGCTCGTGGGAATGTGTTGGCCGACCTGGAAAATCGTGAGGGCGTGGAAGTTACCTTTCGCATTGACACGAAACTCCTGGCCGAGGCGGAAAGTGCAGTAGAAGGGGAAACGAAACAGGAAGCGGCGGAGCGATTGCGCAAGACGGTGGATACCATCGGCAAGACGGAGTGGGAGGGCGAGGGCGATCCGCCGGGGAAGAACATTCGCTGTGTGGTCTCCGTTGGGATGCTCAACGAGGGCTGGGATGCGCAAAATGTGACGCAGATTCTGGGCTTGCGAGCGTTCACCTCGCAGCTCTTGTGTGAGCAGGTGGTGGGACGGGGCTTGCGGCGTATGAACTATGACGACTTCTCCGAGCCCGAATATGTGGACGTCTACGGCGTGCCGTTCGAGGTCATCCCCGTCAAGAAAAAGCCCCTCGGACGCGCGGAGGTGCAGAAGGTCTCTACGCTCGTGCGTGCCTTGCCTGAACGCAAGCATTTGGAAATTACCTTTCCGCGGGTGGAAGGCTATGTGTTGGATGTGCACCAGCGGATTCGTGTGGACCTTGAGAAGGTGCCTTACCTGACGATTAACCCTCTCGAGGAACCGACGGAAGTAGTTGCCAAGCCGGCGGTGGGCTATCGCATCAGACGCCCTGACCGTGTCGGGCCAGGCCCTGAAGTCTTACATGACCGTAACCCATTCCATCGCGAAAAGCGGTTGCAGGCTACCGTCTATGAGATCGCCGCTGAGTTGACCCGCCGTCTCAAAGACAAGCGGGACGACTGGAACGCCCGGCACATCCTGTTCCCGCAGGTGCTGAACATCGTCTGGCAGTATTTGGAAGAACGTGTCATCATAGCGGATGGCGATACCCCCCTCGAAGAAATTGCCTTGCTCAAATACAAACAGCGCATCATTGAGCGGTTGGCCGAGGCGATTGAGCCGGATACCCAAGCCGGAGAGCCGCCGCTTCTCCCCGTCATCGAGCGTTTTCGTCCTCTTGGCTCTACCGCTGAAGTGCTCTTTCGCACTGTGCGCCCGGCGGTGGGGACCACGAAAAGCCATATCAGCCATGTTGTCCTGGACGCCCCCAAATGGGAGCACACCGTCGCCTATGAACTTGAGCAGATGCCCGAAGCGATCGCCTATGCCCGCAATGACCATCTGGACTTCACCATCCCCTACGAATGGCAAGGGGCGCGGCATGAGTATCGCCCGGACTACCTTATCCGCTGGCGAATGCCGGACGGCACGGAGGTTGAGGTCGTCCTGGAAGTAAAAGGCCTGGAGAGCGAGCAGGATCGGCAGAAGGAGATCGCGGCCCGACGCTGGGTGCGGGCAGTCAATCGCCATGGGGAGTTCGGGCGCTGGGCGTTTTGCGTGTGTAGAGACCCACGGCGATTGAAGGAATCTATCCTCGCGAGCATCCAATCGGCTTGAGGACGGACCTTGTGGAGAGCGCGATGCGCTTTCGCGCGAGCCATGGAATTGGGTCGCGGAGTTGCCTTCTGGGTTGCTCTCCCACTATGGAACTTGAGAACGACATCACCGCTCTGGACCTGCTGCCTATATGGAACGCGCCGTCTATCCCACGGCTTCGGTCGTAAGGAGGTTCGGGAAGTAACATCACGCCGTGGCTCCCGCAGTGCTCCGGAAGGCCGCCTTTGCGTTGTACCTGAAGCTCAATCTCCCCAGGCCATTCGCGTGCCGATCGTCAAGGACCGATGCTGGGGCTCTTTCCCTTGTATCCGGGGCCGCGCACGACGCGTCCTGGCGTCGCCCCCGTGTGCTCGCCATCTTTGAGCACCTGGACCCCGTTGACGAAGACGTGGAGCACGCCGGTCGCATATTGATGCGGTCGCTCATACGTCGCGTGATCTTGGATCTTCGCTGGATCGAAGACGACCACATCGGCGAAGTAGCCGACCTTCAGCCGCCCGCGCCGATCGAGCTTGAGATTCTCAGCCGGAAGGGACGTCATGCGCCGAATCGCCTCCTCGAGCGGGATGACCTTCTCCTGGCGCACGTAGCGGCCGAGCACGCGTGCGAACGTCCCATAGGCGCGCGGATGCGGATTCGATTTGAGGAAGACGCCCTCCGGAGCCAAAGATTCGGCATCTGAGCCGAAGCTCACCCACGGGAGCGCGATTTGCCGCTTCACGTTCTCCTCGGACATGAGGAAGTAAACGGTGTCCACACGACTGTCGTCCTCAATGACCAGGTCGATGATCGTATCCTCGGGCGACTTCCCGCGCAGGCGAGCGACTTCGGCGAGCGTCTTACCGGTGAGCGGTTTCAGGGCCTCATTCTTGAATCCGACGAGCAAGACGTTCTCCGGCGAACCGGCCATGAGATAGAGGTTCTCCCACTGATCGGTCGGCGTGCGCATCTCACGCTTGACGCGCTCGCGGATGGCCGGATTCTTCAACCGTTCGATCCAGGCGCGATGCCCCCCTTCTTGCACCCAGGGGGGCATGGCCGCGTTCAAGCCGGTCGCTCCCGCCGTGTAGGGATACATGTTGGCCGTGATGCGCAGACCTTCCGCGCGCGCGGCTTCGATGCGGCGGATCGCCTCCTCGAGTTTCGGCCAATTGGCGCGCCCCGCCGCCTTCAAGTGATAGATCTCGGCCGGGATCTTCGCCTCGCGCGCGATGCGAATCAATTCGTCAATGGCCTCGAGCAACCGGTTCCCCTCGCTCCGAATGTGCGAGATGTACAGGCCGCCGTACTCGGCGGCGACCTTGCAGAGTTCGATCAGCTCGTCCGTGCTCGCATAAAACGCGGGAGCGTAGATGAGCGAGGAGCCCACGCCGAGCGCGCCTTCCTCCATCGCCTGGCGGACGAGCTGCCGCATCCGCTCCAGCTCTTCGGGCGTCGGCGGCCGATTCTCATACCCGAGGACGTGAATGCGAATGGTCGTCGCGCCCACGAACGAGGCGACATTCGTGGAGACGCCGCGCCGCACCAGGTATTCGAGATACTCGCCGAGCGTCGTCCAGGGGATGTCGTATTTGATGTCGCCCTGCCGCTCGAGCATCTCTCGCTTCATCCTCTCGTTCAAAGGCCCCATGGACCATCCCTCGCCGAAGACTTCGAGCGTCACCCCTTGCCGAATATCGCTCTGCGAGCGGCCATCGGCGATGAGCGACTCGGTCGCCCAACTGAGCATGTTGATGAAGCCGGGAGCGACGGCCAACCCGGCAGCATTGATCTCCACACGCCCGCGCGCATCCCCCACCGATCCGACGGCGGCGATCGTATCCCCTCGGATAGCGACATCTCCGACAAAGGGAGGCGAACCGCTCCCGTCGTAAATCGTCCCCCCACGAATCACCACGTCGTACTCCACACGCGGCGAACACGACCATAGCAACATCGCGCTCACGAGGATGAGGCTCCCGTGTCGTCTCATCTCTCCCCCTCCGCCTTCGATGATGTGAGCGTTCAATGATAAAGCGGACCCTTCTGCTTGACAATGTATCTGCTCTCGGAGAACATCTTCCGCCGGAGGCGAAAGGAGGCGATGGCCTCGGCGTCATTCGCGCGAGAATGGTTCACGCTGAGTGAGCGCTTGAAGGCTGCCACCGAGCGCTCGAGGGCTGAGTTGGAAGAGTGTTGGCGAGAGCTCAACGACCTCCTCGAACGCCAATTTCGCGAGAGCGAAATGCTGGCGACATCTCTTGGTGAGCCTCGCGATCTCCAAGCGTGGAGGATCGAACGGGAGAAGATCGCGCGAAGACTCCTCCAGGAACCGTGCTCGCAGTGGGAGCGCCTGCAGCTCGCTCGGCGAGCGATGATGGCCATCGAGATGTATGACCGCGATGTGGGAGCTGCCCTTGGGGCTTTGCCCGAAGCGATCTCCCTCACGACTTCGGAGATCCTCAGCGCCTTGGAACCCGACAGGCCGCAAAGGTGGTGGCAACGAATTACGATCCTCAAGCGCGCGCGACGTCCACGCCCGCTGCGGGCTCTCGTTGAAGCTGAGCTTCGGAGACAGCGACGCCGACGACTGGACATCGAGGGGCAATACTTCCTGTTGCTCGCTGAAACCACCCGCGCCTTGAGAGACCCATGGGATGTGATCCGTGCGGCCGTTGATGCTGCCGCCGCCGGTCATCCCCTTGCGAGTCGCGAAGTAAAAATGCGACTGCAGCGGATCCAGACCGCCCGGCAGGAGTTGATCGAACGGGGACAAGCGATCCTCTCGGCATGGCGAGCGTGGGGGGAAGCGATGGAGTCTCGGCTCAAGAAGCGGCTCGTGAGCGGAACGATCCGACGTCGGCGGCCAAGGCCACTTGATGGGGATGAGCAATGGGCCGCCTATCGGATCCATTGGACGCGCCAGATGCGAGCGGCGGAGATGGGGATCCGATTAGAGCGCAACTTGGAGCAGGCGGAAGATCGTCTGCTGGAGCTCTTTCAAAAGGCGTTGGAGAACCTGGCCGTCGAACGTGCCGGTCTTGAGGCGGAGTTCGACGAAGCGATCGAATGGCTCCGGCAGCGGATCGAGCGACAGGCGCGAGGCGACTTCCCACCTCCGAGGATGGACGTCGTCCCGGCGGCCAGTCGAGTATCGGAGCTTGACGCTGAGCTGAAAGCGGCGCTCGGGAGCCTCCCCTCCTCGTATGAGATTTGGACGACCTTCTCCCCCTCACCGCGCCGTCGCCTTCGGGCGAAGCAGCTTCGCCCCCGCGATGTTCTCTCTCAGACCCTTCGGCGCCGGGGATGGGGTGAGATCATGGTCGCGCTCCAAGACATCGAGGCGAAGCACCGTGACATCCTCCAGCAGATCGAGCGAGCGCGAGAAGTGGTGCGCTTTGGCCTGGAAGTGGCCGACTCCGCGCTGGAAGCGGATACGCCGATTGCCCGGGATGCGCTACGGAATGCCTTGTCGCTGCTCGAGCATCAGCGCCGTCAGCGATCGGACGAGCATGCGGCGGCGAGCGTTCATCTGATGCGAACACTGGCCTCGGTGCTTCTTGAAGCTCGGATGCTCTTGGCTCGCCATCAGCTCAGCGCTCTGGCCTATCTCGCGCAACAGGGACTTCGTCAGGCCGTCGTCCTCCTTGGCCGAAGCAGCCTCGTCGCGCTCACTCAATCGCTCCGCCGCCTGGTGAGCGCGCTCGAGCGGTTCGCCTCCACATTCTTGATCACCATTGGGTGGAAACCCGCTCCTTCTGCGGATCGAAGCGAGGTGATCACCCGACCTTTTTTGCCCGAGGAATTCACCCTCGACCTGGGTGCCCAAGCCCTCCCCGCACTCTATCGCCATCTCTTCCGACTCGAGCCGGTGCAGGACCCGAGGTTCCTCGTCGGACGCGAGCAGGAATTAGCGGCGATCGCCGAAGCGCGATCCTTGTGGGAAGCGGGCCGGCCCGTGGCCATCCTCATCGTCGGCCAGCGCGGAAGCGGGAAAACGAGCTTGATCAACGGCGCCCTCAAGCGGTCGCTCGCAGGTCTAGAGATCGTTCGGGGAGAATTCCGCGACCGACTCGTGACCGAGTCACAGATGCGCGAATTCCTCGCTCGATGTATCGGCGCGGAGAACGTCTCGTCGTTGGAGGACTTCCTCGCGGCATCCCGACGCGTGGTGATCATAGAAGAGCTAGAACGTACGTTCCTGCGACAGATCGGGTACTATGGCGCGATTCGAAGCTTGCAACGCGTGATCGCGGCCACGTGTCCTTCCACACTGTGGATCCTCACGCTCAACGAGGTCGCTTTTCGGTTCCTCAACGCTGCTGTCAACCTGGGTGCCAGCTTCTCTCACCGCCTCAATATCAGCACAGCCAGCCGTGAGGATCTCCGCCAGGCGATCCTCCGGCGCCATGACCTGTCGGGCTTGCGCCTGCAGTTCCCCCCGTCTCCACGGCCGCGCGCTCTCGCCGATCGGATCAAGACCTTCCTTCGAGGTCCGGCAGACCCGGAGATGGTTTTCTTCGAGGCGCTGGCTCGTGAGTCCGCGGGCGTCTATCGAACGGCCCTGGAACTTTGGTTGGGACATATCGAGGCGATTGAAGCCGGAGTTCTCTATCTGAAGCCTATTGTGACTCCCGATCTCTCGCCTGTGATCGAAGACCTGGACTTGGAGGACCTGTTCACGCTGGTAGCCATCCTGCAACACGGGAGCCTCACTCCGGAAGAGCACGCCATCGTCTTCCAAAGGAGCATCGCCGCGAGCCGCGCCCAGCTTGACGAACTGTTGGCCCGAGAGATCATCGAACCGGATCCCAACCGACCTGGATTTCGCGTGCGCCCGGAAGCTTCGCGCGTAGTCCGAGAGGCTCTCTACCGTCGCAATCTTTTGTGAAGGGAGACCGACTATGATGGTCACGCTCATTTGGTCGCCGGGATTTCAAGCCCCATCGGGAACCCCCGTCGAGATTCTGACCCGAATCTCCCCCATGAGTCTGTTCTATGCCCTTCTGGTCATCGTCGCCGCTTATCTCGTGATCCGCGCGAGCACGATGGTCTTGCATGCTCTCGCTCAAAAGGCTCCACGCGCCCGTTTCTTTTTCCTGATGCTAGCCCCCGTGATTCGATTCGGACTCTGGCTGAGCAGTGGCATGATCATCCTGGCGATCTTCGCTCCCTCGCGAGAAACATTGCTGGCCGTGCTCGCCTCAGTGGGCATTGCTCTAGGACTCGGCGCGCAGGACCTCATCAAAAACATCATCGGCGGGCTCGTCATTCTGGTAGACCGCCCGTATCAAGTCGGGGATCGGGTGCGAATCGGTGAGGCCTATGGGGAGATCGACCATATCGGGCTGCGAAGCACAAAATTGACGACACCCGACGACACGCGCGTGACCATACCAAACAGCGAGGTCTTGAGCAAGATGGTGTGGAACGCGAACTCCGGCGTTCCCACCTGCCAAGTGGTCACCGAACTTTATCTGCCCATTGACATTGACCCTATTCAAGCGATGGAGATCGGGTATGAAGCGGCTTACAGCTCCCCGTACACGCTTTTGACGAAACCCGTCGTCGTTCGACTCCAGGACGCTTTCGCCCATCACCCCTATCTGATCCTCCGCGTGAAGGCCTACGTCTATGACCATCGCCACGAACCTGCACTTCAGACCGACATCACGCGGCGCGCGAAAGCGGAGTTCCTACGGCGGGGATGGCTCACGTCCTGGGGTCTCCCGAATCCCCGGCATGAGAAGGGGACCGGCATCCCCTCCGCTACTTGATCGGTGCGCCTTTCCCCACCGTCGCAAGAAGTGGAAATTCTCCCACTTCACGTGGTGATTTTGCGCATTGGGACTGTGGAAGTCCGGCCAACGAAAGGGGATGTTGGGCGCCCCCTGGCGAAGAAGCGCGGCGTCAATGAATTACCGAGCGTCGAGAGCACCTCTTCCGAGGACGAGGAACGGAGCAGGCGGCATAGCGCTTGCTTATTCGAGGGGTGGGGGAGAGATATGAATGTCGAGAGGATCGAGGATCGCGGGCGAGTGGAGATCCTTGAGGATCAGTGCAAGGGGTGCGGCCTCTGCGTGGCCGCCTGCCCGGTGCAAGTCCTCGTGATGGCCGAATATTTGAACAGCTACGGATACCATCCGGCGCGCTACGTAGGACGTGGATGCACCGGATGCGGCGTCTGTTACTATGCCTGTCCGGAGCCCGCCGCGATCACCGTGTACCTCCGGGAGGCGGCGGCAGTCCGCGCATGAGGAGGGCAGAGATGGCGCGCGTCCTCATGAAAGGTAACGAAGCCGCAATCATCGGAGCGATCCTCGCCGGATGCCGGTCCTTCTATGGTTATCCGATCACACCGGCGAGCGAGCTCGCCGAAGCGGCCGCTCGATATTTTCCCCTGGTGGGAGGGACGTTTCTCCAAGCCGAGAGTGAAGTCGCGGCGATCAACATGGTCTACGGAGCCGCCGCGGCCGGAGAACGCACGATGACGGCTTCTTCAGGGCCTGGCCTCAGCCTCATGCAAGAAGGCATCTCGTACCTGGCCGGGGCGGAATTACCGGCGGTCATCGTAGACGTCATGCGAGGAGGGCCAGGGCTTGGGAACATCGCCCCCGAGCAGAGCGACTATCATCAGATCGTCAAAGGTGGGGGGCATGGGAACTATCGCACGATCGTGCTCGCACCGAACTCGGTCCAGGAGATGTGCGATCTGACCATGCTGGCGTTCGAGCTGGCCGATCGCTATCGGAATCCCGTCATCGTCCTCACCGACGGCTTCATCGGCCAGATGATGGAGCCGGTCGAACTGCCGCGGACGCTTGCTCGGCCGAGCGAAAAACCCTGGGCCGTCACAGGGACGGCCGAGACGCGTCCGAATCTGATCACTTCCATCTACTTGAACCCGGAAGAGTTGGAAGCACACATTCGGCGGCTCGAAGCGAAATACGCACACGCGGCGCGTCACGTCGTGATGTACGAGAAGCATCGCACCGAGGATGCCGAGCTCATCGCGATCGGCTATGGCATCGTCTCGCGCGTCCTCAAGGCAGCCGTGGAGCAGGCGCGCGCGGAAGGCCTCAAGGTCGGACTCTTCCGTCCCATCACGCTCTGGCCCTTCCCCTCGCGCGAGATCTCGGTCATGGCCGATTGGGCGCGTTGCTTTCTGGTCGTCGAGCTGAGCCACGGGCAACTCGTCGAGGACGTGCGCCTCGCCGTCCATGGCGAACGACCCGTGAAGCTGTATACGCGAGTGGGAGGGATCGTCCCAACGGCCGAGGAACTCCTGGAGCAGATTCGCAAAGTAAGTGAGGAAAACGATGTACGTGCGAGCCTACGGGAAACCGAAGAGTATCTATGGGGTGTTTGAGCGCAAACCGGGCGATCCGCGAACGACCCATTATTGCCCGGGATGCGGTCATGGGAACGTACACAAATACATTGCCGAGGCGATCGACGACTTTGGGATTCAAGATCGCACGATTCTGATCAGTCCCGTCGGCTGCGCGGTCTTCGCCTACTATTACTTCGATGTGGGCAACGTCCAGGCGGCACACGGGCGCGCACCGGCTGTCGCGACGGCCATCAAGCGCGCGCGTCCCGACAGCATTGTCATCAGCTATCAAGGGGACGGCGATCTGGCGGCTATTGGTGGAAACGAGATCTTGCATGCGGCGAATCGCGGGGAGAACATCACGGTCTTCTTCATCAACAACGCCATCTACGGCATGACCGGAGGGCAGATGGCACCGACGACGCTCCCCGGACAGATCACGACGACAACGCCGATGGGGCGCGCTCCCGAACGCGAGGGCTTCCCCCTGCGCGTGAGCGAGCTGCTGGCCAGTTTGGAGGGACCGACCTACATCGAGCGCGTCGCGCTTTTCGACAACAAGTCGCGCATGCGCGCGCGCAAAGCGATCCGCAAGGCGATTCAAGTGCAGCTGGAAGGGCGCGGCTTCTCGCTGGTCGAGATCCTCTCACCGTGCCCGACGGGATGGGGGATGACGCCCGCCCAAGCCTGTGAGTGGATCCAAAAAGAGATGCTCCGCTACTTCCCCCTGGGGGTCTTCAAAGACGTCTCGGCCACACGACCGCCGGTTCACACCGCGGCTTCACGTGAAGCGATGCCCTTGCCTTCGGTGGCGTCCCCGGAAGACATCTTCGCGCTGCTGGGCTTAGAAGGTGTGGAATCGGTGTCTCCCCCCTTGATGCGCGAAACGGAGATCCCGGCGCGGTACCGGAATCCGCGCATCAAAGTCGCGGGCTTCGGGGGGCAAGGCGTGCTCTTCCTTGGCCGATTGCTCGCCGAAGCGGGGATGCGGCAGGGGTATCACGTCTCCTGGCTCCCCTCCTATGGCCCGGAGATGCGCGGGGGAACAGCCCACTGCCACGTTACGATCTCGACCGAACCGATCGCCTCGCCTTTGGTCTCGCGGCCGAGCGTGCTCATCGCCATGAATCAGCCTTCGCTCGAACGCTTCGAGCCAGAGGTGATCCCGGGTGGCCTGATCCTCTATGATTCCTCGCTCATCTCCACGCGGCCGCGGCGAACGGATGTGGAGACGCTCCCGGTGCCAGCAACCCAAATCGCCGATCAACTCGGCGGCGCGAAAGCCGCCA
Source organism: Acidobacteriota bacterium (assembly GCA_030550025.1). Taxonomy (GTDB): domain Bacteria; phylum Acidobacteriota; class Blastocatellia; order HR10; family HR10; genus HR10. Next base: position 288,618 of record JAUQQC010000004.1, on the reverse strand, counting down.
ACATGGTAGCGCTTGGCGCATACTTGGGGCTCACGAAGGTCCTCCCGGCCGAGAGCGTGATCGTCACGCTCGAGCGCATGGTCGAGAACCGCTCGCTCCTGGAATTGAACGTGAAGAGCCTGCAGGCGGGCCTGGATTATGTGAGCGCTCGATGAATGGGGGCGCGGCCTCTTGGGCGCATCCGGGAATATCGAGCGCTCCCCTTTGACGGGAAGGAGGCGTTTATGGCGCGCATCCTCCTCATTGACGATGAACCGAACGTTCGGCTATTCTATGCCACGGCGTTGAGCGAATGCGGGCACGAAGTGGAGGAGGTATCGTCCGGGAGTGAGGCCATGCAGCGTTTGGAACAACAGCCCGTGGATCTCATCGTCCTCGATATCAAGCTCGGGAGGGAGAACGGACTTGAGCTACTGCAAGAGATCATCCATCGGCATCCGCGCGTGCCCGTGATTCTCCTGACGGCCTACACGTCGTTTCAGGACGATTACACGTGCTGGCTAGCCACGCGATATCTCGTGAAGGAGACGGACGTGACGACCTTCCTTCACGAAGTCGAGCAAGTCCTCGATGCGACTCGTCGCATGGCGTCCTAAGGGGAGGTGGCGATGAAAGGCCGACGAGAAGACTTGATCCGCTTGCTCGAAGCCGAGCTGGACGTCCTGGAAGGCGGAGGGTACGGACGCTCGGTGCGCGAGCCGTGGAAGCCGCGACCGATGTTCCAGCATTCGGTCGTCTGCATCAATCACTGGTTCGTCCCCGACCATCCCCCCGAATGCCACGAGGGATGCGTCCTCTTGGACTTCGTTCCCAAGGAGCATCGTCAGGAGCGCCTCCCGTGCCACTTCATTCCATTGAACGAGGCTGGCGAGACGGTCGCTTCACTCGAACAAACGGGGGATGAAGAGCGACTGCAGGAGGCGGTGAAGCAATGGCTCCGAACGATGATCCAACGGCTCAAGGAAGCGCCGCCTGAAGAGCCGGAGGCGGAAGAGGAGACCCCCTATTGACCGAGGGCGCTTCGCAAGACGGAGAGCGCCGGAGGGAACACTTCATGGAGGAGAGGCGATGAAGAGGAAACTCACCGGAGCACTCATCTTCGGCACGGTGCTGTTCTTCGTTTTCTTGATCGGGAACGATTGGCCGACGGGCGCTCAAGTCGCCGTGAGCACCGGAGTGCGGATTCAGATCTTGAGCGCTACGATCTCTCCAGAACGACGAGTGGTCGTGACCTTTCGGCTGACCGATGATCGTGGCATGCCCCTGGATCGAACGGGCGTGCGAACCGAAGGCCGCGTGGAGATCAACGTGATTCTTGCCCGCATCAATCGAGGAGATCGGCAATACACGGCCTACACGACGCGCACGCAAACGGGAGCCGTGCTCGGTACGGTGACGCAAGCTTGGGTGGACACGGGCGGGACGTTCGTGGATTCTCCGGATGGAACCGTCGTCTACACGTCGGGGACCATCTTGCCACAGAATTACGATCCGACGGTCACGCACACAGTGGGGATCTCGGCCGTGCGCGACCTCACGGCGGCGTTGGGGAAGAGATTCGTCGCCAATGCGACCTTCGATTTCATCCCCGCCGGGGGCGAAGTCTCGCCGATCCGAGACGTCGTGACGACGGCGGCATGCAACCAGTGCCACGATCAGCTGCAAGCGCACGGCGGGCGCTACGTGACCGTCAAAACGTGCGTCCTCTGCCACCACCCCCAGACGGCGGATCCGGACACGGGGAACACGGTGGATTTCAAGGTCATGATCCACAAGATCCATCGAGGACGCGATCTGCCGAGCGTGCGCGCGGGAACGCCATATCGGATCATCGGCTTCATGGGACGGGTCTTCGACTTCTCGACGGTGGGGTTCCCTCAAGACATTCGCAATTGCACGACGTGCCATGCGGCCGGAGCGACGCAAGCCGATAATCATCTCACGCAGCCTTCGCGGGCGACCTGCGGGTCCTGTCACGACAACGTGAACTTTGCCACCGGGGAGGGGCACTTGGGGATCATCCAACGCGATGATACGCGCTGCGGCCGTTGTCATCAACCCACGTCGGGCGAGGAGTTCGATCTCTCGGTGGCGGGCGCGCACACGATCCCCTTTAAGTCGCGGCAACTTCCGGGCGTCGTCTTCGAGATCGTGGGGGTGAGCGATACGGCACCGGGTCGCACCCCGACAGTTCTCTTCACGATTCGGGATCGCTCGGGTCGCCCGATCGCTCCGAGCGCGATGACGCGCCTGGCGTTGGTGCTCGGCGGGCCGACGACGGATTACGCGTGGTGGGTGAGCGAGGACGCGCGCGGAGCCATCGGCCCGGATGCGGAAGGGAACTACCGCTACACGTTTCGGACGCCCCTTCCGACCGATGCGCGCGGAACCTATGTTGTGGGCATCGAGGGTTATCGGAATATCACCCTCAATCCGGGCCCGGCCGCCCCGGGCGATCCGGCGAACACGGTGCGCGACGCCGGAGATAATGTCGTCAAATACTTCACTGTCACCGATGCACAGCCGGTCGCGCGGCGACAGATCGTAGACCTGCGCAATTGCCTGAAGTGTCACGACTCGCTCCGCACACACGGGAGCAATCGCAACAACAACATCGAGCACTGCGTCATCTGTCACAATCCGACCGGAACCGATGAAGCGCGACGGCCAGCCGATCGGATGCCGCCCGAGAGCATCGACTTCAAGTTCCTCATCCACAAGATTCATCGCGGCGAGCACCTCGAACGCGAGTACACAGTCTATAACTTCGCGCGGCAGCCCGTTCCCTTCAACGAAGTGCGCTTTCCGGCGAGCTTGAAGAACTGCCAACTCTGCCACACGCCGGGGACGCAGCTTTTGCCGGTGCGCGCCACGCTCGCGACGATCACGCCGCGCGGCTTCCAGAATCCGACGCCGCCGACCTCGACCGCTTGCGTCTCATGCCACGACAGCCTCTCGGCCGAGGCGCACGCATTCGTTAACACGTCCGGCACTGTTGAAACCTGCGGGGTCTGCCACGGCGAGGGGAAAGCGTTCGCCGTCTCGAAGCTCCATGCGTTGCTGGTCGGCGAAATTCGCTAGCGCATGCGGACGCTCGAGAAAGGGCTTTCGTAAAGACGCGTGGGATGCTGCGGCTTTTCTTGCCGGACTGAATGAATGCTGACATAATGTTTCGGGGGCGATAAATCCAATCAAGGAGGAGAGGACTGATGAAGCGCATCATCCACGGGACGCTGGCTGTGCTGGTGGCTACGGGAGCGTTCCTCCCCCTATGGGCTCAGGGGAAGGGCGACCCCAAAGTCGGGAAGGAGCTGCATATCAAAAACTGCCAACGCTGCCATGGCGAGCAAGGGAAAGGCGACGGTCCGGCCATGAAAGCGGTCAAGACGGTGAAGCTCGCTGACTGGACGAATCCGACGGAGATGGCCAAATATAGCGATCAGGATCTCTACAAGATCACGATGGAGGGGGGAGCGGCTGTGGGGAAATCCAAGCTCATGCCCGCGTACAAAGGGAAGCTGAAGGAGAAGGAAGTCTGGGACCTGATCGCCTTCATCCGCTCGCTGGCGAAGAAGTGAACGCCCGCTGAGGGGCTTCCGCGCGCGCTCGCTGGACGCGTGGAAGCCCCTCGCGACTCTTTCGACGAAATGCCCTCCAGATGAGCGCCGCGATCCCGCCGACGATCCCGAAGGGAACCAAGAGCAGAAAGAGAATCCCGCGATTGAACCCACTGGCCCACTGCTGCCCTTCCGGCGAATTCAGGAGACCGGTGCGACACATCGCGCACTGCGCCCAGAGGAGGCCTTCCGCGAGCTGAAGGAGAAGGATCCCCCACGCTCCACGCCTCAGCGCTCGAAGCGTCTTCCCCCTCATCGCCCACCTCCGACGTGAAGGTCCCCCCATGAGCTGGAGTTCAACACCCGCAGGCCATCGGGCGCGATCAGGAAGAAGAGAATCCCCGCCGTCGCAAGAATCCCCACGGCGACGATCACAATCAGGCTCGCGCGCTCAAAGCGCAGATGCATGAAGTAACCGCCGATGAGCGACGCCTTCAGGAGCATCCCGGCAACGAGCACGAGGACGAGGGCCGTCGTCAATGCCGTCGTCCCCAAGAACATCATGCCGACGGTCACGATGAGGAGGATGGACCAGACGATCCAATAGATGCGATAGCTGCTCACCTGATGCCCCTGCGCCATACTCTTCTCCCCTCCCCTGATCCGAACGAGCGCGTCAGATCAGGTAAAAGAGCGTGAAGATGAAGACCCAGACCAAGTCCACGAAATGCCAATAGAGGCCGGCCAGCTCAACGCCTTCGGGCGTGATGCGCTGCCGCAACGCGCGCCCGGCGACCACCGACAGAATGATCACCCCCGTCAGGACGTGCGAGCCATGAAATCCGGTGATGATGAAGAACGCGGCGCTGAAGAGCGGAACCCCCCACGGGTTCGAGCTGAGCCGCGCCCCTTCGCTGATGAGCTTCGACCATTCGTAGGCCTGGCAGCTCAGAAAGCCCAATCCGCCTAGGATCGTCAACAGCACGAACCGGAACGCCGTCTGCATGCGTCCCTGACGGGCGGCGCCGACGGCCGTTGCCATCGTCGCACTGCTCGTGATCAGGATGAAGGTCATCAGCGCGATGAAGTCCAGATGGAAGATCTCCGCACGATTCGGCCATTGCGGGCTCGCCAAACGCACGAAGCCATAGCCGGCCAGAAGACCTGCGAACAGCAGGCCGTCCGTGATGATGAAGAGCCACATCATCAACTTCCGCCAGCTCACGGCGAAGGGGGAGACGCCCCCTCGCCACACCGATTCGACCGAGAGACCCTCCGATGTTCGGCTCATCCGAATCCCCCTCCTTACGTTCACGATCTCCCCCCTTCAGAGGAGAAAGAGCACGAACAAGAGATAAAGCCAGAGTCCGCCGACGAAATGCCAGTAGACGGCGCACAGGGAGAGGCGGTGCGCGGTCCGCTCCCCCGAGGCATCGCGCCACGCCAGCGCGAGCACCGACAGCAAGGCGATCACTCCTCCGAGGACGTGCACGCCGTGCACGCCCGTGAGGATGTAGAAAAACGAGCTGTGCGGATTCGTCGGCAGATAAATCCCCTGCGCCCGCAACATCCGCCAGGCCAAAAGCTGCCCGAGCAGAAAGAGCGCACCCAGCGCCGTCGCCCCGAGGATCCAGCGGCGCAAGGCTCGCCGTCGCCTCCGCCCCACTTCCAAAAGCACGCTGCTCAACAGGAGCACGCCCGTATTGACCCAGAGGATCGGTGGACGCGGAAGCGATTGCCAATCAGGTCCGGCCTGCCGCACCAGATAGGCGCTGGTGAACCCAGCAAAGAGCATCGTCACCGTCCCCAAGAAGAGCCACAGTCCAAACTGCGCACTAGGAACGGGAAGCCCATGCGGACGTTCGGAGCCGCCATCGAATCCGTCGCGACGGTGATCGTCCGAAGGCGGCATTCCGAAATCGCCCCACAGGCGCGCATCTCGGAGCACCTCTTCCACTCGGGTCTCCGCACCAAACGGTCTCTTCACGACTCCCTCCGCTCACCGCGTGACTTCGACGACCGTTGGCGGTACGGTCTGCGGCGTGAAGTCCTCGGGCGCACCGGGCACGCTGTAATCGTACGGCCACCGATGGACTTCCGGCACCGTCTCCCCCCAATTCCCATGTGGGGGAGGGGTTGGCGCGACCCATTCCAACGTCGTCGCTCGCCATGGATTCCGTTCAGCTCGCGCGCCGCGGAACAAACTCCAGAAGAAGTTGAAGAGGAAGATCAGTTGCGCCGCTCCGAGCACGAACGCCGCGATGCTGACGAAGGCATTCATATCGCGAATCGCCGCCAGGAACTCGAACTTAGAGAACGCATAGTATCGGCGCGGCATCCCCCCAAGGCCCAGGAAATGCTGCGTGAGAAAGACGGCATAAAACGAGACGAACGTCAGCCAGAAATGAATCTTCCCCAAGCGCTCGCTCATCATGCGCCCGAACATCTTCGGGAACCAATAGTAGGTGCCCCCGAAAAGGGCGAGCAACGTCACCCCGCCGATCATGAAGTGAAAGTGGCCGACGACGAAGTACGTATCGTGGAGCTGAATGTCTGAGGTGGCGTTCCCGAGGAAAATCCCGCCAAATCCCCCCGTCCCAAAGAAGGCGATGCTGCCCAGAGCGAAGAGCGCCGGGGTTCGAAGCTGCAAGCGCGCGCCCCATAAGCTCGCGATCAGATTGAACCCGATGATCGCCGAGGGGATCGTGATGGCCAATGTCCCGATCGCGAAGAACTCCCCCACGAACGGATTCATCCCGCTCACGAACATGTGGTGCCCCCACACGATCATGCTCAATACGCCGATGGCGAAGAGCGAGTAGACCGTGAGGCGATAGCCGAAGATCGGCTTGCGCGTGAACGGCGGCAGAAGGTCCAGGGCGATGCCGAGCGCGGGGAGGATGAGCACGTAGACCTCGGGATGCCCGAGGAACCAAAACAGGTGTTGCCAGAGCAATGGGCTTCCGCCACTATGCGGCAGGACGCGCTCGCCGAAGTACAGCCCGCTCGGTAGGAAGAAGCTCGTCCCTCCATGCCGATCGAAGAGCAGGAGGATGGCGGCCGCCGTCAGCGGCGGGAACGCCAGCAGCCCCAAGATGGACGCGATCAAGAGCGTCCAGATGAACAGCGGCAGCCGCATCATGGACATCCCACGCGTCCGTTCGTTGAGGATCGTCGTGACGAAGTTGAGGCCGCCCATAGTGAACGAGGCGATGAAGAGCGCCATGCCAAGAATCCACAGCGTCTGTCCCAATCCCGAGCCGGGCACCGCTTGCTCGACGGCGCTCAACGGGGGATAAGCCGTCCATCCCGATGCCGCCGCTCCCCCTTCGACGAAGAACGACGCGAGCATGATCACGCACGCCGGCACGACCGTCCAATACGAGAGCATGTTCAGGAACGGAAAGGCCATATCGCGCGCCCCGATCTGCAATGGCAAGAGGTAATTCCCGAACCCGCTCACGAGGCCGAGCGAGATGACGAAGAAGATCATCAGCGTGCCGTGCATGGTGATCAACGCCAGGTAGAAATCCGGGTTCATCACGCCGCCGGACATCCCGCGCGGGAAGAGCTTCGCAAGAAGCGGCCACTTCTCATCGGGCCAGCCAAGCTGCAAGCGAATGAGCATGGCCAATGCGCCACCGACCAAGGCCATTCCCATCGCCGTCAGATAGTATTGAAGCCCGATGATCTTGTGATCGGTGCTGAAGATGTACCGACGCCAGAAACTCGTGGGCTCCTCATGCATGTGCACCGAAGGCTCGCTCGCCATAGCCCCCTCCTCCTCTTCGCAAAATCGCCGAGGGCCTTACCCCCTCAGAAGAACGTCGGTTGAGCTGCTAGCCATCGCTCGAATTCCTCCGGCGGGAGGACGCGCAGCACTCCCCGCATTTGAAAATGTCCAAAGCCGCACAGCTCTGCGCAGGCGATCTCGAACTCGCCTGTCTGCGTGGGCGTGAACCAGATGTCGATCGTCATGCCCGGTACGGCATCTTGCTTCACGCGAAAATGCGGCAGAAAGAAACTGTGCAACGTGTCCTTCGAGCGGAGCCGAACGTGAACGGGCCGACCGACCGGGATGTACATCACCCCCAATTGCACAATGTCATCTCGGGAGGCCGGATCTTGCGCATCCATCCCCAGCGGATTCTCGTAGCTGATGAGCCGAGGATCCGTCCGACCCAAGCGCCCATCTCTTCCGGGATATCGAATGTTCCACGCGAATTGCTCGGCCGTGACCTCCACCAGCACAGCGTCCGAAGGAGCCGGACGAAGGTAATACTGCTGCCAAATTGGAAGCCCGATCAGCAACACTCCCCCCTCCGCCACCAAGGCCATGACGACCCCCGGAACGAGCGACCATAGCTTCTCGGCTCGTGCGCTCGCCAACCGATAGGTGACCCGCTCCTGCCGGCTGAACCGCCAGATGAAATATCCCAAGGCGGCATGTCCGAGGACAAAGAGCGCCCCCACCGTGATGAGCAGGTAGTGAATCATCCGATCGATGCCGGCTCCATGTTCAGAGGCAAGTGGCGGTAGCCACCGCCGCACGCCCAGCCCGATCCCCGCCACGGCAATGGTGAAGAGAACGAAGGCGAAGAAGAATCCCTCCAGGGTTCGCTTGAATCGCTCGCTTCCCTCACGCATAGCGCCTTCCCTCGCAATCGTAGCTCAAACCGATTTGCGATCGGTTCACCGCCGTCAGGCGAAACTTACTTCGCCTTTGGCAGCAAAGGCTGTGACTGAAGTCACACCCACGCTTTTTCACCCAATCCCCTCGCCCACTCGAAAAATTTTTGCATCTCAACACCCAACCGAGTGGGGCCATTGCGACCTCACCCGTGACACGGGCCTTAGCAAATCGCATTCCGCAGGAGCAACGGGCGAAGCTCCAAGGCTCGAAAGACTCTGATAGAACAAGCACTTCGCTCGTGCGCGCGAGTCTCCCCAGGACCTGCGCCGATTCCCAAGTTGGGGGATAAGCCCCAAGATTGAGCGAAATCCCCCATCACAATGGGCGAAATTCCATCATCCTCGTTGTGAGGAAGGATGCAGAAGAGAGCGTTTGACGGGCGCTCGGTCCGTGCCATCGCGACTCTGCCTCAACGACACGAAACCGCACTCTGAGGACCATCCCGAGGGCTTCCTCTCTTGGCTTCGTACGTCCTGAGCAAGAAGGCCCGCTCTGGGTGTAATCCCCCGCTCGGCTCGGTTATACTTGTCTCGGTTAACTCGATCATTCTGCGAGTGATAGTCGTGTTCGAGCGAGATGAGCGTGGACGGCACGCAGCTTGCATATGCAAGGTGAGCTGGTCTCGATGAAGAGAAGAATGAGGCATGTGATCGGAACTCGTCGGCGCGAATGCGCGCGCGGTTCCTTCATTCTGGTTCTCCTTGTGCTCGGCTTACCGGCATATGCGCAGACGGCCCGCCGCGCACCGACTCCGTCGCTCAGTTCGGCCGAGTGTTTGGCTTGTCACAATGATCCTGATTTGAAAAAGTCGGTGAACGGCCGGACCGTGAGCGTTCACGTCAGCGAGCGCGCGTTCAAGACATCGGTTCATGGCGCCTTCGACTGCGCGGATTGTCACGCGGACGTTCGGGACTACCCGCATGAGCCGCCGCCGAAGAAAGTCTCCTGCGCCACTTGCCATCCGGACGCCGAAGCGGCCTACGCGCAAAGCCTGCACGCGAAGGCGGTGCGCGAAGGTCGCGCGCGCGGAGCAAGCTGCGCTGACTGCCACGGTAACGTGCACACGATCTTATCCTCGAGCGATCCACGCTCGAAGACGCATCGCGCGCGCATCCCACAGACGTGCGGCGTTTGTCACGGCGTGCAATTCGTCATCGAGCCGGCCGGCATCAGCACCCAACCGTTCTTCTCCTATCAGCAGAGCGTGCACGGGCGAGCGGTCGCCGCCGGCTTGACGCGTGCAGCCATCTGCACCGATTGCCACCATAGTCATGACGTGCGTTCGGCGGCCGATCCACAATCGCCCATCTTCAAATTCAACGTGCCGGCGACCTGCGGACAGTGCCATGCGAACATCCGCGATGAATTCTTGGAGAGCATTCACGGCCAGGCGATTCGCCGGGGGAACTGGCAAGCGCCCGTATGCACGGATTGCCATGGCATTCACTTGATCAAGCCACACATTGATCCGACGTCTTCGGTCGCGCAGCAAGCGCTCGCGCGCACGACCTGCGGGCAATGTCACGAAGGCGTTCGCCTGACGCAGGAATTCGGCGTGCCGGGCGGACGGGTGCGCACGTACTTGGATAGCTATCACGGGCGCGCTTCACGGCTCGGCTCGACGGTCGTCGCCAACTGCGCCAGCTGCCACGGCGTTCACAACATCCTTCCCTCCTCCGATCCGCGCTCGATGGTGCATAAGGCCAATCTTGCGCGCACCTGCGGGCAGTGCCATCCGGGCGCCAACGAGAATTTCGCGCGCGTGAAAGTCCACGCCGAAGTCCCCGTCTCCGAAGACCTCGGGAGCATCCTCAAGCATTGGGTGCGGCGCATCTACCTCTGGCTCATCGCCATCACCATCGGTTTGATGGTGCTGCACAACGGCGCGATCTGGCGGAAGAAAGCCTTGGCTCGGCGCGCGCTCGAAGATCGTTCGATTCTCCGCCTGACGTCGCAACAACGGTGGCAACACCTCCTCCTTCTGGTGAGCTTCTTCACGCTCGTGCTCACGGGCTTCGCGTTGAAATATCCGGATTCCTGGTTGGCGTGGCTGCTCGGCTCCAGCGAGAGCTTTCGTCGGATCTCCCACCGAGTGGCCGGAGTCATGCTGCTCGGCATCGGGGCCTATCATCTGGTCTACCTCATCGCGACGTCCGAAGGCCGACAGGTCTGGCGCGACATGCGCCCACAGCGGAAAGATCTCGCCGATCTCGTTCAGAATGTGCGATACTACCTCGGTCGAAGTGCCCATCGCCCGTCGTTCGATCGGTGCAGCTATGTTGAGAAGTTCGAATACTGGGCGCTCGTCTGGGGTACGATCATCATGGGCGCGACGGGATTAATGGTGTGGTTCAAAGCGCAGACGACGCGATGGCTTCCAGGATGGACCGTGGACGTCGCTCTCGCGATCCACTTTTACGAGGCCGTGCTGGCGACGCTCGCCATCTTCGTCTGGCACTTCTATCACGTCATCTTCGATCCGGATGTCTATCCCATGAACTGGGCGTGGCTCGATGGGCGCGTCTCGGCCCGATGGTATCAGCACGAGCATCCGCTCGATTACGCGCGTCTTGTAGCCGCCGGCACGACGGAAGCCGTCGAAGCCGCTCCCCACGATGCCGCCTCTGAAGACACGAGGATCGCCGCAAATCCGCTCACGTCTTCCGAGGGTCCTGTGGGGAGTTCGGCCGATGCCCTTGGGAATCCGCACTCGGATGCGGACATGTCGGGAGAGGAAGTCCGATGATCAAACGCCTGCACCTGTGGTTTTGGGACTTGATGCGCTTAGTGGGCCGAAACTGGATCACGGCCCTCGGAGGAGCGCTCACGACCATCAGCGCCTTGCTCATCATCGCATTCATGATCCTCGGCTTGCTCGGCTTCTATGACACGCCGTATATCGGGATCATGGCGTTCCTCGTCCTGCCGGGAGTGTTCGTCTTCGGGCTTCTACTCATCCCCATGGGCCTGTATTGGGAGCGAAAGCAAGCGCTGCGGCGCGGCGCCCCAGCGAACCCGACACCACGCGAGCCGTATCCGCGCCTTGATTTCAATCGCGCGTCGGTGCGCCGCACGGCCGGGATCGTGAGCGTCCTCACGGTCATCAATCTCCTGATCATCTCCCTGACGACGTACAAGGGCGTGACCTACATGGATTCGGTCGAGTTCTGCGGCACCGTGTGCCATTCCGTCATGGAGCCGGAATACACGGCCTATCTCGGCTCGCCGCACTCGCGCGTGAAATGTGTCGAGTGTCACATTGGTCCCGGAGCCCCTTGGTTCGTCCGCTCGAAGCTCTCGGGCGTGGGACAGGTCTTCGCGACGGCGCTCAATACGTACTCGCGCCCGATCCCGACGCCGGTCGAAAACCTGCGCCCCTCACGCGATACATGCGAGCAATGTCACTGGCCGGAGAAATTCACTGGAGATCGCGTCAAGATCATCACCCGCTTCGCCGAGGATGAAGTGAATACGCCCCTCAAGACCGTCCTCCTTATGCACATCGGTGGCGGTGCGGCCGGCCACGGAGGTATCCATAGCTGGCACATCGCCCCGAACCGACAAACGATCTACATCGCGGCGGACAAGCAGCGGCAGATCATCCCGTGGATTCAGGTGCGCGAAGCCGACGGACGCGTCACGGAATTCATCGCTCAGGACGCGCGCATGACGCCCGAGCAGCTCGCCCGCGCCGAGCGCCGCATCATGGATTGCATCGATTGCCACAATCGCCCGACGCATATCTTCAAGCTCCCGGATCAAGCGATGGATGAAGCGCTGGCGGCCGGTCGCATTGATCGCACGTTGCCCTACATCAAGAAGCTCGGCGTCGAAGTCCTACGCGCGGTCGCGGACACACCGGGGAACGCTGCCGAAGAGATCGCCCGGCGCGTCCGCGCGTTCTATCAGGAGAAGTATCCCGATCTCTTCCACTCCCGCCGCGAGGCCATCGAAACGGCGATCCGCGAGCTACACGCCATCTATCGTCGGAATGTCTTCCCCTCGATGAAGGTGACGTGGGGGACGTATCCTGATAACCTCGGACATACCCATTTCCCCGGCTGCTTCCGCTGTCATGACGAGCAGCACGTGAGCAAGGACGGGCGGACGATCAGCCAAAGCTGTGACCTCTGTCATACGCTCCTGGCGGTCGAAGAGCCGAATCCGCCGATCCTGCAGCAGCTCAACATTCGGGAGAACATCAACGGCACGAGGTGAACGATGACTTCCTCCATCCGCTTGCTTTCGCGCACGATGCGGGACCTCGGATGCGCCCTCGCCCGCTCGAGCGTTCTCGCCCTTCTGATCTTCGGGATCGCGCTCGGCATCGTCCTCGGCACCGAACAAACGATGCGACCGAGAACGCGGCCTGCCGCAATGCCCAACGTCGGCGCGCCGAGGGAGCCGCGCCTCGCTCCGCAGCAACCGGAGAGCCCTTACGTCGGCTCCGAAACGTGTAAGATGTGTCACGAGGATCTCTACGCGCACTTCGCCCGAACGGCGCACTTTTTGACCATCAGCAGCCCGAAATACATGGAGTCGGAGAAGGGCTGCGAGGCCTGTCACGGACCGGGTCGAGAACATGTCGAGAGCGGCGGCGACGTGACGAAGATCTTCGCGTTTCGCGGACGCTCCGTCTCCGAACAGAATGCGCGTTGTCTCGCCTGTCACGAACGGCAGGAGGAGCGTCATAATTTCCGCCAATCCGAGCACGGCCTGAGTCAGGTCGCGTGCGCCGATTGCCATTCCTCGCACTCGCCGGTCCTCATCGAAGACCTTCTGGCGAAGCGCCTGCCCGAGCTGTGCTATGAATGTCATGGCGAGATCCGCCAGGATTTCACCAAGCCCTTCCGGCATCGCGTCCACGAAGGGGGGATGAGCTGCACGACCTGCCATAATCCTCACGGGGGGTTCAACGTGGCGCAAACCCGCGACGTCCTGGGTGGAACCGATGCCATTTGTTTGAAGTGCCACACGGATAAACAAGGGCCGTTCGTCTTCGAGCACGTGCCGGTGAAGCTCGAAGGCTGCGCGATCTGTCATGTCCCACACGGCTCGAATAATCCCCGGCTCCTCACGCGTCCGCGCGTGCACCAGCTCTGTCTCGAATGCCACACAGCCACGCCGGGGATTCTGGGATCGGAGCCGCCCGCCTTTCACGACATTCGGCAACCGCGTTTTCAAAGCTGCACGACGTGCCATGTGAAGGTCCATGGCTCGAACGTCAACCGCCTCTTCTTCCAGTAGGAGGGGGATATGCGCGCTTTCATCCGTCGGGTCAACGCTTGCCCCACCCTTTTGACGTCCCGATTCGTACCGCGTGCGAGAAGGTGGCTCGTCCTCGCCGTGCTCGTCGGCCTCTTCGTGCTGATCACGGTTGAGCTGCGCGCCCAGGAGAGCGCTGCGCAACCGGCACAGGAAGGCCTTCGCTTGGGAAGAATGGTCGCGCAGAGCGAACTGGAATTCGGCTGGCGCCAGCTCTTTCTGGGGGGGAATCGCGACCTCTACCGCAGCCAGATCAATCTGGATGAGGGATTGCGCCTGCTTGGCCTCTCCTTCACCTCTCGGTATCCGGAGAATACCGGATCGCTCTTCGATCTGCTCACCTATAGCATGACGAGCTGGGGGGGCGATCCGTATAACGCGGCGAGCCTACGCGTGGAGAAACGCGGCCTCTACCGCTTTGACTTCGGCTACAGCCGGATCGTGTACTACAACTTCCTGCCGACCTTCGCGAATCCGCTGCTTGGGCGCGGAGAGCAGCTCGGCCAACATAGCATGGACGCTGCGCGCCGCCGATCGGAATATCGCCTGACATTCTTCCCCGATGCCGATTTCCGCATCCATCTCGCGTATGAACGCAATACGCAATTCGGATCCGCCTTCACGACGTTCCCGATTGGCCTGGATGAATTCGTGCTCCTGGACCCGCCGCGCACGACGATGGACGAATACCGCGTGGGCGTGGACGTTCGGCTCGGGCGCTTGCGCCTCACGGTGGAGCAGGGCTTTCGCGCATTCAAAAACGACATCCACACGAGTCAGCCCGAAGGGGCGATCAATTTGGGAAACAGTACGAATCCGGCCAATCCGACTTCAGCCAATCCCCAGCAAATTCTTCTGCAAACGTTCGCGCGCGACAGTGGGATTCGCGGCCTGGTGCCGACGACGCGCCTTGGGCTTCACGGGCATCTCCATCGCACGTTCTCGCTGAGCGGACGCTTCGCCTATAGTGACGCCAACCTAGATTTCACGCGCCAGGAGCGGGCGACCGGCACCCTTTTCGATCTCTCCGCCCTTCGATACGTCACGGCCCAAACTTCGACGAGCCTCGCTCACGCCTCGCGCCCTAACGCTCTGGCCGACGCGAGCGTGAATTATCGTCCGCATCGGCGCCTCACTTTCACCAACACCACACGATTCCAGCACTTCACCATCGCCGGAGATGTGCGCACGCGCACCGAGCAACAGCTCAGTGCGGATCTGCGCGGCCCCCTCCCGTCGCCTCAAACGCGCGTGGTCGCGGAATGGCTCGGCGCGCATACGTCCGTGGATTCGTTCGCCAACTATGTCGAGGGCGCCGTAGAACTCACGCCGCATCTGATCCTGCGCGCCGGCCATCGCTTCACCCATCGGCGGGCTTCGCTTCTCCGACCCGAGGCGGGCGAACGCGAAGAATCGGAGTTGAACGCGCATGCCGTCCTCGGCGGCCTCAGCCTTCGCGCGACTCCCGCTCTTCGCCTCTTCGCCCAGATCGAACGGGGCTCCAGCGACACCGTCTTCACCCGAGTGGCTCCGCGTCGCTTCACGCGACTCCGCACTCGCGCCCAATACCGACCGATCACTTCGCTCACGCTTGGCCTCCAACTTCTGGTGACCGATGCGCGCAACCCGAATCCGCTTGTGGACGGCGTGCAGCGAAATCGCGGCCTGACGCTCACGACCTTGTGGACGCCCGGTGAACGCTGCGCCCTCTCGCTCAGCTATACGCGCACGGACATCACGTCGGCGATCCTCGTCCTCCATCCGCGCCTGCGAACGATCGAGTCCTCACAATATACGGCGAACGACAATTTCGTGGACGGCGACCTCATCCTCTCCCCGCTTCGCAACCTCCGGCTCGCCCTCGGCTACTCCGTAGTGAACGCGCAGGGGACGCTCCCCCTCAACTTCCATCAGCCGCGGGGGATGATCGCCTACACGTTCCCGAAGCGCTTCACCTGGAGCGTCGGATGGCGTTGGTACGGATACAACCAAAAGGGACTCGCCCTGGAAGACTACCGCGCTCATACGCTGACCGGCAGCCTGAAGATCGCGTTTTGAGGCGCCATCGAAGCGGGGATGACCGCTCCCCCACGAGTTCCGAGAGCGACGCGAAGATCGCGATCTCTGCTCATCCCGGTCCGGGACAGGAACTGCCTTGTGCTCCGCTTCGAGAAAAAGCCAAAGCCACCATGGACGACCGCCCTAGTACGCTCGTCGTGAGGAAGACGCCGACAGTCAGCGCGGATCGGAGATGCCAAGTGCCTCTCCACGTCTGGCTGACAAAGAACAAGCAAGCCGCGCCACGAGGCGGATCGCGAAAGGTCGGTCTCGCTCCGACGATTTTGCGACGGGGCGCTATTTGAGCTCGCCTCCCTTCAAAGGATCAGCATGCCCTGAAACTGGGGGCTTGACAGCCAAAAAAAAAGTTCGAGAATAAGACTGACGATTTCCCAGAGGAGGACGCGGATGCGGGGTCGTCGAGTTTGGGTGTTGTTGATCGCACTCCCCCTCATTGCACTTGGGAGGCCCCATGATGGGATTTCTGGGTCTTCAGATGCCGGGCGCGTTCAAAGTGATGCGGCCGCACGCGTGTGGCAACTATGGGAGCAGCGAGAGCTGACGTTGAAACGCCAGATGTTTCAATCGGCGCGCCAGATGTTGCGACAAGCTAATGTCCCCTTTGAGCCCGAGATTCTCTTGGCCTCCAACTGGCGGGAGAAGGTGACGCCATGGCTGTGGCAGATGCCGGAAATGCAGGTGATCCGTTATGAAACCGAGCCATTAGCGGGAGTGTATTTGGCCGATACGCTCTATCTGCCGGAGCGGGTGGAGTTGGTCGGAGAGACGATCCTATTGGTGCGACATCTGATTTTCGAAGGCACACGGGCCGTGATCAAGGGGAATCACCGGATTCATGTGTTTCCGATTGAGACGATGGGGTTACTTGGGGCACCGTTACGGAAGGCGATGGGAAAAGGCCGAGCTTGGATGTGGCCAGTAGGTTTTGGTGGAAGCGCGCCCTTGGTGATCCAAGGGGGGCAGATCGTCATAGATACCAGTGGGCCCGGACGAGAAGAATGGCTGGAATGGAGGCGGAGGCTGAGCGAAAGGGCGAATCGTCGTGTAGTTTGGACTCAAGAGACGATAGACAAAAGCGGCTTCCCCGGCGCAGACGGGACTCCGGGGAATCCGGGAGCGGATGGCGAGGATGGACGCCCAGGAGCTAAGGGAGCTGATGGCGTGTGTGGGGGGAATGTGCACGGTGGAGAGGGCGCTCCTGGGGAACGGGGCGGTAATGGGGGTGATGGCAGCCCAGGGGGAGATGGAAGACCAGGCGCGAATGCCGATGATATTCGGCTCGACATTCCCTCAGGCACGACGGCGAGCTTCGTCTTGATCGCCCGCGGTGGCGATGGCGGGAACGGGGGCGATGGAGGCAACGGGGGTCGGGGTGGAAACGGCGGGACAGGCGGAGATGGCGGTGACGGAGCCGATTGCTTGTGCAGCGAGGGAGGGGCGGGTAACGGAGGGCGAGGCGGCGATGGGGGTTGGGGAGGCAGAGGCGGCAATGGCGGAAGGGGAGGCAATGGGGGGAACGGCGGCAATGGCGGAAACATCTTTGTCACCTATCCCAGAGGGTTTGACGTGATGAAAATCTCCGCGACAGCCGCTGGGGGAATGGCAGGAGGTGGCGGCTACGGAGGGATCGGTGGGCGAGGGGGGATCGGAGGACTCGGAGGGCGAGGCGGCAAAGGAGCCGGTGGATTTCAGTGCCCCTCAAGTCGCGGCCGTGATGGCCAATCTGGATACTCAGGTTCCCCTGGAGATTCAGGTCATTCAGGCGCTTCTGGAAATCCTGGAGTCAACGGGCAGAGTGGGACCATAAGCATCACCGAACGTTCCGGGACGGACCAGGACGGAGATGGATGGACAGCAGAAGATGGAGATTGCGATGATGGAGATTCGGCGGTGAATCCGGGAGCGATGGAGGGGGGTGGATCCTTGAGCTGTGAGGAATTTTTCTCTGGAGAAGGCGTGTGCTTCGACGGGGTGGATAACGATTGCGATGGGGCAGTGGATGGGGGAGACTCAGGATGCGGTGGCTGTGGCGGATTGTCGCCGCTTGTGATGGATACACGGGGGGATGGATTCCATCTGTTGGGACTTGAAGCGGGCGTGCGATTCGATCTGTTAGGAACCGGACGTCCGGTGCGCATGGGATGGATTCAAGCGGACGAGGCTTTTCTGGTGTGGGATCGTAATGGCAACGGGCGCGTGGATGATGGGCAGGAGATGTTCGGGAACGTGACGCGATTGCGGTCAGGCGAACGCGCGCTCAATGGATATGAGGTGCTCAAGGAATACGATGACAACCGAGATGGTCTTCTGGATGCCCGCGATGCGCTCTTCTCGCAGCTTCGGCTGTGGATGGATAGCAACGGGAATGGAGAGACGGACGCTGGAGAGCTGCTGACGCTGCACGCAGTGGGAATTCGAGCTATCGAGCTGACGTATCGGGAGAGTCGGCGTCGAGATCGGCACGGGAATGAACTCCGGTACCGCGCTCAGGTGTATGGGGACCGACCGACGGTGATCCGCTTCTGCTACGATGTCCTCTTCATTTGGCGAGGCGGGTGAGGCGCTCTTTGAGCCTTCCTGCGTGCGCCTCGTGTGAGGCGAAGCCATCAGCAAAAAATCCCGGCGAGCTTTCCGCACAGCAGTGGAGTTCACGCTCTAAAGAGCAACGGTGCCTGAAGGACGCTATTTCTTCCCTTCCCTCGGCTCGATGTAGCTGCGCCGGTACTGGACTTCTAAGCGATCGTTATCGGGCTTGCCGTCGCCGTCCACATCCACCAGGACCTGGATGCGGCGTCGTTTTCCCTCGCGACGGGGATTGGTCGGCGTATACCCGAGCGTGTATTGCGTGCGGAGCATGACGGAGATGGATTCGAGCACCGAAGGCAAGGCGCCCTGAAACCGGACGCTGTAGAAGCGGCCACCGGTGACCTCGGCGAACGTCTTCAGCGTGTTCTGCGCCTGCAAAAAGGTGAGGCGAGATTCCGGCGGCAGCCGATGCTCAAGCAGAAGATACGCCAGTTCACCAATGCCGATGGCATAGATGGGAACGCCCGCGTTCTCCACGATCCTGCGCGCCTCGTCGTAATTGATCTTGCTGAAGGTATCGATCCCAATAGCTACGAGCAGAATGGCCGTGCGCCCCTCGATCTCCTGCAAGCCCGTATATTCGGCACCGTCCAGCTCTCCCCCGCGTAAGACGAAGTTCAGGGCATCGAAGAGATTGCTCTCGCTGAAAGCCGGATAGTTCCGAATGAGCAGGTAGATGGCCTCGCGCAAGCGCGCCGGGCTATCGGTGAAATCCGTCAAGACGGCGGGCCGAATGTCGAAGGCGACGATGGCGATGTAATCGCCCGGTTTCACAAAGCGCGTCACGAAGAGTCCGGCCGGATTGATCACCTCCTCGCGGAACCACTCGATCTGCCGACTGTACTCAAGAAGCATCACGAGCGTGATGGGCGACTCTTCGCCATTGAACGTCACGATCTCCTGTTTCACGCCGTCCTCCAGGACGGTGAAATTCTCCTTCCGGAGTCCGGTGTACACGCGCCCCGTCTTCTTGTCGAAGACGACGACGGGCACTGTGACCAGATCGGCTTTGAGGCGGATCGGCTCGCCCTCGGCCTGAGCCTCCTTCTCCGATCGCGGTGTGGGTTTTTGTCCCTCACCGGATTGTGACGTCGAGCTGGCGGGCTTTTGTTCCCCCCCGGCGGGCTGCTCCGGCACTTGCGGTCGCTCGCGTCGAGGAGGACGTCGGCCGGCTTGCTCGCTCACGAGTGCTTGGCCCTCAGGAGGCAAGGCGCTCACCACGACGAATCCGATGAGGACGATCAGCGAGAGCACGAGAGAAGGCATCCCCCGCCATGGGGTCCTCGCGCGATCCAGCAGATCGCGTGGGGTGCTCTGTCGGATCCTGTGGGATGACGTCGCGATCCTTCGGCGTAAGTTCATCATGGGCTCCTCCGTCGCCACAATCCTACCAGCTCTGGGAGCGACAAGCAACAAGAGCTGGCTTGACTTCCGAACTCAGCCCATGCCACCATCGGATGCCTTGGACGATCGCATGGTTGCCGGAGAGCGAGGCGGAGGTCCTCATGAAAGTATTGGTCATCGGGTCGGGGGGACGCGAGCATGCACTCGCGTGGGCTTTGGCGCACAGTGCGGAGGTCAAAGAGATTCTCGCGGCACCGGGGAATGGCGGCCTGACCGAGATCGCTCGCTGCGTGCGCGCCGATGTTGGGAATCCACGCGAGCTGGCGGATGTGGCTGAGGCCGAAGGTGCGGCTTTGACAATCGTCGGTCCGGAGCTGCCGCTGGTTCTTGGCGTCGCGGATGAGTTCTCGCGGCGCGGGCTCAGGATCATCGGCCCAGATGCGCGCGCGGCTCGCCTGGAAGGGAGCAAGGCCTTCGCCAAGGAATTCATGGCGCGGCATGGCATCCCGACGGCGCGCTTTGCGATCTGCGACTCCGCGGCCGAAGCTCGCCGCGCGATCTCCTCCCGGCGATTCGACTTCCCCGTGGTGATCAAAGCCGATGGACTGGCCGCTGGAAAAGGCGTGAGTCTCGCGCATACTCCGGAAGAAGCGGAAGCCACGATCGAGCGGCTCATGGTCGAGAAGGCGCTCGGAGCGGCGGGCGAGCGCGTCGTCCTGGAAGAATGCCTGATCGGGCGCGAATGCAGCTTCCTGCTCTTCACCGATGGAGACTTCGTCTTGCCACTGCCTCCAGCACAGGATTACAAGCGCGCGTATGATGGCGATCAAGGGCCGAATACCGGCGGCATGGGAGCGATCTCCACGCCGCATCTTCTCGATGAAGCCACCCACGAGCGCATCCTGAGGGAGATCGCTTGGCCGACGGTGCGCGCAGCAGCGCAAGAAGGCTTCCCCTATCGGGGTGTCCTCTACATCGGCCTTATGCTCACGCCGCAGGGCCCGCGCGTGCTCGAATATAACGTCCGTTTGGGCGACCCGGAAGCGCAAGCGATCCTGCCGCGATTGGAGAGCGATCTGCTGGAGATCGGCGAAGCGCTCTCAGCCGGCGAACTCTCGCGCGTTCGTCCTCGATGGCGCGAGGATTCGACGGTCTGTCTGGTCCTGGCTTCAGGCGGATACCCCGAGGCCCACCAAACCGGCTATCCCATTCGAGGCCTGGAAGAGGTGCGACGTCTCTCCGAAGTCCTGATCTTCCACGCCGGGACGACGCGCGCGCCCGATGGATCGTTCCTCACGGCCGGCGGCCGCGTCCTCAACGTCGTCGCCCGCGGGCGCACCCTCGCGGAAGCGCGCCAGCGCGCCTACGCGGCCACATCGTTCGTCGCCTTCGAGCGGATGCACTACCGCCGCGATATCGGCGCGGAGTGGATGCCGACGGGAAAAGAGACATCACCCAGCTAGCGTCCTGAGGAAGCTCGGTCCGACAGGCTGTCGGACCGAGCCTCAAGACTCTCTCTCCGACTAGAAGCTGAGCGTCGCTCGCAGATTGATCGTTCGGTTCCCGGTCGGGGCGCCAACGACGCCGAACGTCGTGCTGAAGACGTTGGCGTTGGGGAATCCCCAACGCGGATGGTTCAAGACGTTGTTGAAACTGGCGAACAGCTCGAGGCGCGTCCTCTCCGCCAGCTGAAACTCCTTCGTGAGCGAGACGTCCCATTGGAACGTGTTCCGATCGCGCAGGAAGATCAACTGTCCGAACTCGCCCGGCGTGGAATTCGGGATCAGGTACTGCGGATTCGCTCGCCCATCCGGACCGATCAGTCGCCGATCTACAGCGAGGCGCTGCAAATCGGTGATGCCCGCGCGACCCGTCAACCGCTGGAGCGGCGCCTTGAACATCCTCTCGATCTGCTTCCGCGTGACTCCTGGAGCCAACCATACGCCATTGGCGGCCGGGTTGTTCGTATTGTTGACCGTTTGGAAGCCACCGGTCAGCTGAATCGGTGCCCCCGTCTGGAACACGAAGATCGAGCCGAGCGTCCAGCCGCCGATCACTGCATTGAGGATGCGATTATTGATCGACACCCACCGTCCGCGCCCGATCGGTAGGTCATACGTTCCGAACGACTGAAGGACATGGCGAAGGTCGAAGGGCGAGACCCGTTTATTCAAGCGGACATTACGCACGGTCAGGAAGTCGAGGCTTTGGTTTTGATTATCAACGGCGAGATTCGTGAGGCTCTTGCTCCACGTGTAGTTCGTCGTCCACGTCAGCCCTCGTCGGAGGCGTTGCCGGAGTTGGACCTGTAACCCGTTATAGCTGTGCCACCCGGTATCGTCCACGTAGCCCAAACGTCCGGCAACATACGGGTTGGGCAAGAAGAAATTGATCGGGTAAGGACCAGGCGCGTTATAGCGCGGATCGATCCGCAAGCAAGGGCTGAAGGCGCTGCCAAACATCCGGCACACATAGTTCGGATTCGTGGCTAACGTCGTGGCCAGTGCGCCGGCCGCTCCGGTCTGCAATTGAGTGATGAAGGTCGGATTCTGATACCCCGAACCGGGAGCGATCGGCGGAACCCCACCGCGGGCTCCGAAAGCCGCATCGAAGATAGGCAACGGCACTTGACCCGGGAGCCCGCGATATTGGAAGCTGTTCACGCCCGCGGCTTGATTGATGGCGAGATTCCGCTGCGCGTTCTTGAACTCCTCCAAGAATCCGTTCCCGAAGATATCCACCTCGTTCAAATTACTGGTGCGCCAAGAGAGCTTCGAGGTATTCCCCACGTATCGGATCTCCAGCACGGAATCCTTCCACAGCTCGCGCTGAACGCCGAAATTCCAATTGATCGTGTAAGGGGCGCGAAGCGTGGGATCGAAGCCGTTGATCGTTCGCGCGAACGTCTGATCCGCTTGATTGATGACCTTCTTGTACTCGGTCGTCGTGAACGCGAACGAATGAACCGTCAGAGGATTCGCCACGATGTCCGAGAGGGTGTAGAACGCCGGGAGGTTCGTCTGTCCCGGCTGCCCCGGGATGAGGGGGATGGCGTTGACGAACTTCCCCACATTGGGCCCCAAGTTGGCGGCGAAGAACTGCGTCCCCTCATCGTAGTAGATGATCCCATAGGACGCGCGAATCACCGTCTTCGCATCGCCCAAGAATTTGCCCCAGAGACCCGACGTTCGAGAGGGATTCCACGCGAAGCCGAAATTCGGCGCGAGGTTGCGCCAGTCGGTCTTGTACGGAACGCGTCCCACGTAGAGCAACGGTGCATCTCCCCTCAGCACGCTCGCCATATCCGGGACGGCTGTGATCCCCTGGCCGTCCTTCATCGGCCCCTGGATCTCCCACCGCAACCCATAATTCAGCGTGAGGCTTCGCGTGACCCGCCAACGATCCTGCGCGTAGACGCCCCCCATGAGGGAATTCGTCCACGTGTAGTTAATGAACCCGTCGTACTGGAAGGTCTTTGGATTCACAACGCGAGTGAAGTTTGCCGCGGCCACTCGCCCCACCAGGAGATTATACAGGGCCAAGGGTTCTCCCAGCTGCGTGGGATTGAGCCCCGGAATCGTCGTGGTCGTGAATGCTGTGGCGGCTTGCAACGGATCGCCCGAAGGTGTCCCCGTCGTGTACGTGGGCAGTGGGAAGACTTCGGCCGTGTCGTTCCAGACGGTCTTGCGGAAGCTTCCGCCGAGCGTGAGCGTGTGCTCGCCGCGATGGAGCGTCAGCGTGTCGTAGATCGTCGTGATGTAATGCCGTCCCGTCACGTTCTGTTGGTCAATGAACGGGACCACGACGTTGAAGGGCAGCGTCGTGCCAATCCGCAGCGGCTTCCCCTCGAATTGATAGTAGAGGCCGTACTCGGCGCGCGTGTTGGTATCGCCACTGTGCTGCACGCCATAGCGAAATTCGTTGAACGTTCGCGGGGAGATGGTGGATTGCAACGCCATGGACCAGATGAAGTATCCCAGGCGGAAGGGGTTGACGCGATTCACGCCCGGCACGGGAAGGCGCCGCTGTCCCGGCTGCCAACTGTGGTAGTAGTTCCAGGTGAACGTGAACTGCTGCCCCGGAGTGATGTGGTAGTCGAACCGCACTGTGGGGAAATACTGATAGAGGTTGTTCTCCTCATCCCACGCGTAGGTGTCCCGGTTGAGATCGTTATCGGGGATCGGCGTCGCATACTTCGGGACCTCATTGTGGAGGGCCAGGATGGCTTGAGTCACGCGATCCAGGCGCGTGGGTAAGCCCTTGGCCGCCGCCAGCTCGAGGACGTTCACAGTGCGCACCTGATCCGTCGTGCCACTGACGATGTACGTGTAGATCCCGCGCTGCGCCTCCGGCGTCGGCACGGTGACCGTGCTCGCGACCCGCATGGGTTGTAATCGCCGCTCGAAGTTCACGAAGACAAACATCTTTTTCTTGAATGGACCAAAAGGAAGCAAGGGGCCACCAAAGTTCCCTCCGTAGTCATGACGGCGAAACCGAACGCGTGGCAGGCCCTGTGCATTTCGGGCCCATGTATTGGCATTGAACTTCTCGCTCTGAGGCTCATAGAAGAGACTGCCGTGGTACTCGCTTCCACCGCGTCGAGTCGTGAACTTGATATTCGTGCCGCTTTGCGCTCCGGAATCCGCGCCTAATCCCCCGGTTTCGATGGTAACTTCTTCCACCGCCCCGAGTCGCACGGGGACGGTCATGTAAAAAACCGTCCCGCCACTCTTGAAGCCGTTGGAGGCGTTGTTGATCCCATCCACGGTGACGTTGAGCGCCCCACCCGCCAAGTTATTGTATCGCGTGCTGCCTCCTGTGGCGGGAGCTGCTCCCGGAGCGAGCCGCGCCAGGGCGAGCACGTTACTGCGGTTGGCCAAAGGCAGCCGTGTGATCGTCTCCTTCTGGATCGTGCTCACCACCAGTTGCGAAGTCGTCTCCAGCACAGGTGATGAGCCGCCGACGACTTCGACCGTCTCAGTCATTTGACCGATCTCCAGGCGAACGCGCACATCCGTCGTTTGACTCGTCGAGACGACGATGTTGGAGACGACGGCGGTTTGAAACCCCGGTGCCGTCACCGTGATCTCATATACCCCACTGGCCAGGTCTGGGAAGAAGAAGGTCCCTCGCTCGCTCGAGGTCGTCTCTTTCGTGAGGCCGGTCTTCACGTCCTTCAAGACGACCTTCGCATTCGGGACCACAGCGCCCGTCGGATCCTCGATGATCCCCGAGACGGCTCCGACAATGCGCAACTGCGCGAGGCCCAAAGACCCGCTCAACATCAGCGCGATGGACACCGCGAAGACAACGACCTTTCGACCCGGCGCTCTCCCTTTGGTCGGAGAGAACGCCACCGGAGACGCAGAAAGGGAATAGGGGAATCTCTCCCCACGGCTTTCCGATCTCATGGTCGTCCCCCCGTCGTTTGGTCTTGACCTCCTGCTTTATCAAGCTTATCTCGTGCTCGCGGTGCTGTCTTGAACGATCTGAAGGTGAAATGGAACAAAATTAAGGCGAATTTTTTCGGAATTCGCTTCGCCAGGGGGCAAGCGACGCGCGATGTCTCTACTAGGACGAGCGGACTTTCACAGAGCGAATCGCGCCCGCTTGGGGATCATGAGGTCTCGACAAGAAGGGACGCTTCAGTTCCGCTGAGGAGTGCGTTCGGCCCGCCGTTTGAGGGTATGTTCGTACAAGAGTCGCGAGATCTCGGCGATGAGCCGATTAGCGCGTGGCTCCTCGGCCACCCCGCGCGTGAGCACGACGAGCACATAGGGCGGACCGACTGGCAGATAGACGATCCCCGCATCGTGCGCGATTCGAGAGATCGCTCCCGTCTTATGCGCCACGCGCACGCCCGCGGGCAGACCAGCCGGGATGCCATCGTTGAATTCCTGATCGAGCAGAATCCGGACCATCTCCTCGCAGCTCTCGCGCGAGAGGATACGCCCTTCGGCAAGGTGCCGGAAGATCACCAGCAGCGCGCGCGCCGTCGTCGTGTTATTGAGCCCGCGCTCAAACGCCCGGCGATCCTCCACGCCGCGCAAGACGCGCATCCCCGAAGCGCCGATCGCCTCCATCAACTCCTGCACGCGCGCGGCCGTGACCCGCTCGATGAGCAGGTTCGTCGCCAGATTGCTGCTCCGTACAATCATGGCGCGCACTAGCTCGCGAATCGTCACCGCGTGCCCGATCTTCTCGTAGAGCGCGGGATCGGAATCGCTCTCTGCCGTAAGGGTGAAGACGCTGCCATCGGCGAGGCTTCGGAATTCGTTCTTGATAACGAGGCGATCCTCGAGAGAGAGTCGCCCCTCCTGTGCGTGTCGAAAGACTTCCATCATCACCGCCACCTTCATCGTGCTCGCCGCATGGAACGGTTCATCCGCACGAAGGAGCAGCTCCTCCCCAGTCGCGGGATCGAAATAGGCGACGGCGACGGCCTCCGCGCCGCTGGCGGCGATCACCTCTTCAAGGCGCGCACGCACCTCCGCCTGACCGAAAGAGAGCGCCGGGACGAAAGCCACCGCGACCAGCACCAGTGCCGCGGGCTTCCAGCAAGAGCCCCTGCAAGCACGTCTCCGCATGACGTCCCCCACCTCTCCCCATCCGATGGCTCTCCGCGTAGGAGGAGCGTATCACCGGTTCGATCTCTTCGTCAACGCCTCCCCCTCCTGCGCTGGCCCATGCGCTCGCGGCCCTCTCAGATACTCCCGCCGCTCGCTTTGTGGTAAACTATGCTGGCAAGTCCATCGTATGACGGATCGAAGGGTCTCCGTATACGAGGCCCGCGAAGCCTGAAGGAGGCAGAAGCGACAATGTGGCAACGACTCAAGCGGCTCTTACGAGCCATCTTCGGAGGGCTCATCGAACGGGCGGAGGATCCGGAGCTGATCCTGCAGCAAGTTATTCGCGATATGCGCGATAAGCTCCCTCAGATGAACGAGAACGTCGCCCAGGTCATGGCCACGCAAAAGCTTCTGGAGAAGGAGGTCGCAACCTTGGAGCGAGAGATCACCGAGTTCGATGCCAAGATCCGCGCCGCCATCAAGCAGGGGCGGGATGATCTGGCGACGGCTTTCATTAGCGCGCTGCAGGAGAAACAGGTCGCCCTGGAGCGTTCGCGTCAGCAATTGGAGGCCGCCCGCCGCGCCTCGGAGCAAGCGATCCGCTTCCGCGACAACTACATCCTACAGCTCAAGAAACGGCAGCAAGAAGCCATGCAATTGATCGCCGAGCATCGCCGCGCCCGCATTCAGGAGCAACTGGCGCAGACGATGGCGAGCTTTCAGCTCGGCGATGAAGCGGGGACGTTCGAGGAGATGCGGGAGAAAGTCGCGCGGCGCGCTGCCGCCGCCGAGGCGAAGATGGAGCTGGCCGCGACGGGTGTCGAGAGCCAGATCGCCGAGATCGAGAAGGAAGCGCTCTCGATGCAGGTCCAGGACATGTTGATCGCTTACAAGCGGCAGATGGGCTTGCTGCCCGAAGCACCGGCTCCAGAGACGGCCGCGCTCCCGGAGAAGACGCTCGGACCGGCTGAGGAGGAAGCGACGCGTTCTGAGCCGCTGAAGACCACTGAAGGATGAACCGAGTCCAACGAATCGCCACGCGCGTCGTTCTCCCTCTGTTTGGGCCGTCCCTGGATGCCTCGAGGGATGGCCGAAAGCTTCGCCGCGCTTGGCGCTGTGAAGACGTACTGGGGATTTCACGATGCCGAGGAAAATCGCTTACGTCTGGGAAGCGCTCAAAGAGCCGATGAATCTCTGGGCGATCGTCGGCGTGCTCGCCGCCGCCGTGTACGCCCCACCGCCTCTGGAGCACATCATCTTGCTCGGCGGCGCCGTGGCCGAGGTCCTCTACTTGATGACGGTACCGGCGACGACGGCGTATCAACGTCTGGTGGAACGCCGGCAGCGGCAGCGCGCGGCCTTGGAACGCCAGCGGGCTCGCGAAGAGCTGATCAAGTCCTTCGGCCCGCGCGAGCGAGAGGCCGTCGAATACCTCCGCTGGTTGAAGAAGCAGATCTACGCCAACTACATGCGCTTCACCCGCTCCAAGGATGTGCCCGCCGATATTCGCACGCTCGACGCCATGTGGGAACGTTTCGTGGATTTCCTCGACCTCTACCGCCGCTGCAAGACGCACCTTCGAGCGTTCAATCGTCAAGCCATCGTGAATCA
This sequence comes from Acidobacteriota bacterium, assembly GCA_030550025.1. Taxonomy (GTDB): domain Bacteria; phylum Acidobacteriota; class Blastocatellia; order HR10; family HR10; genus HR10. The sequence continues at coordinate 260,914 of JAUQQC010000004.1, read as the reverse complement.
GATCGCGCAAGCGGAACGGCAGTTGGCTTCCGCCGATGAGAAGACCCGCAAGGTGATCGAAAACAACTTGAACATCCTGCGCGCGCGCCTGGCCGAATATGAGAGCATCGAACGGGCCACGAAGCTGCTCGAAGCGCAGCTTCAGACGATCGAGAACTTCTTCGGGCTGGTCAACGACAAGGTCATGACGATGTCCTCGGTCGAGAGCATCGCGGCGCTCGATTTCGAATCGGTGCTCTCCAGCATCGAGATGACGCGCTCGGTCCTAGAGGAGACGGCGCCGATCATGAGCGCCCTAGAGGCCCTGGAGCGTGAGCAAGCGCCGCCGCTGGCGTCCGAACGCCAATAGCGTTATGTCGCGCCCGAAGCCGTTCCTCTCGCTGGATGAGATCGCGCGCCTGCCGCGCTGGGCGGGCGAACTGGTGCGAAAGTATTACGCCGGCGAAGCGAGCCACTTCCTCATCCATCACAACATCTACGACCTCGTCCCGGCGAACGGCCAATATGTGGATCTGCTCACGTTCCTGCAGCGGAAGCTGCTCGGGAACAAGAACGTCGTCTTCTATAACCGGAGCGCGGGGATCACCTTCGGCTCCTCGGAGGCGGAACGCCAATTCCTCGCCCATGCGCGCGTGGCCGATCCGCTCCTCAGCCGCGAGGCCACGCGAGCGCTCCCGCGAGAGCCGAGTCGCGCTCTCCCGCTCATCGAGCGCTATCTCTTTCACGGCGATCAGGTCGCCGTCGTCCTGACCTTCTTGGAGACGTTGGTTCCAGCCGGGGAGATCGGATACCTGAGTGGGGAGGATCGAAACACGCTCGTCACGCTGCAACGTTGGATCACCAGCTCGCGCCTGCTGCATTCGGACAACATCGTCATCCTCATCGCCGAGAGCCTCGCTGATGTCAACGCGCGCCTTCGGCAGAATTCGCGCCTGGTGACGATCGAAATCCCCTATCCCGATGAGGCCGAGCGCTTCGACTTCATCCGCCACTTCTGCGCGCGCCATCCCCACGTGAAGATGGAGATGGACGAGCGCCAGCTCGCGCAGCTCACGTCGGGATTGAATTGCGTCCACCTGAACGCACTCTTGCGGAGCGCGCAATTGGATCCGCGCGGATTGACCTTTGAGGCCGTTCGATTGAAGAAGAAAGAGATCATCGAGAGCGAATGCTTCGGACTCATCGAATTCGTGACGCCCGAACATGGACTGGAGAGCGTCGGCGGGATGAAGAGCGCCAAAGACTTCCTCCGCAGCATCGCCGAAACGATCCGGCAAGGCCGGTGGGAGGAAGCCCCGATGGGCATCCTCATCTGCGGTCCCGTCGGGACGGGGAAGACCTTCCTGGCCGAATGCTTCGCGAAAGATTGCGGGTTGAACGTCGTCGAGTTCAAGAACTTTCGAGAGAAGTGGGTGGGCTCGACTGAGGCGAACCTGGAGAAGATCCTCAGCCTGCTGCAGACGCTGGCGCCGATCGTCGTGCTCATTGATGAGGCCGATGCCGCCTTGGGGACGCGTCGCGCTGAAGGAGACAGCGGCGTGAGCGCCCGCGTCTTCTCTCGGATCGCGAGCGCGATGGGGGATACGCGAAATCGTGGGCGCATCCTCTGGATCCTCATGACGTGTCGCCCGGACCTGCTCCCCATCGATGTGAAGCGACAGGGTCGGTGCGAAGAACATATCTCGCTCTTCTATCCGCAAGGCGAGGAGGAACGACTGGAGATCGTTCACGCCATGTTGCGGAAGAACAAGATTCAACACGCGATCGAAGACTGGTCGCCCATCACTCGCCATCCGCAGGAACTCTCCGGCGCCGACATCGAATCCATGCTCATTCGCGCGCGCCGCTTGGCTCGACAAGCGCAGCGGGACGTCATCCTCCCCGAAGACCTCGAGCGCGTCGCCCGCGAATTCATCCCGGCACGCGACGAGCTGGCCCTGGAATATCAAACGCTCGTAGCGATCCTGGAGGCGACTTCGCGCGAGATGATCCCACCGAAATACCGACACCTCTCCCCGACCGAGATCAGCCGCCGCGTGGAAGAGTTGAAGATGCTCCTCGGCGAGTGACGGGAGTATTGCGTCCGAGCGGCTTTCGAGTGAACCGAAAACCCCGTACGAGGACGAGGCGCTCGGTGCGATCCGCCACGGCTCCGCGCGCGGACGCTCTCCTCGGTTGCTCTGAAACGTCCCTCAGCCTACAATTGGCCGCGACGAAGGAGGGTAAGGATGATGAGGCGCACGGCAGTGATGAGCGCATTCTCGCTGGGCGTTCTGATGGTGATGCCCTTTTTCGCTGGGAAGCCGCGGGAATCCGGCATCGCGGCCCAGGATCGGTGGCAGGCGCGTTCGATGGTGATCTCGCGCCACGGCATCGTCGCGAGCGAACACCCGCTGGCATCGCAAGTGGGCGCGGTGATCTTGGCACGCGGAGGGCATGCCGTAGATGCCGCGATCGCCGCCAACGCCGTGATGGGATTGGTCGCTCCGATGAGCAATGGGATCGGGGGCGATCTGTTCGCGCTCGTCTACGATGCGCGAACCGGTCGGCTTCACGGACTGAATGCCAGCGGGTGGGCGCCGTCGGGATTGACGATCGAATACCTCAAACGCCAAGGGCATACGACGATCCCCCAGCGTGGTGTCCATACGGTGACGGTCCCGGGAGCCGTAGACGGATGGGCGAAGCTGCACGCGCGCTTCGGACGCATGAAATGGTCCGACCTTTTCGCCGCGGCGATCCGCTATGCGGAGGAAGGCGTCCCGATCACGGAGCTGGTCGCCGCGCTTTGGGCGGCCAACGAGCGCCTGTTGCGCCAAAACGAATCCTCCGCGCGGACGTATTTGCCCGAAGGCCGCGCGCCGCGCGTCGGCGAGGTCTTTCGCAATCCCGACCTCGCGTGGAGCTATCGGCAGATCGCCGCGCATGGTCCCGACGCGTTCTACAAGGGCGAGATCGCCCGACGCCTGCTGGACACCCTTCGACGATATGGGGGGACGATGACGGCCGCTGATCTCGCGGAGTTCTCCAGCGAATGGGTCGAGCCGATCTGGACGACGTACCGCGGCTGGACCGTCTACGAGCTTCCGCCTAACGGGCAAGGCATCGCCGCCTTGATCATGCTGAACATCATGGAGCAATTCCCTCTGGGGGAATTCGGACATCATTCGGCGCGCGCGCTACACGTCATGATCGAGGCGAAGAAACTCGCCTACGCGGATCTGATCCGCTACGTCGCCGATCCGCGATTCGCCCGCGTCCCCGTCTCCGGTCTTCTCTCGAAAGAATATGCGCGCGAGCGCGCTCGCCACATTGACCCCACGAAAGCGCATTGCGAGGTCGAACCGGGGGAACCGATGGACGCTGGGGATGAGACCGTGTACCTGAGCGTCGTGGATCGGGAGGGGAACATGGTCTCCCTCATTCAGAGCAACTACGAGAGCTTCGGATCCGGACTCGTCGCCGAGAGGACGGGCTTCGCGCTGCAGAATCGCGGTGCGCTCTTCAGCTTCGATCCGACGCATCCGAACGCCCTGGCGCCGAGGAAACGCCCGCTGCACACGATCATCCCCGCCTTCATGGAACGAGGGAGCATGCGCATCGCCTTCGGCATCATGGGCGGGTGGAATCAAGCGCAGGCGCACGCGCAGTTCGTCTCCCACATCGTGGATCACGGGATGAACCTCCAAGAAGCGCTCGAAGCCGCGCGCTTCACCAAACGGACCTTCGGCGGCTGCGATGTGCAGATCGAAGCGCGCATTCCCGAACGCGTGCGCGCGGAGCTTCAGGCTCTCGGCCATCAACTTCAGGTGCGCGGTGCGTATTCCTCGCAAATGGGGGGCGGACAGGCCGTCGCGCGGGATGTCGCGACCGGAGTGAACTTCGGAGCTTCCGATCCGCGGAAAGACGGCGCCGCCGTTCCGGAACCGTGGCTGTGACGCCGCGCGCGGCGCTCACGCAAACGCCACGCCCTCCGAATCGGAGGGGCTCATTCCAGCCGCCGCTGGAAGCGCCAGATGCTCATGCCGAAGACGGTCACGCCAAACAGCAGCAACGCCACCATCTGCGGCCAGAGGACGGCGATCCCCGTCCCCTTCAAAAACACCCCTCGCACGATCTCCAGGAAATACCGCACGGGATTCGCATACGTGAGATATTGCACGGGCACGGGCATATTCCGAATCGGGAAGGCGAATCCGCTCAACGTGAAGGCCGGCATGAAGAAGAAGAACGAGGCGAGCATCGCCTGCTGCTGCGTCCGAGAGATCGTCGAGAGGAAGACGCCCACGCCGAGCGTCGTCAAGACGAAGAGGATCGCGCTGAACAGGAGGACGAGGACGCTCCCTCGAAACGGGACGCGAAAAATGAGCAGCGCCGCACTCGTCACCAGCAGGACATCCACAAGACCAATGAGGGCGAACGGCACGGTCTTCCCGAGGACGAATTCGACCGGGCGAATGGGCGTCACCAGGAGTTGCTCCATCGTCCCCAACTCGCGCTCGCGCACGATGGCCATCGCCGTGAGGATCAACGTGACGATCGCGACGATGTTGACCAGAACGCCGGGGACGAAATAGTTCCGGCTGCGAAGATCGGGATTGAACCAGATGCGCGTCCGCACGTCCAGCTCGGGGACGGCGATCGGCGCGTCGCGCTCGAAGGCGAGCGCCTTCAGCGCACGTCGCTCGCGCTTGGCCATCACTTCGTCGGCATAGCGAAGGACGACGCGCGTCGCGTAGGTGGAGAGAATGGAGGCGGTGTTCGAGTTCGTCCCCTCGATGAGGATCTGCACGGCGGCCGTCTCGCCTCGCTTCACCTGCTCAGCGAAGCCCGGCAACACGCGCACGAGCATGAGGACGCGCCCGCGATCCAAAAGCTCGCGCCCCTCTTCCTCCCGCGCAGGCGCGGCGACCACACGAAAATGCGGTGAACCCTCGAACGCCGCACGCAGAGCGCGGCTGGCCGGCGTTCGGTCTCCATCCATCCACGCGATCGGCGCGCGCTCCACATCCAAATTGACGGCATAGCCGAAGATCGTCAGCTGAATCACCGGCGGCAAGAACAACAGGATGCGCATCCGCGGTTCGCGCAGCGCCTGCCGCCACTCCTTCCGAATCATCTCTCGAATGCGATCCCACATCTCACGCTAATCCTCGTCGCACGCGTCGCGTGGCCAGTGCGAAGACCGCCCCCGCGTACCCGATCAGAAACAGCGCTTCCCCCACGAGCCATTCCAGGCCGATCCCCTTCAGGAAGAGGCCCCGCAAGATCACGATGAAATATCGCGCCGGGACGAGATAGGTCAGCGCCCGCACCACCGGCGGCATGTTCTCGATGGCGAAGATGAAGCCCGAGAGCAGAAAGGCCGGCAGGAATGACGTGATCACGCCCAGTTGATACGCCAGGACCTGCGAACGCACGAGGGCGGAGATGAACAGCCCCCATCCGAGCGCGCCGAAGAGGAAAAGCCCTCCCATGAGGAAGACCAGCAGAGGATCGCCCCGCAAGGGCACGCGAAAGAAGACGACGCCCACCACGAGCACGATGAGCATATCGAGCAGACCGATCCCGAAGAACGCGAGCATCTTCCCGAGCACGATCTCGGAAGCGCGCACCGGCGTCGAGAGCAACTGCTCCATCGTCCCCATCTCCCATTCGCGGGCGAGAGTGAGCGAAGTGAGCAACGCGGCGATGATCATGAGGATGATGGCGATCAACCCGGGGACGATGTAATTGCGCGAGCGAAGCTCACTGTTATACCAGATGCGCACGCGCGGATCGAGCGGCGGCTTCATCTGCCGCCCCGTCGCGCGCCGAAGGACCGACACCTGCCACTCCCCGGCATACGTCCGCAGCACGGTCTCCGCATAGCCGAGAGCGATCGAGGCCGTATTCGAATCGCTCCCATCGAAGAGGAGTTGGATCGAGGCGCGCTCCCCACGGAGCCACCGGCGCGAATAGTCCGGGGGGATCACCAGCGCCATCAAGCAGCGGTTGCGATCCATCTCGCGCGCGATGCGCGCTTCGTCCTCGACCGTGCCGAGCACGTCGAAGAATCGCGAGCCGGCGAAGCGCGCGATCAGCTCCCGGCTCTGTGGGCTGTCGTCGGCATCCCGCACGAGCATGGGGATGCGATCCACGTCCAGCCGCAGCGCATACCCAAACAGCAGGAGCAGGACCACGGGCACGGCGAGCGCCAGCAGCAAGCTCCTCGGATCGCGCCGAATGTGGAGGGATTCCTTCCGGGCTATGGCCCACGTCCGCCGCCACGTCATCGCTCGCTCCGCTCACTCTCTTCGATCACGGCCACGAAGATGTCTTCCATCGAGGGCGGGACGACTTCCACCCGAGAGATCGCGATCCCCCGCGCGTGCAAGAGCTGTTGGATCCGCTCGCTCGCCCGATGCGGATCGCGGACGCGAAGACGAAGGCCGGCGCCGGAGAAAGTGATCTGTTCGACCATCTCTTCTCGCTCAAGCACCTTCACGCTCTCCAGCACGTCCGAGGGCTCGATGCGCAGGAACGCCACCCAGGAGAGCGCTCGCGCCAGAGCCGCCGGCGCGTCGAGCGCGACAATCTTCCCCCGATGCAGGAGCGCCAACCGGTGGCAATATTCCGCCTCGTCCAGATAATGCGTCGTCACAAGGATCGTATGACCGGCCTCCGAAAGGCGCACGATCATCTCCCAGAACTGGCGACGCGCGATCGGGTCAACGCCCGAGGTCGGTTCGTCGAGAAAGAGGATCGGCGGCTCATGCACGAGCGCACAGGCGAGCGCCAAGCGCTGCTTCCACCCGCCCGGGAGCACGCGTACGAGCGCGCGTCGCCGCTCGGCGAGCCCCACCATCTGCAAGACCTCCTCCAGGCGCTCGCGTCGGCGCTCGCGCGGGACGCCATAGAGGCCGCTGAAGAACTCCACGTTCTCCTCGACGGTCAAATCCTCGTAGAGGGAAAAGCGCTGTGACAGGTAACCGATGCGCCGCTTGACGTGTTCGGCCTGCGTCAGGACATCGAGGCCATCCACGCGCACGCGCCCCTCTGTCGGCAAGAGCAATCCACAGAGGATGCGGATCGTCGTGGATTTGCCCGCGCCATTCGGTCCAAGGAGCCCGAAGATCTCTCCCCGCCGCACGCGAAAGCTGATGCGATCCACGGCGACGAATGCGCCGAATCGCTTGACCAATCCCTCGACCTCAATGGCCCACGCCGCCGACGTCGGCTCGGCCATACCCACCTTCGATGCGTTCGCGCTGACGGATCAGCGCGATGAAGATGTCCTCCAAAGAGGGGACGAGCGGCCGCACTTCCACTTCGGTGATCCCCTCCGCGCCGAGCGCGCGCTTTATCGCTTCGGGCGACGCGCATGCCGGATCGAAGAGAACGCGAAGGGTCGAGCCGAAGGGTTCGACGCTCACGACTCCTTCGCTCTGCCGGAGCACGCGCTGCGCGCGCGCGCGATCGGGCGTCCGAACCTCGCATCCGCGTCCGGAGAATTCGCGCCGCAGTGCGTCGGCCGATGCGCATCGCAGCAACCGCCCACGATACAACAGGCCAAGGCGCGCCGCTCGCTCGGCCTCGTCCAGAGAGGCCGTCGTGAAGACGATCGTTACCCCCTCCTTCCGCAGCTCGATCAGGAGCCCCCAGATCTCACGCCGCGAGATCGGATCAATGCCGGTCGTCGGCTCATCCAAAAAGAGAACCTGCGGACGATGCACGAGCGCGCAGGCCAGCGCGAGTTTCTGACGCATGCCACCAGAGAGCTGATGGGCGCGGTATCGGCGAAAGGGCTCCAGGCGCGTCACGCCCAAGAGCTCGGCCGCGCGCACCTCACGGACTCGAGCCGGAACGCCATAGAGATCGGCATAGAAGCGGATGTTCTCCTCGACCGAGAGGTCGTCGTAGATCCCACCGCGCTGGGCTACATAGCCGATGTGATCGCGGACCGACTCTCGCTGGCGACGCACGTCGTATCCGGCCACTTCGATCTCCCCAGCATCTGGCTCCAGCAAGCCACCGAGCAGGCGCAACGTCGTCGTCTTCCCCGCTCCATCCGGCCCCACCAAACCGAAGATCTCTCCCCGTCGCACCTCCAGGTCGAGATGCTCCACCGCCACTAATCCGCCGAAGCGCCGCGTCACCCCTTGCGCGCGAACGACGATCTCCACCGTGACCCTCTCGCTCACGGGTGCTCCCGTAGGATCTCAGCCGTGACCGGCATATTCGCCTTCAGCTCCAGGTTGGGGTTCTCGACTTCGATCTTGATCCGGTAGACGTAGCGGACGCGCTCTTCGGGCGTTTGAATCGGCTTGGGGGTGAACTCGGCCTCCGACGCGATGAACGAGACGCGCCCCCAATAGATGCGGTCGGGGAAAGAATCGGTCTTCACCCGGACGCGCGCACCGAGTTTCACGCGCCCGAGATCGCGCTCGCCGATATACGCTCGCACCCAGGGACGTCGGAGATCGCCCAAGGTGAGGACCGTCGCGCCGGCGGCGATGACTTCCCCCACTTCCGCCACTTTCGCGAGCACGACGCCGTCAAAGGGCGCCGCGACGACGGTCTCCCGTAACTGGGTCTCGATCAGCGCCAACTCCGCGCGCGCGCGTTCGCGCTCGGCCTCGCGCATCGCCAATTCCTGTTCGCGGCGGCGCAGTTCCAAACGTTGTGCCTCGGCCTGTCGCAAGGTCGCGCGCGCGCGCGCGACTTGCGCGCGCGCGGCTTCGATCTGCTCCCGCCGCGGCCCCTCCAGCAAAAGAGCCAATCGCTGCTCGGCTTGCTGGAGTTGAGCGCTCGCCTGCTCGCAGCGCATCCGCGCCTGATCGTACTGCGCCGTCGAGATCTCATCGCGCTCGTAAAGCACCTGAGCGCGCTCCCAATCTCGCTGTGCGCGCTCCCGTTCGGCGCGAGCCGCCTGTACGGCCGCGCGCGCTTGCTCAATCTCCGGCGCGCGGGATCCCGCGAGCAACTCTCGAAGTTGCGCCTCGGCCTGTTCGAGCGCGGCCTGGCGCTCGATGATCTGCGCCTCGACGATCTCGCGCAGGTGCGCGATGGCCGTGCGCAGTTGTGCTACCTGCGATTCGGCGACGCGCACGGCCGCCATCGCGCGATCCCGTTGCCGTTCCAGAGATTCGCGATCCAGTCGCGCGAGCACGGCTCCCCGTCTCACCACCTCCCCCTCGCGCACGGGAAGCTCCACGATCCGCCCCGAGACCTGGAAAGCAATCTCCACCTCCGTCACCTCGATGTTCCCGAAGACGAGGATACGGTCCTCCGGCTCGTGCCCGCGCCACATCAAGAGTCCGCCGACGATCCACCCGCCGCCCAGTCCCGTCAGAAGCAGGATGAGCCATCGTCGCCTCATATGACGTGTCCCCAAGACCTTCCATTGAACGGCCCGCGATGAGCGCCCTCTTATCCTCCCTCGGCAGCTCGCCCCACCATCTGGCGATATTGTAAGCGATAGAGTCGAGCGTAGAAGCCATCTCGCCTCATCAACTCCGCATGCGTGCCGATCTCCCGCACCCGTCCCTTATGCACCACGATGATCCGATCAGCCCGTTGGATCGTCGAGAGCCGATGCGCGATGATCAGGCTCGTGCGTCCGCCCAGGAGCGCCTCCAGAGCTTCGTGAATGAGCCCCTCCGTATGCGGATCTACGCTGGCCGTCGCTTCATCCAGAATGAGGATCGGCGCATCGAAACAGAGGGCGCGGGCGAAGGCGAGCAATTGCTTCTGCCCAGTGGAGAGCCGTGCGCCGCGCTCGCCGACCTCTGCGTGATATCCTCCCGGCAGGCGTTCGATGAACTCATGCGCGTGCACGCGGCGCGCGGCTTCTCGCACGCGCTCCTCGGAAAAGGCCATCTCCCCCAAGCGAATGTTCGTCGCGATGTCGCCCGAGAAGAGGAAGACGTCTTGCGGCACCAGCGCGAAGGCGCGTCGCAGAGCGCGAAGGTCCCACTCGCGAAGATCCACCCCATCGAGAAGGATCGCCCCGCGCGACACGTCGTAGAAGCGAAGCAACAGATGCGCGATCGTCGTCTTGCCCGCTCCCGTCGGCCCGACGAGGGCGACCGTCTCCCCAGGGCGCACCTCGAAGGAGACGTCGCGCAAGACCCATTCCTCCCCTTCATAGGCGAACCAAACGTGACGGAATTCGAGATGTCCCCGTACGTGTTGGGGCCTATACCCCCCTCGCGAAGCGATCCCGATGGGCGTGTCCAGCAACGCGAAGATACGCTCGGAGGCCGCCATCGCCGATTGCAGGATGTTATACTTCTCGCTCAGATCGGAGATCGGTTGGAAGAATCGCTGCGACAGTTGCACGAATCCGATCAACGCGCCGAGCGTCACCTGCCCGGCCAGGACCTGATGCCCGCCGTACCAAATGATGAGGGCGATCCCAATGGCGCTCACCAGTTCCACAGCCGGGAAGAAGACGGCGTAGTAGAAGATCGTCTCCAAATTGGCCTGACGATGATCCGCATTGAGGCGATCGAAACGCTCGAAGCTCCGTCGCTCTTCATTGAAGAGCTGGACGGTCGCCATGCCCGTGATGTGCTCTTGCAAGAACGCATTGATGCGGGCGATGCGCGCGCGCACTTCGCGATAGGCCCGACGCGCGTTCGTCCGAAACCACACCGTCACGAGCAGGAGCAGCGGGAGGACCAGGAAAGCGACCAGCGCCAATCGCCAGTTCAGGTAGAACATGAGACCGACGATCCCCAACAGCAAAAAGAAATCCTGGACGAAAGCGACCACCCCGGCCGTGAATAGCTCGTTCAGCGCGTCCACGTCCGTCGTCAGGCGCGTCATCAATCGGCCCACCGGATTGCGATCGTAAAATCGCACGTCCACGCGCTGCAAGTGATCGAAGATCTGCTCCCGGAGATCGAACATGAGCCGTTGCCCGAGCGATTGCACGAGCACCGTCTGGCCGTAGGTGAGTGCGAACTGCACGAAGAGAACGGCGAGGAAGAGTCCGCCGACCAGATGCAGCCCTTCGAGCGGAGAGGGCGACCACCGGAGCGCGCGCAGCAGGCGTTCGGCGAGCGCCGCGACCGGGCTCACCTCCGGACGCGGATGAATGAACAGATCCACCGCGATGACCGTCAGTGCGGGTCCGATGAGTTGAAGGAGCGATGCCAAAACGATGAGGACGATGGCCAGCAACAGCGTCCGCCGATGCGGCCGAAGATAACCGAGAAGCCGTCGCATCAACCGGGCATCATACGCTCGACCGAGAACCTCCTCCTCATGCAGAGCTTCCATACGCGCGCTCGAAACGATGAAGGTACCAACCGGACCGAGCACGCGTCAAGCGTGAGGCGCGCCCACCTCCTCGACGGCCCATCGCCTCACAGCGGCCGAGAAGAGGATGAGCGTGGGGATCTCCACAACCGGTTCGATCAATTGGCTGAGCGCGATGATCGGATGTTCGGGGAAGAGCACTACGGCAAGCGGTAGGACCAGTGGCGAATTCCGCGCCATCACCGTGCAGGCTAAAGCCAGCGCGCGCTCCCGCGGAAAGCGAAGACCGCGCGCCACAACTTGCGAGAGCGCGAGCGCCAGGACATAAAACAGCAGAAACGGCGGAGCGAGCCGCAGAAAGAGCGTAGGATGAGCCAGGGCGATCCGCCCATGGCTTGCGAACATTGCGAAAACGACGAGCGCGAGCGCCCAAAATCCAAGGCGCACTATGGCGCGCCTCTCGCCCCATCGCCACCGAAAAAGCTGCGCGGCTACAAGCGGGACGACGGCATAGGCGAGCAACGCCCGCCCGATCTCTCCCAGCTCCACCGGCAGCCACGCCGAGGTGAAGAGCCAGAGATACACCGGCAGGAGCGCCACCTGCAAGACCAGATTCCAAGGCAACACGGCGAGATTGCGCGCCACGTCCCCGCCGACCAGATGCGTGAAGATCAGATACCAATCCGTGCACGGCGTCAACAGGGCCAGGAAGAGCCCAACGCGCAACTCCGGCACATCCGGCAGAAGGAGACTCCCCAGCAGAAAGGCGAGCACGGGAGCGCTCCCGAAATTCAGCCCGAGGACCGTGAGCATATACTGTCGATCGCGTGCCGCTTCGCGAAGTCGCCCCAACGATACGCGCGCGAAGACCGTGAAGAGGACGATCACAAGCAGCGGCGTGATCGCGCGCGCGGCTATCGGAGTCACATCCGGCCACCTCAGGGAGACGAACACGCCCATGCCAGCGGCGCCAAGCAGCGTCGCCGGCTCCTTCAAGTCCCACCACAGGAACGATCGCCTCACCCCCTCGTCCTCGCGGCCCTCAATTCTAGAGGACGATCGCCCGCCGCATCAAGCGAGCATCTCGCCCCACAACCCGAAAGCACTCTCCTGGAGAGCGCCGCCGTAGCAGTCTCCCTCTCCGAACGGGTATAATCCTCCCCACCTCGGAGAGAGCAAGAAGGAGGCGAACGATGAACCAACGGGTAGCCGAGCGCTGCGAGCGGATCGAGTTCTCCGAGATCGCGCGGATTCGCAATCGTATCCTGGAACTCGGTTTCGAACCGCCGCTTCATCCCCTTCACGGAGGGGAGCCGTTTTATGAAACGCCGGAGTTCATCACAGAAGCCGCCATTCGTGCCCTGCGGGAACACCGCACCCGCTACGCGCCCTCCAGCGGCATTCCGGAATTGCGCGCGGCGATCGTCGAGAAGGTGCGTCGGAAAAATCGCATCCCGGCCGAACCGGAACATGCGATCGTCACCAGCGGAGGACTCCACGGCTTGTTCGTCGCCATCTTGGCGACCGTGAATCCGGGCGATGAGGTCCTCATCTTCTCTCCCTATTGGACGCCGATGAAGGATCTGGTCGCGCTGGCGGGGGGACGACTTCGGCTTGTCAGATGGATGGAGGCGCGACAGGACGGGTTTCGGCAAGCCCTGGAACGCCACGCGACATCACGGAGCCGCCTCCTGCTGGTGAATACGCCGGCGAACCCGATTGGCTTCGTCCTCACGCGCGACGAACTCTGCGAGATCGCCGAATTCGCCCGCGATCGCGATCTCGTGGTGATCTCCGATGAAGCCTACGAAGACCTGACGTTCGAGGCGCCACATGTCTCGATCGCGTCGCTGCCCGGGATGTTCGAGCGCACGCTGAGCGTCTTCACGCTCTCGAAATCTTACGCCATGACGGGATGGCGGGTCGGATACGTCGTCGCTCCGGAACCGTGGATGAGCGGACTCCGAAAGCTCGTCCTCAATACGATCAACGTCGTGAGCACGCCGATGCAATGGGCGGCCGTCGCCGCGCTCACCGAAGGCGAGGCCTTCCTCGAACATGCGCGCGCGGCGTATCGTCAGCGGCGCGACCGGCTCGTGCAGGGGCTTCGCGCGCTCGGCTTCGCCTGCGATCTCCCACAGGGGACGTTCTATGCGTTCCCCAACGTAGAGCGCGTCCTCGGACCGAAGAGCTGGGAAGCCTTCGATGTCCTCTTGAAACGAGCGGGCGTCTCGACCGTCCCCGGCGTCGTCTTCGGCCCGCATGGAGAAGGCCACCTCCGATTCACGTTCTCGGTCGCCTTGGAGACGATCGACGCCGCTCTGGAGGCGATGCGCGCAGCACTCTGATGGCTACGCCGACGGCCAGCGCCACCGAGCGAGGACTTCGGCGATCTGATCCAGAGCCCACTCCGCCTCCGAGTCCGTGATGACATACGGCGGCATGAAGTAGAGCACGCTCCCCAGGGGACGCAACAGCAACCCGCGACGCAAAAATTCGGCAGCGAGCATCGGACCCACGCGATCGAGATACCCTTCGGCCGCTTTCGTCCGCTTCTCCCGCACCAGCTCCACGATCCCCACGCCGCCGATGACGCGCACATCCCCGACGTGCGGGAACGCGCGCATCGGTTCCAACCGAGCGCGAAGCTGTCTCTCCAAGATCGCAATGCGAGCGAGTGTCCCCTCTTCGCGAAAGATCTCCAAGCTCGCGATGGCGACGGCACAGGCCAACGGGTTGGCCGTATACGAGTGGCCGTGAAAGAACGTCCGGCGCCGATCCTCGCTGAGGAAGGCTTCGTAGACCTCTTCCGTCGTCGCCGTCACGCCCAGGGGGAGATACCCCCCGGTGATCGCTTTCGACAGACACAGGAGGTCCGGACGCACGCCGGCATGCTCGCAAGCGAACATGCGCCCCGTTCGCCCGAATCCCGTCAGGACTTCATCAGCGATGAGCAACGTGCCGAACCGATCGCAAAGTCGTCGCACGCCGGCCAAAAACTCGACCGGCCAGACGATCATTCCCCCCGCCCCTTGGAGCATCGGCTCGATGATCACTGCCGCGACGCGTCCTTCCTCCTCGCGCAACACGCGTTCGAGATCGCCCAAGCAAGCGATCTGACAACTCGGACGCGTCAACCCCAGAGGGCATCGGTAGCAATACGGCGCGTGCGCCCGACGCACGGGAAACAACAAGGGCGCAAAGGGCGTGGTGAACACCGAAGCCTCGCTCACGGACATCGCGCCGAAGGTGTCGCCGTGATAGGCATGATGCAGCGCGACGAAGACGCGTCGCTCGGGATGCCCCCGATTCTGCCAATATTGAAACGCCATCTTGAGCGCCACCTCCACGGCCGTCGAGCCGTTGTCGGAATAGAAGATGCGCGTGAGGCCGGGAGGCAAAATCTCCACCAGCCGCTCGGCCAATTCGACGGCCGGCCGATGCGTGCATCCGGCGAAGATGACGTGCTCCAGCTCCCGCGCCTGTCGCGCGAGCGCTTCGTTGAGCCTCGGATGGCTATGCCCGTGAATGTTCACCCACCAGGAGGAGATGCCATCGAGCACGCGCCGCCCATCTTCGGTGTAGAGATACACCCCCTCGCCGCGTGCGATCGGCAGCGGCGGCGGCGCCGTCAGCATCTGCGTGTACGGATGCCACAGATGTCGGCGATCGCGCGTGATCAGATCGCTCATCTCCACCACTCCCCAAGTCGCCCATCCGGATCCAACTCCGCCTCCGCCCACGCGCGGAGCGCTTCTGCCGTGAGGGGATTGAAAGTCGGCATCTCGCCGAGCACGGCGACGTCACCGTAGGCCTCGATAGCTCGGCGATTCTCTCGATCGGGAGGTCCAACCATGACGACGCCCACGACGGGAACCGAGCGATGGCGCACGGCTTCCAAGGTGAGAAGCGTATGATTGATCGTCCCCAGCGTCGAACGCGCGACGATGAGGACGGGCAACGCGAGCGCGCGCACCAGGTCCACGATCCGCTCCGTCTCATTGAGTGGGACCAGAACCCCTCCCGCTCCCTCCACGATCCACCGGACATCAGCGGGCGCACGATCCCATAACTCCCGAAGCGATGACACCGCGATGCGCACGCCCGCCCAGCGCGCGGCCAGATGCGGAGAGACCGGACGCGGCAACCGTACTCCTTGATCGAAGACTTCGCGCTCGGCACACATCCCCAACGCGCGTACCGTCGCTGTATCATCATCCCGCTCGATCCCCGTTTGCACGGGCTTCCAATAACAGAGCGAGACTTCGCGACGATACCGATGAAAGAGCGCCGCGGCGACGACGGTCTTCCCCACGTTCGTATCCGTGCCCGTGACGAACACCCCGCGCCTCATCGTTCCCTCGACTCAGCAGCTTTTCAAAATCCGTGCCAGCGCGGAGGCGAATCGCGCGGCGATCGTCTCATCCACCTGCACGTTGACCGAGACGCGCAGCCGCGCCGTCCCGGCGGGAACCGTCGGCGGACGAATCGCGCGCACGTCGAATCCCTCCTCTTGCAACGCCGCCGCGACGGCCACGGCGCGCTCGCTCTCGCCGAGAATCACCGGGATGATCGGCGAATCCTCCAAAGGGAGG
This sequence comes from Acidobacteriota bacterium, assembly GCA_030550025.1. GTDB lineage: Bacteria > Acidobacteriota > Blastocatellia > HR10 > HR10 > HR10. The sequence continues at coordinate 245,072 of JAUQQC010000004.1, read as the reverse complement.
ACGATCCCTCTCGCGACGAGCTGTTCCCGAAGCCGGCGAGCGTTCGCGCGCACCCGCGCACGCCGCTCGGGTTCTTCGATGATGAGCGTGATCGCTTCATCGAGCGCAGCCATGAGCGCTGGCGGCGGCGCCGTCGAGAAGACGAAGGGGCGCGCCCGCTGGATCAGATACTCCACAGCCCACGCTGGACCGGCGACGAATGCCCCGCAGACCCCAAGTGCCTTCCCCGCCGTGTTGATCGAGAGGAACACCGCATCGGCCACCCCCATCTCCTCGATCAATCCGCTCCCGCGCTCACCGTAGATCCCGACCGCATGCGCCTCATCCACGATCAAGGCCGTTTGCGTCTCGCGACATAAAGCAGCATATTCCCGAAGCGGTGCGCGGTCTCCGTCCATGCTGAAGAGGGATTCGGTGACGAGGAATTTCTGCCCGGGGCCTTGTTCCGAACGCAGCAAGCGCGCCAGCGCTGCTACATCCCGATGCGGGAAGATGACGCGCCGCGCGCGCGTCAAGCGCATGCCGTCGATCAAGCTCGCGTGATTCCGTTCGTCAGAGAAAACGACGTCACCGGACTCCAAGAACGTCGTGAGGACACCGAGATTCGCGGCATAGCCGCTCGCGAAGTAGAGCGCGGCTTCTGTCCCTTTGAACGCGGCGAACCGGCGCTCGACATCGGTGAAGATCTCGCGATGACCGCGGAGCAAGCGCGAGGCCGTCGCCCCGCAGCCGTAGATCCGAAGGGCTTCCACGAAACGCCGCACCAGACGCGGATGCGTCGCCAAGCCCAAATAGTCATTCGAGGAGAGGTCAATCCCCGACGGCGGACGCAGCGATCGTTTGAGCCCCGCCGCCTCCCACTCGACCAACCGCGCGAGCACGCGCTGACGCAGTGCCTCAAGATGCCCCATCGCCCCCTTGCTCCTGAAACCGCATCCCCAACCGTTCCAGCAGCGCGCGATCTCGATCCGGCAAGGGATTCGGCGTCGTGAGCAATCGCTCGCCGATGAAGATCGAGTTCGCCCCGGCGAGTAAACACAGAGCTTGCGCTTCGTCCGAGAGCGAGAGCCGACCCGCACTCAATCGCACGACGGAAGCAGGCATCAGGATCCGCGCGGTCGCGATCATCCGCACCAGCTCGAACACATCTACCGACGGCGCATCCGCCAGCGGCGTCCCTGCCACGCGCACGAGCAGATTGATGGGGACGCTCTCGGGATGCGGTCGCTGGGTGGCCAATTGCTCCAGCAAGCGATACCGATCCCTTCGGCTCTCGCCCATACCGATGATCCCGCCACAGCACACCCGAATGCCCGCGCGCCGCACGCGCTCGAGGGTCGTCAATCGGTCCTGGTACGTACGCGTCGTGATGATGCGGCCGTAGTATTCCGGCGACGTGTCGAGGTTGTGGTTATAGGCCGTCAACCCGGCTGCCGCGAGCGCCTGCGCTTGTTCCTCGGTGAGCATCCCCAGCGTGCAACACACTTGCAGACCAAGCGCCCGCACGCGTCGCACCATCTCCAACACGCGCTCGAACGGAAGCCCCGAAGGAACTTCGCGCCAAGCCGCGCCCATGCAGAACCGCGTCGCGCCTCGCTCTCGTGCGGCTTGAGCAGCCGCGACCACTTCCTCGACCGACAGCAAATCCGTGCGCACGACGCCCGTGCGATAATGTGCCGACTGCGGACAATAGGCACAATCTTCGGGACATCCTCCCGTCTTGATGCTCAAGAGCGCGCACGCCTGCACCTCATCCGGGCGATGAAAGCGACGATGAACACCCTGCGCGCGAAAAACCAGCTCGGGCAGAGGCAGCGTGTAAATGGATTCGATCTCCGAGAGCGTCCAGTCGTAACGAATCTCCGCGTCATTCATAACCCCGCCGTCTCCGCGAAGCGGAAAACCCTAGCAGAGGCCTTCGCGGAGAGGCAAGGCGTCCGACGCACGGACTGAAGCAGCAGAATGGTTCGGACGATGAGGTCACGGGCCCGCTTTCCGCCGCGCGCGATCACCGCGACTGGCCGATGTCGCGCGCTCGCCCTAGGAGCACGCGCCTCCCCTCGATACGATAATTCCCGCTGAGGACGAGAGCGACCGCTTGCGCGTACAGCCGGTGTTCTTCGGCCAAGATGCGCGCCGAAAGCGTCTCCACCGTATCGTCATCGTACACGGGGACGACCGCTTGCAAGATGATCGGGCCATGATCCATCTTCTCGTCCACGAAGTGAACGGTGCAGCCGGAGAACTTGACCCCGTATTCGAGGGCCTGGCGCTGCGCTTCCAGCCCCGGGAAGGCGGGCAGAAGCGATGGATGGATGTTCAGGACGCGCCCGGGGAACTCGCTGAGGAAATATGGGCTCAACAACCGCATGTATCCCGCCAAGCAGACCAACTCGACCTGACGCTTCTTCAGCTCGGCCACGATACGCCGCTCATGCTCCTCGCGACTCAACCCCTTATGGCTGATGACGAGCGCCTCGACGCCATGCGCGCGTGCCTTCTCCAAACCCGGAGCCTCTTCGACATTGCTGATGACGACGGCGACTTCCGCATCCAATTCCCCGCGCTCGGTCGCCTCAATCAGCGCGAGCATGTTCGATCCGCGACCGGAGATCAAGATGCCGATCTTCTTCTTCTCGCCCATACCTCAGGAGAAGCTGATTACGACGTTTCGCTCGCCCGCCGTGACGCGCCCGATCACGTATCCGGGCTCCCCCAGACGGCGGAGATCTTCGAGGACCGTCGGGACGTCCGTGGCGGCGACGATCACCATCATGCCGATCCCCATGTTGAACGTACGATACATCTCCTGCGGCTCGAGATTCCCCAAACGCTGGAGCACGCGGAATATGGGAAGGATCGGCCACTTCCCCTCTTCGATCTCCACGACGCAGCCTTCGGGAAGGAGGCGCGGGATATTCTCCAGAAAGCCGCCACCGGTGATGTGCACAAGCCCCTTCACGATCCCCCTCTCCACAAAGCCGATGAGCACGGGAAGATAATTCCGATGCGGTTTGAGCAACTCGTCGCCGACGGTCCCCCCTAACTCCTCCACATACGTGTCGAGCGTCCATCCAGCGACCTCGAAGAAGAGCTTTCGGGCCAAGCTGTAGCCGTTCGTATGGAGGCCGGACGAAGGGAGGCCGAGTACGACGTCCCCGGGCTCAATGCGCTGACCGTCCAGGAGACGATGGCGTTCGACGATTCCCACGATGAATCCGACCAGATCGTATTCGCCGGGCGCATAGACGCCGGGCATCTCAGCGGTCTCTCCCCCGACGAGCGCACAGCCGGATTCGCGACACCCCCGCACGATCCCTTCGACGATCCGCGCGACGACGTCCGGCACAAGCCGCCCCATGGCGATGTAATCCAGGAAGAAGAGCGGCCGCGCTCCATGCACGAGGATATCGTTCACGCAATGGGCCACGATATCGTATCCGACCGAGTCATGCCGCCCAGCCAAAGCGGCGATCTTCAGCTTCGTCCCCACGCCATCCACGCTGGAGACGAGGACGGGATCGCGATACGCGGAGAGATCGGCGCGGAAGAGAGCGCCGAATCCCCCAATGTCCATCAAGACCTCGGGAGTGAACGTCGTCCGGGCGAGCCGCTTGATGGTTGCTTTCGCCGCGCGCGCGGCCTCGATGTCTACGCCAGCATCGCGATAGGTGATGCGTCGCATGCGGGGAAACCTTAGCATATCGCCGAGACGTTCGCCAAGCGAATGCCTCAAGCGCTCGATCCCCAGCCCGATTGCACCCGGGCCGCGATGATGCTATACTCTCGCCCGGTCATAACCGTTGCGGGTTTTGAGTGAAGCCTGGCTCATGACCCTCGACGGGTTATGAGCCGATTTTTCTTTGACGCTCCGAGAGCGTCGAGAGTAAAGGAGAGGTGAAGAATGGGCCAAAGAGCCGAGAAAGGAAGCATCGTGCGCGTTCATTACACGGGGCGCTTACGTGACGGGTTCGTCTTCGATTCCTCGGAGGGCGGTGAACCTCTGGAGTTCGTCATCGGTGCCGGAATGGTGATCCCTGGCTTCGAGCGCGCCGTCATCGGCATGCAGGTCGGAGAGAAGAAGACCGTCGAGATCCCCCCCGAGGAAGCCTATGGGGTCTACATCGAGGAGTTCGTCAAGGAGGTGCCGCGCTCGGAGCTGCACGTGGATTTCGAATTGGTAGAAGGCATGACCCTGGAGCTGCATACGGAATCTGGGCGAGTGATCCCCATCACGGTGGCGAAACTCACCGAGGATACGGTGACGCTCGACGCCAATCATCCGCTCGCGGGGCAAACGCTCATCTTCGACATCGAGCTCATCTCGATCGCCTGAAGGCGGGGCGATCGCTTCACCGGGGCGCGCGGCGCGGGCGCCCCTCCTCGTCCATCACCGTGCAGCTTGTTCGCTGCCAAGAGAGAAGCATGCCTTTCGACGGAAACGCTAACCGCTTCGGCGCAAGAAATGGTCGTATCCGCGCGGGGCGAGTGGCTCTCGATGCCCAGCATGCTCCAGATACACGTGACCGGGGTCTGAGATCGTGCGCCCGATACAGCTCAGCGGAAGATCGGGGAATTGCCCCCGCACTTCCTCAAGACGCGGTATGTGGTCCTCCCTCACGGTGAAGAGCAGTTCGTAATCCTCCCCTCCGTGCAAGGCGAGTGCCAGGGGATCGGCGCCGAATTCACTCGCTTCCGCGACCAGAGGGAGTGCCTCGGCGTAGAGCACGGCTCCAACGCGACTCTCCTCGCACAGACGGCGGAGATCGGAAGAGAGACCATCGCTCAGGTCAATCATCGCGCGGGCCACGCCCCCCTCAGCCAAATGCTGAGCGAGTGAAAGCCGGGGCTCCGGCGCCAGATGCGCCAGGATCGGGCGCCGCAGCGGTTCCGGCAGCTCATCGCTCAACCGGTATCCGGCGGCCAACAACTGCAGTCCCAGAGCCGACAGCCCAAGTCGTCCAGTGACGTAGATCGCCTCCCCAGGCATGGCACCATCGCGGCGCACGGCTCGATGCGCCGCGCACTCGCCGATGACGGTCACGTGTGCGCTGAGTCCCTGAGGCGACGCCGCGAGGTTCCCGCCGATGAGGACCACGGCGTAGCGGTCGGCCGCCGCCACGATCCCTTCCAAAAAGCCCTCCACATATGTGTCGTCGAGGTCCTCGGGGATGGCGAGCGAGAGCAAGAAGAACCGAGGTCGTCCTCCCATCGCGGCGATGTCGCTCAGATTCACGGCGAGCGCTTTGTGGCCGAGCAGCTGCGCCGGCGTGTACTCGCGGCGAAAGTGGACGCCCTCGATCAAGGCATCCGTCGTCACCAACCACCACTTCCCCGAAGAGCGCTTGAGGATCGCGGCATCATCGCCAATCCCCGTGACGATCTCAGGAGCGAAGCGACGCGCCATCTCCCGAATCTTGCGGACCCACTGGAGCTCACTCCTCATGCGACGCTCCCATGGAACGGCCCTCACGCAAGGCAGATCCCAGCGGGATCTGGTACTTCTGGAGCTTGCGGTAGAGCGTGCGCCGATCAATGCCGAGGATCTCGGCAGCCTTCGCGTGATTCCCTCCCGTCTCCTCGAGGACGCGCAAGATGTGCCGCCTCTCCACCTCCGCGAGAGTGCGGGGTTCGCGCTCCGGAGGCGCCGACCGCTCCAGTGGAGCGATTCCGCTGATGTGCGGGGGGAGATCACGAATCGTGAGGACGGGCTCACTGCTCATGGTGAGCGCGTATTCGACGGCGTTTTGCAGCTCGCGCACGTTCCCCGGCCAGGAATAACTCATCAGCAGCCGCATGGCTTCGGTGGAGAATCGCCGTACCGGTTGCCCGTTCTCAAGGGCGTACCGCATCAAGAAATGCTCGACTAAAAGCGGAATGTCCTCGCGCCGCTCGCGCAGCTCGGGCAAGTAGAGCGTGACGACGTTGAGCCGATAGTAAAGGTCCTCGCGAAACTCGCCGCGACGCACGGCCTCCTCAAGGTCCCGATTCGTCGCCGCGATGATGCGCACGTCCACCGGGATGTTCTCTCTCCCTCCCACGCGGCGAATGACCTTCTCCTGCAGCGCGCGCAGAAGCTTCACTTGCAGGTCAGGCTTGAGCGCGTCCACCTCGTCCAGAAAGAGCGTGCCCCCATGCGCGACCTCAAACAATCCGGGCCTCGATTCGGTCGCTCCGGTGAACGCGCCGCGCACGTGACCGAAGAGTTCGCTTTCCAGCAGCTCCGCCGGCAATGCTCCGCAGTTGAGATCCACAAACGGCCCGTTCGCTCGAGGACTGTTGTAGTGAATGGCGCGAGCGACCAACTCTTTCCCCGTCCCCGTGCGCCCGACGATCAAGACGGTCGCCGAGGAGCGCGCCACGCGCTCCAAGATGCGGAACAGCTCCTGCATCGGTTTGCTCTTGCCGATGATGTTGCCGAAGCGATAGCGCTCGGTGAGCTGCTGTTGGAGATCGGCCACGCGCGCTTGCAGCCGCCGCCGTTCCAGAGCGCGCTCGATCCGCATCTTCACATCGTCCAACTGCAGCGGCTTACTCAGATAATCATCCGCTCCCAGGCGCACGGCTTCCACGGCCGAGTCGATCGAGCTGAAGGCCGTCACCATGAGGACGATCGTCTGCGGGAAAGCTCGCCTGATCTCTTGAAGGACCTCGACGCCGGAGCGATCCGGGAGTCGAATGTCGCTCAAGACGATGTCGAAGACGCGCGCGTACATCTTCTCGAGGGCCGACTGCGCCTCAGCCGCCGTCTCGACATCGAATCCCTGTCGGCGCAAAAAGCGGGCGAGCACCTCCGCCAGTTGCCTATCGTCTTCGATGATGAGCACGCTCAAGCGCTCCATACGCTCTCTGGAAAGTGTGGGCCAATTGCGCGCGCGCGCGCAAGGTGCGCGCTTCCCCCGACACGTTCAGAAACTCTCCCGACGCCGTTCGCGCACGTCGTGATCGCCTTCCAGAGAGGGACCGCGCCTCATCCGGACTCCCCCACCCCGAGGCCCGCGGATTCCGCCCGAAGGGGGAATCGGAGGCGAAAACGCGTTCCCCTCCCCGGCGCGCTCTCCACTTCGATCGTCCCCTCGTGCGCTTCGACGATCTGACGCGCGATGGCCAAGCCCAATCCCGTGCCCCCACGATCCGCGCGCGTGGTGAAGAAGAAATCGAAGATGCGCGAGAGATATTCCGGCGGGATGCCCATGCCCGTGTCCTCGACCGTGAGGTGAATCGGCTTGGGCGTGCCCGCGCGCAGCTCCGTGCGCACGCTCAAGCGCCCCCCTTCTGGCATGGCCTGAATGGCGTTCGTGAACAGATTCAGCAAGACTTGCTGAAGTTGCCCTTCGTCGGCCCACACCGGCGGCAACTCAGGATCCAGATGCGTGACGACCTCGATTCGAGCGGCGCGAAAACTATGGCGCAGGAGCGCGAGCGTCTCCTCAATGAGCGCGTTCACATCGAGCGGGCGAAACGCCGGCGGCGCTTGGCGCACGAAGTCCAACAGCCGACGCAGCATCTCCGCGATGCGCCGTGCCTGTGCCGCGATGCTCCGCAAGTCAGCCGCCATCGGACTATCCGGCGGGACATCCAAAAGCAAGGTCTCCGCGAGATTCGCGATCACCGACAGCGGCGTGGCCGCTTCATGGGCGATGCCCGAGACGATCTGCCCAGCCAACACCATGCGCTCCGCCTGACGCGCTTGCCACTGGAGATGCCGTTCTACAGTGACATCGCGGAAGCTATGCACGAGCCCCAAGATCTCCCCGCGCACCGATTTCACCGGCATGATGAGGACGCGAAACGCGCGTCCCGTCGTCGCCTCCTGCACCTCCTCCTCCTGCGATGCGCCCGTGGCCAGGACCCGTTCATGGCCGCACGGGCCGCGTCGCCCGAAGCGCTCCCACACGCGGTGGCAAGATTGCCCCAACCAATGCCCTCGCTCCAGATCGAAAAGTCGCGCGAACGCTTCGTTCACCTGCTCGATGATCCCTTCGGGCGTCGTGAGCACCAAACCATCGGTGATGGCATTGAAGGTCGCCTCCCAGCGCGCGCGCGCAGCCCGCACCTCATCGAGCAAAAGTCCCTGTCCCGAGAGCGCGCGTTCGAGCAGCTCCGTCCGCTCGGCGATCTTCGCTTCGAGGAGTCGTTCCCATCGTGCGCTGGCCGCTGCCCAGACCTTCACACGACAGACCCATTCGGCTTCCTCCTCGACTGGGAGGACATCATCGGCTTCAAAGCGAAACCGCTCGCACTCGGAGAGACCGTGAAGCAGGACGGGCGCAAGCGTCACCTGACTCCGCACGCGCTCGATCCAGGACCGAACGCGATCGGGAGAAGCTCGCCCATCCACGAGAATGAGGCGCACGCTCGAGAGCGGAAGTTCCGACTCCTCGCTCGCGGCGATGTCCCCCCGAATCGTCGAGAACCCGAGCCGTTGCACGCGCGCGCAAAGTCGCTCACCTTCGACCGGATCCGCCGCAATGACCAGCACGGAGGCTCGCTCGATCGCTTCGCGATCCTTCATGAACGACATCGCGGAAGCCGCACGACGCGGAGGCGACGAGATCTTCCGCGCACCCGATCGCGCGTCCTCACTTTCGCAAGAACTCCGCTACGCCACGCGCGAAATCCTCAGTCAATCGTGCCAGGACGTTCACATCCACCGCCGCGCGCAACGCCGCCTCGAAACTCAAGCCGTCGATTTGATACAGAATCTGCTTGGTCAGCCGCATCGCTTGAGCGCCCTGCTTGGCCAGCTCGGCGAGAACTTCCTCAGACTTTTGCTCGAACGCGTCATCGGGGAAGACGAACGTGACGAGGCCGAACCGTTCTGCTTCGGCCGCCGTGATCCGACGCCCGCTCAGCATCAACTCCGCCGCCTTCTTCTCCCCCACCGAGCGTCGCAAGAGGACGCTGACGATGGCCGGGACGAAGCCGATCCGAACTTCCGGGTATCCGAATTGCGCGCTCTCGGCCGCCAGGACAATGTCGCAGGCCGTCGCCAAACCGCAGCCACCGCCCAGCGCGCGCCCGCGTACCAGCGCCACAATTGGCTTCGTCAAGCGCCGCATCAGGAGGAAGAGCCGAACCACGCGTTCGGCATCCTGCATCTTCTCGAACACGGCCGGATCGGCCGTCGGCTGCAGGGTCGTCACGTCAAGTCCCGCACAGAAGTCCTTTCCCGCCGCAGCGAGCGCAACGACCTTCACCTCTGCTTCTTGTTCCGCCTGCGCAAGCGCGCGCGGCAATTCTTCAAGCATTTGCGGGTCGAGGGCATTCCGCTTCTCCGGCCGATTGAGCGTGATGCGCGCAATGGCCCCGTCCACCGTATAGAGGATGCGCTCGAAAGACACAGGCATTACTCCCCCTCCACATCAAGTAATCCCAGGCGTCGCGCTTGCTCCTCCTCGACTTCGATCTCCATTCGCAAGAGGGCCGCGCTTAAGGTCTTCCCTTGAGCATCGAGTCGCAGCGAGACCGTCCCCCCACCTCCCAGCGCGCGATGCAGGAGGAAGTTGAGCGCATGGAGATTCGGCAGCTCGAATCGCTCCACCGGCCCCTGGCAGATCCCCCGAAAATGTTCCTTCACGCGGTCGGCCGTGACGTGCTCGACGAGGAGCGGATAGTATTCGGGCTTATGGGCGATCAGCCCGATATTCGCCGTATCCCCCTTGTCGCCCGAACGCGCGTGCGCCAATTTGTAAAGTGGCACTCTCACCGCCGTTGCGCTCCCGACAGTTTATTATACAGCCATGCCAGAAGCGCTCCCGCAATGAACCCGTAGATCACGCTCCAGACGAACCCGATCACGCTCCCCAGATACGTCACGCGATAGCCCGGATAGAGGAGACCCAAGCGGCCGAGATGCTCCCCTCCGGTGCCCTTGATCGTGACGGCGAGCGTCACGCCCAAGATAGTGATCCCCCACACCAAGCCGACGGCGAAACCAAAGGCTCGCACTTGAAGCGGCATCGTTCTCCTCCTCGCGCGTGATCGAGGGAGGATGACGTGTTCCTCCCGTCGGTCGCTACAATACCACCTTCATCCGAGGGGGTGTCAAGCGATAACGCGTGCTCGTCGCCCTCTCGGAAGCCCACCGCCGCTTTGCCTCCAAATCCCGTCCCACTCATATCGGCCACGTTCGCACATTGCCAAAGATCGGTGCGATCGGATAAGATAAAGAGCCGCCATGGAAGCGTTCGCGCATAAGTTCACGCCGACCATGCAGCGAACGAACCTGTTTGCAGGCTGAGGCCGATTCGGCCTCTCGCTTTCTCCAAACGACGTCTCGAAGCACCATCTTTTCCCCAGAAGGAGGAACGTATGGACATCAAACTTCCGCAGATCAACACCGAACTTCCGGGGCCGAAGGCTCGGGAGATCATCGAGAAAGACGCGCAATATGTCTCCCCCTCCTACACGCGGCCTTATCCGCTCGTCATTCGGCGGGGATTCGGGGCGATCATCGAGGACGTGGACGGGAACTACTTCCTCGATTTCAATGCGGGCGTCGCCGTCTGCAATACGGGTCACGCGCATCCGAAGATCGTCGAGGCGATCGCGCGACAGGCGGCGGAGTTCATCCACCTAGCCTCGGCCGATTACTACTACCCGCATCTGGTACAACTGGCGGAGAAGTTGCAGCAGGTCACGCCCGGCGATTTCCCCAAACGGGTGCATTTCGGGAATTCCGGGGCGGAGGCCATCGAGGGGGCTTTGAAGGTCGCTCGCTACGCGACGCGACGCGATAAATTCATCGCCTTCTATGGTGGCTTTCATGGTCGCACGCTCGGCGCGCTCTCGCTGACCTGCAGCAAGACGACGCAGCGACGAGGGTTCGGACGCCAGCTCCTTGACGTCACGCATGTGCCGTACCCGAACCCCCTCCGGTACCCTTACAAGACTGACGGCGAGGACGTGGGACGAGCGTGCATCCGCTTCATCGAGGAAGTCGTCTTCAAGACAGCTGTCCCTCCGGAAGAAGTCGCCGCCATCGTCGTCGAACCGATTCAAGGGGAGGGAGGGTATATCGTCCCGCCCCGTAGTTTCTTCGAGGGCTTGAACCATCTGCGCCAGAAGTATGGCATCCTCATCATCGCCGATGAGGTGCAATCGGGGATGGGGCGCACGGGTCGGATGTGGGCGTGCGAGCACTTCGATTTCGTCCCCGACATCATGACGATCGCCAAGGGCATCGCCTCAGGGTTGCCGCTCGGGATCACGATCGCGCGCGCCGACCTGATGGAGTGGCACGTGGGGGCGCACGCTTCGACCTTCGGCGGCAATCCGGTGGCGATCGCCGCGGCGATGGCGACGTTCGAGCTGCTGGAGAACGGGCTCATCGAGAACGCGCGCCTGATGGGGGAACGCCTCAAGCGCGGGCTCGAGCAGGTCGCCGAGCGACACGCTGATTGCATCGCCGAGGTGCGCGGCCTCGGCCTGATGATCGGCGTCGAGATCGTAAGGGATCGGCAGACGCTCGCCCCAGATGTCGAGCTGCGCGACCGCATCGTCCAAGAATGCTTCCGGCGCGGGCTTGTGCTCCTTGGCTGCGGCGAGACGGCCATTCGCTTCTCCCCGCCCCTGGTCGTGGACGCCGAACAGGTAGATTTCGCCGTCCGCACGTTCGAGGAAGCCATCGCAAGCGCCAAATCCGCCGCGAGCTAACTCAATATCGAGCGGCATGCCCGCAACGACGGCGCGCGTCCTCTCTCTGCGCCGACGCGCGTTATAGTGGCGATACGGCGAACAGTATGAGAGACGCCATTGCCATCCTCGCGCTCAACCGAGCCGACCGATTGAATGCCGTGAATCAAGAACTGTACTCAGCGATCGCGGAGGCCTTCAACGTGCTCTCCGAGGAGAGATCGGTGCGCGCGGTTATGCTCACGGGCGCAGGGCGGGCATTCTGCGTGGGCGCTGATCTCAAGGCGCATGGCCATCGTGAGCTGACCGATGCCGAGCGGCGCACTTATGTGCGCACGTGTCAATAAGCCTTTCGCGCCATTCAGAACTGCGACAAGCCGGTACTGGCCGCCGTCAACGGGCATGCCATTGGCGCGGGATTGGAGCTGGCTCTCTCGTCCGATTTCATGATCGTCGCCCGCGAGGCGAAGTTGCGTTTTCCCGAGATCTCCCTTGGCACATTCGTCAGCGGGGGCACTATTTCCACATTGGCGCGGCGCGTCGGCTTGGCCAAGGCGAAGGCGCTCATCCTGACTGGGCGAGTTCTTCACCGGCCCCGAGGCAGCGGAGATGGGTCTCGCGAACAAAGCGGTTCCCGCCACCGATGTGCTTCCCACCGCCCTGGACATCGCCGCGCGCTTGGCCGCTAAAACCCCGATCTCGATGGCGCTGGCCAAACGCCTTCTCAATCACGCCCAGCACTTGGAACCGGAAACGGCGATGGATCTGGAAGCCGAAGCCTTGATCCCGTGCATATTGGAATTCAAGCGCTGAGAAACGCGAGCCTCGCTTCGTGGGCGAGTGAGGCTCCCCGCGAAGTGGGGGACGACGCGCGGGTCTCACATGCCGTGTTTCACGATTCGGAGGAATGGCATGGCCCACCCGCTAGAGAGCATCTTCAATCCTTGCGGCGTTGCTGTCATTGGCGCTTCTCGCGATCCCGCGAAACGAGGATTTCAAATCGTCCGAGCGTTGAAGGAGTCCGGGTATCCCGGCGACATTTATCCCGTCAATCCGAAAGGCGGCGAACTATTCGGACTACCGATGGCTCGCGCTCTTCCCGAAATTAAGGGGAGACCGGACCTGGCCGTCATCTGTACGCCTGTCCAAACGGTTCCCGCTGTGCTCGAAGACTGCGCTCGCAAAGGCACTCGCGGCGCGGTCATTCTGGCCTCTGAGTTTCGCGAATCCGGAGAAGAGGGGAGAGCCCTGGAATCCCCAATCTCGGAGATCGTTCGCCGGACGGGGATTCGCGTCGTCGGTCCGAACACGTCAGGGGTGTTGAACCTGCCGCTCGGATTAAACGTCATTGGCGTGCGCGGGATTCGTCCGGGGCGCCTCGCTCTGTTGGTTCAATCGGGGAACCTGGCGCTGGCCCTGATGACGGAAGCCATGGCCTGTTCCCAACATCGCCGGAAAGGCGAAGCACGTCTCCAACTCGCCCAACAAGCGTCACAGTCTGAATGAAATTGCCAAAGCTGCTCACAGGTCGACACCTCCTCGATTCGGGTGAAGGGAGGAGAGGAGCGAATGGTCACGGTCTCCCCCACTGGCTTCAGGAACGACCTGGAGCGCCGAAAGGCTCTCGCGCTCCGATACCCGAATCGTCCCGAAGCGAGAACGAGGAACGACTTCTCTCCAGGCAGAAGAAGGCGAACGCCAACCGTCCCCCCTTTCTCCCCCGCATCTGAAACGGCTCCCAAAGAGGTGGGGGGAAAAGGAAGTCCAGTATCCAAGCGAGGAGATTCCTCGTGGCTCTGCTCTTACCCCCCCCACTTATCGGCCAAAAGGCCCGATGGGCGAGATACCAATCACGAGACGCTAGCTCCTTTAGAACCCCTCCTCGCCTCATAAGCGACCATGTTCTCTTCCCCACACCTCCTTTCGGTCAAGGACCTTTTTGCTCGCTCGCGGGAGTCGAAGGCTCCGGCGACCAGGAGACGCCCCTGACCCAACGAAGCGCTCTCGCTCAGAAGCAGCGCGCCCGTCACTTTCCAAGAAGCAGGGGTAGAGGGATAGTCAATGAGGATTCATGGCCACTCTGGAACCGCTGTCACCGGATGGAGTCGGCTCCGCGCTTTGCTCTTTCCATGAAAGACCGGGCGATGGCCGCCTGGGCGATAGCTCGAATCTCCGCGCTCTCCCACATCATCGCCAGAGAGGGAGCGTGAACCAGCTCGGGGTCGCTCTCCGTCGCCTTCGTGAACGCTTCAATCACGACCGAGGCGAGATCATAAGAACCGATGACACGACCTATGGCGAACTCACCCGTCTCAATGCGAATGACGGAATCCACGGCCCCATTCAAATCCGCCTTCGTGGCGTTGAACAAGTGTATCGCTCGACTGAGGAGGAACCTCCCCTGCTCCGCATCGAAGGAGAGCACGGGGCCAACCAGGTAGAGGAAGGCACGCCCTTTCGCTCCTCCCGTTTGAAGTCGTTCGATCCGAGCTTGAGTCCGCGCGATGAGCGCATCGGCACGAGTCCTATCGTTCAGCTTTTGGAGCACACTTGCGACCGCGACGGCGAGTCGTTCGGGATGCTCGATCGCCAGAGCATGCGTCTCGGCGTGATCGAGCTGGTTCTTCCCGGACAGTTCGACAGCAGCATTGAAATTAATGAGGTCCTGCATCTCAAACCTGGTCGTTCGATCCTTGATCTTCGAGGCGAGCGAGAGGGCGCGCTCGCACTCACGGTCCGTGAGAGCGAGAAATGCGGCATAGGCCATGAGATCGTCATGAGCCTTATCGTCCTTCGCTCTCTGAGCTGCCCTCTCCAAGTTCTCTATCTTTTCGGGCCTTGGGGTCGCTCGCTCAAGATCGCTCCGTTCCGCCGCTTGAATCGCCTCCGGCGAGAGCCGACTCACGACGAAGGTCAGGAGACTGTCTATCTGGGGCACAATCTCCGGCGCGAACTGTTCAGCATGAGGACGAATGTTGACTAAAGCGCGATAGATGTGCGTGGGCATCCGTGGGGCTTGAAAAGCCACTTGGGAGAGCACATCTACGAGCGCTCGAATATACACCCGGCTGAGCCCCGGGTCCGGTGCCGGAGGATCAGCCAAGGGAAATCGGTTCGGCAGATTCACACCAGGAATCGCATAGGCGCCGAGCCAGTAAAGGCTCTCGAGATCCCCTTGCCGTAGGGCCCGCTCCAAAGCGGATCGAAAGAGAGTACGCCCCAACTCCGGGTCCTTCTCGCGAAGCTCAAAGAGCAAGGAGACAGTATCGAACGAAATGGCTTGAGACAAGCTCAACTCAACCAGCACACGCCGCGCGCGGTCGTCGTCCTTCACCGATCGCGCGATCCGGGAGAGCACGCTTCCCTTCCAGCGCTCGTCCCCACGGATCTCCGGCAGAAACTCGCGCACGAGTTCGACCCGAAAGCCAACCGCTTGCTCGAGCCATTTCTCCCAGAGAACGTCCACGTCGTAAGGACTTCGAAAGAATACGCGGGGCACTCTACCCGTTCGCTTCCTCTCTCGCTCCAAGGCGCTCTCAACCTCCAACTTCGACAACGCCTGTGCTGCCATTCGTAGCAAGGGCTCAACACGGCTTCCCTCGACGTCCTTCGCCAGACCAGCGATCACAATCGCCCCATGGGCAAGGCGCACCGGATCGCTTTCCCGCCTCAGCGTCAACTCAGCCTCCTCAAAGAGCAAGCGGCCCTGCAGCTCCACATCCTGTGGCTCAACTTGTCCGAGAACTAAAGCGGCGATGATCAATCCGGCGAGTCTCATGGTCGGAATCTTGCTATGTCCGTTGGCTTCTCCCCCCTCGCTAGCCTCAGAAGCAGCGCTTCTCTTTTCGGGTCCACCGGCGACCATAACCGCGCGAAAACCATCAACACGCCGCTTCGCTCCCTCAAAGTCGGCCGAACGGCCTGTGCAACTTGGTCATTGCCGCCGATACACCCATCACAGCCCCCACCTTCTTCAGCCTATGGACAGCTAACCACAGCCCCATCCTCACAAAGTATCAAACAGCCCGATGGAGATCCAGGGCCACCGCAACCGGCATTACTTTTGCAGCCCACTAAATCAAGACACCTGAGATCTTGGGCTCTCACCGTTGAAGGGATGGCTAATGTGGCCAAGGCAATTAAGAACGCAACCTTCATGGTGCACCTCTTAATACTTTTGGGCGAGCGCCTCCCACTGGCCCTTCAGGCCGCCAGATGACAGCCTTTGTGGAGAAGCTCCCCGCCACATATGGTCACTCCCTGTTACCGAATAGCTTCCCCTCGCCTCATCCGCCGATACGTCCCCGGCGAGAGCCCATATCGCCGCCGAAACGCCTGCACAAACGCGCTCACCTGGCGATAGCCCACGGTTGCTGCCACCTCCTTGAGACCTCGCTCACTCCTTCGCACCAGACATTCGCACACAAACTCGATGAAGAAAAGTGGATGAGGCGGCAGCTCCCAAACATCCTCCAACGCCATCAGATGCGAAAGCCCATAATCTGTCCAGTGCATTGCGAGGGTGACTACTGGATTTGCCCCAAGCAAGGGGGTATGATACCTTAGCCCCTTAAGGAGGGCGGGTATGAGGTCGAATGTAGTGATCCTGGCGGCTGGATTAGGGACGCGGATGCGTTCACAGCGGGCGAAGGTCGTGCACGAGCTGGCGGGACGTCCGCTCATCGCCTACGTCGTGCGGGCGGCGCTTGGCGTTCACCCGGCCCGCCTGGTCGCCGTCGTCGGGCATCAGGCCGAGGACGTGCGGCGCGTTGTCGAGCGAGAAGTCGCGCGAAGCGTCGGCGAGGAGGATCCGAAGCCGCGCCTTCTGTTCGCCCTTCAGCAGGAGCCGCTTGGGACCGGACATGCGGCCTTGGCGGCGCTGGAGGCGCTGAGCGCTGAAGAAGGGCCGCCCTATTCCCCCGTCGCTGTCGTCGAAGAGGAAGGTGAAGCGGTCGAGCTGTGGCAGAAATGGGAGGAGTCCTCGGTTTGGCGAGAACCTCTAGTGCTCCTATACGGAGACATGCCGCGCGTGCGCGCAGAGACGATCGCGCGGCTTGTTGCTGCGCACCTTGAGGGACGCGCCGCGGCGACGCTGATGACGATGCTGCTGGAGGATCCGACGGGATACGGGCGGATCGTGCGAGACGCTCAGGGCGAAGTCGTGCGGATCGTAGAGGAAACAGAGGCGCGCCCCGAAGAGCGCGCGATTCGGGAGGTCAATGCCGGGCTCTACTGCTTCGATCCGAAGCCCCTATTTGGAGCACTGCGACGATTGAAGCCGGAGAACCAGAAGGGGGAATACTATCTGACGGACGTCGTGGGCGTGCTCACGAGCGTCGGGTATCGCGTTCGGGCGATCCAGAGCGAACATCCGGAGGAACTCTTGGGCGTCAACACGCGTCAGGATCTGGCGCGACTCGAAGCCGAGCTGCGGCGGGAGATCTGCGCGCGATGGATGCGCGAAGGAGTGACGATCCGCGATCCGGACACGACTTGGATTGACGCCGAGGTCGTCATCGGAAAGGACACGATTTTGCATCCGCATGTGCATCTGGAGGGGGAGACGCGCCTGGGGGAGGCGTGCGAGATTCACGCCTGGACGCGGATCGTGGATTCGCAACTCGGAGATCGCGTGGTCGTTCGGAATTTCACGGTGATCCAAGGGAGTCGAATCGGCAACGATGTGCGCATCGGGCCATTCGCCCATTTGCGGGGGGAGGTGGAGCTAGCCGATGAAGTGGCCATCGGTAACTTCGTGGAGGTGAAGAAGTCGCGGATCGGACGAAAGAGCAAGGCGATGCATTTGGCGTATTTGGGGGATGCGACTGTGGGAGAGCGGGTGAACGTGGGCGCGGGGACGATCACGTGCAATTACGATGGGAAGCGGAAGCATCCGACGATCATCGAGGATGACGTGAAGCTCGGCAGCGACACGATGCTGGTGGCGCCGGTGCGGGTGGGACGCGGGGCGATGACGGGAGCTGGGGCAGTGGTCATTCGCGATGTGCCAGAACGAACGCTAGTGGTGGGCGTCCCGGCCGTGGAGAAGAAAAAGCTCGAAGAGGACGCCGGAGGATCCTCATCCGCAGGGTGAACGATGTCGGGGATCATCGGATATGTCGGGCCGCGGCAGATTGTCCCCATCCTACTGCACGGCTTGCGGCGGTTGGAGTATCGCGGGTATGACTCGGCCGGATTAGCCGTCGTGGACGAAGGCCGATTGGAGGTGCGCCGTGCGGCGGGCAAACTCCGGCAGTTGGAAGAGCTGATTCGCTTGCAACCGCTCGACGGCACCTACGGGATCGGACACACGCGATGGGCGACGCACGGACGACCGACGACGGAGAACGCTCACCCCCATTGCGATTGCTCCGGACGCTTGGCCGTCGTTCACAACGGCATCGTGGAGAACTACCTCGCGCTGCGCAGTCAGCTCACCGAAGAGGGACACACGTTTCGAACGGAGACGGACACCGAGGTCATCGCCCATCTGATCGAGAAGCACCTGCAGGGGCTGGCGACGAGCGCGCTTGATCCCGATGTGCGTTTGGAGAAAGCTGTGCGCGCAGCCATGCGCGACATGACCGGGGTCTTCGCCGTAGCCACCATTTCGGCGGATGTACCGGAGACGATCGTCGCCGTCCGGCAAGGACCGCCGGTGGTGATCGGCATTGGTCGCGAAGAATATTTCGTCGCGTCGGACGTGCTGGCTCTGCTCTACTACACGCGCCAGGTCTGTTTCTTGGAGGACGGGCAAATCGCCGTCCTCATGCGCCGAGGGGTACGCATCAGCGATGCGGAGGGGAATGCCGTGACCCCTCGCCTGGAGCGCATCGGATGGGAGCCCATCTTAGTCGAAAAGGGGGGGTTCCCGCACTTCACGCTCAAAGAGATTTACGAGCAGCCGCGTGCGCTCCGCGAGTTGCTCAAGGCCCATACGGCTGCAGACGGCCGAAGCGTTCGTTTCGAGGAGATCGAGCTGGGTGAGGAGCAGATCCGGCAGATTCGCACTCTTCGGCTCGTCGGCTGTGGGGGGAGCTGGCACGCGGCGCTGGCCGGAGAGTTTCTCATCGAGCATCTGGCGCGCCTGCCGACGGAAGTGGATTATTCGAGTGAATTTCGGTATCGCGATCCGATCCTCGATGAAGGGACCTTGGTGGTCGCGCTCAGCCAATCGGGGGAGACGGCCGATACGCTGGCGGCCGCTCGCGAGGCGCGGCGTCGCCAAGCGCTGGTGCTCGCCATTTGCAACGTGCGTGGGGCGACGCTCACGCGCGAAGCACACGGCACGATCTTCCTGCAAGCCGGACCGGAGATCGGCGTCGCTTCGACCAAGGCTTTCACGGCCGAGTTGATGGCCTTGTATTTGCTGGCCGTCTATTTGGCCGAGCAACGGGGGACGCTCACGACCGAACAACGGGAGCGGTTGCTCCAGGAGGCGTGGATGATCCCGGAGAAGCTCGAACGCGTACTGGCCAAAGACGACGACATCCGCGAGCTCGCCCGCCAGTTCGCTCGCGCGCCCGCGGCGTTCTTCCTAGGACGCGGTCTCTATTATCCGATCGCTCTGGAAGGTGCCCTGTTGCTGAAAGAACTGGCCTACCTCTATGCCGAGGGGTATCCGGCTGGGGAGATGAAGCACGGGCCGAATGCCCTCATTGACGAGCATCTCCCCATCGTCGTGATCAACGCTCGCGATCCCCAGTCTCCACTCTCACAACTCCTCTACGAGAAGACGCTGGCTAACATCGTCGAGGCGAAGGCGCGCGAAGGGCGCGTCCTGGGGATCGTCACTGAAGGCGACGTGGAAGTCCGTCAGGTCGCCGATGGCCTCCTGGAGATTCCGACAGTGAGCTATTGGCTCTCGCCCATCCTCGCCACCGTTCCGCTGCAGCTTCTCGCTTATCACACGGCCGTCCTCAAGGGGTGCGATGTGGATCAACCCCGCCATCTGGCGAAATCGGTGACCGTGGAATGAGGACCGCAGCGGCTTAACGCAGAATTTCGAGCAATCCTCGGATGTGATGGCGAAGGATTTGAAAGAGGAGGGCTTCCGTCACCGGGATGCGCCGCAGTTTGACCCGCGGTCCGCGCTCGCACGCCGCGGCCTCGCGCACGGACCACTGTCCCCCTCGGGCAGGGGTCTCTTCCTCGAGAGGTTCACCGAGCGGCCAGTACTCGAAGCGCTCATCCTCGCGTAGCAGAGCGAGGAACTCCGCCAATGTCGGCGGAGCCATCCACGGACATTCCTGTTGGAGTCGCCTCCAGAGCTTACGCACGGGGACGAGCACCTGCGGGTCCTCCTCCACCATCCGTTCGACGCGATCCAGAAGTTCCTTCGTGCGACTCGAGCGCTCCATAGCCCTCGCTCCGGCGAGCCCGATTATACCCCGCTCGCCGCACGGCGGCAACCAACGTACCCGCGTTGAAGGAGCCGAGGTCGGTCCTCTTGCCCCGCCAATTGCTCCGTTGGTATCTTTGGCCTGTTATGCGCCAATCGGATGCGATCGTCTTACGCGTGCACGAGCTGACGAAGGAATTCAATGGGATCGTCGCGGTGGATCACGTGAGCTTCGCGATCTCACGCGGAGAGATCGTCGGACTGCTCGGGGCCAATGGCGCGGGGAAGACGACGACGTTGCAACTGATCCTCGGCCTCATTCGACCCACATCGGGTCGGATTGAGATCTTCGGCCAGGACCTCGAACGCCATCGCATCGAGATCCTCCACCGGATGAACTTCTCCTCGGTCGGCGTGAATCTCCCGCCGAACCTCACCGTATGGGAGAACCTGTGGCTCTTCGCCCAACTCTATGCGGTGCCGCGCGCGGAAGAGCGCATCGCGGAAGTGCTCGACCTTCTGGAGATCGCGCATCTTCGGAACGTGCGCACCGGACGCCTCTCCAGCGGCGAGATGACGCGCGTGAACCTCTGCAAGGCGTTGCTCAATGATCCGGAACTGCTGCTTTTGGACGAACCAACGGCCAGCCTCGATCCCAACATCGCCGATAAGGTGCGACGTTTGCTCCGGCAGATTCAACGCGAGCGACAGATCGCCATGCTCTACACCTCCCACAACATGCGCGATATCGAGGAGGTGTGCGATCGCATCCTCTTCCTCCACCGCGGACGCATCCTCGCCGAGGGATCTCCGCGAGAGATCCTGCGGCACTTCCGCACGCGGACGCTGGAAGAAGTCTTCATCCGCATCGCGCGCAGCGGCGAGATTCTCGTCGGACAAGAAGACCGATGAACCTACGGCGCGTGGGCATTCTGGTGCTTCGGTACGTCTTCGTCTACCGGCGGAGCGTCATCCGATTGGTGGAGGTGTGGTTTTGGCCGACGATGGAGCTGTTGCTGTGGGGCTACGTCACCCTCTTTCTGCAACGCGTGGGCGAGGGAGCGGTACCCCGCCTGGTCACATTTCTGATCGGGGCGATGATCCTGTGGGACGTGCTCTATCGCGCACAGCAAGGGATCACGCTTTCGTTCCTCGAAGACGTTTGGGTGCGCAATCTGCTCAACATCTTCTGCGCGCCGGTTCGGCTGAGCGAATACATCGCGGCGACCTTCCTCTTCGGGCTCGTGCGCGTCGGTGTGACGCTCGTGTCTCTGGCGGCGCTCGCATGGGTCTTGTATCGCTTCGATCTCTTCGAGTTGGGGTTTGCCCTCCTCCCGTTCATGGCGAACCTGCTGATCCTGGGATTGGCTTTGGGCATCATCACGACGGCTATCATCCTGCGCTTCGGACAAGCGGCGGAAGCGCTCGCCTGGGCCGTGCCCTTCCTCATCCAACCCTTCGCCGCCGTCTTCTATCCGGTCAGCGTCCTCCCGCCGAGCGTGCAAGCGATCGCGCGCGCGATCCCATGCACGTATGTCTTCGAAGGCATGCGCGAAGTCTTGCGCGCGGGGGTATTCCGTTGGGATCACTTCGGATGGGCGCTCGGCCTGAACCTCCTCTATTTGGCGTTCGGCATCTGGTTGCTCGTGCGCATGTTTGAGCTCGCGCGCGAGCGTGGGCTGCTCGGTCGCCTGACCATGCAATGAGCTGCCCTCTCCGTAATGGCTTGGGCGAACGAAGAGATGGTACAATCAAGCACGATGCAGACACGACCGAGAGCTGGGCGACATCCGCGCGCGCGTCTTCGTCCCGAAGTGGACGCTCGGCGGCGAATTTCGTGGAGGATCGGGAGCGCGCTCCTTCTCTCTCTCGGCATCGTCGAAGCGGGACTAGTGCTTGGCCGCGATTCTTCCCCGGCGCTCGCGCCCTCGTCTCAATCCCCCCAGGTGCTGGATGTGGTGCACTACAAGGTTGAAGCGGACGTGGATCCGACCGAGTTCTCGCTGACGGCCCGCTCGATCGTCACGTTGCGCGTGGGTGCGGCCACGCGTTCGGTCGTCCTGGAGTTGAATGGTTCGCTCGTGGTCTCGCGCGTGCAGGATGTTCAAACCGGCGAGGCGCTCACGTTCCTTCAGGATCGGTTCGATCAGCTCAACGTGCGCGTGGATTTGGGGAAGACGGTCGAGGCGGGCACGCAGCTTGTGCTCCTTTTCGAGTACGCCGGTGTGCTCCGCGGGCCGGAAGGAGGGCCCATCCCCGATCGGCGCTTAGCGTACATCGGCCCGGAAGGCGGCTATCTCTTCTACGCGGCGCGGTGGCTCCCTTTCCACGATTATGCCGCGGATCGCGCCAGCTATGAGATCACGTTGCGGGTGCCGCAGGGAATGGTCCTGGTCGGCTACAGCGAGCAGCCGCTTCTGGCCCAACCGGTTGTGGAGCGGCCGACGCCCCCGCCGACACCAGGACCGCGACGTCCAACGAGGCCTGCGGAATCTCCTCCCCCGCGGACGCCTCGGGTCGCCTACACGCTCATCTCGACGCAACCGGTGCTCGCGAGCTCGCTCGCCTTCTCGAAGTACATCACCAAAGAAGTGCGCACATCCGGTGGCTTCACCGTCGAGTTGTTCATGAAGCCCGGCGATGAAGGACGCATGGAAGCGTTGGCCGACCCCATCGGGCGCATGCTCGAGGTCTATCACGCTCGATTCGGCCCGTATGCCTTCGGCGATCGCTTGCGGGTGGTCGAAATTGATGACGACTCGCTGGAGTATTACGTCGGGCCCGGATTGCTCTTCATCGCTCCGCGCGTCTTGACCGGCGATCGCGCCTTCGACCTGGGGCGATTGGCACGCGAGGTCGCCTTTCAATGGTGGGGACAGGCTGTTGCCTTGAAGAACTTCGACGACGCTTGGATCTCGCAGGGGCTCGCGCAATACAGCGCCCTTTTGTTCCGCGAATTCGCGGGATCGCGCGCCGAATACGAGCAGGCCGTTCGCGAAGTGCTCGAGCGCGCATTGGCGTTCGAGTCGGCGACTTCGATCGCGCGCGCGCCGCGCGAGTTGTACGATCTCTCGCCGAGTTATCAGGCCATCGTTTACGACAAGGGCGCCTTCATCTTCCGCATGCTCCGCGCTGTGCTCGGCGAGGAGAAGTTCTTCACCCTGCTGAAGACCTTCTACCAGACCTATGCCGGCAAGAACGCGAGCATCACCGACTTCGAGGAGCTGGCCGGACGAGTCGCTGGACGCAGTCTGCGGAGCTTCTTTGGCCTCTGGGTGGATTCGACGGGCGTGCCGGAATTCCGCGTCGAGTACATGATCCTGCGCACGCGCGACGGGCGCTTCAAAGCGCGCGGGACCGTCAAGCAGACGCTTGAGCTGTTCGACATGCCGGTGGACCTGCTTCTGCGCGCCGAGGGGGATCGCACCGAGCGAATCACGATCCCCATGAAAGGGACGGAGGCGAGTTTCGAGATGCCCTCTGAGACGCTCCCGCGCGAGATCGTGGTGGATCCGGACTTTCAGGTCCTCCACCTCACGGATGCGATTCGCATCGCCGTCGTCGTTCGGCGCGGGATCGAACACCTCAAGAACCGCGAGTATCCAGAAGCCGAACAACAATTCCGAGCGGCTTTGGAGTTGGACGCGCTCAGCTCGTGGGCGCATTACAACCTGGGGCTGTTGTACTTCGAGCAGCGGAATTTCCAACGGGCACTCGATGCCTTCACCGATGCCCTCAACGGGGACAAGCGCCCCTCTTGGATCGTCGTCTGGAGCCACATCTATCGCGGGAACTGCTATGATGCGCTCGGCGAACGCGAGCGTGCCGTCGCCGAATATCAAAAGGCTGTGGAGACCAAGGACGATTATAACGGCGCTCAAGACCTAGCCCGCCACTACCTGAATCACCCTTATGCACCGACCCGCGCGCGCGCCAGTCGGTGAACGCCCGCCTTCTTCCGCCGGCGAGGGATGCGGTACAATGGCCTTGGATACGGGCGGGGCAGATCGGGCTGTCAGGGAGGCGACGGCGTGAATTACCGATGGGTGTTGCGCGCGTGCGCGGAGGAGGTGGCGGCGCGGCTCAGTCGCGAACTGGGGCTCCCGCGTGCGATCGCTCGGCTCCTCGGCGCGCGGGGAGTGACGACGCCGAAAGCGGCCGAACATTTCCTCTGGCCGCGACTGGACGACCTTCACGATCCCTTTCGCATGGCAGGCATGGGCGAGGCGGTCGAGCGCATCCGGCGCGCCATCGCAGGCGGCGAGCCCATCGTCATTTACGGCGATTACGACGTGGACGGCGTGACGAGCCTCGTCTTGCTCAAGAAGACGCTCGCGCACCTGGGCGCTCGCGTCTTCTGCTACGTCCCGGAGCGACTGCGCGAGGGATATGGGATGCACGCCGAGGCCATTGAGGCGCTGGCCGCCCAGGGCGGACGCCTGCTCATCAGTGTGGATTGTGGGATTCGCGCGCACGAGGTCGTCGAGCGGGCGAAGGCATTGGGCATGGAGACCATCGTGACCGACCATCATCTCCCCGAAGCGGAGCTGCCGCGCGCGGTGGCCGTGTTGAATCCGCGGCGTCCCGATTGCGCCTATCCCGAGAAGAACCTGGCGGGTGCGGGAGTGGCATTGAAACTCGCGCAGGCGCTCCTTGCGCGAAGCGGCCAGAGCACAGAGCTGGTGCGACTGTTGCCGCTGGCGGCCATCGGCACGATCGCCGACGTAGCGCCGCTTGTGGGAGAGAATCGGGTGATCGTGCGCTTGGGACTCGAGCAGATTCGGGCTCCCGAGCAGGTCGGGCTGCGTGCGCTCGCGGAAGCGGCCGGGCTCCCCTCAGATCGTCCGGTGACGAGCGAAGACGTCGCTTTTCGCTTGGCCCCGCGCTTGAACGCCGCCGGTCGGTTGGGCACGGCGCAGCCGGCGATCGAGCTGCTCCTTGCGGAGGAGGCGGAGACCGCGCGACGATTGGCGGCTCACCTTAACGAGCAGAACGCACGCCGTCAACGTGAGGAGCAAGCCGTTCTCGCCGAGATCGAGGCGATGCTCGCTGAAGACCCGATGCTTCGCGCGCGGAAAGTGCTCGTGCTCGCTCGCGAAGGGTGGCACCGGGGCATCCTCGGTTTGGTTGCTTCCAAAGTCGTGGAGCGATTCGCGCGTCCGGCGATCGTCCTCACCTTGGAGGGCGAATGGGCACATGGATCAGGTCGGAGCATCCCGGCCTTCCATCTGCTGCGAGGACTCGAGGCGTGCGCCGATCTCTTCGAGCGGTACGGGGGGCACGCGCAGGCCGCGGGCCTCGTCCTCCGACGCGACCGCTTGGAAGAATTTCGCGAGCGCCTCAACGCCGAGGCCGAGCGCATGCTGACCCCCCTTGATCTCATCCCAACGCTCGCGCTCGATGGAACGCTGGCGCTCTCCGACGTGACGTTCCCGTTCTGGCAGCACCTCACGCGCCTGGAGCCTTTTGGCGTGGGGAATCCGTACCCGACCTTCCTCTTCGCGAACGTGCGCGTAGAGGGCGAGCCGCGCATTTTGAAAGACCGACACCTCAAGCTTCGCCTTCGACAGGGGGACAAAAGCGCGGAAGCGGTCTGGTGGAACGGCGTCGGGCAGCTTGAAGGGCGCGCGTTGGGCCCTCGCCTGTGGCTCGCGGCGAGCATCGGGGAATCGTTCTACGAGGGACTCCTCCAGATTCATCTCGTGATCAAGGACCTCTCCGGAGATCCGCCGCAGGTCCTTCCTGAAGCCCTCTCCTCACCCCCTGCCGTCGGAGGAGGCGATGAAGTGGCCTGAGCCGAAATGGTCATTCGCGGTTCGCCTCCTGGCCATCGCGCTCTTCGCTCTCGTCGGGACGGCGATCGTCCTCTCCTATCGGCAGCAGCATGGCATCCTCCGACGTCGGAGTGGGGAGACGAAGAGCGCGCTCTTGAGCGCGCGCGTCCTCTCGGTGAGCGAGCACATCCGGCATCTCCAAGCCCAAGGTGGGCGTCCGCTCTTCCTGCTCACGGCAGCTCGCGACGAAGTTTACGATGACGGGCATCATGAGTTGAGCGACGTGAGCGTGACGCTCTATGCGGCGGATGCGAGCGAGCGCGCGCGCATCACGGCTCGTCGCGCCGTCTACTATCAAACGTCCGGGCTCGTCATCTTCGCCACCGATGTCCGAGCCTGGACGCGCGAGGGCCTGCACTTCCGAACCGAGGAGTTGCGGTACGATCAAGCGGCTGAGGTCTTGCGCACGGAGCGATTGGTGACGTTCGAACACGCGAGTGGGTGGGGGGAGAGCCAAGGGGGTGAAGTCCATCTGCCGCGCGATCGGCGAAATCGCATCTCTCTGCATGCCGTGCGATTCGCGGTTGCGCCGAAAGCCTCCGGCTCGAGCGGACTCTGGAGCGTGCGCGCTGCTGCCGCCACGTTCGAGAGCGTGACGCGCACCTTCCGACTCACCGGAGACGTCGTGCTCGTGCGGGACGCGGCCACGCTGCGTGCGGATCGGCTCGATGGCCTCCTCGACGGCGAGCATCGGATCCGGCAGATCACGGCCACGGGGAACGTGCACTTTCACTCGCGAGCCGAACCGACGGCCGTGGAGATCGCCAGCGAGAGCCTGATCATCTCTTTCACCGAACGACAGGACGTCGCGCGCGCGATCGCGAGGGGATCGGTCGTCGCTCGCCTTCGGGATCGAGCGGGAGAACGAGAATTGCGTGGCCCTCACGTGGACGTCCTCTTCGCGCCCTCGCACGGCGCTCTCGCCCCTCAACTGGCGCGGGCCGAGGGCGGGCGCGTGAGCCTCGCGATCCGAGAGGAATCGCACGATCGGCACATCGTCGAGCGGCAGGTAGAGGCCAATCGCCTGGAGGCACTTTTCCGAATGGGGACGCGCACGCTTCAAAGACTGCGCGCCTCGGGTAACGTTCGCTTGGAGATCCCCTCGGCGAAGACGGCGGAGAGGACGACGATCTGGGCGCAAGAAACGGAGCTGATGTTCGACGGAGAGAAGGATCACGCGACGACCGGTCGCGCGAGCGGTGACGTTCGCGTTGAGGTCGAACCGATGGAGGCATTGGCGGTGCGCTCTCGACGCGTGACGATGAGCGCGGCCTTGTTCGTCGAGTTCGATCCGAAGACGCAGGGGATTGCGCGTCTGCTGCAGTCCGGGGGATTCCGCTATGTGGAGGGCGATCGGCGCGCCGAGAGCGAGCGCGCGATCTACGAGGCCGATTCCGGATGGATCCGATTGCGCGGGGGCGCTCCGACCGTATGGGATGCCCGCGGAAGGACGCGCGCGGAGGAAGTGGACGTGAACCCGCGCGAGGAACGGAGCGTCGCCCGAGGCCACGTGGTGACGACCGTCCTCCCTCGCGAGGCAATGGCTCGCACGTTGCCGTTCGTCGAGCGCAACGCCCCCATCTTCATCGCTGCCGATCGGTTGGAGGTGGAGCACCGCACGCGACGGGCGCGTTACATGGGCGCCGTGCGTGCGTGGCAGCAGGATACGTATCTGGCGGCCGATGAGCTGGAACTCGATGAAGTGGAACGAACGCTCGTGGCGCGCGGGCGCGTGCGCTCATTTCTCTTTCGCGCTCCTCGTGTCGAAGGAGCGTCGCCGGAGGCCGTTCCCATCTTCGTTTCCGCAGCGCGCCTCATTTACCGTGAAGCCGAACGGAAGATCGTCTATGAGGGGGAAGTGAGCCTGCAACGCGGCGCACAGCGCCTTCTGGCGGAATCGCTCACGGCCTTCGTGAGATCGGACGCGGCGGAGCTGGAACGCGCCCTCGCGGAGAGGAAGGTCGTGCTCAAAGAGCCCGAACGTCGCGCGTATGCCGAGCGCGCCACCTACGACGCAGCAAGCGAGAGGATCGTCCTCGAAGGCGCTCCCGCGCGCGTGGAGGATGATCGCCAGGGGGTGCGGCAGCAGGGCGCTCGATTGACTTTCCTAGATCGGGGTGATACAGTCTTGGTTGAAGGAAGCGAAGGGGCGCGCCGGGTGAAGACCGTGAGGACGATTCCGAGGGGGAAACAGTGAGTGCGTTGATCACAGAGACGAAGGAGACTGCCCTCGGCTCCAGGCCCTCACCGCTTCGCGCCTGGCCGCATCGGGATGGAGCGGTCCTCCGAGCCTCGGGATTGACGAAATACTATCGAGGACGCTGCGTGCTTCGGGAAGTCTCTTTGGAGGTGCATCCGGGAGAGATCGTCGGTCTGCTTGGACCTAATGGAGCGGGAAAGACGACGACCTTTCACCTTTTGGTTGGGATCGAGGTGCCCGATCGTGGCGCCGTGTTTTTAGATGGCTGCGAGATCACGAGCTTACCAATGTATCTTCGCGCGCGGCGAGGGCTCGTGTATCTCCCGCAGGAACCTTCGATCTTCCGCCGTCTGACGGTGGAGGAGAACATCCTCGCCGTTCTGGAACGGCAGAAGCTCAGCCGCGCGGAGCGGGAGCGCCGACTGGAAGGGGTAATGGAAGAGCTCGGCCTGACGTCGGTGCGCCACGTCAAAGGCTATGCTCTCTCGGGCGGAGAGCGGCGACGGGCGGAGATCGCGCGCGCCCTGGTCATGGAGCCGCGGTTTCTGCTCCTGGATGAGCCGCTGACGGGAATCGATCCGCTCGCCGTAGCCGATCTACAACGGATCATCGTGCGCTTGAAGGAACGGGGCATCGGGATCCTGATCACGGATCACAACGTGCGGGAGATGCTGCGGATCACAGATCGCGCGTACCTTCTCAGCGAGGGACGCCTCTTTCGCACCGGCACGCCAGAAGCTCTGACGGAGGATCCGGAGGTCCGGCGCGTCTACTTGGGCGAACACTTCCGATTGTGACCTATGCCGTCGGTGAAGATCACACAGGGATTGACGCAGCGCCTGGCGCTGACGCCGCAGCTCAAGCAACGCATTGATCTGCTGGCCATGACGAAACTGGAGCTGCTCACTGTCATCCGACAGGAGCTGCGGGAGAATCCGGTGTTGGAGGAAGTGATCGAGCCCGTTCCCTCGGCCGAGACGATGCTCCTCAATACGGAGCGCGAATCCCACACTGTGGCGTCGGAGTCGGCGCAGGTCGAACCGAAGCCGAGAGACCCCTTCGAAGAGGTGGATTTTGAGGATTTCTTTCAGAACTACCTGGATCCGGTCCCGCAGACGACGTGGGCGGAACCTCCGCCGGAAGATGAGGCCTCGTTGCTAGAGAAGCTGACGCCGAGTCGCCCTTCCCTCTATGAGGCCTTGCTGGAACAACTCCGTTTGATCGCCCCGAAGGAAGAGGACGTGCGAGAGGCTGCGGAAGCGATCATCGGATGTCTCAATAGCGATGGCTATCTGGAGGCGACGCTCGAAGAGATCAAGGCCTTAGGGGGATGGTCCGATGAGGTCGTCGAGCGCGCGCTCGCCCTTGTGCAGAGTCTCGATCCCCCGGGGATCGGCGCGCGCGATCTGCGAGAATGCTTGCTGCTGCAGCTGCGCGCGCGGGGGTGGGAGGATCGACTGGCGGCCCGCTTGGTGCGGGAGCATCTGTGGGAGTTGCAGCCGCACCGGTTGTCGGAGTTGGCCCAACGGCTCAACCTCCCTCTGGAGACGCTGCGCGAAGAGCTGGAGGTGATTCGACAGTTGGACCCACGTCCGGGGCGAAATCTGGGAGCGGCGCCTCCGACCTACATCGTGCCCGAGGCGAGCATTGTGAAAGTGGATGACCGGTACGTCATCCTCTTCCATGAGGAAGGCCTGCCCCAGCTTCGGATCAACGCCTATTATCGGCGGCTGCTCAAGAACGCACACCTGCCGAAGGAGACGCGAGATTTCGTGCGCGAGCGCCTCCGCTCGGCCGTCGAACTCCTGAAGAACATCGAACATCGGCGGCGCGCGATCTATCGCGTCTGCGAAGCGATCGTCCGGCGGCAGCGCGACTTCCTCGATTACGGTCCGGAGTATTTGAAGCCGATGCTGCTGAAGGATATCGCCGCCGAATTGGGTCTCTCGCTTTCGACTGTCAGTCGCATCGTGAGCAACAAGTACATTGACACCCCACAGGGCTTCATCGAGTTGCGCCGCTTCTTCACCGAAGGCGTGAGGAAGGAGAACGGCGAGCAGATTTCGACGCGCGTCCTGAAGTTGCGCCTGCAAAAGCTCATCGAGCAGGAGGATCCGCGAGCGCCGCTGACCGATGATGATCTCGTGCGCTTGTTGGAACGAGAGGGGATTCGACTCTCTCGCCGCACGGTGACGAAGTATCGGAAGCAGTTGGGCATTCCCAGCTCGCGCGATCGCTCGCTGCTCGCCGCAGGGAGGGGGAGATGAACCTGGAACTCACGACGCGAAATGTGACGCTCACGCCCGCGATCGAGAAGCGCCTGCGACGAGCTTTGGAGAAGCTCGGTCGTGTCCTCGATGACGCGGCCAAGGTGCATGTCATTTTGGGCGCGGAGAAGCATCGGTTCCTGACGGAGATCCTCGTCACCTGGCGGGATCACCGATTCACCGGAATGGCCGAGACGGAAGACATCTACAGCTCCGTCACCGAGGCCATTGATCGCATCCTCCGACAGACGCTCAAGCAGAAGGAGAAATTCACGACGCGACGGCGCGCGGCGCGGAAGCGGATGAAGACCTTGCCCGTGGAGTCGCCGGCGCCGGAGGTGCGGATCATTCGCACGCCGCGATATTCGGTGAAGCCCCTGACTCCGGATGAGGCCGCCGAACTGCTGCTGAAATCGAGCGATCACTTCCTCGTCTTTTGGAACTCGGAGACCGATCGCGTGGCCGTCCTCTACAAGCGGAACGATGGCCACCTCGGGTTGATCGAACCGTGAGCCTTCGATGACCGCTTCTTTCGCTCCGGAGATCACCGTCGCCGAACTGCTGGCCCAGGCGCCTCCGGAGCTCGATCTGCGGGTGATCGCCGGCGCCACGGGTGCGGCGAATGTGATCCGCTCGCCACGGATCCAAAAGCTCGGACTGGCGCTCGCTGGATTCCCGCACTATGTCCACCAAGGGCGCGTGCAAATCCTGGGGCAGAGCGAAGTGACCTTCCTGCAACATCTCTCCCCTTCGGACCGCCAACGGGCCGTTGAACGCCTCCCCTGGCGAGAGATCACATGCGTGCTCGTGACGAAGGGACTCACCCCTCCGTCGGAATTCCTGGAGGCGGCCGAACGGCAGTGCGTCCCTGTGCTCGTCTCCTCGCTTCTCAGCTCGGTGGCGATCTTGAAGCTCACGGAATTCTTGCAACGGACGCTCGCTCCGCGCGCGTGGATTCACGGCGTCATGGTGGAGGTCTTCGGCGTCGGCGTGCTGTTGCTTGGCGAATCCGGGTTGGGCAAGAGCGAATGCGCACTCGATCTCATTCAGCGCGGGCATCGGCTCGTCTCCGATGATGTCGTCGAGGTGCACGCGCTTGGCTCGGATCGAGTGATCGGGCGGGCGCCGGAACGCACACGGGGGCACATGGAGATTCGCGGACTAGGCATCCTCGACATCCGAGAACTGTTCGGCGTCGCCGCGCTCGCCGAAGAAGCGCCGCTGGAGCTGGCCATCGCTTTCGAGCGTTGGGATCCACAGCGCGAGTACGATCCTCTGGGATTGCAGGAGGAGACGCTTCGCGTGCTCGATGTCGCGATCCCTCTACTTCGCCTCCCCGTCACGTCCTGGCGCAACCTCACGACGCTGGTGGAAGTCGCCGTGCGGAACCACTTGCTGAGACGCCGCGGCATTGATGCAATGCGCCGATTCGTGCGCGCGCACGACGCGCTGGTCGCGGGCGAGGCGCGGGACTCGCGGTGAGCGAACGCCGGTATGGCCTCCCCTTCCCCGCAAATCCTCATCCTCACGGGCTTGAGCGGCTCGGGGAAGACCTCGGCGGTCAAGGCCTTCGAGGACCTGGGCTACTTCTGCGTGGACAATCTCCCGATCCATCTCCTCCCCCCGTTTGTCGAACTGTGCGAGCGTTCCCTGGAGACGCTCAAACGCGCGGTCATCGTCATCGACATTCGCGAGCGACAGTTCCTGCCAGACTTCCCTCGCCTGTATGATGAGCTGCGGCAGCAGGGGACAAACGTGAAGATCGTCTTCTTCGAGGCGAGCCCCGAGGTTTTGCTCCGCCGTTTCTCCGAGACGCGCCGTCCGCATCCGCTGGCCGATGCGGAGACGGACTTGCCGACGGCCATCGCGCGCGAGCGGGAGCTGCTCGCGGAGATTCGCGCCCGCGCTGATCTGATCCTCGACACGTCTGAGCATACGGTCCACACGCTGCGCCGCTACGTGATCGAGCGCTTCGGCACGGCCGATGCGTTGCTGGAGATGACGGTCACGCTGTTGAGTTTCGGATTCAAACACGGCGTTCCGCCCGGATTGGATTTGCTCTTCGACGTGCGCTTTCTCCCGAATCCGCACTTCGTGCCGGAGTTGCGCGAGCGGACCGGCCAAGACCCGGAAGTCCTCGCCTTCATGCGCGCGCAGCCGGACACCTCCGAGACGATCGCCCACTTGGAGAACCTCCTTCGCTTCCTCCTGCCACGCTATCAGCGCGAAGGCCGCAGTTATGTGACGATTGGGATCGGGTGCACGGGAGGCCGCCATCGCTCGGTGATGATCGTCGAGGAGTTGGCCCGCACGCTGCGGCGCGAGGGATACAAGATTCGCGTCGCGCATCGAGACGTGGACAAGCCGTGAGCGCACCGCTCCCTTCCTCGAGGACGGGGGTGCGCGCTGTGGTGTACAATAGGAGAGCGCGCAGGAGGAAGTGCGGCGCGCGGAGAAGAGTGAGAGGAGGCACCAATGGGACGTATTGGAGGCGTCGTCATCACGCATGGGCAATTGGCCACCGAGTTGGTGAACGCCGCCGAGATGATCGTCGGCCAGATCAGCCACATCACGGCCGTCTCCATTGGCTGGCATGACGATGTGGAGGTCGCGCGCGAGACGATCCGCCAAGCGATCGCGCGCGTCAATAGTGGACACGGCGTGCTCTTGCTGACGGATATGTTCGGTGGGACGCCGACCAATATCGCCGCCACCTTCCTGGGCGTCGAACCGGTGGAGATCGTCACCGGCGTTAATCTGCCCATGATCCTCAAGCTCGCCAACCAGGACCCGAACGACGATCTCCTCACGGTCGCGCGGAAGGTCAAGGAGCAGGGGCAGAAGAACATCTATCTGGCCAGCGAGATCCTCACACCCACCAAACGTTAGCCGAGGATGCAGCGGCGAACCGTACAGGTGACCAATCGTCTGGGATTACACGCGCGAGCGGCCGCTAAGCTCGTGCATGTGGCCAACCGCTTCCAGAGCACGATCGCGCTCGCGCGGTGCGATAATGGACAGACCGTAGATGCGAAGAGCATCCTCGGCGTCCTGCTGTTGGCTGCCTCCGCGGGGACGCATCTAGAGATCATCGCATCGGGGGAGGATGAGGTGGAAGCG
The DNA here is from genome assembly GCA_030550025.1 of Acidobacteriota bacterium. Taxonomy (GTDB): domain Bacteria; phylum Acidobacteriota; class Blastocatellia; order HR10; family HR10; genus HR10. The sequence continues at coordinate 211,673 of JAUQQC010000004.1, read as the reverse complement.
GTCGAAGCTATCTATCGGTTGATCGAATCGGGATTCGGGGAGGAGGGAGGAACGATCTCGTGACGGCGAATCGCGCGACGCATTCCGAGCTCGTCTTGCGCGGATTGGGAGTCTCGCCGGGAGTCGGGCTGGGCCCGGCCGTGCTTTTGCCGTGGCGTGGGCGCTTGGTCTTCCGGCGACCACTCGCCCCTCGGGAGATCGAAGCGGAGGTGGCGCGGTTCCACGCGGCCGTGAGCATCGCCCGCGAACAGCTTCAAGCACTGCGGCAGCGCGTGGAGCAAGCCTTGGGAAGAGAACACGCCTATATCCTGGACGCGCAACGATTGATGCTGGAGGATGTGGGAATCCTCGGCGAGATCGAGACGCTCATCCGCACAAGCGCCATCAACGCGGAATGGGCTGTGAAGTTGGTCACCGATCGCATCCTGGCCATCTACGCGGAGATCAAGGACGATTATTTGCGCGAGCGCGGGAGCGACATTGAGGACGTCGCCCATCGGTTGCTCACGGCGCTGGCCGGAGATCGCATCTCGTGCGCCTTCCCGGAAGGTGCCGTCCTGGTGGGCGAGACTCTTCCGCCGAGCCTCCTTGGAGAACTCGATCCGCAGCGCGTCGCCGGTCTGGTCATCGGCACAGGAGGATGGACTTCACACGCGGCCATCCTCGCGCGCGGCCTGGGCATTCCGGCCGTCTCCGGCATTCACGGTGCGCTCGCCCTCATCGAAGACCAAGCGCCCCTTCTTGTGGATGGGACTCAAGGGCTCGTCTTCGTGCATCCGACGCCGGAGGTCATTCGACGATACCAGGAGCAACAGAAGGAGCGCGAACGCCGCTGGCATCTTCTGCGCGAACGCGCACCATTGCCGACGATGACGCGCGATGGCGTGCCGATCACCGTTCGCGCCAATATCGAACGGATCTCGGAACTGGAGGACGCGCGGCACTTTGGCGCGTGCGGCGTCGGACTGCTGCGCACGGAATTCCTCTTCCTGCAGGCGGCTCCGGAGTTGCCCTCGGAAGAGGCGCAATGGCAGGCATACCGCCAAGTGGCCGAAGCCGCCGGGCTCGAGGGCGTCGTCATTCGCACAGTGGATTGGGACGAGAATCAGATGGCGGCGCTCGGCAGCCTGCGAGCGCTTCGCGATGAGCATCTGGCGACGACGGGGATGGGCGATCGGGAGCCGTGGATTCCCGAACGCAATCCCGCGCTCGGTCTTCGCGCCATTCGCTTCTCGCTCCGCTGGCCACAGGTCTTGAAGACGCAATTGCGCGCCATCGCGCGTGCTGCGGCATTCGGAAATCTCCGCATCGTCCTGCCGCTCATCACGAGCGTGGAAGAAGTGCACCAGGTGCGCCGCCTGCTTGACGCCGTGTGTCACGAGCTGCGCACCGAAGGGGTCGAAGTTCCCGATCGCATCCCATTGGGCGTGATGATCGAGACGCCAGCGGCTGTGTGGCTCGCGGAGGAGCTGGCGACGGCAGCCGATTTCCTGAGTCTGGGGACGAACGATCTCATCCAATACGTCCTGGCGGTAGATCGCGACAACGATCGCGTCGCGCATCTCTACGATCCATTCCATCCGGCCGTGCTGCGCGCCGTGAATCACGTGATGCGCGCGGCCGAACGCGCTGGCCTCGCTCTCGAAGTCTGTGGCGAGATGGCGGCGCATCCGCTTCACGCGCTCGTGCTGCTCGGCCTGGGAGCCCGCATCCTGAGCATGCGCCCGCGCGCCATCCCCCTCATCCGGGATCTCATTCGACACTGCGAACTGGCGCAGGTGCGCGACCTCGCGCAGAGGGCGCTCACGGCCTCGCGCGGCGCGGAAGTGCGGCAGCTCTTGCTGCGAGGCCTTGAGGAGATGCGCCTGGAGGTTTTCGACGAGGCGCTGTTGAATGGGAGCGCCCCGCCCCTTCGAGATGCCTGATGAGACCCCACCTATGTGCCTCGGAGATCGAAGCGAGGAGCCGCGATCCGCGACGGCAAGCGCTGAGGCACCGATTCGCATCGCGCGCGTCCTCTCTCGACTGAACATCGGCGGACCTTCGCGGCACGTCATCCTGCTGACGGCCGGACTCAACGACGAACGCTTCCATTCCACGCTCATCGTCGGTCGTGAGGATACCCACGAAGGGCATCTCTTTGACGAGGCGCGCGCGCACGGCGTGGAACCGATTCGACTCGCCTCGCTGCGGCGCGATGTGCACCTTCTGGATGATGGGCGAGCGTTCCTTCACCTCTTTCGCCTCTTTCGCCAACTGCGCCCACAGATCGTTCACACACACGCCTCGAAGGCCGGGGCTTTAGGCCGACTCGCCGCCCGATGTGCCGGCGTCCCGATCCTCGTGCACACGTTTCACGGGCATACGTTCCATTCGTACTTCCATCCGCTCCTCTCCCTTCTCTTCCGCGCGCTTGAACGTGCCCTGGCGCGCTGGACGACGCGAATCATCACGATCAGTCCGACGCTCAAAGAAGAATTGATCCGCTATCGGATCGCTCCGGCCGAGAAGATCGCCGTCATCCCGCTCGGTTTGGAACTTGAGCGCTTCGCCGAGAGCGACCGTTTTCGCGGCGAGCTTCGTCGCCAACTCGGCCTGGACCGTGAGATCCCGATCGTGTGTTCGATCGGGCGACTCGCGCCCGTGAAGAATCATGCTCTGCTACTTCAGGCCTTCGTCCGAGTCCTGCAATACCGCCCCGAAGCGCATCTGCTTCTGGTCGGAGACGGCGAGCTACGCCCCCGTCTTCAAGCGATGAGCGATCGTCCCCCCCTTTGCGGACATGTCTCGTTCCTCGGCTGGCGGGAAGACCTGGAACGCATCTACGCCGATGTTGATCTGGTCGTGAACAGCTCGCTCAATGAAGGAACGCCCGTCGCCGTGATCGAAGCCATGGCGGCGGCTCGACCCGTCGTCGCGACGGCCGTCGGGGGCACACCCGATCTCATTCGCCATGGGGAGACCGGATGGCTCGTCCCACCAAAGGATCCAGAGGCGCTGGCCGCGCGGATCCTCTATGTCCTCGACCATCCCGAAGAAGCCACGCGCGTCGCTCAAGCGGCGCAAGCCTTCGCTCTCGCCCACTTCCGAGCCGACGAGCTCATCCGGCGCATGCGAGAACTGTATCTGACCCTTCTCGCCTCGCAAGAAGGCGAGCGCGCATGCATCGCTCACGCACCGGAGGGCTCACTCAAGACAAGTCGAGCAATCTCCCCGACTCGGCGGGGGCAGTCCGAAAAGCTGACTCGCACCTGAAGGATGATCCCCTCCCCAAAAGTGAGCAGGAGGCGCACCTTCCTGAAGTGGAAAGGAGACCCGCATTCAAAGAAGCCCATCCCCCACGCGATTTGCCTCGCGCGGGGGATGGGATGAGCTCACGGATGCGGCGCGTGGCATTGCACACAGTTCATCTTGGCCTTCACGTTGTCCATGCCCTTATCGCCGTGACATGTGAGACAGGTGGCGATGGATTCCGGCGGCACGTAGATGTCTTGGAGCTGCCCATCGGCCCATTGATTCAGAAGCTCAACGGCGCGAGCCGCGACATCCCCCGTGAGTCGGCCACATCGCTCCTTTCGCTCAAGCGACGAGGCCCGGAACCCAGAATGTTCGCACCACATAGTCACCGAGACGTGACACAAAGGGGACCCCGAGGCGTTCTGCGGCAGCGCCTGCGTGTACTTCTGGACGAAGAACTGTCCGGTTTGCGCGTACTGATTGCTGATGTCCGATGGCAGGAGGGCCTGCGTGTACCACCCCTGCAACTGGTGGATGAGCTGATCGGCCGTCGGCTTATCGCACACGAGATTGATGGCCGCACAGGCGCCCAGGAGCGCTCCGCAGGTCCCACCCCATCCGACGACGCCGCCATGTCCCCAGATCATCATCTCGGGTGGAATGAGCGTGTACGGGTATCCAACGGCCTCGCGCAGCGCGACGACGATCGCACGAAACGCACCATACGCGCATCCGTAGCCTTTCTCCCAATACCCTTGGTGCCCGAGCTTGCGCACGTACTCGGGATCGAGCTTCTTGTAGGGCCACGGCCACGGAGGGAGCTCCCCTTGCGCGCTCCCCTCGCGGCCGATGAGACTCACTCCGACTACGCCCGCCGTGGCGCAAGCGGCGCATTTGGTCGTCAACGTCAGAAATTCCTTCCGCGTGAGTTTCCTCTTCATAGCGCCTCCCTCCTTTGTGATTTTCGCGCCATTGCTTCCGCCACTCCTTTTAGCAAGCGACATGCCAAGACGAGTGTCCTTGATTTCCCTAGAGTTAGCGCGCAGACGTGCGGCCGCCCGTTGAAAAACGCAACAGATCCAGTTGAATTCCTCAACACAGCTAAGCGCACCGAGCGCCGTAACTTCTCACATTCGCTGCCCATCTCGTGTTGAGGAATTCAACGGTTCGCGCCGAGAGATTCGCTCATCGGCCGGATGCAGGTGCATATTTCCCTGATGATCAGCGACTTCCCAAGCATCGGGAGAACGATGCGGTGCGGCACGCCGATTGCACATTCCACGGCCGGCGGAAGGAGGGTATATGACGAAGGGCACCGAGCAACGGCTGAAAGAGCGACCACCGGAGGCGATGGCCTCCTCCCTTCCGGTCGTCTCCGAAGGCGAACGCGCTTCTTCTCCCCTCAAATGCGTTTGGATGCTAGCCGGAGTTGTCGATTATAAGCTCTGCGATAGGGATTATGAATGCGAGCGGTGCCCCTTCGATCGCGCCCTTCGTGAGTGGACGGTGACTGGTGAACGGGAGGCCCGACGACCTCTTGTCGAACGAGCGAAAGAAGAACGCGTCGAGGATCATGAGCTCGCCGGATGCCCGTTTTGCGGAGAGCCTGAAGGCCACTCCCAAGCGCAGCCTCCGGCGCGCGAGCGCATCCTCATCAGGAGGGGATTCCGCATGGTGGAGGCGCTCTTCTACCACCCGGCACATCTCTGGGCGCGCGTCGAGCGGCAAGGACAGGTGCGTATCGGGTTGGACGATTTCGGGCAGTGGCTCCTTGGGCGCATCTATCGCGTGGAATTCCCCGACGTCGGCGCACGGGTGATCGCCGGAGATCCCTGCGGCGAGCTGGCATATCACGCGGGAGAAATCGCCCTGCCCGCGCCGGTGACAGGGGTGATCCACCAACTCAACGAAAAGCTCGCGCGGTATCCCTCTCTGGTCAATCACGATCCCTATGGCGAGGGATGGATGATGATTCTTCAACCGGAGCGCCTGCAGGAGGATTTGCAACGGTTGCTGTACGGGGAGCAGGCGCTGGCGTGGTGCACACAAGAGATCACGAGGCTGCATCGGGAGATTCACGCCGCTTTGTGTGCCCTGGGAACGCCCCCGGAAGCCCTCGCCGGCCGCACGCTCCAAGACGGGGGCGTTCCCGTCTCATCACGCAAGCCCACGGCGTCCGCCACGAGGGAGTCGCTCATTGAGCGGCTCGGTCCTACGTGGTGGGCGCAAGTGATCGCGCAGTTTTTGCAACCGCAAGCCGGGCGCTCCAAAAGCGCGCCCGAGAAGAAGACTCGATATAGGAGGTGAGCTATGGTCGCCTTCTTCGTCATTCTCACGATCATCGGGTTCATCCTCGTGGATTCCCTCGTCCAATGGGCCGAGGCCCGACAGGGACGGGCCCCGAGGCGAACGGTGCCGCATCCCGAGTTCGCCCCGGTGCTCGCATTGGAAACCGTCTCGGTCCCGGCCGGCCTCTTCCTGGACGAAGGCCACACGTGGGTCCGCCTGGAACCGAGCGGACGGACGCTGATCGGCATGGATGAGTTCGCGCGTCGCGTGATTGGTCGCGTGGACGCTGTGGAGTTGCCGAACGTCGGCTCTGTCGTTCGACGCGGCGACCCGCTGTTCGCCATCACGCAAAATGGCCGACGAGCCGTCTTCCGCGCACCACTCACCGGTGTCGTGAGCGCCATCAATGAGAACCTCGCGCGCCTTCCCGAAACGGGGCGGATGGACCCCTACGAGGAGGGATGGGTGTGCGCGCTGAAGCCGAAAGACCTGGCAGCGCATCTGCGCCATCTTTTCGTCGCCGAGGAAGCACGGGCGTGGCTTCGATGGGAGATCGAACGCTTCAAGGAATTCCTGACGTTGCGTCCAATGCCGCAGTCGGCTCTCGGACAGGTCCTGCAAGACGGCGGGCAGTGGGCCGAAGGCGTCCTGGAGATGCTCGATGAAGCCAGTTGGGAGGAATTCGCGCGAACGTTCTTGCGTAGTCCACGTGCTTCAGCAGAATAAGGAGGGCGGTCAAAGGCGCAACATTCGTGACGAAGCGTGCGCCGACCGCCCCCTCATCGTCCGAGATCAGTCAGTGGCGGACTTCGGTCCGCTGCGCCCATTGAGCCGCTCTCGACGGGGGATTTGCCCCACCCCAGCCTCTCGAAAGGAAGGAACGATGCCCTCGTGGGGCTGTAAGTGCTTGAAGTTAAGCGCTTCGGAAGTGGGTCCGCGAAAGGCACGGGAAGCCCATTTCTGGCATGGAAATTGCATCCCTGCAAAAATGGGGAGCGTATGGGCGACAAAAAAGGCCTTCTCTTGGACACGACCTTGTGCATCGGATGCGGTGCCTGCTACGAGGCGTGCAAAGAGCGAAACCAGCTCCCACGGACGGCCACACACTTTCTGGAGGATCGGCTCTCGGATCAAACCTATACGGTCGTGAAGAGACGTGGGGGGCGATTCGTCCGCCAGCTCTGTATGCACTGCGAAGTCCCCACATGCGTTTCCGTTTGTCCGGTCGGCGCGTTGGAGAAGACGGCCATGGGTCCGGTCATCTATCATGAGGCGCGCTGCATCGGGTGCCGGTATTGCATGCTCGCATGTCCCTTCGGCATTCCGAAGTACGAATGGAGGAAGATCTTGCCCCGCGTCCGAAAGTGCGATCTCTGTGCGGATCGCCTCGCGGCTGGGCGCCCCACGGCGTGCGCAGAGGTCTGCCCGACCGGAGCGACGCGGTTCGGTGATCGCCAGGCGCTGATCGAGGAGGCGCGCGCGCGAATCCGCGCCCATCCCCAGAAGTACGTGCCGAGGATTTACGGCTTGGAGGAAGTCGGCGGCACATCGGTGCTGCTTCTGTCGGATGTCCCCTTCGAGCGCCTCGGCTATCGGACCGATTTGCTGTCGGAGCCCTTGCCACTGTTGACGTGGCAGGTCTTGCAGAAGATCCCTAATTTCGTTGTCGTCGGCAGCGTGTTGTTGGGAGGCATTTGGTGGATCACGAATCGGCGTCGAGAGGTCCAACTCCGAGAACGCCAGCAGCGAGAGCTTCGCGAGCCCTCGGCGCCGGAATCCGCCGATTCCTGGCATGAAGAGCCATGATCCCTCCGCGCGTCGGACGCGCGGGAGACGCGAGGATGGATTATGACGCGTTGGAGCTTTCGCCGACCGAGTTTTTGGCAACTCGTCTTTGCGGTCATCCTGGGCGCTGGCCTCTATAGCACAGTCGTCCGGTTCACTGGCGGCTTGGGAGCGAGCACGGCCTTGAGCGATGCCTTCCCCTGGGGGTTGTGGGTTGGATTCGATGTGCTCTGCGGGGTGGCCCTGGCAGCCGGAGGATTCACCCTCAGCGCCGTCGTGTACATCTTCAATATCGAGCGGTTTCGACCGATCATCCGCCCGACCATCCTCACGGCGTTCCTCGGCTACGTGCTCGTCATCGTGGCCCTGCTCTTTGACCTGGGACGCCCCTATCGCATCTGGCATCCATTGGTCATGTGGAATCCGCACTCGGTGATGTTCGAAGTGGCGTGGTGCGTCATGCTCTACACGACGGTGCTCGCGCTGGAATTCAGCCCGATGGTGTTCGAACGTCTGAGGCTCGAGCGCCCGCTGCGAATCCTTCATGCGTTGACGGTGCCGCTGGTCATCCTGGGCGTCATCCTCTCGACGCTTCATCAGTCCTCGCTCGGATCGCTCTACTTGATCGTCCCGGAGAAGTTGCATCCGCTTTGGTATTCGCCGCTTTTGCCCATCTTCTTCTTCATCTCCGCGATCGCGCTCGGCTGCGCGATGACCATCTTCGAGTCATTTCTGAGCTATCGGGCGTTCCGAAAGCGGCTGGAGATCGATCTACTCTCCGATTTGGGAAAGGTGATTGTCGTCACGTTGGCCGTATATCTGGTCCTGAAAGTCCAAGACCTGGCCGGGCGGGGAGTGCTCTCCCGCGTCCTGGAACCAACGTACGAGGGACGAATGTTCCTGGCCGAGATGCTGCTCGGCGTGATCGGCCCGATCCTACTGCTCAGCCTCCGTCGCATTCGGACGGATCACTTCGGCCTCTTCGTCTCCGCCGTCCTGGTCGTTCTCGGCTTCATTATGAATCGGCTCAATGTGAGCATCACGGGGATGGAAGCGTCTTCCGGCGTGTCTTACTTCCCGAGCTGGACGGAGCTTTCGGTGACGCTGATGATCGTTGCCCTGGGGTTCGCCCTCTTCGGCGCGGCGGCGAAATATCTGCCCGTCTTCCCGGAGACGGAGCGTCTTTTGGCGTCCTCTTTGGTGGAGCCTCCGGCGGTGGCCGTTCTGCGACGACCGTGGATCGGTACGACGCCCCTAGTGTTGATCCTCGGTGGACTCTTCTTCATCGGCGCCATGGGATCGGCCTACAGCGGCCTCCAGCATCGCGAGCGAACGCTCGCTGCCGTCTCAACCCGCGAAGAGAGCGAGCCCCAGATCGCTGAAGGATTGAAACACCTGGAAGTCCCTCCGGACGTCACGTTCCCACAAGGGGAGGCCAGTCCCGGACCGGTCATATTCCGACACGCCTCGCACCTCAATTGGGAGCGGCCCGATTGCACGATCTGCCATCACGAGCCGTTCCGCCTGTTGAAAGCATCCGGGAGCGCAGCTTCATCGCCCGCCCGCGATCTGCATGATGAACGACACTGCGGACGGTGTCACGACGGGCGTACTTCCTTCAGCGTGAAGGAAGATTGCACGGCGTGTCATCGGCCGTAGACGAAGAGGTGACGACGTGCTCGCACGCGGTTGGCACCGATGGATGTCGAGCGTGAGCGTGAAGTTGGCCCTTTGGCTCATCGCGAGCATGGCGCTCGTCTTCTCGCTACTGGGGTATCAAACCCTTCGGCTGCACAAGCGCGATCTCGAACGGATGACCATCATGAGCGCCGACCGCACGAGCGATGTCATCAAGCGAGGGCTTCGCTACAGCATGTTGCAGAACCACCGCGACGAAATCTACCACACGCTCCTCACCATCGGCGCGCAACCTGGCATTCATAAGATTCGCATCTTCGACAAGGAGGGACGGATCAGCTTCTCCACCGACGCGCGCGAGATGAATACGTTCGTGGACAAGCGGGCCGAGGCCTGCTACGCCTGCCACGCGCAGGAACAACCGCTCGCCCGATTGGAGCGTCCGGATCGCGTCCGCGTATATGTGGGGGATCGCGGGGAGCGCATTCTGGGCCTCATCAACCCCATCGAGAATGAGCCCGGATGCTACACGGCCCCATGCCACGCCCACTCGCCGACGCAATCCGTGCTCGGCGTATTGGACGTGACGCTCTCGCTCGCGCCGGTGGATGCGGCCATCGCTGAAGGGCAACGCCAGCTCTTCCGGCTCTTTCTGGGGAGCATCTTCTTTGTCGCTCTGGTCGTCGTGGCCGTCACCGCGGCGATGATTCACGTCCCGATCAAGCACCTGAAGAAAGGAACCGAGCGCGTCGCCGCCGGCGACCTCGACTACAAAATCCCCCTCGCCTCGCGCGATGAGCTCGGGGAGCTGGCGACCTCCTTCAATGAGATGACCGCCGAGCTCAAGCGCGCTCATGAAGAGGTGACCAGTTGGGCGCGGACCTTGGAGGAGCGCGTGGCCGAGAAGACGGCCGAGCTGCGGCGCACGCACGAGCAGATGATGCACGCTGAGCGCATGGCTTCCATCGGGAAGCTCGCGGCCATCGTCGCCCATGAGATCAACAACCCCTTGTCCGGTATCCTCACGATGGCGAAGCTCCTACTCAAGAAGGTGGGGGATCACGGGCTCTCGGCCGAAGATCTCCCGAGCGTGCGCCAATATCTGGAGCTGATCGCCAGCGAGTCGGCCCGCTGCGGGGAGATCGTGAAGAATCTCCTGCAATTCGTGCGCCCTTCGCGCGCCCACTTTCAACCGCATGACGTCAACGAACTCATCCAGCAATCCCTGCGCCTGATCCAACACAAGATCGAATTGATGAACGTGCAGACCGATGTCCAGCTCGATCCCACCATCCCCCCTCTCGTTTGCGACGGCCAACAGATCCGACAAGCTTTGGTCGCACTCCTCATCAATGCCTGTGAAGCGATGCGGCCGGAGGAAGGCGTGCTCACGGTCCGCTCGCGCTTCCTCCCCGAGACCCAACAGATCGAGATCGCGATCCGCGACAACGGCATTGGAATGGACGAGGAGACGCAACGCCATATCTTCGAGCCCTTCTTCACGACCAAAGAAAAGGAGGGGAGCCTTGGCCTCGGCCTCTCGGTCGTGCTCAGCATCCTCCACCGACATGGCGGGGAGATCCACGTGCAATCGGCGCTCGGGCAAGGGACGACCTTCACCCTCCATCTGCCGCTGGTGCCTCCACTCCCCGCGGAGGAGCAATCCGATCTCGCCCTCGACATGGCCCGCGGCGCCGTCTCAGACGATGAGCGTCAGAGCGGGAGGTGCAGAACATGACGGTGCCCAAGAACAAAATTCGCATTTTGATCGTGGACGATGAGGCCGTCGTGCGGGAATCCTTAGGGAATTGGTTCCGCGAGGAGGGATACGTGGTGGACGTTGCCGGATCGGGGAAGGAGACCCTGCAGAAGTTGGCCGAATCGAGCTACGACATCTTCCTCCTTGACATTAAGATGCCCGGGATGGACGGCCTGCAGTTGCAACGGCGCATTCGGGAGATCGCCCCCGATGCAGTCATCATCATCATGACGGCCTATGCGTCGGTTGAGACGGCCGTCGAGGCGATGAAGCAGGGCGCATATGATTACATCGTGAAGCCCTTCGATCCCGATCAATTGGAGCATATCATCCGAAACGCCGTCGAGCGAAAGCAACTGGTCGCCGAGAATATCCGGCTGCGCGAACGCCTCCAGGAGGTGGAGCTGTTTCATGAGATCATCGGGCAAAGCCCGGCCATTCAACGTGTGCTCGAGCAGATTCGACTCGTCGCCATGTCGGATACCACGGTCCTCATCCGCGGGGAGAGTGGGACGGGAAAGGAGCTGGTCGCTCGCGCAATTCATGCCAATAGTCCTCGTCGGTACATGCCGATCGTGATCGTCAACTGCGGCGCCCTGGCCGAGGGGGTGATTGAGAGCGAGCTGTTCGGACACGAGAAGGGGGCGTTCACCGGTGCCCACTATCGGCGCAAAGGGAAATTCGAATTGGCCGACGGGGGGACGCTTTTCCTAGATGAGATTGGCGACATCAGCCTCAAGACGCAAGTCGATCTCCTCCGCGTCCTCGAAGAGAAGAAGATTTTCCGCGTCGGGGGGAATACGCCTATTCCCGTGGACTTTCGCCTCATCGCGGCGACGAACAAGGATTTGGAAGCCATGGTCGCCGAAGGAAAGTTCCGCGAGGATCTCTACTACCGGATCAACGTCTTCTCCATTACGATCCCTCCGCTGCGCGAGCGACGGGAGGATATTCCCCTTCTGGCCGAACATTTCCTCAGGAAGTTCGCACAGAGCATGAATAAACCGGTCCACGGCATCTCGACGGCGGCGATGACGCTACTTGAGCAGTACGATTGGCCGGGGAACGTGCGCGAGCTACAGAACGCCATCGAGCGCGCTGTGCTCGTCTGCCGCGGGCGCGAGATTCAACCGGAAGACCTGCCCCTACAGGTAAACGAGATGCGAGAGCCCGCCGCCGGGAGAACGCTCGCCGACGTCGAGCGGCAGCATATCGCGCGGATCCTGCAGGAGACGAAGTGGAATATCTCGCAGGCCGCTCGCTTGCTGGGCATTGATCGCGTGACGCTCTACAATAAGATTCGGAAGTATCAGCTCAAGCCCGATTCGTTGCGATGATGAGGAGAGGCTGTGTCGCGCGCGCTCATCGAGCTGGTGCCGATCGGAAAGGTGGATACGGAAGTCCTCGACTTCCTAGCTCTCGTCCTACCGGAAACGCTGCCCGTTTTCTGTCGAATTCGGAATCACCCGGTCGAGCTGGAGGCTGCCTATCATCCTCTCCGGCAACAGTATCATTCGACGGCGCTGCTCGCTCAGTTGGTGCGAAGTCACCACAATCCCGCCGCGAAGATCCTCGGCGTGACAGAGGTGGACTTGTTCATCCCTATCCTCACGTTCGTCTTCGGGGAAGCACAGCTTGGAGGAACGGCGGCCGTGCTCTCCGTCCATCGCCTCGATCAGCGGTTTTACGGATTGCCGGAGGATCGTCGGCTCTTTCTCGAGCGATGCGAGAAGGAAGCCCTCCATGAACTGGGCCACACGTTCGGTCTCGTTCACTGCCCGGAGTTCGAGTGCGTCATGCACTTCTCGAATTCCATCGAGCACGTGGACTTGAAATCGAACGCCTTCTGCGCCTCGTGCGGACGCATCGTTCAGGACGCCATCGCTCATTTGGCGAGTGCGGCGAAGGCCTCAGAACGACGTCCGTCATGAGGTGCGAAAAGGAGAAGAACATGCAAGAAGTGGAATTGGTTCGCTCTCTGCTGGAGCGCCTTCGAGAAGCGTTCGCTTCCGATCCGCGCCGAAAGATTGTCGGCGTGCGCGTGCGACTGGGGATCGGATGCGCCGCTCCCGAACGCTTTCGCGCTGCCTTCGAGCGCTTGGCGGCGGGCACCCCGGCTGAGGCCGCGCGCCTGGAGTTGGAGATCATCCCGATGACCTTTCGATGTACGCTCTGCCATCATACGTTTCGCTCCGATGAGGCGCTCGGCGAATGCCCGTGCTGCGGAGCGCTCGGCGGCGAGGTGCTTGGCGGGGAGGAATTCGCGCTCGTGGACGTCCGCCTGAAGAGCGCGGAGGACGCCGCTGTGAATTCCCTCAACGCTTCGCGATCGTGAGGGCCCTCACGCCCGCGGAGGTTCGGCAACGTCAAGGTCGCTCAGGAACATCCCGAGCGCGATCGAGAGGAGCTTTGTCTGCGCACGATCCGAGCGCGAGGGAATCAGGACCGGCACGGCCGCTCCAATAGCCACGTGCGCGACGCGACGCCCGGCGAAATAGATCACGCTCTTGGCCAAGATATTCGCGACCTCGATGTTCGGACAGACGAGAATGTCGGCCTGACCGGCGACGGCGGAAGTCACCCCCTTGATCGCCGCCGATTCCAAGGAGACGGCGAGATCGAGCGAGAGCGGTCCTTCGACCACGCACTCGGGGATTTGTCCGCGTTCGCTCATCTTCGCGAGGATGGCCGCCTCCAGAGTCGAGGGCAGCGCCGGATGGACTTTCTCCGTCGCCGAGAGCACAGCGACGCGCGGTCGCTCCCATCCCAAGGCGCGGGCCACAGCGACGGCATTCCGAATGATCTCGATCTTCTGCGAGAGGTCAGGATGCGGGATGACTCCCCCATCGGTGATCATGCGCATGCGATATGGCTGATGCATCGGGTCCTCAAAGAGTAGCACGTCGCTTAACACGCGACCGGTGCGTACCCCTTCTTGAGGATCGAGGACCGCTTTGAGAAACGTACCCGTGTCGGGAGAGCCCTTGAGCAAAATCCCCCCGTGCTGGCGGGCAACGGCGACGGCCTGACGAGCCGCCTCTTCCGGCGTGCGTGCCGGAATCACACGCGCCTCGGGGATCGCTTGAAGGCCAATGGCACGCGCAGTGGCCTGAAGACGATCCGGGTCTCCGACAAGTACCCCCTCGACGGGCAGGCGCGATTCCGCCTCCAGGACGGCTTCCAACGCCGAGTGGTTCTCGGCGCCGGCGACGATGATGCGTTGTCGAGGGAGGTGTCGCGCTCGCTCCAGCAGCTCATCCAGGTGCGCGATCATCACGCCGCTCATACGTATTCCTTCAAAGGTTCTTCTCCCGTGAGCGCGCGCCGCGCCCCTTCGGCCATCGCCCGCATCTCCCACTCCTCGGAGAGGACGACGACCTCGGCGACGAACGCCACGCGCTCGCGAATCCAACCGGTCAGGAGCGTCGAGCGGGCCAAGCCCCCGGTCAGGACGATGGCATCCACACGACCGTGCAGCACGGTCGCCATCGCGCCGATCTCCTTCGCGATTTGATAGGCCATGGCTTCGTAGACCTGGCGCGCATACGCGTCCCCTTCGGCGATGCGCCGTTCCACCTCGGTCGCTTCGTTCGTTCCCAGATACGCCACGAGTCCACCACGCCTCATGACTAAGTGCCGCATCTCCGATTCGGTGAACTGCCCCGAGAAACAGAGCGTGATGAAGGGCTGAAGTGGAAGCCCACCCGTCCGCTCCGGCGAGAACGGGCCATCGCTGGAGGCATCGTTCACATCCACGATGCGCCCACCTCGGACGGCGGCCACCGAGATCCCTCCGCCCAGATGAGCAATGACCAAGCGCGTTTCCGAAAGCGGCTTTCCCAAACGCACGGCCATGGTCCGGGCCACAGCATGGAGGTTGAGCGCGTGCGAGAGGCTCCGCCGTTCGATGAGGGGATGGCCGGAATAGCGCGCCAAGGGCTCGAACTCATCCACCGAGATCGGGTCCACGACGACGGCCAATGCGCCCCATCGCGCGGCGAACTCCCAGGCGAGCGCGCATCCGAGATTCGCCGGGTGCTCGCCCTGAACGCCACGCCGCGCGTCTTCCAGCATCCGCTCGGTGACGCGATAGACCCCGCCCTCGACGGGCTTCAAAAGCCCCCCACGACCGACAACGACGGCGATCCCTTTGCCGCTCTCCCCCCACTGGTCGAGGGCCCGCGCGATCGCTTCCCGTCGCCACGGGAGTTGCTCCCATACGGTCGCGAATCGCTTGAGGTCCTCAATCCCATGTGCGATCGTCTCTTTCCTCAGCAACCGCTCGTCCTCAAAGAGCGCGATCTTGGTCGAGGTCGCTCCCGGATTAATGGCGAAGATCTTCATCGCCCCCCTCCAGGCTCGATCTCGCGATCGAACCATCGCGACCTACAGGCGCGGCCCCGGATAGACCTTCTGCATGAGCCGATCCTTCACCTTCGTCCCTTGCTCAAACGCTCGATCGGCCTTCGCGCGTACGGGCTCGAAGCGGAAGGCATGCCACTCCCACTTCGCTTCTGCCAAGAGCCGGCGCGCAGCCTCCAAATCCCGAACCTCGCCGGCGACATCGAGACGCTTCTCCTGAGCGGCTTCGACCAGACGATCCGCCCAAATGAGCACGCCGTTGGCCCGACTGAGGCTCAGCAGCGTCTCCTGCGCGTTCTTGAGAAGCTGCGGATTCGGCGGCAACAACCCTCCTTCAGCCCCATGGCATCGGCTGCAAAGTGCACCGATGTCGGCGGCGCTCCGGACCGTCGAATTCGCCATGTTGAGATGACACGTGCTGCAAAACGGCCCTAAGCCGGTCGAGCCGAGCTTCACATAGTGCGCGCTCGCCACATAAGCGGCGCGAACCTCCGGATGACACGCCCCACAGGTCTCCACTTGAGTCTTCCCGTGCACGCGGCTTCGCTCATCGGAGGACGGGAATATCCCCCGATGAGCCTCTTGAACCGCTCGTGCTTGCGAATCTCCACCATGGCAGGCGTCGCAGGTGACCCCCCGCTCTTTGTGAACCGAGAGATGCCAGTCATAATAGCGCTGGCTCAGCTCAAGCGGTGTCGTGATCCCCTGGTGACAATTCACGCAACTGTTCGACGGTTGAGGCCCGATTCCCAGGGAGGATCCCACCCAAGAGCGCACTCCGAGAAGCGCACCTCCGATCCAAAGACCGAGAATAAGGATTCGTCCGCCCATGATCGCTCCTCCTTGTCGGGACGCTGCGGGCTTTGCTTCCGTGAGAAGGGCTGTGCGGCTTCGTTTTTTCGGATGAGATGAGGCGAAGCCCCCCACGAAGGCTTTCCAGGGAGGTCGTCAAGAACGCCAAACGCATGCCGCCACGCGCATCTTCTCTCCTCCCGCAGGCACGCCGATCCGTGCAGAGTCCATTCCCCTTCACGGTCGCTCCTCCACCGAAGGAGATATAGCAATCCTCGTGCCGAAGTCCGAAGCTCCCTGGCCGCTCTCAATGGGACGGCCAGGCAACTCCTCCCTCAAGGGTTCCAGCGACCGCTGCCAACAAGGGGGGTACTCGAGACTTTGAGAGGACGCTTCTCCGACCGGGAAAAACGCCCATGAAGTGGGTTAAAAACCCCGCCGCGCGAGCGCTCATGGCGCACGGTCCACCTCCTTGACATGCAAAGGGGCGGCTTCTATAATTCCGTCACGGAACATCGGACGCGGGGTGGAGCAGCCTGGAAGCTCGTTGGGCTCATAACCCAAAGGTCGCGGGTTCAAATCCCGCCCCCGCAACCAATCTTTCTTGCCCCACAGCGCCAGATTCCGCACATATTTCCTCTCGCGTGCCCTCCGTGTATAATGAAGGCCGGATTCGACCGACTGGCATGGAGCGAGAAAAGAGCCTTCTTCTCTTCTCTCGGATCTCACGCAGAGGTGGTCGTGAGAGGCTTCAGTGCCAATCGGGCGATCCCCAGATAAGGAGGGCAACCGATGAGGACCCTGATTAAAAACGGGACGATCGTCACGGCGAGCGATCTCTACACAGCCGACGTGCTCATCGAGGGAGAGACGATCGCGCTCATCGGGCGGAATCTCGATCTGGCCGCCGATCGCGTGATTGACGCTACGGATCGCCTCGTCATCCCCGGCGGGATAGACGTGCACACGCACATGGAGCTGCCCTTTGGCGGGACGTTCTCTTCGGACGATTTTCGCACGGGGACGATCGCCGCTGCGCATGGGGGGACGACGACGATCATTGATTTCGCCGTACAGTACAAAGGCGAGACGCTCACGCAAGCGCTCGAGAATTGGCATCGGAAGGCCGAAGGCAAGACCGCCGTGGACTACAGCTTTCACCTGATCGTGACCGACCTGCCCGAGGAACGCCTCCCGGAATTCAAGCGGGTGATTCATGAGGAAGGGGTCACGAGCTTCAAACTCTTCATGGCCTACCCGGGCGTCTTCCTCGTAGACGATGCCACGATCTTCCGCGCGATGACGGCCGCGGCCGAAAACGGCGGGCTCATCTGCATCCATGCCGAAAGCGGCCTGGTCATTCAAGAGATGGTCGCGCGCGCGCTGGCCGAGGGAAAGACGGCACCGAAATATCACGCCCTCACGCGCCCGACAAAGGCCGAAGCCGAAGGCACGGCGCGCGCTATCGCCATCGCCGAGATGGCCGGTGCCCCGGTCTACATCGTCCACCTCAGCTGTTACGATGCCTTGCTCAAGGTCAAACATGCGCGCGATCTCGCCCTCCCCGTCTACGCCGAGACCTGCCCGCAGTACCTCTTCCTCGACTATTCGCTCTATGAGCAGGAGGGATTTGAAGGCGCCAAGTACGTCATGACGCCGCCCCTGCGCGAGAAATGGAATCAAGAGGAGTTGTGGAAGGGCTTGCGCATGGACGATCTGCAGGTCATCTCGACGGACCATTGCCCCTTCTGCTTCAAGGAACAAAAGGAGCTGGGCCGGGATGACTTCAGCAAGATCCCCAACGGCGCACCGGGCATCGAACACCGCTTGAGCCTCATCTACACGGGCGGCGTCGCCGCCGGACGAATCGGCGTGAATCGTTTTGTGGAACTCGTGGCGACAGCTCCAGCTAAGCTCTTCGGGCTCTTTCCTCAAAAGGGAACGATCGCCATCGGCTCAGATGCCGATCTGGTGATCTTCAATCCCAAGGCCGAGATGATCATCAGCGCCGAGACGCACCACATGAACGTGGACTACAACGCGTACGAGGGCATGCGCGTACACGGCGTTCCGGAGGTGGTGCTCCTGCGCGGGAAGGTTATCGTGGAGAACGGACGATACGTGGGGACGCCAGGCGAGGGACGCTTCCTGAAGCGGGCGACGTTTCGTGGAGATCTTTAACCGCGCTCGTGGTGCGAGCAAAGCTATGCCTTCCGAAAGGGCGGGCGCAAGATTTGGGAGGGATGTATGCCGCGAATCGTACGATGCGGGCTCATTCAAACTAGCCTTGCGTGTTCGACCCAGGAGAAGATCGAGACGATCAAACACGCGTGCTTGGAGAAACATCTCCGCTTCATCGAGCAGGCGGCGCGCGAGGGCGTCCAGATCCTCTGCTTGCAGGAGTTGTTCGCTGGCCCCTATTTCTGCGCCGAGCAGAATCCCCGATGGTACGAAGCGGCCGAGCCAGTCCCCGATGGCCCTCTCGTCCAACTGATGCGGGAACTGGCGAAGGCCTATAGCATGGTGCTCATCGTACCGGTATACGAGGAGGAGATGCCGGGCGTCTATTACAATACGGCCGCCGTCATTGATGCCGATGGAAGCTACTTAGGGAAGTACCGAAAGAGCCACATCCCGCACTGCGCCCCTGGCTTCTGGGAGAAGTTCTACTTTCGCCCGGGCAATCTCGGCTACCCCGTCTTTCGAACGCGCTACGCGAATGTGGGCGTCTACATCTGCTACGATCGGCACTTCCCAGAAGGCGCACGGGCGCTCGGCTTGGGCGGCGCAGAAATCGTCTTCAATCCTTCGGCGACGGTAGCCGGCCTCTCGGAATACCTCTGGAAATTGGAACAACCGGCTCACGCGGTCGCGAACATCTATTTCGTGGGCGCCATCAACCGCGTGGGGTACGAAGATCCCTGGCGCATTGGCGAGTTCTACGGCACAAGCTACTTCTGCACGCCGCGCGGCCAGATCATCGCCGAGGCCAGCCGCGATCGCGATGAGTTGCTCGTGGCCGAATTGGATCTGGACATGATCCGCGAGATTCGCCACGTCTGGCCCTTCTATCGGGATCGTCGCCCCGAGACGTACGTGGAGCTGACGAAGCTCTGAAGGGCTCAAATCATGTAAGGAGAAGCGCACGGGATGACTCCGCCATCCGGGCGCCGAGGAGAGGGACCATGTTGGAATTCGCCATCACGTTCAAACCCGACATGCCGCCAGAGCGCATCGTGCGCTTGACGCGCCAGGCGGAGGCAGCGGGATTCACGTACGGATGGGTCTTCGATTCGCACATCCTCTGGCAGGAGCCGTACCCGCTGCTGACGCTGATGGCCGCCAACACGCGCCACATGCGCCTGGGTCCATGTGTGACGAATCCGGCCGTGCGCGATGTGACCGTGACGGCGAGCTTGCTGGCGACGTTGAATCGCATCTCCGGCGGGCGCATGGACCTGGGCATTGGACGCGGGGATAGCTCCCGACGCGTCATGGGCAAAAAGCCGACGACCGTCGAGCGTCTTGAAGAAGCCATTCGCACGATTCGCGATCTGACGGCTGGCCGCGAAATCCTCTATCAAGGACATCCGATCCAAATGGCCTGGGCCGATGCCGGCGTCCCA
Organism: Acidobacteriota bacterium; assembly: GCA_030550025.1. Taxonomy (GTDB): domain Bacteria; phylum Acidobacteriota; class Blastocatellia; order HR10; family HR10; genus HR10. Next base: position 192,185 of record JAUQQC010000004.1, on the reverse strand, counting down.
CCCGTGTGGATCGCCGGATACGGCCCGAAAGTGCTCCACTGCGCCGGACGGATCGGCGACGGGGTGATCCTCCAGTTCGCCGACCCCGAGCTGATTCGATGGTGCTTGGAATTCGTGCGCGAGGGAGCTGAAGCGGTTGGTCGTGACCTCTCGCGCCTCCGCATCATGGCGGCCACGCCCGTGTGGATCTCCGGCGATCTCGCGAGCGCGCGAGAACGCGTGCGTTGGTTCCCCGCCCTCGTCTCCAATCACGTCGTGGACCTACTCTCCCGATATGATCCGAGTGAATTGCCCGAAGCGCTGACGGCTTACGTCCGGACGCGTCGAGGTTACGACTATCGCCATCACGCCGAGGTGGGGAGCCCAAACGCCGAATTCGTCCCCGACGAGATCGTGGACCGATTCTGTCTCGTCGGCCCCGTCTCCGAACATATCCGGCGACTGCGGGAGTTAGAGGCCCTCGGCGTCACTCAGTTCAACATCTATCTCATGTGCGGGGACGAGGAGGAGATCGTCGAGATCTACGGCCGGGAGATCATCCCCGCATTCCGCGCGACCTAGCGCGACCAGCCCGGAGGGTCTAACGGCGATCGCAGGGATCGTCCGAAAATAGCCCGCGAGTAATGCGAAGGCGTCCTGCGTGGCGTGAAACACACGGGCGATCTCTGCGGGAAGAGCCTGCGACGAAACGGAAAGAGTCGGAATTCCCCGGCCGCGCACGTCCTCGGTGTATCCGCTCGCGCAGGCGAGACGACGCACCTGAACATTTCCCCTCTCCAGGCGCTGCCGGAACACCATGACGATCCCCGCAGCGATCGCTTCCGGCGCTCCCCTCCCAATGAGCGCTTAATACTGAAGATTCAGCATCGAACCGGTGCGCGCTTGCCCTTCGTTCAAAACTGAAACCGCAGGCCGCCATGTATGAGTCGCGGCGGTCCCGGCAAAATTCCCCGCGTTCGATCGGCGATATACAAGCGATCGAAGAGGTTCTTCACCGCGACGAAGAACGTCAAACCGCGCGACTCCATGCGGTAGTTCATCGTCAGGTTCCAGATCGTATAGGCAGGAAGCAGGCCTCGCTGGCCATCGGGCGTCGGCGCGATCGTGTTCAAATCGTCGCCGAATTGATCGCTCACGTGAACAGCTTCAACGAGCGTGTCCAATCCCCGCGGATGTGCGTATCCGAACTGGAGATTCATGAGGTGCTTCGGCGCATAGGGGAGGCGATTGCCGCTCACGCTCACGGTACTGAAACCGGGAACGCTGCTCAGGCGCGTGCCGACGAACTTCGCCGTCGGGACATAGGTGTAGGCGGCGCGGACATAGACATTGTGCGTCATCCTGAGCAGCGACCCCGCGTCCACCCGGCCGGTGAATTCCACGCCTTGATGGAGCGTCTCTCCGGCATTGGTGAAGGTCGCGCCGAGGCCGCCGGCGACGCTCGCCGGGACGATCTGATTCTCGAAATCCATGCGGAAGAAGGTAGCCTCCAGTTTCACCCCGGAGATGGGCCAGCTTCGCACGCCCACTTCATAGGTCCAGCTCCGCTCAGGATCGAGATCAATCGTTCCCCCCATGTTGTTAATGATGTCCTCGGTGCGCGGCGGAGCGAACCCGCGATGCGCCCCGCCAAAGATCGTCGTATGCGACGCTGGAGCGAAGGTGATGCCGATGCCCGGGATGACCTCCGTCAGATGCGTCCGCCCTGTGGCGCCCGCCCCGCGATTCGCTAATCGGTTGGTGCGCTCATAGCGCACGTGCTCCAGGCGCAAGCCCGGCGTGATCGTCCATCGGCCCAGCAGAAACCGATGTTGAAGAAATCCCGAATACGCCTGATTCTTCCGCTCGTTGTCCTCAACGAGGACGCCCGTGCGGGCCGTCGGCGCCTGGCCGTTCATCTGTTTGCGATCCTGCCGCTCGAAGTGCGCCCGGAAGCCAAACTCAGTCTCGCCACGGATGCCCAAGATTCGGTCGAAGGCTCGCACGCGCGGTTCGACCCCCCAGGTGTAATATTTGCGCAGCCGCCCCTCGTTGCCGCAGGTCGTCAATAAGTCCTCCATGCCGCGGCAGCCCGCATCGCCTCGCCGATTCGGACGCTGATTGGAATTGCTCGACTGTCGCCACCAATCGCGGAAGAACATCGAGCCGTAGACGCTGGTCGTGAGCACGACCTCGTTCTTCAGGATATAGGCGTGAGTGACGGATGCCCCGTAGCGATCTCCCAGGAAGCGATCATTGAGGAACGGATTCTGACGCGGGTTGGCGAGGTATTCATCGAGCCGCAGTCCCGAATAGGTCACCTGGGAGTTCTCGCCGTAGTAATTCCCTTTGATCGTCAGGGCGTGCTTGGAGCCGAGCGCTGTGACGATCTTCACGTTCGCATCATTGAGACCTGTGCGCGTGTTCTCGCGCGCGCCTTCGCCTTGCTTGCGCATGTAATCGAAGAGCAATCCCGTGCCTCCCCACGTCCCGCCATAGGTGAGGTGCCCGTTGAGGTAATCGCGATTGCCGCCGATGAGCGTCAGAGCGCCGCGTGGTTTCTCAGGAGGATTCGGCGTGATGTAGTTGATGACGCCGCCGATGGTCATTGGGCCGTAGAGGATTTGCCCCGACCCTTTGATGACTTCGATGCTCTCGAACCGATCCACCGGAGGGTGATAGTACGAGGCATTATCGCCGTAAGGGGCATAGGTGAGCGGGATGCCGTCCTCCAGGAGCAGGACTTTCGTCGAGCGCGTGGGACTGAGTCCGCGAATGCCGATATTCGGGCGCAGGCCGAATCCTTCCTCGTCGCGGGCGAACACGCCGGTGACCTTGCGCAGGGCCTCGTTCACCGTGAAGACGCGACTCGCATCGAACGCCGACCGGTCCAAGATCTCCACCGAGCCCGGGATTCGCCGCAGGACTTCCGGCGTATCCACGATCGCGCCTGCCAGCACGACGACTTCCTCCGCGATCGGTTGCGGCGAGAGCGCGCACGTCAACTCCAAGTGCGCCCCTGCGGCGAGAACGACCTCGCGCGATTGGGAAGCAAATCCCTCGGCAGAGACGAGCATCCGATAGCGCCCGGGCCCGAGTTGCTCGAAGCGAAACTCACCGGCGTGATCCGTTCGAACCATGTGGTGAACGCCGACGGTCGGTTCCCAGAGCTGGACGACGGCCTCAGGAATCGCCGCTCCCGTTTGATCCATAACCCGCCCTCTGATCGCTCCGGCGCGCCCTTGCGCCCATCCCATCCCCCAAAGCAAGAGTCCGATGAGCCCTGCCGCTCTCAGGATTCGAGCCATAGTCCCCTCCTTTAAGAAATCGAAAACCATTTTCAATTCCGACAGAGGGGAGTATAACCCGAGTCCGCTCGGCTGTCAACTTCTTTGTTTGGCGCGCGTCGCATGCGAAGGCCGAAGAGGCGATGGGTTTGACATTGCCCCAAGTGTCTGTTAGCTTAGCAACCGCTTGAATGCGAGGAGGACGACGATGAAGGATGTCTTCATCTTGGGCGGCGCTCGAACGCCGATGGGCGAATACGGGGGGCGGCTCAAGGACTTCACGGAGATCGAGTTGGGAGCGATCGCTGCGCGAGCCGCTCTGGAGCGCTCTCAAGTCGCGGCTGAAGAGATCGATCACGTCATCTTCGGGAACGTCCTCCAAGCGTCGAGTAATGCCATCTATGGGGCCCGGCATGTCGGCTTGAAAGCGGGCGTGCCCATTGATCGCCCGGCTTTGACGGTCAATCGGCTATGTGGTTCGGGCATGCAAGCGATCATCAGCGGCGCGCACATGATCCAGCTTGGAGAGGCGCGCCTGGTTCTTGCCGGGGGGATGGAGTCCATGTCCCAAGCGCCGTATGTCGTGCGCGGCGGGCGATGGGGGTTGCGGCTTGGCCACGCGCAATTGGAGGATTACCTTTGGGCCTCTCTGTACGATAGCTTCTGCGGATACATGATGGCGCAGACGGCCGAGAATTTGGCTCGGCGGATGAACATCTCGCGTGAGGAGCAAGATGAGTTCGCCCTCCTCAGTCAGCGTCGAGCCGCCGCCGCGCGCCAGGCTGGGAAGTTTCAGGAGGAGATCGTCCCTATTGAAGTGAAGACCAAGGAGGGGCTCGAACTCTTCGATTTCGACGATCACATGCGCCCGGATACGACGCTCGAGGCGCTCGCCCGATTGAAACCCGTCTTCTCCCCGGACGGATGTGTGACGGCGGGGAATGCCTCGGGGATCGTGGATGGAGCTGCGGCCGTTATCCTCGGAGATGAGGAGGTGGTTCGCTCTCGCGAAGTGAAGCCTCTGGGACGCATCGTGTCCTGGGGAATCGTCGGCGTCGACCCGGCCATCATGGGCATCGGTCCAGTCCCGGCCTCGCAACAAGCTTTGAAGAAGGCGGGGCTGAGGCTGGAGGACATGGACCTCATCGAGATCAACGAAGCGTTCGCCGCGCAATATCTGGCTGTGGAGAAGGCGCTCGGACTCGACCGCGAGCGAACGAATGTCAATGGCGGAGCCATTGCTCTTGGCCATCCCTTGGGGGCGACGGGCACGCGGTTGGTACTCACGCTGCTTCTGGAATTGCGCCGCCGCCGAGGGCGATATGGACTCGCGAGCGCGTGCATCGGTGGGGGACAAGGCATCGCCCTTATTGTCGAAGCGCTCGCCTGACGTGCCTCGGGGAAGGAGTACATCCATGTGGAAGAGTACAAGCGTGAAGCGGAAGGCGGGCCAACTTGTGATCATGGGCCTCTTTCTCCTCATCTCTTTCATCTGTGGTTGGGCGCAGAATCGGCAGCCGCTTTTAGGGACTCAGCGAACGGGTGTAGACGTGACGCGCGATACTACGCTCGACATCGCGCTGCCGAGCGGATTCGTCCTCTCGGGCAAGGTCCTGGTGGATGATCCCATCTCGATCATCGGGAGTGCGGTGCTCGCGAGATCTGACGATCACATTTTCGCTGGGAGAGTGAACCTCGAGTTTTCCCTCACCGGTCCGACAGCGACCTATCGCCTTGTGCTCCCAGCTGGAACCTATCGGTTGTATTTCCAGCGCCTGGTCCTAGACCTCGACGATCCCGGAGAGGGTGAAGGGGCGTTGCTCCGGGTCATCTCCGATCTTTCCCAAAGGGTTGCGATCACGTCGGATCGCACGCTGAACATCACCCCTCCCCAACCTCCTGAGCCCATCTCTCTCTCGGGCCGAGTCACGAGCTCGGGGAGATTTCCGGAGAAGGGCTTCCTCTCTTTCTACTCCGCGGATGGGACCGTCTTCGCGACGGCACCATTTGACCCGACCTACCGAGCACGGCTTTTGCCTGGGTCATACACAGTCGTGGCCCAGATCATCAATCCCGATGAGAGGGAGGCAGGTGGGATATTCGTTCGCTTGGGGCAGATCAGCGTGAGCACCTCAGACACCCATGACTTCACACTTCCAGAGGCGGTGGAGCTTTCCGGGAGGGTGACGCGAGCGATGGGGCAGCCGGCCGTCCCATCTTTAGTCTTGGCAGTGGCGATAGCGGACTTGGCGAACCTTCCCTCGGATGAGCACCCGTTCTGCACGGACATCGGGGCGTTCTCCTCCCCACCAGGGACGTACGCTGTGACCTCGATTCCAGAGGAGAGCGCGACGGGCGCATATCGTCTGTTGCTCGTGCCGGGGACGTACCTGCTGAATGCGCACGTGAATCTCGACCCGAAGGACCGGACGAATCCCACGCTCATCTTTCCCTTCCTCGAGCGCTCGATCACGGCGGATGCGACGCAGGACTTCACCATGCCCTCGCTCCCTCTCTTCGTCGTCCTCTCGGGGCGGATCACCGATGAACGAGGTCAGCCGGTTGCTCAAGCAGGTATCTCTGCCGTCACGGACGCGCTCGCCGGGACGCCGAATGCTGCCTTCACCGCATGGACGGAGACCGATGCGCAGGGTCGATACCAGCTTCGCCTCCTCAGCGGGACGGCGCATCGGATCATCGCTTGTCCCCCATCGTCTTCTCCTACGTCGCTGCTGGGGGCGCGCGCCCGTCGGCGTTCGCCGTTCTGAAGACTGGAAGATGCCTTCCTCCGATCGGTCCCCAGCCGGCCGGAGGAGTGATGTGGGCACTTCCGGAGAATCTGTGAACGAAGGAGGGTAGAGCCATGACGATCCGAAAGGTTGGCGTCGTCGGCTGCGGCCTCATGGGCTCGGGCATCGCCCAGGTGGCCGCCATGTCCGGGTATGAGACGCTTGTCTCCGACGTCTCGGAAGAAATCCTGCAAAAAGGCGTCGGCCGCATCGAGGATTCACTCTCGAAGTTCGTCGAGAAGGGGACGATCTCTGCCGAGCAGAAACAGGAGACGCTCGCTCGGCTGAAGCGAACTCTTCGTTTGGAAGACTATGCCGACTGCGATCTCGTCATCGAGGCGATCATCGAGAACGTTCAAGCGAAGAAGGACCTCTTCGCACAACTTGACCGGATCTGTCGGCCGGAAGCGATCTTGGCGAGCAATACCTCCTCGATCTCGATCACCGAGATGGCGACCGTCTTGACGTCCGAGCGTCAACGGCGATTCCTGGGCTTGCACTTCTTCAATCCCGTCCCTCTGATGAAGCTCGTGGAGGTCATCCCCTCGCTCTTCACCGATGAGGAGATCGTTGCGCGCGCGACGGAATTCGCGAAGAGCTTGGGAAAGACGCCCGTGCGCGCGAAGGACCGCGTGGGCTTCATCGCCAATCGGCTCTTGGTCCCGTATCTTATTGACGCCGTGCGCGCGCTCGAAGAAGGCGTCGGGTCCATCGAGGACATAGATGCGACGATGAAGCTCGGCTGCAATCATCCGATGGGGCCGTTCACGCTCTTGGACTTCGTCGGATTAGATACGACCTACTACATCGCCAACATCATGTACGAGGAGTACAAGGACCCGCGCTTTGCGCCCCCACCGCTTTTGAAGCAAATGGTGCTGGCCGGATGGCACGGACGGAAGACGGGGCGAGGATTCTACGACTACACAGATCCGAAGAATCCGAAGCCGATGAAGTTGCGATGAGCGAGTCTCGGCCTCGGCTCTTCACAGACGAAGGGCTGAGGCCGACGTCGGTCCTTCGGCAGGGGGTGGAAAGGAGGGCCTTATGTCGTACCAATATCTCCTGTACGAGAAGCGGGAGCGAATCGGTTATGTCACGATCAATCGGCCGGAGAAGCTGAATGCCTTGAATGCGGCGACGGTGCGCGAGCTGTGGAACGTCTTTCACGAGATCGCCCACGATGACGAAGTGGGCGTCGTCATCCTGACGGGAGCGGGAGACAAAGCCTTCGTAGCCGGGGCGGACATTGCCGAATTAGCCGAGCAGACGCCCATCGGCGGGAGGGAGACGGCGCGCTTTGGGCAACAATTGCTCTCATTCATCGAACGCTTGGGGAAACCGGTGATCGCGGCCATCAACGGCTACGCGCTGGGCGGGGGATGCGAACTGGCGATGGCCTGCACGATTCGCATCGCCTCGGAGAACGCGAAGTTGGGACAACCGGAGGTGAGACTCGGGCTGATCCCCGGCTATGGGGGGACGCAGCGTCTGGCTCGCCTGATCGGGAAGGGGCGGGCATTGGAACTGCTGCTGACAGGCGAGATGATCTCGGCGGAGGAGGCCTATCGCCTCGGTCTGGTCAATCGCGTCACGAGCCGCGAGGAGTTGATGCCGACGGCTGAGAAGATCGCGCGTCAGATCCTCAGCAACGCCCCGCTGGCCGTTCGATTTTGTCTGGAGGCCGTCACGGCCGGGATGGAGATGCCCCTTGAGGAGGCGCTCCTTCTGGAAGCCACGTTATTCGGACTGTGCGCCGCGACCGAGGACTTCCGCGAGGGGACACAAGCCTTCTTGCAGAAGCGACCGGCTCAATTCCAAGGCCGATGATCGCTACGGCCGGAAGCGCGCCCCTGAGGGTGGCGACGCCGCGCGCTCACACGGCGGCGTCATCCTCTTCTCCGGTCACGATGCTGATGGCCCGCTCGATGGGCGCGATGAAGATCTTCCCGTCACCCGGGCGCCCCGTATGCGCAGCCCGTTGAATTGTCCGGGCGATCGTCTCCGCCTCGGCGTCGCGGCAAACGATCTCCAATCGGACCTTCGCGCTGAACTGACGCACAGCGCCCGAGGGGCTTTCGCGCAACAGCTGAGCGCGTCCGCGACCGAACCCGCGCACCTCGCTCAGTGAGAGCCCACGCACGGGGAGGCGATCCAAGGCCTCCAGGACTTTCTCCAACTGCTGGGGCTGAATGTACGCGATGATGTACTTCATAAACCTCGTCGCCCGATTTTGGGACTCCCTCTCGCTTCCAAGGCGTTGATGGTACCGCACCCGGAGGTGGCGGACAAGCCCACTGGCTCTTCGTCTGCGCCCTCGCGGCGGTCGGAAGGCGGAGAAGTCCGTCAAGCGCTCCTTGACGACCGACCGCAAGATTTTGGTATAGTAGGGGCCGTCGAGCACATGGGATTGGGGAGCGGGACGATGGCGAAGGAATTCGTGCACTTGCACCTGCACACGGACTACAGCCTACTCGATGGGGCGATTCAGATTGAGGCTCTCGCGCGTCGGATGACGGAGCTGCGGATGCCCGCCGTCGCGGTGACCGATCACGGGAACCTCTTCGGTGCGATCTCGTTCTACCACGCCATGAGAGCGGTGGGCGTCACGCCGATCATCGGGATGGAAGCGTATCTGACGCTCGGGGATCGGCGGGAGCGGCCAGCGGGTCAGGAGAAGACAATCTATCATATCATCCTGCTCGCGCAAAACGAGACGGGATATCGCAATCTCATCAAGCTCAGTTCGTTCGCCTATCTGGAGGGCTTTCACTACAAGCCGCGTCTCGATAAAGAGCTGCTCGCCACATATCGTGAGGGACTCATCGCGCTCTCGTCTTGCATGTCCGGAGTACCGGCGGCACTCGCCCTGCAGGGGAAGATGGAGGAAGCCGTACGCCAGGCCGCCGAATTTCAAGACATCTTCGGCAAGGACCATTACTACCTGGAGATTCAGGATCATGGGATCCCGGGACAGCGAGACGTCATCCGCATGCTCAGCGAGATCGCGAAGAGGACGGGCATCCCGCTTGTGGTCACGAACGATTGCCATTATCTCACGCGCGAGGACGCGCGCGCGCACGATGTGCTTCTTTGTATCGGGACGGGGAAGACGATCAAAGACACGAACCGGTTGCACTATCAATCGGATCAGCTCTACGTTAAATCGGCTGAGGAGATGTGGGAGCGCTTTGGCACGGAGTTCCCGGAGGCGCTTCGGAACACCCTGCGGATCGCGGCGATGTGCCAGCTGGAGCTGCCTAAGCCGCCGGGCATCGGCTATCTCCCCGTCTTTCCGGTCCCAGAGGGCTTCACGACCGAGAGTTATTTCGAGAAGGTCGTGCGCGACGGATTCGCCGAGCGCATGGTACAATGGCGCGAGAAGGCGGCGCGCGGCGAATTGAAGTATCCGCTCTCGACTTATGAGCAACGCTTGGAATATGAGATCGAGACGATCAAGCAGATGGGCTTCGCCGGATACTTCCTGATCGTGTGGGACCTGGTTCGGTATGCGCGGCAGAGGGGGATTCCCGTGGGCCCAGGGCGCGGGAGTGCGGCTGGGAGTTTGGTCGCCTATTGCTTGCGAATCACCGATGTGGATCCGATTCAATACGATCTGTTGTTTGAGCGCTTCCTCTCGCCGGCGCGCGTCACGATGCCCGACATTGACATTGACTTTTGCATGCGCGGGCGGCCGGAGGTGATCGCCTACGTGAGCCAGCTCTATGGGCGAGAGAACGTCTGCCAGATCATCACCTTTGGGACGCTCGCCTCGCGGGCCGTCATCAAGGATGTCGGCCGCGCGCTCGACATGAAATATGCCGATGTGGAGAAGGTCGCGGCGCTCATCCCTCCGCCGGTTCGAGGACGAAACGTGAGCATCGAGGAAGCCATCGAGCGGACGCCCGAGCTGCGGCAGCTCATCGAGAAGAATCCGCAGGTCCGCGAACTGATCGACCTGGCCCGCCGACTGGAAGGATGCGCGCGCCACGCCTCGATTCACGCGGCGGGGATTGTGATCTCGCCCCGCCCCTTGTACGAGCTCATCCCCGTCTACAAGACGCCCAAGGGGGAGATCACCACGCAGTTTGCACTCGCGGACTTGGAGAAGACGGGGATGTTGAAGATGGACTTCCTCGCTCTGACGACGCTCACGATCATTGAAGACTGCCGGAAGATGATCGAAGCGGCGGAGGGGCAACGGCTCGATCTCTCGCAGATCCCGCTCGACGACAAGAAGACGTTGGAACTCTTCGCCGAGGGCGACACCGATGCGATCTTCCAATTCGAGGGGGAGGGCATTCGCGAATTGTGCCGGCGACTGAAACCCGAATGTTTCGAGGACTTGGTCGCGGTGAATGCCCTCTATCGCCCGGGACCGCTGGATAGTGGCCTGGTGGAGGACTTCATCGAACGGCGGCAGGGCCGGCGGCGCATCACCTATGACTTCCCCGAAGCCCGGGAAGTGTTGGAGAGCACCTATGGCATCCCGATCTATCAAGAGCAGGTCATGGCGCTCTTTCAAAAGCTCGCCGGGTATTCGCTTGGGGAGGCCGACCTGATTCGTCGCGCGATGGGGAAGAAGAAGCGGGAGGAGTTGGATCGCCACCGCGAAGCGTTCCTGCAACGAGCTATGGCGCGTGGCCACGACCGCGCGAAGTTGGAGCGGCTGTGGCAGCAATTAGAGGGCTTCGCCGATTACGCGTTCAATAAATCGCATGCGGTCGCCTACAGCTACCTCGCGTATCAAACGGCGTATCTCAAGGCGCACTACCCCACGTACTTTTACGCCGCCGTCCTCTCCAACGAACTGAACAACACGGACAAGGTCGTGAAATACATCAATCGGGCGCGCGCGCGCGGCATTGAGATTTTGCCCCCCGATGTGAACTTGAGTCACGAAGGCTTCACCCCTCTGGGAGGGAAGATCCGATTCGGGCTGGCGGCCATCAAAGGGCTCGGTCTCTCGACGGTGCAGGCGATCCTCGCCGCCCGTGAGGCCGGAGGACCGTTTCGCTCGCTCTTCGATTTCGCCGCGCGCGTGGATTCGCGCGTGTTGAACAAGCGCGTCCTGGAGAGCTTGATCAAGGCCGGAGCGTTCGATTCGCTGGGAGCGCGCCGCAGTCAGCTCTTCGCCGCCATTGATCTCGCGTTGGAGTACGGCGCGCGACGAGGGCGCGAGCGCGAGATCGGGCAGTTCGGGCTCTTTGCCGCCTCGGCCGAAGGAGCCGCTTCGGATTTGGAGCCCTCACTTCCCGATCTCCCCGAATGGCCACGGGAAGAGCGCCTCGCCGGGGAGAAAGAGACCTTGGGCTTTTACGTGACCGGACATCCCTTGGAGAGATACGCCGAGGAGATCGCGCTCTATACCGACGCGACGACCGAACACCTCTTCGGCGTTGGCGACTTCAAGGCGGAGGCCTCGGATGGTGACCTCTCGGATCCCGAAGCGGAGGGGAAGTCGGACACCGACGAGGTCCCATCGTCCCCCAGTCTCTTGCGCGTGCGAGCTCTGGCCGGTCGGACCATCACGATCGCGGGCATCGTCACCGCGCTCTCGCTCAAGACGACCAAACGCGGCGATCGCTTCGCCATCTTCACTCTGGAGGACCAATATGGCTCGCTCAAGGTCCTCGTCTGGCCCGAGACCTTCAGTCGGGCAAACGGCCTACTCCGCAACGATGCCCTCGTGGTCGTGCGCGGCAAGCTCGAACTGCAGGAGAACGCGGCGACGTTGATCGCTGAGGAGATCCTGACGCTCGAAGATCTGAAAACGCGCATGACGAAACTGGTGATCATTCGCGTGAAATCTGGAACGGTAACGCCGGCGAAAGTGGATCTGCTCTACGGCGTTCTGGATCGCTATCGAGGATCGACCGACGTCCTCTTCGAGATCGAATGCGCGGGGGGGATCTTGGCGCGGATTCGGCCGAATCCCTTCGTGAAGATCACGCCCTCGCCCGAAGCGCTCGCGGAGATCCAGCGGCATCTCGGAAGCTGCGAGATTCGGCTCGTGAACGGGCGACGGTCGTGAGACTCGTTCGGCCGCCGACCTCGTGCTACAATTGAGGGCGTATGGCGAAGCGGGAGGAATATGAGGCCGTCATCGGATTGGAGATCCACGCGCAATTGAAGACGCGCTCGAAGATCTTCTGCAGTTGCTCGACGCAGTTCGGGGACGCGCCGAATCAGAATACATGCCCCGTCTGCTTGGGACTTCCGGGCGCGCTTCCCGTCCTCAACCGCGAAGCCGTGCGCATGGCGGCGAAGGCAGCGCTCGCACTCGGTTGTCGGATCAATCGCGTGTCGGTCTTCTCGCGGAAGAATTACTTCTACCCCGACCTGCCGAAGGGGTATCAGATCTCGCAATACGATCAGCCGTTCTCTGAGCACGGCGAGGTGGAGATCGACACGGCCGAGCGCGACGAGCGCGGGCGCCCCCTCGCCTGGCGACGCAAGCGGTTTCGTATCCGTCGGCTACACCTCGAAGAGGACGCCGGCAAGTCCATCCACGATGGAATGCCCGATTCGGATCGCGCGTCCTACATCGAATTCAATCGCAGTGGCGTCCCCTTGATCGAGATCGTCTCCGAGCCCGACTTCCGCTCCAGTTGGGAGGCATACGACTACATGCAGTATCTGCGGCAGGCGCTTCAGTACGTGGACGTGTGCGAGGGGAACATGGAGGAGGGGAACCTGCGGTGCGATGCCAACGTCTCGGTGCGTCGGCGTGGAACGGCGACGCTCGGCACGAAGGTCGAGTTGAAGAACTTGAACTCATTTCGCTTCCTGCAACGCGCGTTGGAATACGAGATCAATCGGCAGATCGAAGTGCTCGAAACCGGTGGCGAGATCGTGCAAGAGACGCGCCTGTGGAGCGAAGCCGAAGGTCGCACCTATGTGATGCGCTCGAAGGAGGAAGCGCACGACTACCGGTATTTCCCGGAGCCCGATCTGCCTCCGCTCGTCGTGAGCGAGGAGTGGATCGAGGAGATCCGACGCGAGTTGCCCGAGCTGCCGAATCATCGGAAGTGGCGATTCATGGAGCAGTACGGCCTCTCGATCGAGGATGCGGCGACGCTGACGAGCACACGCGCGCTGGCCGATTACTATGAATCCGTCGTGCGCGAGACGGGCGATCCGCGCACCTCGGCCAATTGGATCCTGAGCGAACTGATGGGGCTGGCGAAAGCGGCCGGGATCGAACCCTTTGCCTCTCCGGTCACCCCGACGAAGCTCGCCGGGTTGATCCGTCTGATCGCTGAGGGAACGATCAGCGGCAAGATCGCCAAGACCGTCCTCGAGGAGATGTTCCGCACTGGTCAGCCGGCCGAAACCATTGTGCGCGAGAGAGGGCTCGTGCAGATCACCGACGCGGCGCACTTGGAGGCCGTCATCCGACGCGTGCTCGAGGCCAATGCCGCCTACGTCGAGCAATATCGGGCGGGGAAGGAGAAACTCTTCGGCTACTTCGTCGGCCAGGTGATGCGGGAGACGCAGGGGCGGGCGAATCCGCAACTTGTCAACGATCTCCTTCGCAAGCTGTTGATGGGGGGCTGAGCGCTGAGCTCACGAAGGCAGCCGGGCGAGACGAAAGAGAGCGACGACGCCCATCCCCAGCTTCACGAAATCCAGCAACGTATAGGCCATGTGCAGCCGCCAAAAGCGCGCGAAGTCTGGTGGCGGCGGGTCGCGCGGCGCGAAGTCGAACCGGCGCCCGATCGTCACGACCTCCGGCGTGATGTGAAGGGCAGCGATGAGGACGATGGCGACCATGACCAGGACCGATCCCCGCACGACGCGATCATGAATCCCCCCTCCCCAGAGTCCCACAAGGGCGACGAGCGCCAGAAGCAGTTGGCTCCATCCCCACGCGCGGAAATAGAAGCGATTCATCTCCGAAGCGAGGTGGCGCAAAAGCAACCGCGCGTCGGCCGTTCCCACGCGTTTCAACCGTTCGGCGAGTTCCGGTCGCTCCGACGCGCCGCGTAAGACGCGATCCACCGTGCGAAAATTCTGCGTGGCGATGAAGGCGATGACGAGACTGCCCAAGAGCCAAGCTCCGAGCACAGCGGCGACGAGCGTCTTCATCCCTTCTCCACTCACACCGGCCACGTTTCGAGCCGATAGGCCATCTCCCAGAACATCCACTCGTAGCGGCTCGTCGTCAGAAAATGGCGGCGCATCGCCTCCTGCTCTTCCGCCGAAAGCGCGAGGACCAAGCGATCGGTCAGTTCCAGGACAGCGCGCACGATCTCGGCGAATTCCTCGCTCGCGTAGGTGCGAATCCATCGCGCGTAGAGCGGATCGGGCGAGCCGCGCGCTTGGAGCGCCTTCCCGACCTCCCAGTAGATCCAGTAGCATGGGAGCAAGGCCGCCACGACTTCGTGAAACGGTCGTCCGTAGGCGACCGCCAGGAGATAACTCGTGTACGCGAGATTGGTCGGTGCCAGTGGCGTCTCCCGCACGACATCTTCAGAGAGTCCAAGGTCGCGGAAGAAGCTCTCATGCAATGCGCGTTCGACGCGCAAGGCTCCGGCCGCATGCTCGTTGAACAGGATGATCCACTCTTCCTGCGGCGCCTTGGCCGCCGCGAGCGACAGCGCTCGCGCGAACTCCCTCAGATAGAGGGCGTCTTGAACGACGTAGAACTCGAACCGCGCGCGCTCGAGCGTGCCCTCGGTCAAGCCCGCGAGGAAGGGATGCGCCAGAATCGCCTGAAAAATCGAAGCGATCTCGCGCCACAACTGCTCGGTGAAGGTCTCGCGTTCCGGCGACATCGTCTCGCCCACTGTGCGGCTCATAACTCGATCTCAAGCTCCTCGCCGTGCACGCGCACGGGATAGCACGCGACGTTCTGCGCCGCCGGCGGGGAGAGGACCTCGCCCGTCCGGATGCAAAAGCGCGCGCCGTGCCACGGACAGGTGACGACCTCTCCTTCGATCTCTCCCTCCGAAAGCGGCCCGCCCCGATGTGGGCACGCGTCGTCAATGGCGTAGAACGCGCCGCCCAGATTGAAGAGGGCGATGCGTCGCCCTTCGATCTCGATGAGCCGCGCTTCCCCCGAGGCTAGCTCACTTGTCCGCGCGACCGTGACGAACTGTCCCATAAGATGCCCCCCTCGCCGAAGATGAGGGAGGAATCATACGCCACTTCTTCGCCCCATGCAACCGGTGTGCTAGGATAAGACCTCGCGCATGGAAGCCCGAGACGAAGACAGGACGACGCAGCTTGCCGCGATCGCTGAACGTACGATCCGGGGAGCTGGGGCCATGCTCCTTCGACACGCGGCCTCGGTGCCGCTTCGACTGTTGGCGAATATCCTCCTGGCACGACAGCTCGCACCGGCGGATTTCGGCATCTATGCGATCGCGGCCGTGTTCGTCTCGACGGCTACGCTCTTCACCGACTTCGGACTGACGGCGGCGCTGATTCAAAAACGCGATCCGCCGACCCCCATTGAGCTGCGAACGACCTTCACGGTTCGATTCCTGTTGGCTCTCGGTTTGGCTCTTCTGCTTTTGGGGGCGAGCGCACCGCTGGCCATCGTCTTTCGGTTGAGCGAATCTTCGCGCCATATCCTCCCTTGGTTCGCGTTGGTCCTTCCCATCGGCGCCCTCGGTTCGATCTCCATGGCGCTCTTGGAGCGAGCGCTCGCGTATCCGCGCCTGGCTCAAATCGAGGTCGCGGCGATCCTCATCTTTCACCTGGTGGCCATTGCGTTAGCCTACAACGGATTCGGCGTCTGGAGCTTCGTGGGGGCCGCTTTGGCCGGCGAGAGCGCGCGCGCGGCCTTTTTGCTCGCCTCGGCTCGATGGCCGCTCGGATTCGCGCTCGATCGCTTCGCGCTGCGCGCTTCGATCCGGTTCGGAGCACCCTTTCAGCTCGGGACGTGGACGTCGCTTCTGCGCGACCACATCGCGCCGCTTCTGGCCGGACCGCTCTTTGGCCCGCGCGCCGTTGGCTTCCTGAATTGGGCGCACGGAGTGGCCTATCACGTCAGTCAAGCGTTCACGGAAGCGCTCGGTCGCGTGAGCTTTCCCTCGCTCTCCCGCGTGCAAGAGGATCGGGAGGCGTTCGGCCGGATGCTCGAGAAGATGCTGCGCGCGTTGACGTTGCTGACGACGCCGCTGCTGGCGGTGGCGGCAGGATTGATCCCCTGGATTGTGACGTTCCTCTATACGGAGAAGTGGGCTCCGGCCATCCCCGCCTTCTACGGGTTCGCGGTGCGGATGCTCGGCGGCACGCTCACAACGCCGCTAGTGGCAGCGCTCAATGCGTGGGGACGCCCGCGCGATTCGTTGCGGATTCTGGCGGCATGGACGGCGAGCGACTGGGCGGCGGCGCTGGTGTTGACGGCGCGATATGGATTCACGGGTGTGGCCATGGCGTATGGCGTGAGCGTCTGGTTGCCGGTGCTCTGGCTCATCCGCACGCTCGGGACCATCGCTTCGGTGAATTGGAGCTATGCGCTCGTTCGCCCGGTTTTAGCTGGCGCGATGACGCTCGTCCTGTTGCGAGCGCTCGCCGAACGCATGGTGCGGGATCTCATCTCGCTTTTGGCGTTCGCGGGCTTGGGACTGTTCCTGTACCTGGCGTTCCTTCTGCTCCTGGAACGAAAAGCATTGCTTGCCGAGATGCGCGCGAGTGCGCACCTGATCGCCCGCGCGATGCGTGGGACGCCGTATGTCGAGAGCGGGCGTTGGCGATGAGCGATCCGCGCGAAGGCGCCGGATGAGGGCGGCGACCAGCTGGCGCGACGCCGATTATCTGAGCATGCGCGCGCTCTTGAGCGATCTTCGCGAATGCCGCGCCTGGGCGCGCGGACGTCTCCTGGACGTCGGTTGCGGGAATCAACCATATCGCGAGCTTTTCGCCCCGTTCATTCGGGAATACGTGGGCTTAGACCGCGACTGGCGAGAGAGCCGCCCCGACGTCGTGGGTGATGCCCTGCGACTGCCCTTCCCTGCGGAGACGTTCGAGACCGTGCTCATGATCCAAGTGCTCGAGCATCTGCCGGACCCACTGGGCGCAATGGGTGAAATTCGGCGCGTGCTCAAACGCGGTGGGCGCGTGATCCTCACGGCTCCGCAATATTGGCGCGTACACGAAGAGCCGCACGATTACTATCGTTTCACCCGCTTCGGCCTCATCCACCTCGCGCAGCAGAATGGGTTGCGCGTCCTGCAGGTGAAGGCACAGGGGGGGGCATGGACGCTCGCTGGCCAAGCGCTCGCCAATACGCTCAGCGCACGCCGCGTCGTGCATCATCTGACGCCGGTCATAAATCTTCTCTTCCGCGCGTGCGAACGCCTCTGGCCTGATGCGGGGGATCCGATCAACCATCTCCTCGTGGCGGAGAAATAGGCGGCATCCCGCAGGGTCCTGGAGCGCCCGCTTGCGAAGGTGATTCCTCTGAGAGGTGAATGATCTCCCCATCCCGCAAGACGAGGCGTGGCCAGAGCTGCTCATCGAGCACGAGCACATCGGCTCTCTTTCCGGGTTCCAGAGAGCCGAACGTCTCCGCCACGCCGAGCACGCGCGCGGGCATAAGCGTTGCCATGCGCATCGCTTCCGGCAGCGGGATGCCCCATTGCACGAGATGGCGCACGGCATCTCGGAGCGTGATGACCGATCCGGCAAGGGCGCCGGCCGCGTTCTCCGTCCGTCCGTTCACGACGCGGATCGTCTCCCCCCAGATCTCATACCGACCATCTCCCAGACCGGTGGCCGCGATGGCGTCGCTGATGAGAGCGAGGCGATCCATCCCCACGACCTTCCTCACGAGAGCGACCATTCGCCGATCGAGATGATGGCCGTCGGCGATCAGATCGAGCGTGGCCCGCTCATCGAGCAAGGCCCATCCGACGACGCCGGGCTGACGATGATGCAGCGGTGCGAGCGCATTGGGAAAGTGCGTGACGTGCGTGACGCCCAGCTCGGCAGCCGCCTCGCAGATCTCGAACGAAGCTTCGCTGTGCCCGATCGCGAGCCGAAAGCCGCGCCGCCGCAGCTCCTCGATGAGCGCGAGTCCCCCCTCGATCTCGGGCGCGAGCGTCATCATCCGAATGAAGAGGCACGCTGGGATGTCCCAAGCGAGCAAATCCTCCACATCCCGCAGGGAGCGAAACGTGCGAAAATAGCGCGGATTGAGGGCGCCAGGGCGACGCGGGCTGACGAAAGGTCCCTCGAAGTGCACGCCAAGGACGGATGCAGCGCGAGGATCGCGCTCTTGCTCTGGCACGTACTCCGCCAAGGTCGCGCGCACGCGCGCGTACTGTGCCGGATCGGTGGGGACCGTCGTCGGAAGAAAACGCGTCACGCCATGCCGAAGCAGAAAGCGCGCCCACCGATGGAGATCGTCGGCCGTCGCCGTGAGCACGTCCACGCCCGCGGAGCCATGAATATGGAGGTCCAACATCCCCGGCGCCACGTAGTACCCGCTCACGTCGAGCCGCTCATCGGCCGAAGGCAACCTCTCGGCCGCGGAGACCTCAACGATCGTCTCCCCGTGAATCAACACCCATCCCGGCTCCAGAAGACGATCCGGGAGCACGAGACGCCCCCCATAGAGCAAGATCCGCCGCGACGTCCGCATGACGTGCCATTTTAGGTCGTTTTCCGCTAAAATGCCATGTGGATGTCACCATGAGTCGGGGGGGGAAGAAAGACGCGATCCTACGCCTTTGTCGAGAGATGGCCTTGGAAGAGATCGGCGAGGCGGAGTTCGCTCGTCTGAAGGCGCGGCTGCACCAAGAGCTGGGGGGGGCTGATCGTCCCTCCGACGGATACATCCTAGACGTCCTGCGCGAGGCCGGATGTCGCCTCCGGCTGAGCGGGCCTTTCGTCCCACCGACCTTTGAGGACGAGTATGCGCGACAGTTCGAGGGAGTCTTGAAGTTCGACACGTTCGAGCATGCGGAGCAGTCACTGCGAGAGCTGGGCCGCCTCTATCACCGCTTCAAGGAGAGCGGAGACGGAAAAGGGATCGCCTATGCGCGCGCGCTGGCTCACGTGGGGCGGCGACGGGCTCGCGCGGCCGCGCGCCGCGCAAAGGAAGAACGCGCGCGCGCCATCAAAGAAGAGATCGCCGAATGGTTCGCGCTTTGGGCTTCCTCGCCGGAGACTTTCGAGGTCTGGGTGGAGCTGAGGAAGCGAGCCCCTGATTTCCAACGCCGATTTGGTCTCGGGCAAGCTGAGCCCTCATCGGACCTCGCTCGGCACGAAGCAAGGGAGTCACCGGTCGTCCCTTCGGCGATCTCAGCGCTTCCTGACGCCGTCGAGAAGCTAGGGAGCGCACTCCCGAAGTGCGAGGAGGACGTGTGAAGATTCGAGCCGTCGTTCTCACCATCAGCGATAGCGCCGCGCGCGGAGAGCGCGAGGATTTGTCCGGTCCGGCTTTGGTCGAAGAGCTGCAGCGTTTGGGCGCAGAGATCGTCGCCGCCGAGATTCTCCCCGATGATCGGCCGATGATCGCCCGACGACTCACGGACTATGCGGAACGCGCTGACGTGAACCTCATCCTCACGACGGGGGGGACGGGACTTTCGCCGCGCGACCAGACGCCAGAAGCGACGCGCGAAGTCATCGAACGCGAAGTCCCGGGGATTCCGGAGGCCATCCGCCTGAAAGGGGTCTTCGAAAGCACCCCCTTCGCGATGCTCTCGCGAGGGGTGGCGGGCATCCGCGCGGGCACGCTCATCATCAACTTGCCGGGAAGCGTTCGCGGCGCACGCGAAGGGTTCGCCGTGATCCGCGGCATTCTTCAGCATGCGCTGGAGACGCTGGCCGGAGAGGCGACGCACGAGGACGCCTTCGCACCGGATAGAAGGGGGGAACGAGCATGAGCGATCGGGGAGGTCAGCGGACATCGCGCGGGCGAGCCTTCTGGCGCCGCCATCCGATCGTTGCGCTGCTGCTGCTGGCGGCGCTGAGCGGAGGCCTTTCCGGCGCCCTCCTCGCCTATGCGCTCGATCACTCCGAATATGCCCTCATGGTGGCCCAGCTCAGCGAATATCAGGCGAGCGTCCTCTCGCGCGTCTATGCCGATGATGGCCGAACCATCATCGGCGAGTTCTATCTGGAACGGCGTCTGCCGCTCTCCTACTTCGACATCCCGCCGCACGTCCGCAACGCCTTCATCGCCATCGAAGACGCGCGCTTCTATGAGCACTCGGGCATCGATCCGATCCGCATCTTCGGTGCCTTCGCGGCGAACCTTCGCGCTGGGGGGACCGTGCAAGGGGGTTCGACGATCACACAACAACTGGCCAAGATGCTCTTCCTGAATCCGGAACGGACGTATTCGCGGAAACTGAAGGAGGCGCTCTTGGCGCTCCTCATCGAGCGGTATTACACGAAGGAGCAGATCATCGAGCTGTATTGCAATCAGATTTATCTCGGCGGCAACGCCTATGGGGTCGAGGCGGCCGCTCAGTACTACTTCGGGAAATCGGCCCGGGAGCTGACGCTCGAAGAGGCCGCGCTTTTGGCCGCGCTCCCTAAAGCGCCACAACTCTACTCGCCGGTGACGCGCCCACAAGCCGCGCTCGCTCGTCGGAACCTCGTCCTGGAGAAGATGGCCGAGGAGGGATATATCTCCCGCGAAGCGGCGCAGGCGGCGATGGCCCGCCCGATCCAATTGGCCGAAGGGGGACGCTTCTCCAACGCGCGCTCGCCGTACGCCTATTTCGTCGAGGAAGTACGACGCTACCTGGAAGACAAATATGGGACGCGGCGCACGCATGCTGGTGGCTTGCAGGTCTACACGACGCTGGATGCGCGCGCGCAGCGCGCGGCTGTGCGGGCCGTGCGCACGGGACTGCACGCGTACGATCGGCGCCATGGTTGGCGCGGCCCGGTGGAGAACCTCCTCGATCAAGGGAAAGATTTGGCCAGATATCGCCACCCGGATTGGGAAGGGGGATTCGAGGTCGGCGAATACTATCCGGGATTGGTCCTCTCGGTCACGGCGAATGAAGCGATCGTGCGCGTGGGGCCATATACGGCGCGCGTGACCCCGCGCGATGCGCCGTGGGGGCGTCCTTTGCCACGGCTCGTGCGTCCGGGGGATCTCGTCATCGTCCAGGTGCAAAGCCTCGAGGAATCGACCAAGGAGATGCGGATCACGCTGCTGCAGCTGCCGGAAGTCCAGGGCGCGTTGGTCGCGCTCGAAATCCCCTCCGGAGAGATCAAAGCGTTGGTTGGCGGATACGACTTCAATCGCGTGCGCCTCAATCATGCGACGCAAGGCTTGCGGCAGACGGGCTCCGCGTTCAAACCGTTCATTTATGCAGCGGCTGTGGAAGCTGGGCTGATGCCGGAAGATCACGTCCTGGATGCACCGCTGCAGATCGGGGATTGGGCTCCTTCGAACTATGATCGCGTGTTCAAAGGCTTGATCACGATCGCGCGGGCTGTGGCGGAGTCGCGTAACGTCCCGGCCGTACGCGTGCTCCAGCGCATCGGCATTGCGCGAGCCGTCCGCATGGTCGAACGCTTGGGCCTCCCGAATCCGATGGCGCCGTTCTTGCCCTCGGCCCTGGGTGCGACCGAGGAGCCATTGCTCGCCATGACGGCCGCCTACGCGATTTTCGCCAATCAGGGTCGACGCGTCGTCCCCCACCTGATCCGTCGCGTCGTGGACCGCGATGGACGCGAGTTAGAGCGGTGGGAGGCGCCGCCGACCGAACAGGTGCTCGATCCTTATGTGGCTTCGACGATGGTGCGCTTGCTCCAAGGAGTCGTCGATGGCGGCACAGCGGCTCGCATCCGCACCTACGCGGAGTTTCGGGAGTGGCCCATCGCGGGGAAGACTGGGACGGTGAACGACTTCACCGATGCATGGTTCATCGGCTTCACCCCCACCGTCTGCGCGGGCGTATGGATCGGCTTCAGCGATCGCAAGCGCAGCCTCGGTCCGGGGGAGACGGGTTCGGTCGCTGCCCTTCCCATCTGGATCGACTTCATGCGCGAGTACCTCAAGGACAAGACGCCCACGACGTTCGAGCTCATCACGGAGATGCCCGAATGGATTCGCGCGGCGCGGGAGCAGACTGAGCGAGAGGGGCGAGAAGCGTCGGGGATCCGCGAGCTTCCGGCCGTCGCCCCATCGCCTCTGCCATCGCTTGTGGCCGAACCCACCAGCCCGCCCAACAAACACGGCGAATCGCCCCTCAAGGAGAAAATCCCCGATCTCATCCTCAAACCGCCGCAGGAGCCGGTCGAACCTCCGAAAGAAGAACCGAAGAAGAGGCGGCCGGGTCGCTTCGGGGAACCACGCCCATGATCGGTCTTGGCGCGGGGAATCACTTCTTCAGCTTATCGAGATAGACGCGCACGGCGAGTTTGGCCAAGCGCCAGAGTTTATCCCACTGCAGCGCTCCATTCTCCCCCCGAAGCAGGCGGTGGAACAACTCGGCCCGAAGCTGGCGTGCTTCCCGTTTGAAGAGGTACTCGCGCGCGAAAGGGCGAGCCACGTCAATGAAGTTGAACTCCGGATCGATGGCGATCCCGATTCCCTCCAGCTCCATGAGCGCGCGGATCATGTAGGTGAAGCGCGTGGGAATCCGGAATGGATACTCGTAGACCACCCCGGCCAAGTCATAGGTCAGCTCCTTGAACTTGATCTCGCTCAACTTTACCCCGAGATACTCGCGGAATAAGTCCTCGACCAAAGGGCGAATGAGACGTGGATCCACCTTCGGATCGAGGAAGCCTAGTTTGATGAGATCGTCCACCAGGCCCGCGACATCGCGATTCACGATGTGGAAGAAGGCCTCGATCATCAATCCCTGCAGCCACGCTTCCAAGCGTCCCGTCATGCCGAAATCGAAGAAAGCCAAACGCCCATCGGGCATGACGCGCAGATTCCCGGGATGTGGATCGGCGTGGAAGAACCCATCCTCGAGCAGCTGCTTGAGGTAGGTGCGGGCCAAGAGCCGATGGACGTAAGCGGGAGAAAACCCGCGTCGCCGCAATTCCTCCACGTCGGTCACCTTCACCCCGTGAATGTACTCCATCGTGAGGACGCGCTCGGTCGTGTAGGCCCAATAGATCTTCGGGACGTAGACCTCTTTCCAACGGCGAAAATTCTCGCGGAATCGCTCGGCATGGAGCGCCTCCTGCCGGTAATTCATCTCCTCGAAGATGGTGGCGGCGAACTCGTCGAGCACACCCGTCCAATCCACGCCGCGGAAGAGGTTGGGATATCGCTTGAGGAAGCGCGCGATGCGCCGAAGGATCACCAAATCCACCTGGATCGCCTCGCGCAAGCGGGGACGTTGGACCTTGATGGCGACCTCCTCGCCTGAGGGCAATCGTCCGTAGTAGACCTGACCGAGGCTGGCGGAAGCGATCGGCTCCCAATTGATGAAGGCGAAGAGACGTTCGGCGGGAGATCCGAGTTCCTCCTCCAGAACGCGTGCGGCCTCCGCCTGTGGGAACGGGGGGACTTCGTCTTGCAGCCGCGTCAGCTCTTGGATGTAGGGCAGCGGCAGGAGATCGGCGCGCGTGGCCAGGGCTTGACCGATCTTAATGAACGTAGGGCCGAGCTTCACCAACCGCTTCCGTAGCCACACGGCCTGCGCGCGCAAGCGCTCCTCGCGCTGAAGGACCCCTTGAGCGAAGAAGCGGCAAGCGAGCCATCGCAACGCGCGCCGAATGCGACCGCGTACCTTGCGCGGGTCGCGCGCCGCGAGCGCATCCAAGTAGAGATAGACGGCGAAGAAGAGCGCGAGGGTGAGGATCTCCACGGCCCGCCACCATCCGCGCCAGCCAAGCGAACGCCATTGTTCGATGTTCGGTCTCTCAACGCGCGAAGCGAGCGTCGGCTCTTCTCGCTGCCGAAGGGCGGGCGCCTCCTCTCTCATCCCTCCCTTTCGCGATCCCTCTCGACTCACGCGGCCATTCCTCCTCATGTGTTGAGACAAGCCCACAAGTATACCTCGAAAACCCTCGACGAGCACCCGATCGGTGACCCCATTGGCTTTTCGCGCGCTCCCCCTTATAATTCTGCGGGGGGAGGGAGAGCAAACAGGAGCGATGATGACGCATGGAATGCTTGAAGAAAGATGATCTCTACACCGACGGCCTGACTTGGACGGAAGTGCCGGAGCCGGAGGTCGGACACGGAGAAGTGAAGATCAAAGTCCTGGCCGCCTCCGTCTGTGGCACCGATAAGAGCATTTATCTGAGCACGCAGAATCCGGCCATCATTGAGGAGATGCAACGGTATCTCGATGGACCGCAGGCCTATCGGCCCATCATCATCGGCCACGAATTCTGTGGCATCGTCGAAGACGTAGGGGAGGACGCGGAAGCGCTGCACGCTCTCGGCTTGCGTTCGGATCTCGTCGTGGAGCGAGGCGACTACGTGACGGCGGAGATGCACATCCCGTGTGGACACTGCACGCTCTGCCGAACGGGGAACGAGCACATCTGCGTGAACGTGCGGGTGAAAGGGGTGCATCTGGACGGCTGTTACGCACAATATGTCGTCGTCCCCCGCCGGAATGTGATCTTGCTCGGCAAGCGCGGCGATCTCTCGGAGATCCCTCCGCGACTGGGCGCGTTCCTGGATGCTTTGGGGAATGCCGTGCATACGATCCAGACGGCTGAGGTGGGGGGCAAGAGCGTCGCGATTCTGGGGCTGGGACCGCTTGGATTAATGGCGACGTTGCTGGCCCGCATCTATGGGGCCACGCGCATCTACGTCACGGAGAAGGTAGACGTCGAGCACCGCTTCGAGCTGGCCAGAGCCTTCGGCGCCGATTTCTGCTTTGACGTCGCCCATTCGGTCGCGGAATTGTATCGCGAGGTGCGCCGCGTGGAGAAAGGAGCCCAAGGCGTGGACGTCGTCCTGGAGATGTCCGGCTCTCCATCTGCCTATCGGGACGCCTTCGAGCTGGTGCGCAATGGCGGGACGGTCGTGCTGTTGGGGATTCCGAAGGAGCCCGTCCTCTTTGACTTCGCCAACTTCGTCGTGTGGAAGGGGGTCACGATCAAGGGGGTCTTCGGTCGGCGCTTATTCGATACCTGGGAGACGATGCTGAAGCTGCTGCGGAGTGATCGATTGGGCCTCAAGGAGAAGCTGAGCTGGCTCGTCGCTCCGCGCGCGTACCGATTGAGCGAATACGAGGAGGCGTTTCAAACGCTGCTCGCTGGTCACGCGATGAAGCTCATCTTCACCCCGAATCCGAACGACTTCGCCGGATGAAAGGCCGTCGGGAGAGAGTGAGGAGGAGGCTATGGCCACCATCCACGAACTCTACGCGCTCATCGCCCGCGAGATCGAACAGATCAAAGCGAGCAAGACGTACAAATTCGAGGTCCCGATCGAGAGCGAGCAGGATGGCGTCGTGCGCGTGGACGGGCGCGAGGTCGTGATGCTCGCCTCGAACAATTATCTCGGCCTCTCCAATCACCCGAAAGTGAAAGAGGCAGCCCTGCGTGGGCTGCGCGAATACGGCTACGGCTTAGCCTCGGTCCGCTTCATCTGTGGTACGCAGAAAATTCACCTGGAGCTGGAACAGAAGATCGCCGAATTCGTCGGCTGCGAGGACGCTGTGCTGCACTCCTCCTGCTTCGCGGCGAACGAGGCGTTTTTCGCCGGGCTGCTGGCGAACGACTTCGGCCTGGCGAACTATCGGGACGTCATCTACAGCGATCAGCTCAATCATGCGAGCATCATTGATGGCATTCGTCTTTGCCGCATCATCGCGCGCACGACCGAAGCGAAGGTCTACCCCCATCGAAATGTCGCGCAGTTGCGCGAGATGCTGGAGGCCGATGAGAAGGAGGGGTATCGAATCAAGATCATCGCCACCGATGGCGTCTTCTCGATGGAAGGCGATCTGGCGCCGCTGCCCGAATTGATCGCGCTCGCCCGGCGGCACAACGCGCTCCTTTTCGTGGATGATTCCCACGCGACAGGCGTGCTCGGTCCGCGCGGGCGCGGGACGGCAGAAGCGTTGGGCGTCTTCGGGCAGGTGGACGTCATCACCGGGACGTTCGGCAAAGCCCTCGGCGGTGCCTGCGGAGGGTTCATCGCCGGTAAACGCGAGTTGATTGAGCTGCTGCGTCAGAAGTCGCGCCCCTATACGTTCTCCAACACGATGCCCCCGGCCGTCGTCATGGGCTCGATCGAAGCGCTGAACATCTTGATGACCGATACATCACTTGTCGAGCGGCTGCATGAGAACACGGCCTATTTCCGCCGGGAGATCAAGAACCTCGGCTACACGATCCTGGAAGGCACGCACCCGATCGTCCCGATCATGCTCGGCGAGGCGGCGCTCGCTATGGACATGAGTGTGGAGCTGCTCAAAGAGGGCGTCTATATCAAGGGGCTTTGGTATCCGGTCGTGCCGAAAGGAGAGGCACGCTTGCGGGCACAGATCTCGGCCGCACACACGCGCGAGCATCTGGACCGCGCGCTCGATGCGTTTCGTAAAGTCGGCCGACGCTTCGGCGTGATCCCGTGAGACCGCTGAGACTCACTTCTGCGGGAGCCGCGGCTCTTTCAATCCCCCCTCCTCGGTCAATGAGCGCAAGAAGGCCAGGAGCGCTCGCCGCTCCTCGGGAGTGATCTTTGCCGGTTTCAAATTCGCGCGATCGAGCCAAGGATTCGGCTTCCCCCCGGCCAACATGATGTCCACGGCCTCTTCGAGCGTCGCCACACTTCCATCGTGAAAGTACGGGGCTGATCGGGCCACATCCCGCAGCGTGGGCGTCTTGAAGGCGCCCCGATCTCTGTCCTGCTTGGTGACGTTGTACCGCCCAAGGTCGGGATTCGGCTTGTCCATGCCGATCCCTACGTTGTGATACTGCAGATCGGTGAAGAGCAAGCCATCGTGACAATTCGTGCACCCGATCCGTTGGAAGACCTCCCACCCGCGCTTCGCCTCCTCGCTAAGGGCGTTCTCATCGCCCGCGCGCCAGCGATCCCAGGCCGTGTTCCCGCCGATGATCGTGCGCGTATACGCGGCCAGAGCTTTGACGATGGCGTCGGGCGTGGCATCCGTGCCGAAGACCTTGCGGAACTGCCGCCGATACCCCTCGATCTGATTCAGCTTGGCCGCTACCTCCTCGGGCTTGCCGCTCATGTTCGCTCCGGTCCACGCCGCCAAGATCTGCTTCTCCAGCGTCGGCGCTCGCCCATCCCAATAGAACTCGTGGTGGTAACCGATGTTCCAGAGCGTCGGGCTGTTGCGCGGCAAGCGCTTGCCGAGCGCGCCCACGGAGGTGGGCAATCCATCGCTCAACCCTTTCTCATTGAGATGGCAGGAATAGCAGGAACGCGACTCGTCGGCGCTCAGTCGCTTATCGAAGAAGAGCTGGCGACCGAGCGCCACCTTCTCCGGCGTCATCGGATTGTCCGGCGGGATCTTCATCGCCTCATAGCCCCGGAGTCCCTCCGGCAACGGCAAAATCTCCGGCTCGAACTCCGCCTTCCCAGATCGCCATTGGTAGACGATCACTCCCACGATGATGATCGCCACGGCGGCAATGAGACTGCCGATCCACTTCCGCCTCATAATCCCCTCCTTCGCAAGAGATCTGCGCTCTCGGCGCGACGCTCCTCCCCTCAGAAGAGGGAGACCTTGATGCGCAAGAATCGTCCCGGATTTTGCCGGAAGTCGTAGATCAACCGAACCAGTTCGGACGAGAGCGCATTCAGGTTGTTATAGAGCTGACGATCGTGCAGCAGAGCGCCGAACGTCCCCTCGCCGTTGTCCATTCGCTCGGTGATGTTCTTGATGTTGGTGATCGTCGCCTTAGTCTCCTCATGCAGCGTCGGATCGTTGATCAACCGTCCGATCGTCCCCTCCCCGCGCTCGATGCGCGCGGCGACGACATCCACGCGCGCGGCGATCTCATCCAGGCGCGTCATCGTGCGGTCCAGCTTCTCGTAGAGGTCCGGCTCGCGAATGAGTCGGGCGATCGTCCCCTGCCCCTCGCGCAGATCACGCGTGAGCTGCTCCAACCGGGTCAACGTCCGCTTCAAATCCGCATAGAGGGTAGGATCATTGATGAGCTTACCGACCGTCCCTTCGCCCTCTCGGATACGGCGGACCAATTCTTGCGCCTCGAGGACCGTGCGGTCAATATCCTGATAGAGCTTCGGGTCGCGGATGAGCTTGCCGAGCGTCCCCTGCCCCTCGTTGATCCCTGCGACCAGGCGCTTGATCTGCTCGGCCGTATCGGCCAAATCAGCGACCAGGGGATCCACACCGGAGATGATCTTCCGGATGTTCGTCCCCGGCGTGCTCCGCAAATATGCGCCGCTCTGAATCGGAGCACCGTGTTTCGTCCCCGGTGTGATCTCCACAACCTTATCGCCCAAAAGACCAATTGATCCGAGGGTCACCACGGAGTCCGAACGGATACGCTCGCGGGCGATTTTCGGATCCACGCGCATGATGATCTCGATGGTATTCGGGTCCTCAGGCCGATCGGGGAGTTCCGGCGCAAAGCGCACCTCTTTCACGTTCCCGATGCGATATCCGGCCAGCCGCACCTCGTTCCCGGGAATGAGCCCATCCACCTCCGCGACGCGCGCCTTGACGATGAACTCCTCCTCGAAGAGCGCGATTCCGCCGCTGGCCGTCAGGATCATGAAGATCAAAAACACCAACGACGCGAGCACGAGGATCCCGACCTTCAGATCGGCGAGCGTCACTTTCTTTCGTGTGGCCATAGCGCGCCTCCTCATTCGAGGCCTAGCGCGAACGTCTCCGCACAAGGAGCCGTCGCGCGAGACCTCCAGAAACTTCCTCCCACGCTCACTGGCCCGGCGGTAGGAAGATCTGCAAGGCTCGCGTGATGAAGAAGTCGGCCACCAGGATCAGGATCGAGGCCACGACGACCGACTGCGTCGTCGAACGTCCCACGCCGACCGTACCGCCGGTCGTCTTCAGCCCACTGCGGCAGCCGACGACGGCGATGATGAAGCCAAAGATGAGCGCCTTGATCAAGCTCCCGGTCAGATCATTCAGCTTAAAGGCCTCCTTGGCCGAGCTAACGTACTGCGCATACGGCAATCCGAGCAGCGTGATGGCGACGACCAATCCCCCTCCCGTCCCCACGATGATGGCGATCACCGTCAGCGCAGGGACCATCACCAGCAACGCGACCATACGGGGCATGACGAGCTTGCGGATCGGATCCGTCCCCAAAGCTCGCATGGCGTCAATCTGATCGCTCACGAGCATCGAGCCCAACTCCGCTGCAATCCCGGATCCGACGCGTCCGGCGACCATCAGCGAGGTGAGCACTGGCCCCAACTCCCGCACCAGTGACGTCGCGACTAACCGCCCCGTGAACCCCTTCGCCCCAAGCGAGGCCATCGTCGTGCCCGTCTGCAGCGCGAGCACGGCCCCCGTGAAGAACCCCGTCAGCAGCACGATGACAAGGCTCCCGACGCCAATCAGATCCATCTGATTGACGATCTCGCGAAAATATCGGGGCCGGGTGAAGAGCGAGCGAAACGCCCGCCAGGCCATGAGCGTGGATTCCTGGAGTTCGTACAGGATGAGCGTGAGCGCGTTCATCGGCGACTTAGAAATATCGCCGATGGTCGCACGAAGCGTCAAGGGCCCCACCCGAAATTTCCAGGCATCGGACGGAGCGAGCCCTACAAGATCGAACGACCTCGATCCACATCGCGCTCCCCAATATGGACAAAACACGAAAGCCTTGCTATTCCATAGCGGAGCGCACAGACACAGAGAGGAGGATGCCTATGAGCGCTAGCCTGAATGCTGGACGCCGTATCGGAGTCGCGGTTGTGGCCTTCGCCATCGCCTTGGGTGCATATCCGGCACCAGCCCTCCCCCGGGAGACCGTTGCTCAAACCGATCCCTTTGGCCCATTTGAGCAGGTGAGGCGACAGGCTCACGCGTACTGTGTTGGGTACTTACAAAGCGGAGACGCGCCCACCTATCTGAAGTGCTTACAGCAGTTCGCGGTATACTACTGTTCGAGCTTCTCGAATGATTTCCTTGCCTACCAGTGGTGCACGGCAGCGGCGAGCACCCCATACCCGGCTCCCGGTCAACGCGCGCTCACCGTCCGAAGCTATCGCGTGGAGGTCAGCGGAGGATGGCACAGGGAGCGAGACCCCGGGAGCGGAGCGATCTTGAGCGAAAGGCCGATTTCGCCGAGTTTGGCCTATACCCTTGAGCGGCAATCCAACGGCCTTTACCTCGCCACGATATACGAGATATCCACAGGGCAGGTATCAGGTCAGCGGTGGGTTAACGATCGGTGCGAGATCACTAATTCAGAGGGACAACCGATCCTGGATTGGATCCCTTGCCCGATCTTCCCGAATAAGCCATACCTTGTGACGCTACTCCCGCCTCCGAATCCGAACTTCGCACCAAGTCCCATGATCTTCATTCCTGGGCGACTCGCAGACGACTTCGACGAGGATGGGGTCGTGGAGATCGGATACCTGTATACCTCGGGCTCTGGCGGCCGGGAATTCACTTCCGGCAGTGTGACGGCCACCGGCTATGATCCCGACACGCAAGCCTTGAAATTCCAGTACATGAGGTCTGTCCGGGAGAGCAACAATCCATACACCACGTATGACGTAGAGCGCCTCTATCGCCTCAGGGGGCAAAGCTCACCCTGATGATCTAATCGGGCGCTGGAGCCTCGCGCTTCAGGAGCCACGTCGGAGTCGTTCGCGGAGTCGCTCCTCACGCTGACGCAGCTCGCGCCGCATGCGCCGGATGGCTAACTCTTCGCTTTGGATCTCCCGGAACTTCGCCAGTTGCTCCGGCGTCAGGACCTGCCGGAACTCCAGCTCCAGTTGCGCCTCCAAGCGAATGAGCATCGCTTGCCGCTCCAGGAAGTCGCGCAAGGCTTGCTCGACGCGTTGTGGATCGAGCATCTCGCCGTAGATCGCTTCGCGCAAGGCATCCCGCCGGTCTTCGACGCCTTGGCGCAGCTCTAGCAATTGCGCGGCATAGCGCTGACGAATCTCGTGGATGCGCTGCTGTTGCTCCCGACTCAAATTGAGCATGCGAAGGATGGCCAATCGGGTCAGAACGATCTGACCCGGCTGCGGCGCCTGAGGGCCGAGGGCGGGCGCAGCGCCCGGAATGTTCGCCCTCCGCAGAGGGTCTGGTGGTTGGGCACCCTGCTGCGCGAGTGTTCCTCCCCATGTTCCGAGAAGAAGGAGGAGAACGAAAACTTCGGATCTCATCAGCTCATCTCCACCCCCCGCGCGATCCGAATGCGCGCGGGAAATACGGGCAAGATCGCGAAGGCCCTTTCAGTTCCCATTCTGACCGGAGAAGAAGAGATCGGTGAACGTCAGCGCCCCATATCGGCGCCGCTCCAGTTCGCGCAGGAGCACGGCCCACTGAGCGCGCTGCTCGGCATTCCACTTCTGGACGAAGTCGGCCAAGGTCGCGCGCTGTTCTTGGCGCAAACGTTCGGTCATCTCTCGCAAGCTCGCAGCGAGCGCTTCCTGCCGGCGCCGTTCGGCGTCGCGGAGCATGTCCTCGATGAGCTGCTCCATCTGCTGACGCGCTCGCGCGGACATCTCCGAAGGAGGAGCGGGCTCCACAGCGCGCGACGGGAAGAGACTGGCGCGGAACCGAAAGCCGCCTTCGGGCGTCCACTCCAATTGGACGTTGAAGAGCGCCAGCAGCAGAAGGACCGCCGCGCCACCGAGGATCACACGCCCCCACGTTGGCATGGCGAGCAGGAGCTGCCGCAAGGCCTGTTGGAAGCTCAGTCGCGGCAACCCGCTCTCAAACTCCGGCGCCACGTGTGGCGCCGGCGCGATCTGCCACGCGGCGAGCGCCTGACGCACGCGCTCGAAATCGCGCAGGTCTTGCGCGCACTGCGCGCACGCTTTCACATGCGCCTCGAACGCCGACGCTTCGTCGGCGCTCAGCTCCCGATAGAGATACTCGACGAGCTTCTCGCTCATCTCGCACATGGCAGACGGGGTCTTCTCCTCGCTCATGGCATCTCACTCTCCATTCATAAGGCGTCCCTCAACCACTCCAATCGCTTCCGGAGATGGTCCAAGCCAGCATACAAGCGCGTCTTGGCCGTGCTCACCGGAATATCGAGGATCTCGGCGATCTCCTCGAAGGTCAACCCCTCGTACTCCTTCAGGACGATGACCTGCCGCATCTCCACGGGCAAAGCGTGCAAGGCCCGGCGGACGCGCTCGGCGACCTGTTTCTTGTGGATCTGGCCTAGCACTTTCTCCTCCGCGACGATGTCATCGGCCTCTTCCAGCGGAATGGGCTCAACGCGACGCTCCCGCAGCCGATCATAGCAACAATTGAGCGCGATGCGATAGAGCCAGGACGAGAACCGCGCGCGTCCACGAAATTGATTCAGCTTTCGGAACGCGGCGAGGAAGGTCTCCTGCGTCACCTCACGAGCGTCCTCCGGATGTCCGAGCAGGCGTAAGGCGAGCCGGTAGATGCGATTCTCCCACCGCTTGACGAGCGTCCCGAAGGCCTCGACCTCCCCGTCGCGCACCCGTTCGACGATGCATTCATCGCTGAGTTCCACGTCTTCGGCTCCGCCCCCTTCCATTATCGGCAAAGCGCTTCGCGTGGGAAAGCCCACGATGCGATCTCCAATCACCACCGGTACGTCGTGCTCACCGATCTTCGGCCCGATCCACACTCCCTTAGACGGAGCTCAGGCGGAAAAAGCTTGAAAAAATGTGCCCTTCGACTCCGCCCTCGCCCTGGTCTATAATACTGCTCTCACGGCGGGAGTGACTTTCGCAGGTAAGGGGTGAAGCTATGTCTCTTCGGAAGCGATACGGTGTCTTGCTGCTGGTGCTCTTCAGCGTGGGAGCTGGGGTTCGACCTTCGGCGACCCTACCTCTTCCACCGGCGGCGGCGATGGAGAGCATCACGCCGGCGGAATTGCGCAGCCACGTCGAATTCCTGGCCTCGGATGAGCTGGGCGGGCGCTACGTGGCGAGCGATTCGATTCACATCGCCGCGCGCTATCTAGCCTCGCGGTTGCGAAGCTACGGTTTTCGAGGCGGCGCTACCGATGGTTCGTTCTTCCAAACCTTCGACATCCTCGTGAGGCGCTTGCTCCCAGATCAAACCCTGCTGGAGATAGGCACGCCTGCGGGGAAACGGTCATATGCCTATGGGACCGACTTCATCGTCTTCGGAGGGACGGGGCCGGTGAACCTTGAGGCGGAGTTGATCTTCGTACGCTTCGGCGTCACGCTCCCCGAATGGGGGTATGACGACTACGCCCACGTGGGCGTGAAGGGGAAACTCGCCGTCGCGCTGCTTGGCGGCCTCCCGCCGCTTGTGCGAGATGGGCGCGCGCTCACTGCGCAAGACTATCCCATCCAACGTAAGATCGAGGCCGCGCGAGCGCGCGGGGCCGCCGGTTTGCTTCTTCTGCGCGACATGCCGGGCGTCGGTGGCATGCGCGGATTTCGCGGAGCGGGCCTGGCGCCGCGCATCTCGATCGCCGAGGAGGACGCGCAGTTGGCTTCTTCCTTCCCCGTCCTCGTAGCCGATACCCGCTTGACGGAGGATGTACTGAGCGCACTCGGGCTCACCCCCGAACGCCTCGCCACGCCTTCGGAGATCCCGGCCTCGAAGCCGCTCGGCCTCACGGCCTCGGTGCGAATCGCCTTTGAGACCCACCGGCAACAGACCGCCAACGTCATTGGCATCCTAGACGGCACCGATCCCGAACGACGGAACGAATACATCCTGCTCAGCGCCCACTACGATCATCTGCAGACGCGCGATGGGCAGATCTATAACGGCGCCGACGACAACGCCTCCGGAACGGCGACCGTGCTCGAAATCGCGCAGGCGTTCACGATCGGCGAACGCCCCAAGCGTTCGATCCTCGTCATCTTCCACACGGCCGAGGAGGTGGGGCTGCTCGGATCGAAATATTTCGTCACGCATCCTACGGTCCCCTTGAACGCGATCGTCGCCAATCTGAACGTGGACATGGTGGGACGCGCGCGCGCGCCCAACGATGCGAATCCTGCGAATCGCGAGCTGTCCGACGCTAACACGCTCTATCTGATCGGCTCGGACAAACTCAGTCGAGAGCTGCACGAGCTGAGCGAGCAGACGAATCACGACACTGAGCGGTTCAATCTCGACTACCGGTACAATCGTGAGGATCACCCACAACGGCTCTACTACCGGAGCGATCACTACAACTATGCGCAGCGGGGTATCCCCGTCATCTTCTACTTCACTGGCCTGCACGAGGATTATCACCGGCCGACGGACGACACGGAGAAGCTCGACTTCGAGAAAATGGCCCGCATCGGGCGGCTGATCTTCGCGACGGCCTGGCGCATCGCGAACCTGGAGCATCGGCTCCGGGTGGATCAACCCCGGAATGGGACGCGAACGCATTGATCGCCTCTTGGTCCGACGAGGATTGGCCGAGACGCGCGAGCGCGCGCAAGCGCTCATCCTTGCCGGACAGGTCTTCGTGAATGGCCAGTGCGTGGATAAACCGGGGAGATACGTCCCCGAAGAAGCGCGCATCGAGATTCAAGGTCCCCCGCTTCGATACGTCAGTCGCGGCGGTGTGAAGCTCGAAGCGGCTTTGCGGGCGTTCGGGCTGGACGTCACCGGATTCGTCTGCTTGGATATCGGGGCTTCGACCGGAGGATTCACGGATTGCCTTCTGCAGCACGGCGCCCGTCTGGTCTACGCGGTGGATGTGGGACGCGGACAACTCGATTGGAAATTACGCCAAGATCCGCGCGTCGTCGTCCGCGAGGGTGTCAATGCGCGATATTTGAAGCCCGAGGATTTTCCTGTCCGGTTCGACCTCATCACGATTGATGTCTCGTTCATCTCGCTCACGCACATTCTCCCGGCTACCGCCCCGTTGCTGCAGCCCTCGGGCGCGATCCTCGCCTTGATCAAACCGCAGTTCGAAGTCGGTCGCGGGGAGGTCGGAAAAGGAGGAATCGTTCGCGATCCCGAGAAGCATCGGCGCGTGATCGAAAAGATCCATCATTTCGCCGAACGCGAGTTGTCCCTCCGCTGCCAAGGTGTCCTCGAGTCGCCGATCACGGGCAGCGAGGGGAACAAGGAGTTCTTCATCTACCTGCGGCGCGCGAAAGCCGAGTGAGCATCCTTTCACCAACGCGGGACGCGCCACGCCCCACGCCCGTGTGTGAATGCGAACAGATGGGGAGTCGCGCCCACGCGCCCCATTGCGAGAGCTTCGGTCACGACATTGGCGAAGCCGGCGTTCTCGACGGCCCAGGAGAGGCCGCCGTTTGTGGAGACGAAGACTCCAAGATCCGTCCCGATATAGAGCCGCTGTGGATCACTCGGATCCACGACGATGACGTGCACGGGAATATCGGGCAAGCGTCCTGCGCCTCGCCCATCGAGATCGCGCCAGGTCGCTCCACCATCCACGCTCTTCCACACGTGCGTGCCTCCGAAGGTCGAATAGGTCGCATACACGATACGGGGGGTCGTCGGATCGAACGCTAAGGAGGAGACAAACCCCACGCGCGGACGCGCTGAGGCCCATGTTGTCGTCGCATGTGCGCGCAACGCCTCGGTCGTGCGCAAGATGTATCCGTCGCTCATGCCCGCGACGACGAAGTTCGAATTCGCAGGCGCGACGGCGATCGCCGTGACTGAACCGTTGCCTGGCGTCAAGCGGCTCGCGCGCACCCATGTCTCCGCACCATCGTCCGTGCGCCAGAGGTAATATCCCCCGGTCCACAGCCGTTGTGGATTACTGGGGTCCATCACCAAAGGCGCGATGAACTCGAACCCACTGTCGGCGAGCCCGCGCGTCGCCGAGCGGAAGGAGAAGCCTCCGTCGCTCGATTTCGCGACATCTCCGTACGGGTTCGTCGCATAGAGGACATTGGGGTTCTCAGGATCCGCGGCCACATATCCCCCGTCGCCACCAAGGATCTCCACCCATGCATTCGCGCCTCGCAAATCGCTTCCCAAAAGCGTCCCGTTGTCCTGCGTCCCTCCGAAATACGCCGTGCCATCCGGCAGCGGCACGCCATGATAGAATTGCGTCACGCCGTAGTGGTTGTTGAGCGATCGCCATCGAAGGCCACCGCTTGGCTGACAGGCGGCTGTGGGCCCCAAGGCAACTGGCGCGCGCGCGTCATCGGTGCGGAAGATCCCCCCATCCGTCCCCACGAACATCGTCCGGTTCGTCACCCCGTCATACTGCGGATGAAAGACGATGACGTGATGATCAGCATGCACATACTGCGGATGATTCGTCTCCACCCACCAATACGACGCCAGTCCCCAAGTCCGCCCACCATCATCTGAGCGAAAGAGATCAATCCCCCCCACCCATACGCGTTCGGGATCGCGCGGGTCCACGGCGATCACGTTGTCGTACCACCCTTGATTGATCCACTCGCTGCGGCCGAAGCCACATTCGCTCAAGAACGCATAGACTGGATTCGAGAGCAAGACCGTATGGAGCTTGTTCGCATCCGTCTGGCGCACGCGCGCTTCCCAACTTCCGGGATCGCCACTCCGCGCCGAACGATACACAGCGTGCAACCCGTACTGATAACGCCCTTCGACGAGGCTAGCCGCCAAGGCATAGATGACATTTTGATTGGAGGGCGCGATCGCTAGCGATGTGCGCCCCATGTCGGGTTCGCTGAAGACTCGACTCCACGCTCCATCGCCTTCGGCGCGCGCGTTCCGATAAATGGCCGCGCGCGAGAAGTTCCCGCAGGAGGCGAAGAGGTAATCCGTCTGTCGATCCGTCCGAAGGGCGAGATCGAGGCATCCGTCATTCCCTCCAGCAGCGAGAACTCGCCGCCACGTTCGCCCCCCATCGGTCGAACGCCATACGCCTGTGCGCGTCGCCGCATAGAGTCGCCGGGAATCGTTCGCGCTGACGACGAGATCGTTCACATAATAGAAGTTCGCGTTCCTCGTGCTCGCCAAATGCTCCCACGTTCGCCCGCCATCGGTCGTCATGAAGATGCCCGCTCCGCGCACGGCGTCATAGTTGAAATATCCCTCGCCCGTCCCGGCGTAGAGGACATCGGGGTTCCGCGGATCCATCGCCAGCGCCGAGACGGCCAGATTCGGAAGGAGATCGTTCAGGGGGAACCACGTTTGTCCGCCATCAGCCGTCTTCCACACACCACCGGATACCCCTGCGGCATACATGATGCGGGGATTCGTGGGATGAATGAGCAGGGCGCGCGTGCGCCCGCCGATGTTCCCCGGCCCTAGCGCCTCCCACGAGCCGAGAACCGAGAGCGCCATATACTCCCTCCAAAGCGCCATCTCGCGCCGCGAAGGGAGGCTCAGGCCGAGCGCCGTCGCATACTGCGGCATCTCGTCCATGCGCTGAAGCGCTTCCAGGTACTTCTCCACGGGAAGGGAAGTCATCCCAGGCGGCAGGCGCTTCCGCGCATAGAATCGCTGGGCTTCCGAGGGACGATCGTATCGCACGCTCTCGGCTCGCGCGCGCGGCATTCGCTGGCGAAGCCCAGATACAATCGCGCGCGTTCTCTCCATTCGAACAATCGGCCCCTTCCTGAGATTCGATCCGCTCGGGAAAGGAAAGAATGCAACCCCACCAAGGGCGACAAGGAGAAAGCGCGCGAGCGCACGCGGGAACCTCCGCAAGACGAACAGGCGAGCCATCACCGTTTCATCTCTCATGGGATCGTTCTCGCCGGGATCGCGCACCCCTCGCGATCTGCGAGCCCGATGTGGCGCACGCGCACGAGCGCGTCGGCGGCCTCCTCAGCGTCAACGCCCGGTGCCGGGAGGAACCGCACCTGAGCTAGAACTCGAATGCCGCGGGGCAAGGTCGGGATCGGCGATTCCACCGGAGGCGCGAGCACAAGCCCGAGGCGTCCCGGCTCGATCAAGCGCGCGTGCCATCGGAATCCCATCGGGAGTCCGACGGCCCTCACAAGCTCCACGAAATCCGGTTGCAACTTCGCCGCATCGTACTCGATGACCAGCTCGGCGGCGGCCACATCGCGCGCTTCACTGATCAGAATCGGCACGAGCATCGCTCCCTCCGACCAGAACCGCTCGCCGAGCGCCACCCAACGCGCTGTCTCTTCACCAACGGGTAACCGGATGGAGAGCGGACGCTCACCCGTCAGATGCTGGATCAGGCGCACGACATCTTGCACGTTCACCTGCCCATCGCCATTGACGTCGGCGGCTTGCAAGGCCGCTCCCGTCAACGGACTCTCCCCCGTCAGATGCCGAATCAGCATGATCAGGTCCTGGACGTTGATCACCCCATCCTGATTGATGTCGCCGCGCCGCACGGCTGAGACGGTGAACGTTCCATTCTGTGCCGTGATCCCTACCGAATTCGCATTCCGATCGGACGCCGAAATAGCCGACAACGTGAGTGGACTGGTCGCCCCTGGACTCGCCCCGCTCGCGACCTGGAAGGTGAGGGTGACGACGGTCCCACTCCCCGAATTGAACGTCGGCAATGGCGATGCAATTGGCGGCGAGATCACGACGATGATTCGCCCCGCCGTCGCCGTACTCGCGCTTACGGTGAAGCTGCTCGGGACAAGAGAGCCGAGCGCTACGGGATTGGCCGCCGGTGTCAGGATCGCGGGATCGAAACTGAGCGTGAATTGCAAGGCCGAGATGCCCGTCCCATCCGAGAGAGTGACTGGAATGGCGACGGTCGAACCAGCAGCCCCTTGGGCATCGGCCACGGCCAGAGTTCGCGCGACCCCGACAGTGAACGTGCCATTCTGCGGCGTAATGGGGACGGAGCTAGCATTCGGATCCGATGCCGAGATGTCCGAAAGCGTGAGCGGACTCGTCGCTCCGACAGCCGCCCCCGAAGCCACCTGAAAAGCGATCGTGACGACCGAACCACTCCCGCTTCGGAATGTCGGCAGCGGCGTCGCAATCGGAGGCGAGATGACGATCCGCACTTGCCCCGCCGTTACCGTATTGGCGCTGAGCGAGAAGTTGTCTGGTACAAGCGATCCGCGCGAGACGGCCGACGGCCCAGGAATCGAAAGCACAGACGGATTGAAGCTCAACGTGAAGGAGAGCGCTGAGATCCCACTTCCATCAGAGAGGTTCACGGCGATCGTGACCGTGCGCCCGGGCTCTCCGGAAGCATTCGGGACACTGAGGGTCCGACCTGAAGGGGGCGGCTGTGCCGCCACGCCTTGCCCCGTCAAACTCACCGAGATCGTCGCTTCATCGGGATCATTGCTCTGGATGCGCAAGGTCCCATTTTGCACTCCGACTGTCGTCGGCGCGAACCGCACGGTGACCGTCTGCTGTCCCCCCGCGTTCACCGTGAACGGCGGCGAAGGCGAGACGATCGTGAACCGGGAATTGTCAATACTCATGCCCGTGACGGTGAGTGATGCTCCCCCCACATTCCTCACCGTCAACGTCCGATCGGCCGTCGAGCCCACCGTGACGCTGCCGAAGTCAAGTGCTGTTGGCTGCACATCTATATCGGGCTGCACCGGCGGCCCACTCACCGTCGCTGTCACGGTGAAGGTCGCCGCTCCCGGCCCAAAGTTCGCCACGGCGATGAAATACGCTCCTTCTCGCAGAGGCGGAGAGCTCGACGGAGTCACCGTGATGGTCTCATTTCCTGTAGGGGATTCCGAGATGTAGTCAGCGACCACACGCCCGTCTTGAACTTCGACCCTTTGTCCGAATCGAACGTAAAGATCCACATCCTGATCCCCGGCAGCGCGCAATTCGACCCGCAATTGGGTCGCTCCGGCCGGGACTCGAATTCGATATTGCGTACCGCCCAGCACGCCGCGGCCAGGAGTTTGAGGTGCTGGAATGGAGCCCTGTTGTGGCACGCCCGAAGTCAAGTCCACGACATCGCCACCTGGTGGCGGCTGTCCCTGGGCGCTCACTTGGTATCCAAAAAAGTCGAGGGCCTTCAGGTCGTTCTCCGTGATCGTGTTCCGCTCCCCAGGACGACCAGTCGGATCCATGATGCCGATGTACTGCCCCGTGAGAGCATCATCCTTCCAATGAGATGCTTGCCGTTCGTCTCCCCCAGAGCCGTCCGGTCGCCCCGTCGAGAGAGGGAGTGCCGGAGGCCCGGCGAAGAAAACATGCTCCCCCCCGGAAGATAGGATCCGCTGTGCTGTCGAGAAAGTCGTCACCGTAACTCCTGGGCGAAAGCGAAAGAGGTCCCACACGCTCACCGCGATGGGAGCAGAAGCATTCAGCTCTCGCTCTCCGACTAGAGAGGTGAACCCCAAAGCGTGACCGATCTCATGCACGGCCGTGGCATCAAAATCTATCTTGTCCGGATCGATACCATCGTCAGGATTGAAGTCGAACGGGATGCTCGAGTTGAACCCGATGGAAGGTGGGGGACCGAATCGGCTGCGCTCCCCTTCAGGATCGGCGACAGGATTGATCAAGCCGAGCGCGCGAAAGACCGCGGAAGGAGCTTCCACCCTATCGGTCGCGCCGAGATCGGTCGGTACCTGTCCCTGCGGTAGCGCCGTGTAGATGGTCCTCTCCGAGGAAGAGGAAGCTCCCGCGAGCAATTGCGACCGAACGTCCGAATAGACGGAGCCTCCGATCTCCTGGGGATCTGTAGACCCGATGACGCGCGGCGGATAGGGCGTTCCAAATCTCGTCGGTCCGAAATCCACATCGAGCACGACGGTGATCGGATTTTGAATGAGGCGCTCCCACATCTGCGCCGCACGCAGAAAGGCGGCTTTTGCTTGGGGAAACTGCTCAAGCTGCGGCGTCCCACGCAAGATGATCCGGAGGCCCGTCTGCTGTTGGCTCACGCGAAGAGGGGTGATCACATGTAGCGGTATGTCCGGATCCCGCTGCTTTATCCAGAGCATCTCTTCCGGCGTAGCTTCGCGGCACGCATACCCCCCATCTTCTCCCTGAACGAGGACGAATCCTCCGCCTTCGTCGCGGGCCACAAGATGCTCGGCGAAATCCCGCGCCTTCAACCAAGAGGGAGAGCTCGACGCTCTCCTTACCATTGGAAGCGGAGCGGAGCGATTCGCCCAAGAAGCGAACGAGCCGATTCCGAGCGCGTTGAGTACGAGAATAACGAGAAGCCAACGCATTCCGGCTTTTCGTGCATTTCTCAAGGTCACCCCCTCCATCATACGCGCCTCCTCGTCGCCGCACGTGAGTGGCCCAATTCTATCGGCCTTTCCGAGTGGAGTCAACAAGCGCTTGCACCAACCCACCAAGGAGGGTCGCGATGAAGGGCGAGAAGAGAACGAAGGTCATCGAGGAATGTGGTTGGGGACTCCACAGTCTCCTGAGGAAGCGGCGTTGTCACGGATGGGTGCGGAGGTTCCAAAGTCGGTGGTTCCGTCCAACGGAGCGGCCTCTAAAAGAAGACGCCGTTCGCGATCTGTCCGATCCCCACGAAGATGGGAATGAGGCTGCAAGCCCAGACCGCCCGGATGATCCTCGCTGCTGCCGGGTCCAATTCAGGATGTTGGGCTACAAGGAGAAGAGGGAGAGGCCAATTCCAACGGAGATCGTGAGGACGCCGCTCCGATATATCTCGCAAGCGCTTCCGCTCGGGCGTCGAGCGCAGACTTTTGGATCGCGCTCCTGTCGCACTCCAGCCAGTGAGCGCCTCCGCGATGAGGTTGAGATTCATCCCGCACACCGTGCAGAATTTTCGTCCTTCGGGAGCCCACATTTCGGGCAATACCCCCCATATGTTCCTAAGAGCGTTCACGCCTCATCGCCGGATCGTCACCCTCGAATTTCCCCCCCTTCGCCGGATCAAGCGGAAGCGTCGTCGGCTCGGTGACGAGGGGAGAGGGCTCCCGAAGATCGCGAGTGCGCATCTCTCCAGGCTCGGGGGGGAGAGAGAGTCTCTCCCCTTCGCGGGGAAATGAGGGAATGCGCCACTCGATGCGCAAAGCAGGAGAGGCGAAGAGCATGGCGCTCAAGATGTGCCCCAGGCCGATGAAGGCGATCATCAACCCGATGGCCGCGAATCCGATGCTGTGGTCGAAGAAGAAATAGAAGAAGAGGGCGAGGCCGATGCCGATGAACAGTTGTTGTAGTCCATCCCGCAAAGTCTTCGTGCGCTGTTTGAGCGCCTGTAACTCCTCTGCCGACGGGTGACCGGCGAGCGCCTGAAGGACAGAGAGAAGGTGGAGCCCACATCCGGTGCAGAATTTTTGCGTCGAGCTGGCTAGTCGCCCACAGCGCGGACAATAGATCATCCCGTTCCTCCGGGACACTTCATGAACCGGCGCTCTCGCTTGTGAGGCGCGCGAAGGGCTCCATCTTCGGGCGCCACAGCGCGCCCCATGAGCCCCGTGAAAACTTCGCTCCTCTCCGGTGAGATACTCCACACTGCCCACCTACGAGGGATCGCGGCGATGAGTTCCCGACACCCGGCGCTCACTTCCCTCCTCCCTCTCCCAGATCCGTCTTTCCGTCGTAAAAGCCCCGCAGCTTGCTCACGCGTCGAGGATGACGCAGCTTCTTGAGTGCCTTCGCCTCGATCTGCCGAATCCGCTCGCGCGTCACGGCGAAATGGCGACCGATCTCCTCCAACGTGTGCTCCGCTCCATCGGCATCCAGCCCGAACCGCATTTTGATGACCTTCTCTTCGCGTGGGGTGAGCGTCTTGAGTACCTCTTCGGTGACCTGCCGCAGGTTTTTGGCGATGACGATCTCCATGGGGTTGGGCGACCTCACGTCCTCGATGAAATCACCAAGATGGCTCGCCTCGTCTTCCCCGATGGGCGTCTCCAGAGAGATCGGCTCTTGCATGACGCGTAAGATCCGGCGGATCTTCTGAATCGGCATGGAGAGGCGAGCAGCGATCTCCTCCAGCGTGGGCTCGCGCCCCGTCTCATGCAGAATCTGGCGCGATGTCCGCGCGATCTTGTTGATCGTCTCCAACAGATGCACGGGGATCCGAATCGTCCGCGATTGATCAGCGATGGCGCGTGTGATGGCCTGTCGAATCCACCAGGTCGCGTAGGTGGAGAACTTATGCCCTCGCCGATAGTCGAACTTCTCGACGGCTTTCATCAAGCCGATGTTCCCCTCTTGGATGAGGTCGAGGATATGCAAGCCGCGATTGATATAGCGTCGGGCGATGGAGACGACGAGCCGCAGGTTCGCCTCCACCATCTCGTTCTTGGCTTGCATCATCTCAGCCTCGCTGGAAGTGATCGCCTGCAGCGAGCGCTTGATCTCGAAGGCCGACGTCTTGTAGTGGGCTTCGATCTCCTTGAGCCGACGGCGGGCTGCTTGCACTTCCCGCTTCCACCGGGCTTCCTCCTCGCTCTGCTTCCGCGCGAACTCGATCTCGCTGAGGGCTTGGGTGATGCGCTCCTCCAACTCGCGGATCTCCTCGGCGACGCGCTGCACGGCGCGAATCAAGCGCTGTTGGAGCTTCGGCGTGAACTCCAATTGCGCGATCCGACGAGCGATCTCGACCCGCTGTCGCGCCAGGCGGCGGGCGAGTCGCCGCGCGCGCTTCCCCTGCCGATCTACCCGCCGCTCCCGCTCCAGCTGTTCCGCCAGTCGGA
Source organism: Acidobacteriota bacterium (assembly GCA_030550025.1). Taxonomy (GTDB): domain Bacteria; phylum Acidobacteriota; class Blastocatellia; order HR10; family HR10; genus HR10. The sequence continues at coordinate 148,581 of JAUQQC010000004.1, read as the reverse complement.
CGGCGTCCTGAGCCAGCCGACTGATCTCCGAAAGGGCATGTAACGTCTGTCCCAAACACTCCTCGACGAAGGCATCCGTCAACGGCTCATGATCGGGAATGGCGATGACCTCGCGAATATTGAGCTGCCCGCACGTCAACTCCTGCCCCACTCGAAGAAGCTCCTCGACGACAATAGGCGAGCGTGCGAGTGCCTTTTGCAGCCGACGCCGCCCGCGCTCGATGCGCTTGGCCAACGCGATTTCCCCCTCGCGCGTCAGCAGTGGCACAACGGCCATCTCCCGGAGATAAATCCGCACCGGATCGTGCGGTCCTTCTTCCTCATCGTCCTCCGGAAGCACCGGCTCCTCCTCCCTCGGCTCGGACGCCCGCTCCAGCAGCATCCCGCTTTCCAACTCCTCGGCCTCGCCCACATGAATCCCCGCCGAATCAATCACCTCTAAGATCGCCTCGATATCCTCAGGGGAGACCAGCTCCTCCGGAAGCGTGCGATTGATGTCGTCGAACGTGAGATAGGACTTCTCCCGTCCCAATTCGAGGAGCCGCTCGATCTCATCTCGATATTTCTCGCCCAACGCCATAGTCACCCCTCTTCTTGTCACGCAGCATTCGCACTCTTGAGTGCGTTCCCCATCGTGATGGATCAGCCGATTTCACCCTCCCTGCTTCACCAGGGCAGCCGCCACTTCGTACTTCCGCCGCAGCAATTCCTTCAAACGTTCCTCCTCGCCCGGGCGAAGACGCTCGATCTCCGCTTGCAGCGCGAACAGCTCGCGTTCCAAGCGGCGTCGGCGCAATCCGCGCAGGCTGCCGCGCGCCCGTTCTAACAACTCTTCCGCAGTCCCCGATACGTCCGCCACCAGAGCGCGCTCCAGAAGATCGAGCGCGAATGGGTCCTCGGCGAGCTGTTCCGCCAACGCGGAATAACTCACATGCGCCGGAGCGAGCGTTCGCAGTAACTCGAAGATGCGCTCGCTCGCCAAGCCGCGCACGTCGTCCGGCTCCAGCTCGGCCAGCAACTGCGCCCGCACCTGGTCTTCCGCATGGAGCAGGATTTCGAGCAAGAGACGCTCGGACTCCGTCACTTCGCGCGCGGTTTCCGCCGAAATCGGCTCAGGGACCTCCTCGCTCCGGTCGCCGGCGCTCAACGTCCGACGGTGTCGCTTCACCGCCTCTCGAACCAACGCGCTCTCCATCCCCAACCGACCGGCCACGCGATCGGCGCTCGCCATGCGCTCAATGGCGTCGGGAATCCCGGCGACATAGGGGAGGACGAGCTTGAGCGCGCGCGCTTGAAGAGAAGGCGAGAGGGGGAATACAGCACCCCGCAGCGCCTCATCCAGCAAAAAATCGAGATGGTGCATCGCGGCCGCGAGGCGCTCTCGATAGGCCGCCGCCCCGAAGCGCCGGACGAAGGAATCGGGATCTTCACCCTCGGGCAAGCACACGATGGAGACCTCCATCCCGCTGCGAATGAGTCGCTCCAAATTGCGCGACATGGCCTGCCGCCCGGCCACATCGGCATCGAAATTGAGCACGACGCGCTCGGCATATCGTCGGAGAAGGCGTACCTGCTCATCGGTGAGCGCCGTCCCCAATGTGGCGACGACGTTCTCAATGCCGTGTTCCAGCAGTGCGAGCCAATCGAAATATCCTTCGACGAGGATCGCCTGCCCCGCACGGCGAATGGCGTCGCGCGCGTCGAACAGACCGAAGAGATGCCGCCCCTTGGCATAGAGCGCCGTCTCGGGGGAATTCAGGTACTTGGGCTCATCGGTCCCGAGCGCGCGACCGCCGAAGCCTACGATCCGCCCATGGAGGTCTCGGATCGGGAAGATGAGGCGATGTCGGAACCGATCGTAATATCCCCGCCGATCCTCGCGCAGTACGACGAGCCCGCTGCGTTCCAACTCCTCGCGCGTCACTCGCCGGGTCAGCAAATACTCCGACAACGCTGTCCAACTCTCCGGCGCATACCCCAAGCGAAAGCGACGGATCGCGTTCGGTGAGATGCCGCGCGCCGCCAGATAGGCGCGCGCTTCTTCTCCCTTGGGCTCGTGCAAACACCGCTCGAAGAATTCGCACGCCCAGGCATTGATCTGGGCGAGGCGGCGCTGCCACTCGATCCGCGCTTCCCGATCCGGCGCGCCCTCGTGCGCCGCAAAGGAAGGAATCGGAATCCCCTCCTTCTCCGCGACCACGCGCACCGCTTCCCACCAGGAGCATCCCTCCATCCGCATGACGAACGCGAAGACATCGCCCCCCTGCCCGCAGCCAAAACATTTGAAGATCTGCTTGACCGGATGGACGGCGAACGAGGGCGTGCGCTCGCGATGGAAGGGGCAAAGGGCCATGTAGTTGCTCCCTCGCTTCCGCAACGCGACGTAGTCGGAGACGATCCGAACGATGTCCGTTTGCTCTCGCACGTGTTCCGCGAATTCTCGCGGCGTCATTCGCTGACTTCCTCGGTCCATGATGTCCGCGCCGGCGCCCTCTCGATCTTCGCTCGGCAAGCATTCTAGATGAGCCGTCGTTCAAAAAGCAAGGGGATTGACCAAGCGGATTGCGCTCAACGCTCGTTCAACTCGACGAGCGTCGCGCCATCGGCCGACGTCGGTCGAAATCGCGCGACATGAGGGTGTCGCGACAAAAACTCGCGCACGGCTCGACGCAACGCGCCTGAGCCGGTACCATGAATGATCGTCACCTCGCGCCGATCGGCCAGATAGGCGGCATCCAGGAATCGGTCCGTCAGCTCGAGCGCTTCCTCGACCGTCTTGCCGATGAGATTCAACTCCGAGGGCACGTCCCCGCGAGCGGCGAGTTGTACCTGAACGCTCTCACTCGGTCGCCCGATGGTCTCCGGAGTCGGCTCAAGGAGCACGTCCAGATCGCTCACATCCGCGCGCACGCGCAATGGACCCAGTTGCACAAGCACCTGCTCGGGTTCGATCTCCATCACCACGCCGATTTGATTCAAGCTTCGAACGCGCACGCGATCGCCGGGCTTCAAGGCGACTTCCTCGGCCGGAAGCACGCGAGGCGTCGGCGAGACTGGCGGAGGCGTCTCGAAAGAGATGGCGCGGGCCTGCTGCCACACGTCCGATTTGAACTTCGCCACGCGGCGTTCGACGAGACGCCGGGCTTGTCGTCGCGCCTGCTCGTCGGCGATCTGACCGAGCATCTCTTGTGCGCGCTGCGAGACGGTCGCGAGGAACTCGCGCAGCAGCGTCTCAAACTGTCGCTGTCGCTGTTGCTCTCGCGCGAAGAACTCGCGCTGCAGCTGCTCGTAGCGCTCGGCGACTGCCGCGCGTTCTTCCTCCAGAGCCAGGCGCGCCGCGCGTTGCTGCTCCAGCTCCGCTCGCAGCCGATTCAAATAGCGATTCGCCGCCTGCTCGGACGCGCTCAGCTGCTTTCGAGCTTCGGCGAGGATCTGCTCGGGCAATCCCACGCGGCGAGCGATCTCCAGCGCGCTGGAGGCTCCGGCCACACCCTGCTGCAACCGATACGTCGGCTGCAAGCGCACCTCGTCGAACTCGACAGCCGCATTCACGACACCGGACGTGAGATACCCATAGGCCTTCAACGCCGAATAATGCGTCGCGGCGACGACCATCGCGCCGCGCTGTCGGAAATAGTCCACGATGGCGACCGCAAGCGCCGCCCCCTCTTCCGGATCCGTCCCCGTCCCCACTTCATCAATGAGCACGAGCGCCGGCAGTTGCAACCGCTCGGCCATCTCCCTCACGCTCGTGATATGCGCTGTGAACGTCGAAAGGTTGGCCACGAGTGACTGCCGATCGCCGATGTCCGCGAGAATGCTCCGAAAGACCGAGAGCGTCGCCGCGCGCGCCGGCACGAGCATCCCCGACTGTGCCATCAGAGCGAGGAGGCCGATCGTCTTCACAGCGACAGTCTTCCCACCGGCGTTCGGTCCGCTGATGATCAAGACGCGATGTTCCTCATCGAGGGTGACGGAGATGGGGACGATCGGCTCTCCGCGCTGCCGCAGGACGTGCTCTAAGAGCACATGTCGAGCCTCATCGAGCGCGAGGGCATAACGATCGGTCACCAGCTCCGGTTCCACGCACTGGAAATCGAGGGCCAGGCGCGCCTTGGCGCTCAGCAGATCCAGCTCTGCGATGAGCCGAGCCGTCTTCTCCACCTGCGGCAACTCCAGGCGCAGCCGCTCACTCATCTCGTGCAGGATACGGGCAATCTCCACCTGCTCCTGCTCGCGCCAGCGCACCAGTTCGTTGTTCAACTCGATCGTCTCGAGGGGCTCGATGAAGACGGTCGCACCACTGGAGGAGACGGCGTGCACGACGCCCGGCACCTGCGTGCGATGCGACGCGCGCACGGGGATCACATAGCGCTCGTTGCGCAGCGTCACCAGCTCGTCTTGCACGATGCCCTCGGGACTCGCGCGCATGATCTCTTCCAGCCGCCGATAGATGCGCGCGCGGAGCCGTTGGATCTGCTGCCGAATCTCGGCCAACTCCGGGCTCGCGTGATCATCCACTTCCCCTCCCGGCAGAAGCTTCCCGCGCACATGCCGCAGCAGCGGGCGTAAGTCCGGGATCTCGGCGACGAACGCCGCCAGATGCGGATACTGTCGCCGCTGACCGAGGACGGAAGCGCGCACGTCCTGCCCCACCTCGATGAGTGCGATCAGATCCAGAATCTGCGTCGGCGACAACGTCGCGTTCTCGATCCGTAATAGCCGCAGCGCTTCGGTCGGATCAGCCAATCCCCCCAATCCGAATCCCGAATGCGCGCTGAGATACCGCACGGCATCGCTCACGAGCCGAAGCTGGCGCCGGATCTCCTCGGCATCGGTCATCGGCCGAAGTTGTTCGGCCAGCCGTCGGCCCGACGGCGTTTGCGTCCGTTCCGCCAGAAGCGCCAACAGCGCGTCGTATTCGAGCGATTCGAAGGTCAAGGGCGTCATCGTGCCGCTCGCCGTGCCATCCACCGCTCGACCTCTTCCGGCGCGCTCGGGATATTGGCCGAGAGTTTCACCAAGCCCGTCTCCGTGACCAGATACATGTCCTCGATGCGCACGCCGATCTGCTCCTCGGGCAGATAGATGCCCGGCTCGATCGTGATCACCACGCCGGGGACAAGCGGCTTGCTGTAATCGCCGACGTCATGCACATCGAGGCCGACATAGTGCCCGAGGCCGTGAATGAAGAAGCGATCGAGCGTCTGTCCATCGCGGGAGCGCAGTGGGCTCTCCCGCATGAAACGACGTGCGACCTCTTGCAGCTCGCGCATCGTCGTCTGGCCGGGACGGAAAGCGGCCTCGGCCGCCTTCTGCGCGCCAAGCACCAGGGCGTAAATCTGCCGTTGCCGTTCGGTGAAGCGACCGCTGGCCGGATAGGTGCGCGTGATGTCGGCCGTGTAGTATTCGTACTCGGCCCCGATGTCCACGACGACGAGATCGCCGGCGGCGATCTGCCGACGGTTCGCTTGATAATGCAGGATCGTGGAGTTGGGGCCGGATCCGATGATGGGCGGGAAACCCGCGCGCCGCGCACCGTTCTTCAAGAACGTGGCCATGACGAGAGCTTCCAGCTCGTACTCGAACATTCCGGGTCGCAGCGCGCGCGCGACCTCGCGATGTGCTTCCGCCGTGATGCGCACGGCTTCGCGCAAGAGGGCGAGTTCGGCCGGCGATTTGATCCGCCGAAGTTCGGCCAGCAACGGTCGGACGTCGCGCACCTCGACGCCCTGACGAAAGCGCTCCAGGAACGCTTGCTCGCGACTGAATCGCGCCGAGGGCCCGGAAGGAATGACCGTGTAGACGACCTTCGTGTGTTCGAGCATCTTCGGCAGCTCGCTCTCGAACGCCGTCGTCGGCAACGCGCGCTCCACGCCGAACTCCGGCACAGCCTCTTCAGGCCCCACCTTGGGCCCCGTCCACCGCTCGCGCGCGGGATTGCGCGACGGCAGAAAGAGCACCTCCCGCACCCTCTCGGGACCATACCCCTTGGGAATCAACGCGAGGATCGCCCCAGGAACCTCCACGCCCGTCAGATACATGAAGTAGCTCCGCTGGCGGAACTTCTGCTCGACCTCGTTCTCCTCCTCCTCGGTCTTCCCCGAAAGAAGCACGATCCCTTCCGGGACGAGCTCCATCAAGCGTTCGCGTCGCTGCCGATATTCCTCGGGCGCGATACCGGCCAGCGTCTTCCCGCTCGGACTCGCCTTCTGTGCGACCGTACCAGTCGAACCGGACGGCACCAGAAGCCCCACCAGTGCCGCCCCAACGATCAGAATTCGAGGGATGAGATGTCGCCGCATGGTCGCTCCTCCCCTGGATCACCCATCACCGAGGGTCGCTTCATCGGGTTGCGCGCGCGACCGCGCGCCCCTGGATGATGGAGAATGCCCCTGTGAACCCATAGCCCAGAAAGAAGAGGGCGAGAAATGGGATCGTCCCATAAATCCGCATCCGAGTCGCATAGGAGACGACGAAGATGAAGTAGACGGCGAGCGCTAACTCGAAGAAGGGAGTGAGATCGTGCCGGAACGTATAGCGCTTCCCCTTCCATTCGTCGCGCCGGGACTCGATCTTGAACTTCGGCGTACGCGCAAACGGCGAACGTACGCCGAGGAATGCTTCCACTGCCGCGCGAGCATTGTTGAGCGCCAGTCCGATCCCGACGGCCATCACCAGGGGGAGATATTTCGCCTGCCGCTTCCAATCGGGATAGAGATGCCGAATGGCCACGCCATAGAACGCGATCACCGACGCCGTGGCGAAGAGCAGGATCGGTACATCCAGGATGAGCAAATGGAACCATCCCTGATTGAACCGCGCGATCAGGACCGGCCAATGGAGCAGGCTGAGAAGGACAACCAAGGGGGCATTCGCGTTGTTGGTGAAGCGGAAGAACAGCTCGAGCTTGACGGACCACGGGAGTGGGCTGCGGAAGATGCGCCCGATCAGCTTGAAGCCGACTTGTAGCACCCCCTTGGCCCACCGGCGCTGTTGGACCTTGAAGGCGTTCATATCCACGGGCAATTCCGAGGGGACATCCTCATCGGGCAGATAGACGAACTTCCAGCCGAACAATTGGGCGCGATAGCTGAGGTCCGTATCCTCAGCCAAGGTATCGTGCTGCCATCCGCCGCTCCACTCAATGGCCGTGCGCCGCCACATCCCGGCCGTACCGTTGAAGTTGAAGAAGCCGCCGGAGCGACTGCGCGCCGTCTGCTCCACGACGAAATGGCCGTCGAGCATGATTTGCTGAATGCGCGTCAAGAGATTGTAGTCGGCATTGATGTAGCTCCACCGCATCTGCACCATGCCGACCTGCGGATCCGTGAAGTAGTGCACCATCTTACGGAGGCAATCGGGGCGAGGAATGAAATCGGCATCGAAGATGGCGATCAGCTCACCGCGAGCGAACGACAGGCCATAAGCCAATGCTCCGGCCTTGAAGCCCCGACGTTCTCCCCGACGAAGGTAGACGATGTCATACCCCTCGGCACGATACTGCTCGACCAGACGCCGGCAGATCCCCGACGTCTCGTCGGTCGAATCATCGAGGACCTGAATCTCCAACCGATCGCGAGGATAATCCAACTGCGTCACGGCGCGGATGAGTCGCTCGACGACGTACATCTCGTTGTAGATGGGGAGTTGCACCGTCACGTGTGGCAGCTCCGCCTCGGCGAAATGCCTCTTGGGCTGTGGGCGGCAGTGGCGATACCGGAGGAAGAGATAAACGAGGCGAAACCGATAAATGCCGTAGATCGAAAGCAGCAGGAGGATGCCGAAATAGGTGCCCATCACCACCCAATCGAAGGCATCCGCATGATAGAGGTAGCTGATGTTCGGGCGCGCACCACCTTCGCCGAGCACACGCCGCACGATCTCCGGAATCGGCTCCGGCGGCACAAACTCCAGTTGGTTCGCGAACGCAAAGAATCCCGCATCCCCCATACGCCCCTCGCTCTCCGCATCTTGGCACGCACACCCACACCGCGATTAATTCTACACCGCTCAGGGGGGATGTCAACGATCCCGAAGGAGGACGCCGTGGAGGACCGCCGCCACCTCGGATATACTTTACCCCTCATGGCGGGATCGAAGATGAGCGCGCTCTCGCTCCAGATGCCGTTGGTGCGCCTGCATCAATGCCGAATCCCGCGCGTGGGGCCACAGCGGGCGCGCGCGTTGGCCGCCGCTTTGGCCGATTTCCTCGGCCTCCCCGATCCGCAACGGGTCACGGTCGAAGACCTTCTCCTCTACTTGCCCCTGCGATACGAGGATCGTTCGCATCTGGCGCGCATCGTCGAGTTGCGCGAGAACATGTGGGCGTCCATTGAGGTCGTCGTGCGCGTCACCAGCAGCTATGCGGTGAAAGGTGGACAGCTGACGATCTTCGAGCTATCGGCCAGTGACGAGACGGGACAGATTCGCGCCTTCTGGTGGAATCGCCCGTGGTTGGAGAAGACCTTTCCGCGCGGCACCCGCGTGATCCTCTACGGACAATGGCGATACAACGCCCCCCGGCGCTGCTTCGAAGTCGAGAATCCCGACTTCGAGGTCCTCACCGAAGAAGACGACATCGCCGCAGCGATCCATACCGGGCGACGCGTCCCCGTCTACCGAAAACTCGGTGCCTTCACCACGCGCCCCCTGCGCGCAATCCTCTACCATCTGGTGCAACAGCTCACGGCGGAGAACGTGCCGGAGACGCTGCCGGAGGAGACGCGGCGGCGCCTGCACCTCATCCCGCGACACGAGGCGCTGCGACAGGTCCATTTCCCCGACGAGGAGACACCACTGGAGGATTACAACGAGGTGCGATCGCCGGCTCATCGCCGATTGATCCTCGAAGAGTTCCTGCGCCTCCAACTCGCCCTGGGGCTGCGCCGAGAAGAGCGCGAGCGGTCTCCGAAGGGTCCGCGCATCCGCGTGGACGATCGCATCCGCGAGGTCGTGCGCGCGATTCTGCCATTTCGTCTGACGGACGGTCAGCGACATGCGCTGCGCGAGATCGTGCGGGACATGTGCTCCTCGCGGCCGATGAATCGCCTGTTGCAAGGGGATGTCGGCAGCGGCAAGACGATCGTCGCCCTTCTGGCGATGGTCGTCGCCGTCGAGAACGGGTATCAAGCGGCGCTGATGGTCCCCACCGAAATCCTGGCCGAGCAGCACGCGCGAAACATCAAACGGCTGCTCGCGCATACCCCCTATCGCGTCGAGCTGCTGACGGGGAGCCTGCGAAACGCCGAGAAGCGCGAGCTGCACGAAGCCCTCTCGCGCGGCGAAATTCAGATCGTCATCGGCACGCACGCCCTCATTCAGGAAGGCGTGCGCTTTCACAACCTGGGCCTCGTCGTCATTGACGAGCAGCATCGCTTCGGCGTCCTGCAGCGCGCGGAATTGATCCGGCGCGGCTATAACCCCGATGTCCTCGTGATGACGGCCACCCCGATCCCGCGCTCGCTGGCGATGACCGTCTACGGCGATCTCGATGTCTCGATCATTCGCGACCTTCCGCCGGGGCGCACGCCCGTCCGAACCTTCCTCCGAACGGAAGAAGCACGACCGGCGATCTATCACTTCATCGCCACGCAAGTGCGCGCCGGACGACAAGCCTATATCGTCTACCCCCTCGTCGAAGAATCCGAGAAGATGGACCTGCTGAATGCCACGCAGATGGCCGATCATCTCCAGAGGGTCGTCTTCCCCGAATTCCGCGTCGGTCTCCTGCATGGGAAGATGCGTCCGGCGGAGAAGGATGACGTCATGCGCCGATTTCTCGAGCGCGAGATTGACATCCTCGTCGCGACGACCGTCATCGAGGTGGGCGTGGATGTGCCCAATGCGACGGTCATGCTCATCGAGCACGCGGAGCGTTTCGGATTGGCGCAACTGCACCAGCTGCGCGGGCGCGTGGGCCGCGGCGCGGCCGAATCCTATTGCATTCTCCTGGCCCATGATCTGACGACGCCGGAGGCGCGCGAACGCCTGCGGGTGATGGTCGAGACCACCGATGGCTTTAAGATCGCGGAGAAAGACCTGGAGATTCGCGGCCCGGGCGAGCTGATGGGGACGCGACAATCGGGCGCCCCAGTCTTCCGCATCGCGCATCTCGTCCGCGATCGGAATCTGCTCGAACTGGCGCGGCGCGAAGCCCGTCTCCTCCTGGCCCGACGGCCGCAGCTCCCCGAACTCACGGCGCTGCTGAACGAGATTCGCCGACAACCGCAGTACGGTTTGACGTCTATCGGCTGATTGGCGCAGGTTCCCCTCGATCAGTGAAGGAGCCCGAGCTTCACGAGCACGAGCAAGAGAACGCCCAACGCCAAACGATAGACGATGAAAAGGTAGGTCGTATGCGTCCGCAGGTAGCGGAGGAGAAACCCGATGGCGAGATAGCCACTCACTCCAGCCACCAGGGTCGCCGCAAAAAGCGGTAGGCTGTAGGCTCCCGCTAGCTGATGGCGAATGGCGTAAAGCTCATAAAGCCCACTCAAGGTCACCGAGGGGATGCTCAAGAGGAAGGAGAAGCGCGCCGCAGCTTCGCGCGTGAAGCCGAGGAAGAGGCCGGCCGTGATCGTCGTCCCCGAGCGTGAGGCGCCGGGGATCAGGGCGAGCGCTTGCGCGATTCCGACGAGCACGGCGTCGCGCGCGGTCACGTCCTCGAGTTCGCGACGGCGCGCGGACATACGCTCGGCCACAAGCAGAAGGAGCGCCAGTCCGATCAACGCGCCGGCGATCACTTGAAGCGATCGCGCGCTCGTGAGGATGAATGGCTCGAAAGCGAGCCCGCCGATGACGATCGGGATCGTCCCCAACCCGATGAGCCAGGCCAGCCGCGCCGCGAACGTCTCGAATGGACGACCGCGTACGAGTGCGCGCACGAAGGCGCTCATCACTTCCCCGACTTCGCGTCGAAAGTAGCCGAGCACGGCGGCGAGCGTCCCTAATTGGATGATGGCCGAGGCCGCCGCTCCCGGATCATTCCACGGATGCGCCGGATCCAGCCATTTCAACACAGCAGGGACGATGCGCAGATGGGCCGTACTGCTGATGGGGAGAAATTCCGTGAGCCCCTGCACGAGTCCAAGCACGATCGCTTCCACCAGCGTCATGGGCGTTGTCTCTCCGGCGTGAGATCGGAGTGCCGACTCCCCAGGCGCGAGAGCAGTGAGGGCATCTCAGATCTCGATGATCACCGGGATGATCATCGGGTGGCGATCGGTCTGCCGCGCGATCAACCGCTTCAACTCGATTCGAATCTTCTCCTTCATGACGGCCCCATCGGTCCGTTCGTCGAGATCGGCAGCGACGATCGTCTCGATCACGCGCTCGCGAGCTCGGTCGAGCAACTCCTCGCCGTTTTCTGAAGCGATGAATCCTCGCGTGATGATCTCCGGCGGTGCCTCCAGCTCTCCCGTCGTCTTGTTGATGACGACGATCGGCAGGACGAAGCCATCTTCGGCCAGATGCTGCCGATCGCGGATGACGAACTCCTCGATCTCCTCGAAGCCCGCTCCATCAATGAACGTGCGTCCAACCGGGACGGTCGCGCCGCTTATGCGCACCCCCTCGCGATCCAGTTCAATGATCTGTCCGTTCTCGACGACGAGGACCTGATCGGGGTGGAAGCCCACCGTGCAGGCGAACTCCTTATGGCGGCAAAGCCGCCGATAATCGCCGTGAATCGGGATGAGGTACTTCGGACGCAACGCGCGATAGAACTCTCGCAAATCTTCTTGCGAGGGATGTCCGGAGACGTGCACCCGTTTGATCGTCTCGTCCACGACGCGCGCGCCGCGCCGGTAGATGTGATCCATGAGGCGCGAGATCGCCCGCTCGTTCCCCGGAATAATGCGCGCGGAGAGGACGACCGTATCTTCGGGTTCGATCCGCAATTGCTTGTACGATCCCGTGGCCATGCGGGCGAGTGCCGCCATCGGCTCGCCCTGACATCCGGTGACGAGCATGGCCACGCGCTCGCGCGGCAGCCGTGGCACATCGTGCGGCGAGATGAGCAATCCCGGAGGCACATCGAGATATCGCTCGGCCATCGCCGTCTCCACCATCCGCGTCATCGTCGAGCCCACCAACGCGAGCCGACAATCGTATTCGTAAGCCAAGTCCATGATGAGCTGAATTCGGTGGATGGAAGAGGCGAAGCAACTGAAGATCAAGCGCCCGGGCGCCTGCTCGAAGATCTCCTCCAAGGCCGGGAGGACGGCGCGCTCCGAGGGCGTGCGCCCGCTGCGTTCGGCGTTCGTCGAATCGGCCAGCAATGCCAGCACGCCGCGATCGCCGTATTGTCGCAGGCGCGTGAGATCGGTCGGCTCACCGATGACCGGCTCATCATCCAGCTTCACGTCAGTCAGATGCACGATGATCCCCACCGGCGTCCGAATGGCCAGTGCCAGACAATCGATCGTCGAATGCGCCGCCCCGATGAACTCGACCTCGAACGGCCCCGTCTCCACGAAATCGCCGGGCTCGACGACATGCAGCTCGGCCTCACTGAGCAAGCCATGCTCGATGAGCTTGTGTTGTGCCACGGCCAACGTGAAGCGCGCGCCGTAGACCGGGACGTTGACAATCTTCAGCAGATAGGGCAGCGCGCCGAGGTGATCCTCGTGCGCATGCGTGAGGATGAGGGCGCGCACTCGCGCGGCATTCGCCTCGATGAACCGAAAGTCCGGGATGACGACGTCTACGCCGTGCAAGCTCTCATCGGGAAACATCAGGCCCGCATCAATGAGGAGGATGTCCTCCGCATATCGTAGGGCCAACATGTTCATCCCGAATTCTCCTAACCCGCCAAGCGGAATGATCTCCAATTTCGCGCTCACGGTCGCTCTCCTGAGGGGGAATCAGAGGATATGGCGCGCGCTCCCTCGCTCGAACGCGCGACTCCGGCTCGCCTCCTGGACCATTCCCACATCGGCGAACAAATAGGGGACATTGTACACCCCCCCTTGGATGAGGGCAAGGGGGAGAAAGGAGAGGGAGGCGCAGCGGCCACTCGCCCTCACTCGCGCACGAAGACGTCATGGGCTTCGCCGAGATCGCGCGCTGCAGGGGTGATGATCGTGCGACTATGGATGTAGATCTTCCGCTTCTCGGCCAGCGCCCGTTTGACATCGTCCTCGCAGACGAAATCCACCGGGCGAGGGCGGGCCGGCGCCGGCTCTGGCGGCGGAGTTGAAGCGCCCTCGGTCGGCGAAGCGGGCGCGGGATTCGGATTCTCCGAAATGGTGGACGCGGGGCTTTCGCGCGCGCTTCCCAACCGCGCGATGAGGACCTGCTCGACCAACGCTTCGAGCGCCGCGCGATCAAGGCGGATCACCTCCGGTTCGGCCGTCAAAGCCGCGCGTTCGGCCCGCTCCATCGGACGCTGCAGCGCTTCGACGGCCCGCGGTTTGGTCTCGAACGCGACGCGCTTGATGTCGAGCAGATGCCATGGCGAGATGTTGTCCGAGGTGATGTTCCCTCCCCATGAGCCGCAGCCCAGGGTCAAACTCGGCGGCAGGTCCGTCGTCAATCCGATCGAACCGTGTGGCGCCGGTGTGTTGACGACGATGCGCGAAGCCGGTTGCCGCAACGCAAACTCGCGAACGATGGCACGCTCCCGAGAATGGATGGCCAAGGTATGCCCAGTCCCCCCGGCGCGCAGAATTGCCTGACAGAGCTCAGCAGCTGCCCGCCAATCCGGCACGACATAATAGGCAAGGATCGGCGAGAGCTTCTCCAGCGAGAGCGGGTGATCGCGGCCCACGCCTTTCAGCTCGGCCACGAGCACGCGCGTCCCTGGCGGGACGCGAAAGCCCGCCATCTCGGCGATGCGCGGCGCCGGACGCCCGACGATCTGCGGATTCACCGTGTGATCGGGACGAATGACGAGCGCTTCCAAGGCTCGAATCTCCTCCGCCGTCAACCAGTACGCTCCCTGCCGATTCAACTCCTCGCGCACGCGGCCATCAATGGCCGATTCGACGACGATGGACTGCTCGGAGGAGCAAATCGTGCCGTAGTCGAAGCACTTCCCCGTGAGAATGTCGGTCACGGCCTTGGCGACATCGGCCGAGCGCTCGATGAAGGCCGGGACGTTTCCCGGCCCGACGCCGAAGGCGGGCTTGCCACTTGAATAGGCTGCGCGCACCAGGCCCATCCCTCCGGTCGCCAGAATGACCGAGGTGAGCCGATGGCGCATCAGCTCCTGCGTCCCCTCGAGCGTCGGCACCGTCAGACAGCCGATCGCGTCCGGCGGAAGCCCTTCGCGCGCCGCCGCCTCCCGCATCACGCGCGCCGTCTCCGTGATGCATTCAACGGCTGCCGGATGCGGGCTGAGTACAATGGCGTTGCGTGCCTTCACGGCAATGAGGATTTTGTAGATCGTCGTCGAGGTCGGATTCGTGGAGGGAATGATGGCCGCGACGACCCCGCGCGGGTCTGCCATCTCAATGACGCTCTCGGTCTCGCGGATGATGCCGACGGTCTTGAGGTCCTTGAACCCCTCGTAGACGCAGAGCGCGGCGAATCGGTTCTTGAGCGTCTTATCGGCCGGATTCCCGTAGCCCGTCTCCCGATGTGCCATCTCGGCCAGACGCTCGGATTCGCGAAGGGCTGCCTCGGCCATGACAGCGAAGAGGCGATCCACGTGCTGTTGCGTGAAGGTCGCCAGGACACGCTGTGCTTCGGCAGCTCGCGTCACTAGCTCGCGCGCTTGTTGGATGGAGATGAGGTCTCGATCGGTGAGCATGGACAAAACGCGCACGTTCGCTCTCATCCCGGCCTAGGGCTCGCTGGAGCACCGGAGGCCGAGCGATACCTCGGTCACTTGCGGTTGCGCCGCCGATTGCTCTCGCCGGCGAGCGACTTCGTCTCTTGGGCTTCGAGCGCTTGCACGCCTTCGCCCGAGAGCGCGCGCACCTCGCGCGCTTCCCCCTCAATGACCCCGCCGCCATTGGGCAGGATGCGTTCGACCTCGGGATGCGGTCGCGGGATCACGTGCACGCTGACCAACTCGCCCACGCGCCGTGCGGCCGCCGCTCCGGCATCGGTCGCCGCCTTCACTGCCCCCACATCGCCTCGCACGAAGACGGTGACCAGACCAGCGCCGATATACTCCGTCCCGATCAGGCGCACGTTCGCCGCCTTGACCATCGCATCGGCAGCTTCGACCGCGCCCACGAACCCTCGCGTCTCGACCATGCCTAATGCTTCTAACGCCATCTCCTGCTCCTCCCGCAAAGGCGTCTCTTCGTCCCGGAAAGGTGCTCTTATCCTAGCACAAAGCGACGTTCGGGAAAAGATGCGGTAGCCGGGAAACTGTGCTACGATTTTCCCACGCGGACGGAGGCAAGAGATGAGGAACGATCACATTGCGATCGTCCTTTTGCTGCTGCTTCTCCGGGCCGGTCTCGGCGCTCCCGAACGCGCGCAACGACCGGCTTCGGAAGAGCGCGCGCGCGAAGAGGCCATCGCGAAGTTCGAGGCGGGGCAAGCTGCCCACGAACAAGGGCAGTTGATGGAAGCGATCGCACTCTATACGGCTGCTCTGGAGCACTGGCCGGATTTCCCAGAGGCCATGTACCAACGCGCGGCCGCCTATTTCGCCCTCGACCGGTGGGAGGAGAGTCGGAAGGATCTCGCCCGCTTGCTCGAACGCGAGCGCGAGCTGCTGGGCGAAGCGGCGACGCCCGATCCGGCGCTGGCGGCGTTCTTCGCTCGCGCGCATACGCTGCTGGCCGAAGTCCTTCTGCACCAGCGACAGCTCTCGGAAGCGGAGGCGCACCTTGAGCGCGCCCTCGAACTCGATCCGCATCTGCAGCGCGCGCGCCTTGTGCGCGCGTCGCTGGCCCTGGCGCGGAAGGCGCCCGCCGAGGCGCTCGCCGAATTGCACCGCGCTGCGGAACTCGGTCCGCCGACGGCGGCGTTCTACATCCTTCTTGGCCTGGCCGAGGAACAGAAGGGCGATCCCGAGGCCGCGCTTGAAGCGTACGCGCGCGCGCTCGCGCTGGATCCGAATGCTCTGGCCGCGCGCGAGGCGCGCAGCCGATTGCTCCTGGCGCGAAGAGACTATGCGCGCGCCATCGAGGACCTGGAAGTGCTCGCACGCGCCCGCAAGACGACGGCCGCCGAGCAGCGATTGGCCGAAGCCTATGCCCTCGCCGGACGGACCGAAGACGCCATCGCGCTCTTTCAGAAAATCCTCGCGCGCGAACCGACTCACCGGGAAGCGCGCGAGCATCTGATCGCTTTGCTCGAACGTGTGGGGCGTTCGGCCGAAGCGCTCGCGCACGCGCAACAGTTGGCCGAAACGCACCCGCAGGATCCAAAAGCGCAAGCACTGCTCGGAGAACTGCTCCTTCCGAACGATCCGGAGAAAGCCGCGCGCGCCTTCGAGCAAGCCGCGCGTTTCGATCCGGAGAACCTCCATCATCGTACGAACTTGGGCGCCGCGCTCTTGAAGCTTCGTCGCTTCCCCGAAGCGATCGAAGTCCTCACGAGCGTCCTCGCCCGCGATCCGAACAACTTTCCGGCGCATGCGGGGCTGGGGACGGCCTATTTCGAGCTGAAGGACTACGCGCAGGCCGCGCGCGAATTCGCATGGCTCATCGAGCGCAAGCCGGAGATGGCCGTCGCTTATTACTTCCTCGCCATCAGCTATGACCGACTGAGGGAGTACGAACGCGCGCTCCCGATGTACGAGCGCTTCCTCGCGCTCGCCGATCCGACGAAGCATCGGACGGAGATCGAGAGCGTGCGGTTTCGCCTGCCGGCGTTACGACGCCAGATCGAAGAGGCGAAGAAACACCGGCGGCGATGAAGGTGTGGGCGAAGAGGATGCGCTCTCCCCTCGCACGATGGATTCGACTGGGAACGCTCGGAGCACTCATCGCTCTCCAAGCAGAAGAAGCGGCCCGCGCGCTCCCACAAGGGACCGACCTCTCCGCCCTTTTGAGCGCCGAGGAGCAAGCGCAATTGGCCCGCGAGAGGAATCCGGCCAAGCAGGTGCGCCTGCTTTTGCGGATCGCTGAGAAGCGCCTCCAGGAGGCGAAGCGCCTCACCAATCAGGAGAGCTTTGATCCCGCCCTCTCCGTGCTCCTCGCCTATCAAGCGCTTCTTGAGCACGCGTTCGCGCGGATCGAGACGGTCCCCCCCGGAGGGCGACGAAAGAGCGCCTACAAGGACTTCGATCTCCACGTGCGACGACAGCTCAAGGACCTTGAGCCCATGACGCGCGCGTTTCCGCTCGGCCTGACCGCCGAGGCCGAGCGCGTCTTCAAGACGGCGACGCGGTTGCGCTTTGAAGCCCTCAATGCCTTCGCGGGCGAGCGGATTCTCACGCACCCGCGGCCGAAATCGCAATGAGGGGGAACGGATTCATCCCCCTAATCGAATCATCTCCCAGCGGGGCCGAGGCGGGAGCAGACGTCCAGCGCGAAGTGCTTCCCACCGTTCTTCCGAATACCGGTCGCGGCGTGCCCCCCATACGCGAGAGATGGCGGCACGGATCTCCTCATCCGACGCCCCCCCCCGCAGCAGGGCCTTCAGATCGTATCCCTCGGCGGAGAAGAGACACGTCACGAGCTTGCCGTCTGAGGTCAGACGCACGCGCGTGCATCCTGCGCAGAAAGGCTCGGTCACGGACGCGATGATGCCGATGTCTCCCCGTCCGTCGGCCAAGTGATACCGCACGGCCGTATCGCTCTCGTGCTCCCGCCCGATCTCGCGAAGCGGGAACTCGCGCATCAGGATACGCACGATCTCCGCCTTCGGGACGACCTTCTCCCAGCGCCACGCGTTCGCCGTGCCGACGTCCATATACTCGATGAAGCGCAGCGCGAAGCCATGTTCCAGCGAGAACCGGGCGAGCGGGATGATGTCGTCCTCGTTTACCCCGCGCTCGATCACGGCGTTGATCTTCACCGGATGCAAGCCGACGCGCTTCGCCTCGAAGAGCCCCTCGAGCACGCGCCCGAGTTCGCCCCGTTGTGTGATCCGCCGGAACTTCTCCGCATCGAGCGTATCCAAGCTCACGTTCACGCGCTGCAACCCGGCCGCGCGCAGTCGTTCGGCCCGCTCGGCCAGAAGCGATCCATTAGTCGTCAAGCAGAGATCGCGCACGCCGGGGATCGCCGTCAGTCGCGCGATCAGGTCCTCGAGATTTCGCCGAAGCAACGGCTCCCCGCCCGTCAGCTTGATCTTCTCCACGCCGAGCTGAACGAATAAGCGCGTCAGGCGTACGATCTCCTCGAACGTGAGCAATTCCTTCCGCTCCACCCACGCGTAGTCCGGCAAGGGCATGCAGTAGAGGCAGCGGAAGTTACATCGGTCGGTGACCGAGAGGCGCAAGTCCCTCGCCGGACGTTGATACTGATCGTGCATGCTTCCGCCTCGCGACAGCAGGCATTATAGCGAGAAACGGTCGAAGGCGCTACATGCCGAAGACCGTTCCGGACCTCCTCCTTCGGATATTCCCCGTTCGGGCTTCCGCCTCGTATACTTTGGCAGCGATGGCCGAGGTGATGGAGCGGAGCGCGCGGTTCGTATTCTCAATCGGGGAGGCCGAGGCGGGGCAGCGGCTCGATCACTTTTTAGCGCGGGCGTTCCCGCAGGTGAGTCGCGTGCTGTTGCGCCGAGCGACGGCCGACGGGCGCGTGCGCGTCAACGGACAACCGTCACGCTCGAACTACCGATTGCGTGTGGGCGATCTGGTGACCGTCGAGATTGATCCCAGGCCAACACCGGCGCTCGTCCCCGAACCGATCCCGCTCCGTATTGTCTTTGAAGACGACGCGATCTTGGTCGTGGAGAAACCGGCGGGCATGCTCGTCTATCCGAACCGCGAGATGACCTCCGGCACCTTGCTGAATGCGCTCTGTCACCATCTGAGTCAGCAGGCGCTGGGAACGCGTCCCGGACTCGTCCATCGGCTCGATCGCTTCACGTCCGGACTCCTGGTCGTCGCGAAGACCGAATCGGCGCATCGCGTGCTGGCGCGACACTTCCGCGAACGCCGTGTGGAGAAAACCTATCTCGCTCTCGTTCACGGCGAACTGCACGAAGGGGAGCTTCGGATCGCGCGGCCGATTGGGTGGGATCCCACGCAGTATCCACATTGGCGGGTGATGGATTCGGGCCGAGAAGCGCTCACGGAGATCCGCGTGCTCGACATCGTGCACGGCCTCACGCTTCTTGAGGCGCGGCCGCAGACTGGACGCACGCACCAGATTCGCCTCCATCTGGCGGCGATCGGCCATCCGATCGTCGGCGACGCGCTCTACGGACCGCAAGCCTATGCCGCGTTCCAGGCGTGGATGCAGCGCGTGGGCCGCCGTTTCGCACGCCACTTCCTGCACGCCGCCTCGCTCGCCTTCCCTCACCCGCGCACGGGAGAGCCACTCCGTTTTCACTCCCCTTCACCGGAGGAGTTCCGCGAGCTTCTCCAGCTGTGGCGCGCCACCTCGGGCAGCTTCTGAAGTCCCGATGGCCGGAGCCGTCGAAGACGCGCGGAACGCAGCGGTGAGGATCGCGCGCCCTTCACCCCGCATCCTTGAGGGGAATGCCGCTCGTTCGCTATCCTTGTTCGTTCACCACATGGTCACGGAGGGAGCTATGACGGAGATCTCAGCGGGGAAGTTTCGCGGGCTCATGCGGCTGGCCGATGCGGCCGGCCGATTCAAGATGATGGCCATTGATCAACGCGGATCGCTCATCGAATCGCTCGCCCGCTCTTCGGGCAAGTCGAAAGAGCAAGTGACGTTTGAGGAGATCGCTCGCGTGAAGCAATTGGTGACCAAGACGCTCGCGCCGATGGCCACGGCTGTGCTCACGGATCCGATCTACGGATACCCATACTCGATCGCCTATATCCCAGGGCACGTCGGCCTGCTCCTGGCATATGAGGAGACCGGATACGAAGCCATTGGCAAGAGTCGGTACACGAAGCTGATCGAAGGCTGGAATGCCTGGAAGGCGCGCGCGGCCGGTGCGGATGCCGTGAAGCTCCTGCTCTACTACCACCCGGACGCGGACGAGAAAGCGCGCCAGCATCAGCAAGACCTCGTGCGGCGCGTCGGTCAGGAATGCGCTGAGTTGGATATCCCGTTCCTCTTGGAGACGGTCGGTTATGCGCTCGATGGCAGCGGCACGAATACCCCTGAATACGCCCGACAGAAACCTCGGATCGTCATCCGAAGCGCGCAGGAATTCTCCAAGCCCGAATATCAAGTGGACGTGCTGAAGCTCGAATTCCCAGCGAATCTGAAATACTGCCGCGAGTTCCAATCGGCTCCTTTTGGGAAGAAGGACGCCGAGCCCGTGTACACGCTCGAAGAAGTGAAGGCCTACTGTCGCGAGCTGAATGAAGCGGCGGGCGTCCCATGGGTCCTCCTGAGCGCGGGTGTGGACATCGAGGAGTTCATTGAGAACACGAAGCTCGCCGTCGAGGCGGGTGCCAACGGCTTCCTCTGCGGGCGCGCCATCTGGAAAGACGCCGTCGCGTTCTATCCCGACGAAGCGAAGCTCGTGCAGGCGCTGCAGACGCAGGCGCGAGAGAATTTCCGCCGGCTCAACGAGATCGCCGAGCGCGCGACGCCGTGGTTTGAGCATCGCCGCTTCGGCGGCCCCGTCAACCTCCGCCTCCAGCATCAGGGACCGGAGTGGTATCGGCGGTATCAAGCCGGCGTGCGATCATGAACGCCGAGGGGGGATCGGACATGATCCCCCTTCGCTCGCCCATATGGAGACGAAAGAACCGCTCCGCGAAGACGCCATCAAGTACTGGCCTCGGCACGAGCGGCCACGCGAGCGCCTGCTCAAGCAAGGGCCCGAAGCGCTCTCGGATGCGGAGCTACTGGCCATCTTTCTGCGCACGGGGGTGAGCGGTCGTAGTGCCGTGGACCTGGCGCGCGCCCTCCTGCAGCGCTTCCAAGGGCTGCGCGGGCTCTTCTCGGCCGATTATCGCGAGCTGCGCGCCGTCAAGGGGCTCGGCGATGCCAAGATCGCCACGCTACTGGCGACCATCGAACTGAGCAAGCGCTATCTGCGCGAGCAGCTTGACGCGCGCCGCGCCGTCCGCAATCCCGACGATGTCTATCAACTTCTCGCCCACTCGATGCGCGACCTCCATCACGAAGTCTTCACCGTGCTCTTTCTGAACAGCAAGAACGAGATCCTGGCCATCGAGGAGCTGTTCCGGGGTACCATCAACGCCAGCTCCGTCCACCCCCGCGAAGTCATCAAGCGCGCGCTGCAACATGGCGCGGCGGCCATCATCTGTGCGCACAATCATCCTTCGGGGAATCCCGAGCCGAGTCCTCAAGACCGGCAGATCACGCGCGAGCTGAAAGAGGCGTGCCGCCTGATGGAGCTCTCGCTCTTGGATCACCTGGTCGTCGGTCACAATCGCTACTGGAGCTTCGCCGAACATGGGGAGCTTTAATACGCCCGCCAAAGGGCCTTCCCCTGCCTGAAGAGGGGAGAACTCTCTCTGCCACTTCCTAGCGAATCCCCCGTGCGTTGACCGCGCGGAGCACCGCTCGGTAAACTCTTCCCCAGCGGGAGGGCAGAATGCGAGGCGAGCGGGAGCGACAGATCTCCGCCTATCTGGAAGTCCTTCGTGCCGTGTGGGAGAACCGGGATCGCCTCGGCTACGCATGGCGGATCCTGACCCAGGGCGTCTGCGATGGATGCGCGCTCGGCACCAGCGGCCTGCGCGACTGGACGATCTCAGGGATTCACCTCTGCTGGATTCGACTGCGTCTTCTCCGCCTGAATACGATGGGGCCTCTCGATGTGCGACGGCTGGACGATGCGACCCGGCTGCGGGCGATGAGCGAATCGGAGCTGCGACGGCTGGGGCGCCTCCCCATGCCGCTGGTGCGCCGCCGGGGCGAGCCGGGATTCCGACCGATCGCGTGGGATGACGCGTTGGAACTGATCGCCGAACGCGTGCGCGCGACCGCGCCTGAGCGGATCGCCTTCTATGTGGTCTCGCGGGGAACCGTGAATGAGACCTACTACGTGGCGCAGAAAGTCGCGCGGCTGCTCGGCACCAATCACATTGACAACTCGGCGCGCATCTGCCATGCGCCGAGCACGACGGCGCTCAAACAGACGATTGGCTACGCGGCCTCGACCTGCAGCTATCGGGATTGGATCGGGACGGACTGGCTGGTACTCATCGGCAGCGATCTCGCGAACAATCAGCCGGTGGCGATGAAGTACATCCACCAAGCGAAGAAGCGCGGCACGCGCATCGCCGTCATCAACCCCTATCGCGAGCCGGGATTGGAGCGATACTGGGTCCCCTCCGCGCTCGATTCGGCGCTCTTCGGAACGCGGGTCGCCGACGAGTTCTTCCCGATTCGCGTCGGCGGCGACATCGCCTTTTTGAACGGCGTCCTCAAACACCTGATCGCGAACGAGTGGGTGGATCGCGCATTTATCGCGCAGCACACGGAGGGATGGGAGGAGCTGGTGCGCGCGCTGCAGGAACAGAGCTTCGAGCACTTGGAGCGCCTCTCCGGCACGACGCGCGAACGGATGCTCGACTTCGCGCGCTTGTACGCGCGCGCGCGAACGGCCGTATTCATTTGGTCCATGGGCGTGACCATGCACGAGCACGGCGTGGCTAATGTCAAGGCCATCGTCAATCTGGCGCTGGCGCGTGGGATGCTCGGACGTCCCCATTGCGGGCTCGTCGCCATTCGTGGCCATTCCGGCGTCCAGGGGGGAGCGGAGATGGGCGCCGTCCCCAACCAATTCCCGGGTGGCCTCTCGATCACCGAGCAAAGCGCCGAGCGGTTGGCCGCAGCATGGGGATTCCCTGTCCCCGCCTGGCGCGGATATTTTGTCGCGGAGATGATCGAAGCGGCGCATCGCGGGGAGTTGGACATGCTCTATCTGATCGGCAGCAACCTCGCGGGCGTTCTCCCCGACAGCCAATTCGTCCAGGAAGCCCTCGCGCGCATCCCGTTGCGCGTGCATCACGACATCGTCCTCAATCCGCAGATGCTTGTGGACCCAGCCGATACGGTCCTGATCCTTCCGGCGACAACGCGCTACGAGATGGCCGGCGGCAGTACGGAGACGACGACCGAACGACGCATCATCTTCAATCCTGAAATTCCGGGGCCGCGCCTGCCCGAGGCGCGCGAGGAATGGCGCGTGCTGGTGGAGATCGCGCGGCGCGTCCGTCCCGAACTCGCGGCGGAGATCACCTTCGCTTCGACCGAAGCGATTCGAGAGGAGATCGCGCGTCTTGTGCCATTCTATGAAGGGATTCAAAACTTGCGGCGACGCGGAGATCAAATCCAATGGGGCGGCCCGCGACTCGGCGAAGGGGGCCGATTCCCCACGCCGAGCGGGAGAGCGCGCTTCACGCCCCTTGTGCCACCCGATCGCGACGTCCCCGCAGGCCGCTTTCACCTGACGACCCGTCGCGGGAAGCAGTTCAACAGCATGGTCTTTGGCGACCGGGATGGGCTCGCCCAAGCGCGCCGCGAGGACGTGATCCTCGCGCCGGAGGATATGCGGCGTCTCGGCCTTTGCGATGGCGATCCCATCCTCGTACGGTCCGAGAGCGGAGAATTCCGCGGACGCGCACGATCGGGGCCGATTTGTCCCGGCGTGGTGATGATGTATTGGCCGGAAGCCAACGCGCTCATCCCTCGCGGCGCCTGCGATCCCGAATGCGGCATGCCGGCCTTCCGCAATGCGATCGTCGAAGTCCTCCCGGACTCAGCGCCAACGGCATGAGGAGGCGACGATGCGAGAGCCCTCGGACCTGATGTGCTGCGCTCCCGTGCTCGCCGTCGAGCGAGAGAGCGTCCACGTGCGGGAAGAGGCCTTGGCCGTCGAAGAACCGATGGAAGTGCGCGTGCTGTGGCGCGAAGGAGGGACGTGGGTCGCGCACAGCCTCGCCGTGACCATGCGCACGCCGGGCCATGATTTCGAGCTGGCCATCGGATTCCTCTTCGCCGAAGGCGTGATTCGGAGTCGTCAAGATATTCGAGACATCCACTACTGCTCCGAGCACGAAGGCGATGCTTCCCGTAATGTCGTGAATGTCGTCCTGGCCGAAGGCGTGGATGTGGATCCGGCGCGATTCAGCCGGAACTTCTACACGACCTCAAGCTGCGGCATCTGCGGGAAGGCATCGCTGGAGCTCGTGCGCGCGCTCGTTCGACATCCGGTTGCCGAAATGGCCCCCCTCTCTCGCGAGACGATCTTCTCCCTCTCGGAGATCGCGCGACGCGCGCAAACGCTCTTCGCCCATACGGGAGGCGTTCACGCCTCGGCGCTCTTTGACGAGCAGGGACGGCTTCTGCTCGTACGCGAAGACGTGGGTCGCCACAATGCCATGGATAAGGTGATCGGACACCTGGTGCTCGCCGATCGGATTCCGGCCTCCCGCACGATCGTTCTCCTGAGCGGGCGCGCGAGCTTCGAGCTGGTGCAAAAAGCGCTCGTGGCCGGTATCCCCGTGGTGGCGGCCATTGGCGCGCCAAGCAGCCTGGCCGTCGCCGTGGCCCGCGATTTCGGCCTCACGCTCATCGGTTTCCTTCGCGACGGACGCTTCAACGTCTATGCAGGGGCGAAACGGCTGGCGTCCACCTCAGGAGCGTGAGCGCGCGTGCTGGACTTCTCGAGTCGCTCCGAAGTAAACTTCGCTGGGGCGAAGCCCCCCTGCAGGAGAGATGGGTATGAGCGAATTGGAGAAGAAGGCCAAAGCCATCGAGATCGCCCTCGCCCAGATTGAGAAGCAATTCGGCAAGGGGGCGATCATGCGGCTCGGCGATCGAAGGGTCGAGGAGATCCCGGTCATCTCGACGACGAGCCTCAGCCTAGATGCCGCGTTGGGCGTCGGGGGCATCCCGCGCGGACGCATCACGGAGATCTTCGGCCAGGAGGCCAGCGGCAAGACGACCCTGGCGCTGCATGTGGCGGCCGAAGCACAGCGGCTCGGAGGCGTGGCCGCGTACATTGATGCCGAGCACGCCTTAGATGCCGCGTATGCGGAGAAGATCGGCGTGCGCATTGACGATCTGCTCGTCTCCCAACCCGACAGCGGCGAGCAAGCGCTGGAGATCGCTGAAGCGCTCGTCCGATCCGGCGGCGTGGACGTGCTCGTCATCGATTCAGTCGCGGCGCTGGTGCCGCGCGCGGAGTTAGAAGGCGAGATGGGCGATGCCCTTCCGGGGCTGCAGGCCCGCCTCATGTCGCAAGCCCTGCGAAAATTAGCGGGAGCCGTCTATCGCTCCAACACGGCGCTCATCTTCATCAATCAGATGCGACAGAAGATCGGCGTCATGTTCGGTTCACCGGAGACGACGACCGGCGGTCAAGCGTTGAAGTTCTACGCGAGCGTGCGCCTGGACATGCGCCGGACCAATGCGCTCAAAGACGGCGAGACGATCATCGGCAATCGCGTGAAGGTGCGCGTCGTCAAGAACAAGGTCGCGCCGCCCTTCAAAGAGGCAGAGTTCGACATGCTCTATAGCGAAGGCATCTCCCGCGAGGGCGAGATCCTGGACCTCGGCGTGGAGCATCGCCTCATCGAGAAGAGCGGAGCGTGGTATTCCTACAAAGGCGAACGCCTCGGACAAGGGCGAGAGAACGCGCGCCTCTTCCTGAAAGCGAATCCCGATCTGGCGCTCACGATCGAGAACGAGATCCGACAGGCCCTTGGTCTGCCGCGACGCGAGGCGGCGCGCGCGTCGGAATCGGAAGCGGCGCCTCCGGCAAAAGCGAAGAAGGCGGAGTGACGCTCCCCGAGCATGCACGAGACCGACTTCATCGTGATCGGCAGCGGGATCGCTGGCCTGCGTGCGGCGGTGGAGCTGGGGCGAGCGGGATCGGTCCTCATCCTGACCAAAGACGAGCTGACCGAATCGAGCACGAAGTATGCGCAAGGGGGAGTGGCCGTCGCTCTGAGCGATGACGATGAGATCGCCTTGCACTTCGAAGACACGCTGCGCGCGGGCGCTGGCTTATGCGATCCTGAGGCCGTGCGCGTGCTCGTCCAGGAGGGACCACAGTATGTGCGGGAGTTGATGGAATGGGGGTGCCGTTTCGATCGCGTGGGGGATCGGTTGGAGTTCGGGAAAGAGGCCGCGCACTCTCGACGCCGCATCGTCCACGCTCAGGGGGATGCGACCGGACGCGAGATCGTGCGAACTTTGCTCGAACGCGTGCGTGAGCTGCCGCGCGTTCGGATTCTCCCTCACGCATTCGCTCTGCGCTTGCTCGTTCGTGAGGGACAGTGCGAGGGCGTGCAGTATGTGGATATGCGCGCGCGCACATCTCATACGGTGCATGCGCGCGCGGTCATCCTCGCCACCGGAGGCGCTGGACACATCTATGCGCAGACGACGAACCCCGATGTCGTCACCGGCGAGGGGATGGCGATGGCGTATGAGGTCGGCGCCCTGCTGGCCGATATGGAGTTCGTCCAATTCCACCCAACGGCCCTTCATCAAGAAGGCGCGCCGCGCTTTTTGCTCAGCGAAGCGCTGCGAGGCGAAGGCGGCGTCCTACGCAATCGCTTCGGCGAACGATTCATGCTCCGATATCACGAACAGGCGGAGCTGGCCCCACGCGATGTCGTCGCCCGCGCCATCGTGAGCGAACTGCACCGCACGCAGGCCGAATGCGTGTATCTCGATCTCACTCATCTGCCGGCGAACGTCCTGCGGGAGCGCTTCCCCCGCATCTACGAGACCTGCTGGCGCTACGGGCTGGACATGACGCGCGAGTGGATTCCGGTCAGTCCGGCGGCGCACTACTTCATGGGCGGCGTGCGCACGGATCTTGAGGGCTGGACGGGGATCGCCGGCTTGTTCGCAGCCGGAGAGGTGAGCTGCACCGGCGTGCACGGGGCCAATCGCTTGGCCAGCAACTCGCTGCTCGAAGGCTTGGTCTTCGGCGCTCGCGCAGCGCGGCGCGCACTCTCGACCCCGTCCCCTTCGATCTCCGCGACATGGCCAGGACTGTCTCCGGAGGAGGCCCTCATAGACCAAGTGATCGCCGAACGTATTCGAACGCTCATGTGGGACGCCGTCGGCCTCATCCGTCACGGCGATGCCTTGCGCTTGGCCGTGGACGAGTTGGAGAAGCTGCGTGCCGCCGCGTCCACGCTCGCCACGCGCCACATGGCCACGGTCGCCTGGCTCGTCGCCCGCGCCGCCCTCTTTCGAGAGGAGAGTCGCGGCGCGCATTTCCGCACCGACTTTCCCATCCCGGATGATGCCCGCTGGCGCTGCCATTCCCTCCAACACTGCGAACGCGGCATCTTCACTCATCCGATCGGAACGGAGGTCTTCTCATGATGATGGGACATGAGCTCTGGCTCTGGCTCGCCTTTGGCCTCTTCGTCGTCGCTATGCTCGCGCTTGATCTCGGCGTCTTCCACCGTCGGGCGCACGTCATCGAGCTGAAGGAGGCGCTCGGCTGGAGCGCATTCTGGATCGTTCTGGCCATACTCTTCAACATCGGCGTCTACTTCTGGTTCGGCCGGGTCGCCGCGCTGGAGTTCCTCACGGGCTACCTCATCGAGAAGTCGCTCAGCATGGATAACATCTTCGTCTTCGTGCTCATCTTCACCTATTTCCGCGTCCCGGCGCTCTATCAGCACAAGGTCCTCTTCTGGGGCATCCTCGGGGCATTGATCATGCGCTTCCTCTTCATCTTGGCCGGCGTCACGTTGATCCAGAAGTTCCACTGGACGATCTACGTCTTCGGCGCCTTCCTCATTGTGACTGGCGTGCGCATGGCTCGCGAGAAGGAGAAGGAGATCCACCCGGAGCGGAATCCCATCCTTCGACTCGCCCGCCGACTCATTCCGATCACGCGGCGGTACGTGGATGGACGATTCTTCATCCGAAGGATGAAGCGGACGCTCGCGACGCCGCTCTTTGTCGTCCTGCTCGTGGTGGAGACGACCGATTTGGTCTTCGCCGTGGACTCGATCCCAGCCATCCTGGCCATCACGCATGATCCATTCATCGTCTACACATCGAACGTCTTCGCCATCCTTGGTCTGCGAGCGCTCTACTTTGCGCTGGCCGGACTGATGCGCATCTTCCACTACCTACACTATGGCCTCTCGATCATCCTCGTCTTCGTCGGTGTGAAGATGCTCCTTTCGGATGTCTACAAGATCCCCATTGGGATCGCGCTCGGAGTCGTCGCCGGCGTCTTGACCGCCTCTGTCCTCCTCTCGATCCTGCGACCGGCGAAAGTCACTCCCGTCGTCGCGGCCGATCCGCCGGCGGCGAATCCGGAGGACGCCTCGGAACGCGAAGAACCCTCATTAGAGAGGTCACGAAGATGAGGATCAAGCCGCTGCATGCGTGGGATGTCTCGCCGCGCGAGGCCATAGAGATCCAACTTCGGCTGCGCGAGCAGTTGCGCTTCACGCCGCTGGCTGTCGAACGCGTGCGGTGGGTGGCTGGCGCCGACGTCTCTTTCGACAAAGGTTCGGATACGATCTTCGCCGCCGTCGTCGTGTTGGAGCTCCCGCATCTGGCGGTCATCGAAGAAGCCGCCGTGACGACGGTGACGCGATTTCCGTATATTCCGGGCTTGCTCTCATTTCGAGAAGCGCCGGCCGTGCTGAAGGCGTTCGAGAAGGTGACCCGCTGGCCGGACGCGTTGCTGCTGGACGGTCAAGGGCTGGCCCATCCGCGACGCATGGGATTGGCGTGCCATCTGGGGCTGCTGCTTGATCTGCCGGCCATCGGATGCGCGAAAAGCCTGCTGGTCGGCACGTATGAGGAACCGGCTCCGGAGGCGGGCAGCTTTTCGCCCTTGCTCGACCGCGGCGAAGTCGTCGGCGTCGCCTTGCGAACGAAAGACCACACGAGTCCCATCTTCGTCTCCCCCGGCCATAAGATTGACCTGGAGAGCGCGATTCGACTCGTCCTTCGCTGCGTGGCCGGGCATCGGCAGCCGGAGCCGACGCGCCAAGCCCACCTGCTCGTCAATCGTCTCCGTCGTGGTGAAGGGATTGAGCCGACGACGGGTCGGCTCTTTTGAAGCGAACCAAGCCGTTCACCCCTCCAAGAGGCTGCGGACGTAAGCCTCCGGGGAGAACTCGAGGAGGTCCTCCAACGCCTCGCCGACGCCCACGTAGTGGATGGGCACTCCCAACTCCTTCGCGATGGCGATAACGATCCCCCCCTTGGCCGTCCCATCGAGCTTGGTCAAGATCAATCCCGTGACCCGAACGGCCTCCAGGAAGCGCCGCGCCTGCTCCAACCCGTTTTGCCCAGTCACGGCATCCAGCACAAGCAGAACCTCATGTGGAGCGCCCGCGACCTCGCGCGCAGCAACGCGGCACATCTTCTGCAGCTCTTGCATGAGATTGATCTTCGTGTGCAATCGCCCGGCCGTGTCCGCGATCACCACATCCGTATGGCGCGCCTTGGCCGAGCGCAGGGCGTCAAAGAGCACGGCGGCCGGATCCGCCCCCGGCTGCTGCCCGATCATCGGCACGCCCACGCGTTCGGCCCAAATCTCCAGTTGATCAGCCGCCGCCGCGCGAAATGTATCAGCGCCACAGAGTAAGACACTGAATCCCTGACGCTTCAACCGATACGCGAGCTTGCCGATGGTCGTCGTCTTCCCCGTCCCATTGACGCCGACGACTAGAATCACATACGGACGCACGTCCGAACGCCGCAGGCGTTCCTCAGTCAACGGGCTCTCGCTTCGAAGCGTGCTCCTCAAAATGGCGAGCAACTCCGACTGGAGGAATCCCTTCAATGCCTCCATGTCGCGCAATGCCTCTCGATCCAGCGCGCCCCGTGCTTTCTCCAAAAGCTCCATCACCGTGCGCGGCCCCATATCGGTGGCCAGGAGCGTCTCCTCTAACTCTTCCAGCAGCGCCGGATCAATCGCTCGCTTCCCCGATGCCAGATCCTGAAATCGCTCGATCAGATTCTGACGGGTTCGCGCGACGGCGCGCTTGAATCGTTGCAGCAACCCCGATTCCTGCTCCGAACCCTCGGGGGAAGTCCCCGTTGCTCCCGAGAGCAGGCTCGTGCTCTCCTCACGTTCTTTTCGCCAGAATCCCATAGCGTCTCATCCCTCCTCGACCTCCAAAAGGGCAAAAATACCATCGCCCTCGATACCGGTCAACGCTGGCCCCGGAGGCCGCTTCGGGCTCAGGACACGTTCGAGCGTCCTATGCTATAGTGTCTGTCGGAGGTCACGATGGGACGCTATCGGGCGGAGATCCTGGAGGAGCTGAAACGCTTCGGATTGCTCCCGACGGATCGGACACCACCGGAGCTGGTGCGCGAGCAGCTCAACGATCTCTACTGCTACGAGCTGCGGCGGCTGCGCGATCGGCGGCGCGCCGGAGAATTCCCCAAAGGGGAATACGCCGAGCGCGTGCGCCGCCTGCGCGAAAAGTACGCCTTGCTGGGACACCCGCTGTGGACGTGGATCGAACGGGAGTGACGTGCGCGCGTCCTTGACCGGTTCATCCCCCCCCGACTAGCATCATCCCTATCATCACCTGAAATCGTGAGGAGGCGCGGGCCGAATGAGCAGAGGGATTTTCGGGGAGGAGAACGAATTGATGGTTCAACGGCGGAAGAACTTCGAGGTGATCCGCGCCCTCGGGTTCGATCCATACCCGCACAAATTCGATCGCACTCACACGATCGCCGAGATCGTTCGGACATACGGTCGCTATGCGGGAGCGAAGCCACCCGAAGAACTGGAGCGGGTGAACGCCGAGCTGCGACAGGTGGCCGTGCGTATCGCCGGCCGGATGATGACGACGCGTCTGATGGGACGCGCCGCGTTCGCGCATCTCTCGGACGGCGATCAGCGGCTCCAGATCTACATCCGAAGCAACGAAGTGAGCGAGCGGGAGTGGCAGTTGTACAACCATCTCGACTTGGGCGATTTCATCGGCGTCGAGGGATACTTGTTCGTGACCCGCACGGGAGAGTTGACCATTCACGTCCAACGGCTCCATTTCCTGGCGAAAGCCTTCCTCCCCCTACCGGAGAAGTGGCACGGTTTACAGGACATCGAGATGCGGTATCGGCAACGGTATCTCGATCTGATCGCGAACCGCGCCTCGCGCGAGGTCTTCGTGCGACGCGCGCAGATCATCAAGGAGATTCGGCGCTTCTTCGACGAACGGGGATACATCGAGGTGGAGACGCCAATGCTCACGCCGCTAGCGACGGGAGCGGCCGCCCGCCCCTTCATCACGCACCACAATGCGCTCGATATTGACCTCTATGCGCGCATCGCTCCGGAGCTGTACCTGAAGCGGTTGATCGTCGGCGGCTTCGAGAAGGTCTACGAGCTGAATCGGAATTTTCGGAACGAGGGCATCTCCACCAAGCACAACCCGGAATTCACGATGCTTGAATTCTACGAGGCCTACAGCGATTACGAGGACCTCATGGAGCTGACCGAGGAGCTGCTCACGCATCTGGTGCGCACCATCTGTGGCTCCCTCGTCATCGAATACGCTGGGAACCAGATCGACTTCACGCGCCCTTGGCGCCGTCTGACGCTGAAAGAGGCGATCCTTCTTAACTGGCCCGAGACGATGCCGACGCCCGCGCCGGAAGATCTCGACGTGCCGGAGCGCCTGTCCGCATGGCTCCAAGCCATTAGCGGACGGTGCGATCCGCGCTGGAGTCCCGCTCAGATGCTCGGGAAGCTCTTCGAGCACGTCGCCGAGGAGAAGCTCATTCAGCCGACGTTCGTTCTGGGCTATCCAACGGAGCTGAGCCCGTTGGCGAAACAGAGCGAAGAGGATCCGACCATTGTGCACCGCTTCGAGTTGTATATCGGCGGCCTGGAGATCGCCAACGCCTTCTGCGAATTGAACGATCCGGCCGAGCAGTACCGCCGCTTCGAACAGCAGATGCGCTTGCGCGAGCGCGGCGATGAAGAGGCTATGGTCATGGATGAGGACTTCATTCGCGCGCTCGGCTATGGGATGCCGCCGACAGCGGGTGAAGGGATCGGCATTGACCGACTCGTCATGCTCCTGACCAATCAACGCTCGATCCGCGACGTCATCCTCTTCCCGCACATGCGGCCGGAACGATAGCGGTCACTCCCCGGACGGGGACTCGGATGCCGAGCCGATGAGCCCCCCTTCGGTCATCGCTTCGACATCGAGCGCGCGGCGGAGCTCCTCCTCGCTCATCCATCCCTCTTCGCGAATGATCTCCCGAATGGTCTTGCGCGTCAGGAGCAGCTCGCGCGCCACGCGAGCGGCACGCTCGTAGCCAAGGCGCGGGGCAAGCGCCGTCACCAAAGCCGGACTGCTCTCAGCATAATAGCGGCAGCGCTCCGCATGGGCGCGAATTCCCACGACGGCCTTCTCGGTGAAGACGCGCACGGCATTGGTCAGCAGCTTCGCCGAGAGGAGCAGATCGAAGGCAACCACTGGCATCATGACGTTCAACTCGAATTCTCCGTGAGCTGCCGCAAGCGCGATGGTCGTATCATGGCCGATGACCTGAAAGCACACCATTGTCAGCATCTCGGGCATGACGGGGTTGACCTTCCCCGGCATGATCGAGGAACCCGGCTGCAGCGCCGGCAGCTCGATCTCGGCCAATCCCGCGCGCGGTCCCGAAGCCATCAACCGCAAATCGTCGCAGATCTTGATCAGGTCCAGAGCGAAGTTTCTGATCGCGCCGGAGACCGCAACAAAAGGGGCCATGCTCTGCATCGCCGCCATCAGGTCCTCGGCGGGGATCAGTTCCTCCCCCGTCTCTCGCCTCAACTCCTCGATGACGCGAGAGCGAAAGGCCGGATGTGCGTTCAATCCCGTCCCGACGGCTGTGCCGCCGATACCCAGGATGCGCAGTTCTTCGACAGCCTGTCGTAGGCGCCGGGCGTGCCCCTCGACAATATGCGCATAGGCGCGGAACTCCTGCCCGAGACGAACCGGGACGGCGTCCTGAAGATGCGTGCGCCCAGCTTTCACAACATCGTGAAACTCCTCCCCCTTCTGGTGGAAGGCTCGCGTCAATTCCTCGAGGCATCCAAGCAAGGGGCGAGCGACCTCTAGCGCTGCCAACCGCATCGCCGTCGGCACGACGTCATTTGTGGACTGCCCTCGATTCACGTGGTCGTTCGGATGTACAGGCGAATATTCCCCCCGCCGCCCCCCGAGAAGCTCACTCGCCCGATTCGCCAACACTTCGTTCACATTCATGTGAAAGGACACGCCAGCACCGGAATTGAAGACATCCACGACGAACTGATCATCGAACCGACCAGCGAGCACTTCATCAGCTGCTGCGATGATCGCGCGCGCGATGGCTTCTTCCACAAGCCCCAGCTCCGCATTGACCCGAGCCGCGCACTTCTTGATCCGCACCGTCGCCCGGACCAGCTCCGGAAAGGGGCGCCATCCACTGATCGGATAATTCTCCAAGGCCCGCACCGTCTGAATCCCATAATACGCCTCGGCTGGAACGGCCTTCTCCCCAAGACTGTCTCGCTCGATCCTCTCCATAGCATTCCCTCCCTGAGCAGTAGTGCAGCACATCTTCCGAGAAAACGCCAGCGGCACGACAAAAAGCGCATCCGTGAAGGTCTTTTTCCTCTTGTCATGGCTCGGAAAATTGGATAAAAAGGGGCTATGCGAAGTAGTGAGACTTGGCGATGGCACGTGCTCGCCGAAAGGTATGATCAGGGGCCTTCTCCTCCGATGGCTCATCGAGAGGACCTCGTCTCCTTTGCTGCAGACGCCCTTGAAGACCACAGCTTCACGACGAACTTTCCGGGAGGTGAAGTACTATGAAGCGTTTTCTCATAGGGCTCCTTTTGACTGGGAACATCGCCTTCCCGCAGTCTTTCCAGAATCCCCCCCTCATTCTGACCGAATCGCGGCCGACGGCTGACGCGGCCTTCGGCTCGGCTCTGGCCGTCGGAGATTTCAATAACGATGGCACCCCGGATCTGGCCGTTTCCAGCGGCAACGAACGCGTCTTCATCTTTTACGGGCGCCCGACGCTTCAACGAACGCCAAATCGGACGCTCTCCACTCGAGAGACGGGAATCGGTTTTGGCAGCGCTCTCACCTCCGGCGATTGGAACCGAGACGGCCGGACCGACCTGGCCATCGGCGCTCCTGAAGCTAGTGATAGTGAAGATTCCGCATTCGATGGAAAAATCTTCATCTACCGTGGGGGATCGAATTTTGGAACCAATCCGGTGACGTTGCGAAGCCCACTCGCTCCAGTTCCCTCGGATCCTGATTTCCCCGATTTAGGAATGACAGGCGGTCGCTTCGGCGAAGCTCTGGCTACTGGCGATGTGGATGGAGACGGGACCAGCGATTTAATCATCGGTGCCTGGCTTTTGGAGGCCGTCGTCATCCTATACGGAGGGAGGACAATTGGATCACGACGCACTATCCTGCAAGGGAATATCGAAGAACCAATTTGGTTTGGCTTCACCGTCGCGGCCGGGGACATTAACAAAGATGGATTCGCCGATGTCCTCATCGGCGCCCCGTTTGGAGGACCAAATGGGGCTGGTGCCGTGTATGTTTTCTTCGGAGGAAAGGCCTTGAGCAGTCGGCCTAACCTGACGCTGCTGAGTCCTCACCCTCTGGCCGATCTCCCGGATTTTGCGTTCGCTTCTGCCTTGATCGCCGCCGATATTAACGGTGATGGGTATGCGGATATCGTCGTCGGATCGCCGAACACAAGCGAAGATCCGAGCAAATCCCGACCGGGACGAGTGTACGTTTACTTCGGTGGACCCACAGTGAGTCCTACCCCGAACCTCATCCTGGAAGAGCCCATACCCCAAGCCGCTTCTGCTTTTGGATATGCTTTAGCTGCTGGAGACCTCAATGGCGATGGCACAGCCGATCTCGCGGTCAGCGCTTACAGAGCAACGGTGGACAATCGCCAAGGAGCTGGGCGGGTATATGTCTTCTATGGGGGAAGTACCATTGGCCCGAATGCGAATCTGGTCTTCAACCCACCCAACCCGGAAGTTAATGGCGAGTTCGGAACTGCCTTAGCAATTGGCGATCTCAATGGGGATAGAAAACCAGATCTGGCCATTGGAGAGCCTGGGAGGTCGCGAAGAGCTGGTCGGGTCATCGTCTACCTTAGGTAGTTGATGAGGGTGCGAGAGCCCTGTTTCGCTGCAATTTCCTGATATGCTTTATGTTAGCAAAAAAGCGCTCGGTAGAGGGTTTGTCTCGAAAGGGCCCTCATGGCCATGTGCTACTGTCAGAGGGACCATCCTCGAAGTAGGCTTGATTTTTTTTCGAAGGGCAAAATAGGCGGGGTTATGTCGGTTCAGATAGACTTTCGGGCCTCGTTAAGTTGCAGTATAGAGGCAAGTTATGATCAAAATGGGTACCTCCTGGCGATATTAGTCCTTAATTCGCCAGGCGTTAGTCCGGCTGAGTTGAGAAATCACTTGAACTTTTTTCTTGACTTCTTGCGGGACTCATGGTATAACATGCGCGACCGTCGGCAAGGCGATCTTTGAGACGGCGGGCAGCAAGAGGCGAAACGGGTTATCAGGTGGCTTTTCTGGAGGCGAAAGGCGATGCCGATCTGGTTCAAAAAGGACATGTGGGCTACCGAGGTCGGGTTGAATATCCTCGACATAGCCCCTGGGATCCCAGACAGCTGGCCTCTGGGGAAGCCGCGCAGAATTGCCGCAGCTTTGTCCGATTCGAATGTGGGCGCACGGGTTCAGGAGCGTGATCGCGTGATGAGAGGTTCTGGCGAGTTCGAGCGAAAGATGTGGCTGGCCGAACGGTTCCTGCTCCTATGGGATATTCCCAACGCGCGTGAGCAAGTGGAAGCGATGGCTCATGACCGTGTGAGAGTTCATGCGGATGCGGACCTCGAGTTCAGGAGGATGACGGTAACGGCTCAGGCGGACCGAAGGCGGGCTGAGCTGCGGCATGTCTCTTCCATCGGATCGTGCTCCACCCTCCTGACCAAGATTGGCCCTGCCATCGTTTCTCATCAAGCGGCGGCTCCCTTCCTTGCTCCCGCTCGAGTGGACGATCGGGCGACGACTTCGGGCCAGGATATCTTCGCGAAGTGGCGAGTCCAGAAGCGGGCATTCGTGCTCCGGCGAAAACGCCAGCGGTTGCGGCAGGTCCCTCTCCAAGTGGAAGCGGATGTGGCGGGTTCGATACGCGCGGGCTCATGTGGTGGCCGATGGCAGGGCCATCTCTTTTTCATCTGTCCTCCTTTCTCGTCGAGAACGCGCTCGGGAGAGGTCGAAAAGGCCTCCTGGGCGAACGGGGGTGAGGTCGGCGAGCCAGGTGACCTTCAAGCGGCGGCTTCTGGTGAGAGGGCGAGAGCGGCTTCTTCACTTGCTGGCCTTCCATCCCTTGCGGCCAAGCTCCACCCTGACTGCGAACCGTACGGGCGGGTACCTCCTAACATGCCCCATCCTCCTTTACCTCCCAATCCACCCACCGGGCGTCCAAACGCACCCGCCCGTACCCATTCCTCTCTATAGAGGCTCGGTCGCACACCTCAACCGGCAAGTCCAAGGAAGGGCAAAGGGCCTCCGGCCTGGAGAATGGCATCGGCGACGCGGACGACGTCGCGCATCTCCCGCACATCATGCACGCGAACGATGTGTGCTCCTCGAAAGATCGCCGCGACGACAGCGGCTGCCGTGCCGAAAATGCGCTCGCGGGGTGCCTTTGCAGTGATATGGCCAATGAAGGACTTGCGCGAAGGGCCCACCAGTAGCGGACGCCCGAAGTCGGCGAAGATGCCGAGCCGATTCAAGATGAGCAGATTATCGGCAAAGGTCTTGCCGAAACCGAGTCCGGGATCGAGCACGAGCTGTTCGACAGCCACCCCGTGCGCTTGAGCGCGGGCGAGCGCCCACGCGAAATGATCCGCGATCTCTCGTAGGATATCCGGGCTCGGTGGCAACTGCTGCATGGTCTCAGGTGTCCCCCGCGAGTGCATGATGACCAAAGCGGCACCGAATTCAGCCGCCAAATCGGCCAGTCGTTCATCGCGGCGAAGACCGCTCACATCGTTGATCATCGCCGCTCCCATCTCCAGGGCCGCGCGAGCGACCTCGTACTTGGTCGTGTCGACGGAGATCGGAATATGGAGGAGGTCGCGTAAGCGTTCGAGCACCGGAAGGACACGACGGCATTCTTCCTCGACCGAGACGGACTTCGCCCCTGGACGTGTGGATTCTCCCCCGATGTCGAGGAGATCGGCCCCTTCGGCCTCGATCTCCAGAGCGCGCTCGACCGCCCGCTCCGGGGAGAAGAACTCGCCGCCGTCGGAGAACGAATCGGGCGTCACGTTGAGGACGCCCATGATCAACGTACGCGCGCCCAGCTCCAGCGCGCGCTCGCGCATGAGGAGTCGACAAGTTCGACGTTCCATAGTCGCATTAGGAGGGCATCGGGCGATCGCCGTTCATCCCCCTCGGGGACTTGAGGCCTCGAAAACCCGCGCGATCTCGTCCCGTTCAGGAGGAGTCAGTTCGATCAGCTTTCCCTCCACCTCCAGCTTCAGACCATAGGCCTTCTCTCTCACTTCGCCAATCTGAGCCACTTCGATCTGCTCCTGCCGGAGCGCCTCGATGATCTTCGAGCATTCCTGCGGCGGAGCGACAATCAAGAGCGCTCCCGAGGCGATGAGGCGAAGCGGATCCAGTCCGAAGCGACGACAGAGGGCTTCGGTCTCCGGCCAGATGCGAACGCGCTCCTTCCAGATGTGCATCCCCACGTCCCCGGCGACGGCCAATTCCCACAGGCCTCCGACTAAACCGCCTTCGGTCGGATCATGCATGGCGTGCACGCGCGCGACTTCGACGGCGCGCAATGCTTCGCGCACCACGCTGAGGCCCGGATCGAAGAGGAAACGCCCAGCGCGTTCCACAAGGGCCACCTCGCCGTCCGACATTAATTCCGAGGCCTTCTCTCGCGCCAAGATCGCCGTCCCCTCGATAGCGATCCCCTTGGTCAGGAGGATGTGATCCCCGGGCTCCATCCGTTTTTCGACGAGCCGTTCCCGAGGCACTTCGCCGAGCATATGGCCGACGATCACCGGGCGATCCAGGCCGTAGGTGATCTCCGTATGTCCGCCACAAAGTGTAACGCCCAGCTCGCGACATGCGCTCAGGACGTCTTGGAAGATCTGCTCGACGAGTGCAGCGTCGGTCTTCTCTTCCGGTAGCAGCAGCGCGGCCAAGAACCACCGAGGGCGCGCTCCCATGACGGCCACATCATTCGCATTGATGTGCACGGCGTACCAACCGATGCGTTCGGCGGCGAACGTGATCGGATCGGTCTTCGCGATGAGGTACGTCTCGCCAAGGGCGATGGCCGCAGCGTCCTCGCCCACTCGCGGTCCGATCCTCACGCGGTCATCTTCAATGGGGATCTGCGCGAGCATCCGTTGGAGGACGCTCGGCGGGAGCTTCCCGACGGCGAAGGCGCGCGACATGCTCCTCCACCACAGCGACGGAGATCACCGGCGAACGGACGACACGAGATCGCGCTGCTCGAAGAGCTTTCGCGCGACGTACTGGCTCCGATTCGCCGCATCGTTTCGAAGCCCGTGCTGCAGGAAGTACTGCTGCATCTCCTCGACGTTGATCGGGACCTCGATCACGACGATGCCCAGTGCCTCCAGCTTCCGTCGCAGCTCGCGATGTGAGTGAATCCACTGCTCGTAGTTCTCGTAGCCGAACCGATCCTCGGCATATTGCTGTTGCTTTCGGAACTCCTCGCGCGTGTAGAACGGAAGCCCAATGATCGCCTTCATGAACGGCACGTGCGTCTTCTGCGTCTTCTGTCGCTTTATCATCGTGCGCCTCGGGTACCGGCATCCTTCATCCCGCTTGATTTTGCCGAGCGGATCGGGTTCCGTCAAGCGAGAGAGTTGAATTTTCACCCCGGCGAGGCCATACTTATGTATTCGGACAGTCGGTGGAACGCGGAGGTGAGGCGATGACAGGGAACACCATTCGGACGATTCTGCTGCTGACGCTGCTCACGGCCTTCTTTCTCTTGGCGGGAGAACTGATCGGAGGCCAGCAGGGGTTAATCGCGGCCTTCTTCTTCGCCGCGTTGATGAACTTCGGCGCCTACTACTTCTCGGATAAGATCGCGCTCATGAGCTACGGAGCGCGTCCGGTGAGCGAGGCGGAGGCGCCGGAGCTGTATGAGATCGTTCGCCGGCTTTCAGCGCGAGCGGGGCTGCCGATGCCGCGACTCTATCTCATCCCCAATCTCTCGCCGAACGCCTTCGCCACGGGGCGCAATCCGGAGCATGCAGCTGTCGCCGTCACTGAAGGGCTCCTCCAGCTTCTGAGTCGAGAGGAGCTGGAAGGCGTCCTCGCACATGAGCTGGCCCATGTGAAGAATCGCGATATCCTCATTCAGTCAGTGGCGGCCACCATCGCGGGCGCGATCATGATGCTCGCGCGATTGGGATTGTTCTTCGGCGGCATGGGGCGCGATGAGCGTGACAATCCGCTGCGGGGTCTAGCGGGTTTGCTCTTCTTCATCCTCGCGCCATTGGCGGCGCTCTTGATTCAGATGGCCATCTCGCGCGCGCGGGAATTCCAGGCGGACGCCACGGGCGCAGAGATCGCCGGAAATCCGTATGGATTGGCGCGCGCCCTGGAGAAGCTGGAGCGTGGCGTCGCGCGCATCCCGATGCTGGAAGCCAACCCGGCCACGGCGCATATGATGATCGTCAATCCCTTGGCTGGAGAGACGCTGATGTCGCTCTTCAGCACGCATCCGCCTATTCGCGAGCGGATCCGCCGCTTGCTGGAGCAGGCCGCGCGCGCGTGAGACAGCGAATGCCCGTGCGACAAAAGGAGGGAAGCCGTGAGACGACCGGAGGAGATCAAAGAGCCGACGGAGCCTCCCGTGGAGCCGGCGGTTGAGGAGTCTGCGCCGGACGACTCTCATCCGCGCGTCGTGGATAAGCGGCGCTTCGCGCGTTGGCTGGAAGAAGGGGCTCCGACCGAAATCCCTCCTGAGGACGTTCCCCGCTATCCCTCTTACGTCGAGGAGCTGCATACTCGGCTGCGCTTGAGCGAAGAGCGCGCGCAAGCACTGGAACGGGCCTTCCAGGAAGCGCGCGAGCGCATGCAGGAGGAGATCGAAGCCTTCCGCGAACGACAGACACGTCTGTTGCAGGAGCGCGTCGAACAACGCGTCGCTCACATCCTCGGTCCCGTGCTCGATGTCTTCGATGAGCTGAAGCGGGCTCTTCGCGCTGCCGAACAGACGGAGAACGCCCGGGCCCTTCTGGACGGCCTGCGAGCCATCCTCACGCTATTCGAGCGCCGGCTCCAACACTGCGGGATCACGGTCATCGCGCCTCAACATCAGCCCTTCGACCCGTCTCTGCATGAGGCCGTCGAGGTCGTGGAGGTCGAGCCCGAGCAGGATGGCCTCGTCCTCGACGTCGTAGAGCCCGGGTACCGCCTGGGGGAGACGACGTTGATCCGTCCGGCGCGCGTGCGTGTCGGGCGCGCGCGGAAGGATGTCGCCGCCGAAGCGACGACGGCGGCCGACGAAGGGCATCGCCTTGAGTCGGGGTGAAGCGGCTGTGTATAATTCGCATTTGCGACGGCTATGATTGACCTGGGACCATTCCAAGACAAGTTCTCCGAGAGCGGACGCCGCGTCATGGGGCGCGCCATTGAGGAGTCCCGCCACCGGGACCACAATATCGTCACGCCTGAGCACATCTTGGCAGCCCTCATTGAGGTCGAGCGTTCGCTCTTCAACGAGGTCATGCAAAGCCTCAACATTGATCCGCAAGCCGTCATCCGCGCCTTGAACGAGCAGCTCTCGGTCGCGCGTCAGTTCACCGGACGGGGCGTGCGTCTGGACCCCTCCTGTCGCACGATCTTGAAGCTGGCGTTGGATCGCGCCCGCTCTATGGGGCGCAATGAGATCGATTCCTCGGATCTCTTCATCGCCCTCTTCCAAGACCGCGACAGCACGCCGGTGGAGCTGATGCGACGGCTGGGCGCGGACCCGGACGTCGTCTTGCAGAAGATCATCACGCGCGTGCGCTCGCGCGAGGAGCGTGAGGAGCGCTTCCGCCGTCGCTACGAATTGCCGCCTTATTTGAAGCATTTCGGCGTCAGCTTCAATAAGCTCGCTCGCGAGGACAAACTCCCGCCGCTCATCGGTCGGGAGAAAGAATTGCGGCAGGTGATGGAGATCCTCTGCCACCGCGAGCGCGCGAATTCGGTCATGCTCGTCGGCGATCCGGGCGTCGGGAAGACGGCCATCGTCGAAGGACTCGCGCAACTCATCGAGTTCCACCCCGAGCGCGTCCCCCCGCGCCTGCGAAACGCCCACATCGTGGGCTTGCAGATGTCGGGCGTCGTCGCCGGGACGATGTTGCGGGGGATGTTCGAGGAACGCCTGCACGGCATCATCAACGAAGTCAAAGAGCGCGAGAACATCATCCTTTTCATTGACGAGGCCCACACGATCATCGGTGCGGGCGCGGCATTGGGCGTCTCCAATGATGCCGCCAATATCTTCAAAGGCGCCCTCGCCCGAGGCGAGATTCGCATCATCGGGGCGACGACGATGACCGAATACAAAGAGTACATCGCCGAGGACGAAGCCCTCGCCCGCCGCTTCCGCGTCGTCAAGGTCGAAGAGCCGACGCTCGAAGAGACGCGCCAAATCCTGAAGGGGATCAAACCGCGCTTGGAGCGAAACTACTCGGTGACGATCTCCGAGGAAGCTCTTGAGACGGCTCTGGAGATGGCACCGCGTTATCTGCGCGGGCTCCATCTGCCGGACAAGGTCATCGGATGGTTGGATACGGCGGCCGTCAAAGTCGAGATCGAGCAGCCGGAGGAGCGCATCGTTCGACCGGAGCACGTCATCGAAGTCATCTCGCAAGATTCCCGTATCCCCAAGGACATGATTTTCCGCGATACGACCGAGCGTTTCAAGGAGATGGAGGAAGCGCTCGCCCGTCGCGTCGTCGGCCAGAAGGAAGCCATCCGTGCCGTCGCGCGCCGTCTGCGGCTCAACAAGGGGCCGCTCAAGGAGAACTTCTATCGTCCCGATGGGGTCCTGCTCTTCCTCGGGCCGACGG
Source organism: Acidobacteriota bacterium (assembly GCA_030550025.1). GTDB lineage: Bacteria > Acidobacteriota > Blastocatellia > HR10 > HR10 > HR10. The sequence continues at coordinate 106,462 of JAUQQC010000004.1, read as the reverse complement.
GCGTGGGGAAGACGGAACTGGCCAAGGCCGTCGCCGAATTCATGTTCGGCGACGAAAACAAGATGATTCGCATTGATTGCTCCGAATATCAGGACGGCACCATCGGCATCGAGAAGCTCATCGGCATGCCGCGCGGCATCGTCGGGAGCGAACGCGGCGGTATCCTCACCGAAGCGCTGCGCGACAATCCCTTCACGGTCCTCCTCATTGACGAAGTCGAGAAGGCCTCCATCTATCTCATGCAGCTTTTCTTGCAAGCCTTCGACGAGGGGTGGATCACCGATGGGCGCGGGAAGAAGGTGTATCTCTCCGATGCCATCGTCATCATGACCTCGAACTTGGGGAGCGACCGCTACAAGAAGTACCTGAACCCGCTCGGCTTCGCCCCGCAGAACAAGGACACGTTGGAGCAGATCAAACGCGAGATCATCAGGGCGGCGGAGGATCACTTCTCCCCAGAGTTCCGCAATCGCATTGACGAGATCATCGTCTTCTCCCCGCTCACGCGCGAGGAGGTGCGCGAGATCGCCCGCATGTATTTGGAGAAGACGCGCGCGCAGATGGCCAAGTACAACAAGAGCTTGACCGTGACCGAAGCGGCCCTGGATCGGCTCGTCGAGATGGGCTACAGCCTGCAGTTCGGAGCCCGCTTCCTCAAGCGCACGATTGATGAGCACGTCAAGCTCCCGATCACACAGATGTGGAAGGAGGCCGATCACTTCCTCGTAGACGTGAAGGAGGGCGAGATCGCGGTGCATCCGCTGGAAGCCGTCGTCGTGTGATGGACGATCCATGTCGGGCGAGCCTTTCCGGACGCTGATTCACCGCATGGTGAGCCTCGCGCTTCTCCCCTGGCTTCTGTCTTCGGTCTTCGCCCAGGAAGATCATGCGCGCGCGCTCTTCGAAGCGGCCACGCGCGCGCTCGGCGGCGAGAGATATCTCGCGCTCAAGTCCCTCATGGGTCGCGGGCTCTATTCGCAATTCAACGAGCGGGAGCAATTGCAGGCACTTCTCCCCTTCACCGTCTACGTCCTCTATCCCGATCGCGAGCGCGTCGAATTCGGGCGCGGCAAGGATCGCTTCATCCAGGTCAACGTCGGCGCGCGCGGGTGGATCTACGATGGCCCGTCCCGCAACCTCCGCGACCAAAAAGAAGAGGAGATCGCCCGCTTCCGAACGGCGCAGCGGCGCAGCCTGGAGACGGTCATGCGCGACCTCTGGCGACGACCCGAGGTGAAACTGCGCTACTTGGGCGAGCGCGAACTCTGGTTTCGTCAACGCGGCGTCGGCGTGGAGTTGATCGTCCCGCTCGAGGGAGACGAGGTGGATCGCATCCAGGTCTACTTCGACCCTCAAACGCACCTGCCCGTGAAACTCGCTTACGAGAACGAGGAGGAACGCTTCCACCTCTACCAGGACTTCGATGGCATCAAACTCCCTCTGCGCATCGACCGATACCGGGGGGATGTCCAAGTCTCGCGCGCGAGCTTCGAGGAGGTGCAGGTGAACGTCCCCATTGATCCTAAGCTCTTTGAGAAGCCATCGAGCCCGGACAAAGTTCGGTGAGACGATCGAGCGCGCTCAAAAGTGATCGGTCGCCCAGAACAAGTCCCCCCATACGGCAAGCTGCTCCACATCGAGCGTCGGATCGAAAGGCGCGATCATCGCCAGCTCCCGCGTTCGGGGACGCGGGCGAATGTGTTCGCTGAGGAGAAAGCGCGACCACGCCAGCGGCGGCCACCATCCGACGAGCTGCACGGCACCGAGCGCTTCGCCATCCCACCGGATCGCCGCGAGGAGAGCCTCGGCGGTCTCCTGAGTCCCATCGGCGATGATCAACTCCTTGAGGACGAGCGCGGGCGGCTCGAAGACGGTGAGCACATACCCCACGCTCTCTCCCTCGCGCCGAGCGATCCAATGCCGCGACGATCTCACGCCCTCGGGCAGACGCCCCATGCGCTCTTGCTCCTTGCGCCGCCAATGCGCCCAATAGGTCGAGGAGCGGTGCAGCACGAACGGATCCGAAGCCGTCGCTTGCTCATAGAGGCGTTCGACATCCGGCCAATCGGCATCGCGAATTCGTTCGACTACCACTGACGAAGATTCGTTCGTCGGAATGACGGTCAATGGCACGGAGAACTCGTGTGATGGCACGGGCCGAAATCCGAGCCGGCGATAATACTCCGCCCCGATGTCCGAGAAGAGGAGCGCGCCGTGAGCACCCTCCGCTTGCAAGCGTTCCAGGACAGCAGCGAGCATCGCGCGCGCATGTCCCTGGCCGCGCTGCGCCCAAGGGGTATATACGGCGCCAATTCCACCAAGGATCACGTGCCGTGATCCGCACCGCGCATGTAAGCGGTAGAGCTTCAGGCTGCTCAGGATGAGCGTTCCCTCCCTCCACACGAGGTATCGGAAGTTCTCCCGCCCCCACGGACTCTCCATCTGCGCTCGCACGAAGGCGATATAGTCGTCCAGCGTCATCCCTTCGCCCCAGAGGGCGTGCGTCTCCAAGAGGATCGCGCGAATCTCATCCGATGACGCCAAGCTTAAGATGGGCATCCCTTGCTCCTCTCTCTCGGCCCCTCACCGCCGTCGCTTGTCGAGCGCGGGGACGAAACGCATGACCGAGACAGCCTTTAGGTGTATAATGGCGATCTTCCTCTGTCAATTGAGGAGCGCATGTCGCGAGCGTGGGAAGAACGCCTTTTGCGCGATGAGGAACTCGCGCTCCCCGCAGCGGACGCGACCTGGCGCGCCCGCGTGGATGCACTCTTTCGGGAACAATGCGCGCGCTGGCCGGCCCTCGCTCGCGGTCTGGAGGCGCTTGCCCGGGTGCTCATCCGAGAAGTGTCGCTCGGATCGGCCACACTTCTCCTCCAGCATAATCCGCTCCGGCTAACGAGCACGACGGCCATCGTGGATGAGGAAGCCGTGCAACAGCGCCCGTGTTTCCTCTGTCCCGAACACCTCCCGGTTGAAGAGCGTGGGCTCGCCTACGGGCACGAGTACGTGATCCTCTGCAACCCCTATCCCATTCTCGAGCAGCACGTGACGATCGTTCACCGCGCGCACACTCCCCAAGCCCTGGGTGGGAGATTCGACGTCCTACTCGATATGGCAGCCGCACTCTCGCCGGATTTCTTCCTCCTCTACAATGGGCCGAAGTGCGGCGCCTCGGCTCCAGATCACCTGCATTTCCAAGCCGCCGTGCGCGCTCGTCTGCCCATCGGGCGAAACTTCGCCGAGCGACAGCTCGTAGTGAGCGAACCGGGGATCACGATCTCCCATACCGTCTCCTACCCGGCGCCGACGTTGATCTACCGCGCGACGGATCGCCAACGACTGAGCGCATGGATCGCCGAGACGCTCTCGGCACTCGCGAACCTAACCGACTCTCCCGGTGAACCGATGCTCAATCTCATTCTCTTCGCGGAGGCGGCGCCAGCAAATGCGCCGGGGGATCAGCGCCATCCTCCGCTGGTGTGGACGGTGCTCCTCTTCCCCCGCGCACGCCATCGCCCGAGTTGCTTTTTCGCCGAGGAACCGAAGCGCCTGCTGATCAGCCCGGCCGCTATTGATCTGGCAGGGTTGGTGGTCGTCCCCATTCGGGAACACTTCGAGAGGATCACGGCCGAGGACCTGCGGGGCATCTTCTCCGAAGTCGCGCTCTCACTCGAACGGTTCGACGAGTTGGTCGCTCAGCTGCGCGCGCATCGAAATTTTACACAGATTTAACCTTCCGCTCACATGCCCTTTACTCGCTCCTCATAAACTGGCAATCGTGAGATTCGCCGAACCCAAGGGGGGATGTGGACAAGCGCCGCCGGATCGAGTAAAGTCCATAGTTAAACGAAACCGCCAAGGGAGCACAGCATGATGAGCCATCACGGAGCGCAAGAGGCGCTCGTCCGGGGAGGGCTCCGGGCATGGATCTTTTTCCTCCTCTTCACCCCCCCACTTTTGGCGAGCCCAGGCCCACAGCAATCGCAGTCCCCGATGGAGCTGGAGGCATTGCGAAAGTTGGTGCGAGAACAGGAGCAGACGATCGAACAGCTGAAGCAACAGCTGGCCGAACAGCGTCGGCTCCTCGAGGAGCTTCGCCAAGAGGTGCGGGCGCTTGTGCGCCGAGCTGACGAAGCCTCGGATGTCTCGAATCGCTCGTCGGAACGAACGGCTTCTTCGCGCGAGCGAGCGCCTTCGCTCTTTCTGTGGTCAAGTGGGCGTCCGACATTCCGGAGCGCCGACGGAGATTTCGAGCTCTCGTTCTCCGGAGAGGGGCAACTGGACTTTCGGGCCTATGGGCAAGAGTCGCTTGCTCCACCCAATACGTTCCTCGTGCGCCGACTTCGCCTGGCGATGTCTGGGCGCATGCTCTCCCGCTACGAGTACAGGATTCAGGCGGATTTCGCGGAGCGCGGCACTGGAGTGCTGCGGGATGGGTGGTTGCGAGTGCACGTACGCCCGGGGCTCTCTGTGCAAGCGGGTCAATTCAAGGAGCCGTTCTCGCAGGAGGAATTGCGTAGCGCGATGCATATAGATTTTGTGGAGCGGGCGATGGCGACGCGAATCGCTCCGAGTCGTAGCCCGGGCATACAGCTTGTGGGGGAAATCGCCGATGGAAAGGTCGTCTACCACATCGGCGCCTTCAACGGGAAAGGCGGCCTCGCGCTGAATACGACGCGCACGCCCGAAGGCGTCCTGCGCGTGCGCGTCTCGCCCTGGCGAGAGAAAGACGCGCGCGAGGGACAGGGCGTGAGCTTCGGCGGAGCCGTGGCGCTTGGTCGGCAACGCGGGGGGATGAGTCTGATCGGACAAACGGAGAGTCAGAGCGTCACGTTCTTCGCCGCACGCCCAGTGAATGGACAACTGCTGCGCGCCAATGGCGAACTGACATACCTGGCCGGCCCCTTCGCCTTGCGTGCCGAGTACAACCAAATGGCTCAAGACCGGTACCAATTGGGGCCGAACAAGACGACGCTGCCAGCGGTCGTCGCGAAAGGGTATACGATGCAAGCCACCTATTTGCTCACCGGGGAGAAGAAGCCGGAGAATGGACCGGTCACCCCTCGCCGCTCGTTTCTCTCTTCGGGAAAGGGAGAACGCGGATGGGGTGCTTGGGAGGCGAAGATTCGCTATTCGGTACTGCAACTCTCGGATGGAATGGGATCGGCGCGCGCTGAGACGGTCACCTGCGGGGTGAACTGGTATCTGACCCCCTTCGTCAAGTACATGCTCGATCTGGCCGTGGAGCATTTCCCGGCGCGGCCGCTCCATCACGCGGAGCGCTCGATCTCCGTGCTCACGCGGCTACAATTCGCTTTCTGAAGGAGGAGGCATGAGGAACGCTCGCCGAACGAACCGAGGGCTCTTCATCGCGTGCGGCGTCCTGGCCATCTGGAGCCTCGCGTGCTCCTCGCGCGCGCCATCGGACCGCGCGCGCGCCGTCACCGTCAAAGGTTCGGACACGATGGTGATCTTGGGCCAGCGATTTGCTGAGGTCTACATGCAACGGCATCCGGGAACGGTGATCCAGGTCACCGGGGGGGGATCGGGAACGGGGATCGCCGCGTTGATCAACGGGACGACGGACATCGCGCAAAGTTCGCGTCCGATCAAACCCGCGGAGGCCGAGCAAGTGAAGGTCAAATTCGGTGTGGAGGTGATTGAGACGCCGGTCGCTCTGGACGGCTTGGCCGTGTACGTCCATCAGTCGAATCCGGTGAGCGAGCTCTCGCTGGCGCAGCTCAAGGCGATCTACACGGGACGAATCACGAACTGGAAGGACATCGGTGGGCCGGATCTGCCGATCGTCCTCTACAGCCGGGAGAACAACTCGGGCACGTATGTTTACTTCAAGGAGCACGTCCTGGAGAACGCCGATTTCGCTCCGGCGACGCAAACGCTCCCGGGGACGGCGGCCGTCATCAACGCCGTGGCGAAAGACCCGAAGGCTATCGGCTACGGCGGGATCGCCTACGGGGCGGGGATCAAGGTGCTCAAGATCAGGAAGGATGAGGTGTCTCCGGCGATCGCTCCGACCTTAGAGAACGTCCTCTCCGGCCAGTATCCGATCAGTCGCCAGTTGTACTTCTACACGGTGGGGAAGCCGAGCAACCCGGTGGCGCGCGATTTCATCCGGTGGGTCCTTTCGCCCGAAGGACAGGCGGTGGTGAAGGACGTCGGGTACTATCCGCTGCCGGAAGAGACGCGCCGGGAGATCGCCCGGAGGTGGGAACGCGATTCGTGAGATGAGGCGCAGGATGACGTTCGGCGATGACCAACGGCGCCTGTGGACCGACCGATGGGCGCGTCGCGCGATTCTCACGCTCTCGCTCACGGCCATCGCCACGATCGTCCTTATCTTCATCTTCATCTTTCGCGAGGCGCTGCCAATTCTGACCGATCCGAGGATCCAACAGGAGGCGAGCTTCCGTCACTTCTTCCACCCGATGGAGGGGCCGGATCCGGCGAGCCGATATATGTGGCAGCCCATTGCCCTCGTGCCGAAATACAGTCTCATTCCGTTGATCTTGGGGACGTTGAAGACGGCGCTCGTGGCCTTGCTGATCGCGGCACCGTTAGCCATCGCGGCAGCGCTCTACACGTCCGAATTCGCGCCCGCGCGGATTCGAGAGGTGATCAAGCCGGCCATTGAGCTTTTGGCCGGCATTCCATCGGTGGTCTTGGGGTTCTTCGCACTGATCGCCCTCGCGACATGGATGCAGCAGCTGTTCGGATTCCCGACGCGGTTGAACGCGATCACGGCGGGGACGGCGCTCGCCCTGGCGTTGATCCCGATCATCTACACGGTGAGCGAGGATGCGTTGAACGCCGTCCCGCAGAGTCTGCGCGAGGCGAGTTTGGCGCTGGGCGCCACGCGTTGGCAAACGGCGACGCGCGTCGTCCTACCTGCGGCGTCGCCCGGCATCTTCGCCAGCCTCGTCCTAGGGTTCGGACGCGCCGTCGGAGAGACGATGATCGTCCTGATGGCCTCGGGGAACGCGGCGATCACGTCCTGGCGTTTCACGGATTCGGTGCGCACGTTGGCGGCGACGATCGCGGCCGAATTGGGCGAGGTCGTTTTCGGAAGCCCACATTATCACGTCCTCTTCTTCATCGGAGCGCTGCTCTTCGTCGTCACGTTCATCGTGAACTCGGTGGGCGTGTACATCATCCACCGCGTCCAACGCCGATTGCGGGGAGAGATATGAACGCCGGGCCTCGTCTGGAGATGCCGACGACATCGCTCATCGTCTCGCGACCGACGTTGTTCTGGGAACGCTTCCGCGAACAGGTCCCTATCGGGTTGCTCGCGGTGGCGAGCGCCCTCATCGTGGCGATGCTCGGGATCATCTTGGGGAACATCGTCTGGAATGGGGCTGGACAGATCACGGTGGACTTCCTGACGACGGCGCCGCGCGCGGGCATGACCGAGGGGGGGATCTTCCCGGCGATCTTCGGGACGGTGGCCCTCGTCATCCTGATGACCATCGCCGCCGTTCCGATCGGCGTGGCGACGGCGGTATACCTGCGCGAATTCGTCCCCGGATCGAACCTCGCCTACGCGTGGGCGCGAGCGCGGGCGGCGCGTTCGTGGCGAGCGCGTCTTCGGGAGGGGATGCACGTTCTGGAGATCCTCTTCGCCCAGGCGACGCGCGCGGCTGTCAATAACTTGGCCGGCGTCCCCTCGATCGTCTTCGGCCTTTTTGGGCTTGGGTTCTTCGTGCAGTTCGTGGGCGGGAGCATTGACCGACTTCTCTATGGGGGGGAATTGACCTACGGGCAGCCGGCTATCATCTGGGCGGCGCTGACCCTGGCCTTGCTCACGCTGCCAGTGGTGATCGTCGCCACCGACGAGGCGCTGCGCGCCGTGCCGCGCGAACTGCGCGAAGCGAGCTTGGCGCTGGGAGCCACGCGCTGGCAAACGATCTGGCGCGTCGTCCTGCCAGAGGCACTGCCCGGGATCCTCACCGGCACCATTCTCGCCGTGAGTCGCGGGGCCGGGGAGGTCGCTCCGGTCCTCTTCACAGGCGCCGCCTATTTCCTTCCCTATCTGCCGAGCCGATTGAACGACCAGTTCATGGAGCTCGGCTATCACGTCTTCATCCTCTCGACCCAATCGCCGGATGTCGAGAAGACCAAGCCTTTGCTCTACGGGACGGTCCTGGTCCTGCTGGCACTCACGTTCGCCCTCAACGTCGTCGCCGTGCTCATTCGCGCCCGCGTGCGACGGCGATTCCGCGTTCGCACTTGAGGAGCGAAGGCTGAGGTCTCGTCAATCAGGAGGAGAACGGTGCGGCCAAAAGTCGAGTTGCTCAGAGAGAACGCTTCGAGATCGGAAGTGACTGAGGCGCGCTTGGCCGAACCGCAGGCGCTGTCGGTGAAGGTTCAGGTCGAGCGGTTCAGCTTCTACTACGGAGACACGCGCGTCTTGCACGACATCACGCTGGGGTTCCCGCGAAATCAGGTAACGGCGCTCATTGGCCCTTCAGGATGCGGCAAGACGACGCTTTTGCGCGCCATCAATCGCATGAACGACCTCATCCCAGACACGCGCGCGGAAGGGCACATCCTTCTGGATGGGGAGAACATCTACGACCCGCAGGTGGACGTCGTGCGCTTGCGGCGGCGCGTGGGCATGGTCTTTCAGCGCTCGAATCCCTTCCCGAAGACGATCTTCGAGAACATCGCCTACGGCTTGCGCGTCAACGGACTCGTGCGCGATCGCCGGGAGTTAGAAGAGCGCGTCGAGGAGAGCTTGCGCCAGGCCGCTCTCTGGGACGAAGTGAAGGATCGGTTGCATGAGTCGGCACTCACGCTCTCTGGGGGGCAACAGCAACGGCTCTGCATCGCCCGGGCGTTGGCCGTGCGACCGGAGGTCCTGCTCTTGGATGAACCGGCCTCGGCCTTGGACCCGATCGCCACGGAGAAGATCGAAGAGCTGATCGCCGAGCTGAAACGCCACTACACGATCATCATCGTCACGCACAACATGCAACAGGCCGCCCGCGTCTCCGATTACACGGCTTTCCTTTGGATGGGCCGTCTTGTAGAATTCAACCAGACGGAGAAATTGTTCACGGTGCCGCGTGAGAAGTTGACCGAAGATTATCTCACGGGGCGCTTCGGATGAGGGCGAGGGAAGGAGAGCACACATGGCCGATCATCTCAGGCCAATAGATCATGATTTGAATCGGCTGCGCGACAAGCTCCTGATGCTTGGCGGGCGCGCCGAAGCGGCCATCGCTCAGGCGATCCGCGCCCTGGTCGAACGCGACTCGGAGCTGGCCGAACAGGTCATTCGCGATGATGATAAGATCGACCAACTGGAGAACGAAGTGGATGAGCTGTGCATCGATATCCTCGTGCTCCGACAACCGACAGCCTCCGATTTGCGCTTCGTCATCGCCGCGGTGAAGACGGCCCCGGCTATTGAGCGGATCGCCGATCATGCCGTGAATATCGCCCGTCACGTCCTCCGACTGAATCGAGAACCGCAGTTGAAGATCTACTTCGACATCCCGGAGATGGCCCGCATCGTCCAGCAGATGCTGCTGGACGGTCTCGATGCGTTCACCGGTTGCGATGCGGCGAAAGCTCTGGAGACGATTCGGCACGACGATCAAGCCGATGCGCTCTACAAGCGCATCTACGATGAGCTACTCGAGCTCATGACCGAAGATCCGACGACCGTCCGCCGAGGAGCGGAACTGCTCTTCATCATCAAGCATCTGGAGCGGATCGCCGATTACGTGACGAACATCTGCGAGCAGATCGTTTACATGGCGCGCGGCGAGGTCATCAAGCATCATCGCGAGTGGCCAGAGTTATGAAGCCGACGATCCTGATCATCGAGGACGACGTCGAACTGGCGCATCTGCTCAAACAGCATCTGGAACGTTGGGGACGATACGAGGTGGAGATCGCGCTGACGGGCGAAGAGGGCTTACGCGCCCTTGCCCGGCGGCGGCCAAACGCGCTCATTCTCGATGTGAACCTGCCGGAGATGAACGGCTTCGAGCTCTGCCGCCGCCTCCGTCTGGAGCACGCAACGCGTCGGTTGCCGATCCTCATGCTCACGGCCCGGACGAGCGAGTCGGACAAGGTCCTTGGGTTGAACCTCGGGGCAGACGATTACGTGACCAAACCCTTCAGCCTGCGGGAGCTGGAAGCACGACTGCAAGCCCTGCTGCGCCGGGCCCAGGACGAGGAGGAGCCGGCGTCCATCTACGACGATGGGACGCTCTATCTGAATCCAGCCCATTTCATCGTGAAGGTCGCAGGGCGCGAGATCAAGCTCACGCGAAAGGAGTTCGCGTTGCTCGCTCTTCTGGTGCGAAATCCCGGTCGCACGCTCACGCGCGAATACCTGCTCGATCGCATCTGGGGCCTCGCCTATTACGGCGATACGCGCACGCTCGACGTGCACGTGCGCAATCTGCGGAAGAAGCTCGGGATCGAAGGATACATCGAGACGGTCGTCGGCATCGGGTACCGATTTCGCCCGCGACCGCACGAACCTTCCGACGCCTCGCCGTGATCTCCGCCGAAGAGAACGCCCATCGCGAGTTCCTTCGTGAGCTGGTCCACGCGGCCCACCCTGTGTGGCGGACCATCCTGGCTGCCATGCGCGAAGGGGTGCTCGTCGTGGATCGGGAGATGACCGTTCTCGTCCAGAATCCAGCGGCCGCCGAGATCTTCCCCCCACCGCCGATCTCCTCCCGCCCCCTTCGACTAATTGATCTCACGCGCGATCCCACGCTGCACGAAGGCTTCCAACAGGCGCTCGAACATGGCGCTTCCGTCGAATCGCGCTTCGAGCTGCGACGCGGCGAGCCGCGCGCGTTTCAGGTCAGGATCGCCCCGCTGCACCTCGCTTCCGATACGCCGCACGCTGCCCTGGGCGTCTTCGTGGAGATCACCGCCCTGGAGCGCTTGGAGCGCATACGGCGCGACTTCTTCGCCAACCTCTCGCACGAACTGCGCACGCCACTGGCGGCCATCCTCGCTTACGTCGAGACCCTGCAGGAGATCGAACCGGATGATTCCGAACATATGCGCCGCTGCCTTGATGGCCTCTTTCGTCAAGCGCAGCGCCTCCACGCCTTGGTGCGCGACATCACCGATCTGGCGGAGATCGAATCGGGCGCGATCGCCCTCTCTCTCGAAGTGCTCCCGTTGCGCGCTTTCGTCGAAGATGTCTTGGCCCTGATCCAACCTCAAGCGGAAGAGCGCGGCATCGCCATAGTGAATGAAGTCCCAGAGGCGATTCAGGTTCTGGCCGATCCCCTCCGCCTGACGCAGATCCTGCAGAATCTCTTGGACAATGCCGTGAAGTTCAACCGGCCTAACGGCCACGTGTGGATTCGCGCGCGCCGTCTGGGGGAACATCTGGAGATCTCGATCGCCGACACCGGAATCGGTATCCCTCCGGCCGACCAACCCCGCATCTTCGAGCGCTTCTATCGGGGTGAGAAATCTCGATCTCGCGAGACCGGGGGGAGTGGCCTCGGCCTAGCCATCGTGAAGCATCTCGTTCAACTTCATGGAGGAGAGATCCACGTCAGAAGCGAACCCGGCGTGGGTTCGGAATTCACTGTCCGCTTGAAGGCAGTCCCTGAACCGAAGGTCGCGCAGGGAGCGCCTTCGACCGACGCAACGAAGTAGGTGTTAGGCGCGGTCCCGAAGGGGGGCCATGTTCGGGACCGCACCTCCTCCAGCACAGTCAGTACAGAGTGAAGAAAAAGCCAACGGGAAGACCGAAGAAGAAATCGAGGATGCCAAATGCTCCCCATCCGAGCCAGGACCAGGAAGGCCACCATCCTAGATCGACCCATCCGCCCCCGCCCCAATAAGGATCGGACGCGACGTCCCATCCCTCATCGTAGAGCTGAGCCCCCAGGCCGAAACCAGCAGGGGTGAACACCCCTCCACCAGTGATGAAAGGTCGGCCTCCGGCCGTCACTCCTCCGACCGGGAGGTCCTCACCAGGGAGATACGGTCTTCCACCTGCTGTGACGCCCGCACGAATGGGCAACACAAGGCTCCCGAGCATGAACATGAGAAACGCGATCGCGAGAAGTCTCCTCATATGCCGAACCTCCTTATCAAATCCCGTACTTCTTTCGCAACATCGTGATGTAGGCCTTGGTGACGCCCAGCAGCTCGGCGGCTTTCGTCTGATTCTCACCGGCATGCCGCAACGCCTCCGCCAAGAGAAACTTCCCCAGCATCTCATGAGCCTCTCGCCAGGTAGGCAGGAAGCTACTCCGGATCATGAAGACCCCCTCTTCGGCTTTGATCCGCTGCTGCTGCACCAACCTCTCGATCCGCTCAATCTGCGCGAACAGATAGGCATCGCGATACCCATTGAGCAACGCCTTCGTGCGCCTGAGATGTTCCAGAGCCTGCATCCCGTTGCCTCGATGGACCCACAGCTCCGCAAGATAGGTGTGACTCTCGGCCTGAAGCGACTTGTTCTTCAACTGCAGAGCCAAGTCCAAGGCCTCTTCGAGAAGTTGTTGACTCTCCTCCAACCGTCCTTGCGCCATGAGCACGCGCCCCAGGGTGATCGCTGCGACCGCCTTCTCGTGCGGATTCTTCCCCAACTCCGCCAACTCGATGGCTTGTCGCAGGATAGTCTCTGCCTCGGACAACTGCCCTTGCTCCAAGCGCAGTCGCCCGAAAAGCTCCAGCGTGGCCGATTCTCCGGCGATGTCCTTGGACCGGCGGCGCAGTTCCAAACTCTCCTCCAGTAACCGTGCTGCGCGCTCGAACTCCCCCATGCGGATACACGCGTAGGCCAGGTTGTTCGTCGCATGTGCCAGATCGTCGAAGAACGCGCTCTCGGCCAAGCACCCGTATGCTGCTTGGATGATGCGCGCCGCCTCTTCGTACAGCCCCTTTCCAATCAGCAGCGTCCCATAGAAGTTCAAGGCATTACCATAGTACCGACCCCGCTCCGCCTCCAGGGCGCGAATGGCTGCCAATAACTCCTGCTCCGCCCGCACGAGATCGCCCAAAAAGTAATGAATGACACCCAGGTTGAAAGTGATAAGCCCAATCAGAAATGCCGTCGGCCGATCCGCAACGACCTCCGCCTCTTCAAGGGCCCGCAACATCTCCTGCCGCGCTTGCTCATAGTCGCCCTGACGCCGATACACCCGTCCCAATACGTATAGCGCGCGCGCCAGCCCGAAATGATCGCGATTGAGGCTATAGATCCCGAGGACAACTTGCGCTTGCCGCTTGGCCTCCTCGTACTCGCCCCGCCAATAATGCCACTCCGCTTTCGCCAAACCGAACTCGGCCGCTTCCTTCAAGTTCGCCTCTGCCAGCCGCTTCTCAAAGGCCCCGAGCAACTCCCCAGCTTCCTCAAGCTCCCCCTTGTAGATCAACACCTGAGCCTTCGCGGCTGCCGACCGCAAGTCGGTCGGCGAAATCTCCTCGGCCATCCGCTCCGCTTCCCGGAATCGACCGGAGTAGATGGCCTGCTCTAAGAGCGTGATCTCTCGAACCTTCGTCGCCTTCATGATTCCCCTCGATAATCGTTCACGATCCTTGACCTCAACGATCGCAAGAAGAATTATAGACGAATTCCGCTCGATGTCAAGGATTTTTTCGGTCTTGACAAGCTTGGGATTCGGGATATGATAGAGGGCTCTTGCGGAGGGCGTGGGTTTGCGGAAGCGGTCTCAGAGAAGATCTTGGGAAGTTTATTCTTTGGCCAATGATTGGAAACGTGTGCAGCCATGAGCACCGTCTCGATCAAAGACATTGCGCGCGTGGCGAAGGTCTCGCATTCGACGGTCTCGCGGGCTTTGCACAATAGTCCGCTTGTCAGCCGGGAGACGGCCGAGCGCATTCGTCGAATCGCCGAAGAGATGGGGTATCGGCCAAGCGCCGTCGCCCGTAGCTTAGTTACCCGAAAGACCAAGACGATCGGCGTCGTGGTCACGACGATTGCCGATCCCTTCATCGCCGAGGTGGTCAGCGGTATCGAAGAGGTGGCCAATGATCACGGTTATTCGGTCTTTCTGGCGAACTCCAATGCGGATCCAGACCGCGAGATCAAGGTCGTGCATTCTTTTCACGAGCGACGGGTGGACGGTATTCTCGTGACGGCCTCGCGCGTTGGCGCGCTCTACATGAATCACCTGAGCGAGATGAAGGTCCCGATTGTGCTCATCAACAATCAACATCCGGGCGAATTCGTCCACTCGGTCATGATTGATAACGTCACGGCCAGTCGTACGGCGACCGAGCATCTGATTCAGCTCGGCCACCGACACATCGCGTACATCGGCGATCAATTCGGGTATCAATCCGACACCGAACGCTTCGCTGGGTACCGTCAAGCTCTGGAGCGCTCTGGGCTCACCTTTCAACCGGAGCTGGTCGTTCATGGGGATGGGAAGCCGGAAGGGGGGATGCGGGCGATGGAGCGGCTGCTGGCGCTCGCCCCGCCGCCGACGGCCGTCTTCTGCTACAACGACATGACGGCTTTGGGCGCGCTGCGCGTCGCGCGCATGAGAGGACTTCGCGTTCCGGAAGACATCTCGCTCGTGGGATTCGATGACCTCTTCATCGCCTCATATACGGAGCCACCGCTGACGACGATCCGTCAACCGAAACGGCAGATGGGGCGGCAAGCTATGGCGTTGTTGCTGCAGCTCCTCAATGGAGAGAATTCTCAGCAGACGATCTGGGTGCAAGGCGAGTTGATCATTCGAGCCTCGACCGCTCCCCCGCGAAAGGAGGAGGCCTATGCCCATCCCCGCTCATGATCTGCTCATTCGGCCGCGCCCTTTGGAGGGAAAGACGGGCGAGCGCGTCTCCATCACGCCGGAAGCGGTCGGATTCGAATATCTGAGTTTCTCCGTCCAAGCGTTGGCGGCCGGAGAGATGATCTCCGGACAGACGGGGAGCGAGGAGGTGGGGATCGTGATCCTTGGAGGGCGGTTCACGGTCCACTCTTCAGCGGGCTCGTGGTCACACGTTGGCATGCGTGCACACGTTTTCGACGGACTCCCGACAGCCCTCTACCTCCCTATTGGCACCTCCTACACGATCACGGCCGAGACCGATGGTGAGCTGGCCTTTTGTCGAGCCCGCGCCGAAAGGGCGTTCCCGGCTCGGCTGATCCCTCCCGAGGACGTTCGGATCGAGATCCGCGGCGGCGGGAACGCGACCCGACAGATCAATCACATCCTTACCCCCGACTTTCCCGCTGATCGGTTGATGATCGTCGAGGTCTACACGCCGAGCGGAAATTGGTCGAGCTATCCCCCGCACAAGCACGATGTCCACAATCCGCCGGAGGAGGTGGACCTGGAAGAGATTTACTACTACAAGGTGGATCGTCCGGAGGGGTATGCGATCCAGCGGATTTACACGGCGGATGGGAGGCGGGATGTGACGCTCACGGTTCGGGATGGCGATCTGGTGCTGATTCCGGAGGGGTATCATCCGGTCGTGGCCGCGCACGGATATAACGTCTACTACTTGAACGCACTGGCCGGAAGCGCGCGCTCGATGGCGGCCTCCGATGACCCAGCCCACGCGTGGGTGCGCGCGACGTGGACGGAGAAAGATCCGCGCGTCCCACTCGTGCGCTGAGAGGGAGGAGTGCGATGGCGGAGCGTCGGTACGATCTTCTCGCCATGGGTCGCAGCTCGATTGACCTCTATGCCGCCGACATCGGTGTGCCGTTTCCAGAGATCAGAAGTTTCGCGGCTTACGTGGGAGGATGCCCAACCAACATCAGCGTGGGCGCGCGGCGGCTGGGGTTGCGCTCGGCTTTGCTCACGGCTGTCGGCGATGACCTTGTGGGCGATTTCGTCTTGCGCTTTCTGGAGCGCGAAGGGGTGGAGACGCGATACATCCCGCGAAAGCCAGGGCGTCGAACGAGCGCCGTGCTGCTGGGCGTGGAGCCGCCGGACCGCTTCCCCCTGGTCTACTACCGCGACAATTGCGCCGATATAGAGTTGACCATTGATGATGTCCGTGCCGCCCCGATTGCGGAGAGCCGCGTACTGCTTATCAGCGGGACGGGTCTCAGTCGAGAACCCAGTCGGAGCGCGACGCTCTGGGCTGCCGAGCGCGCGCGAATGCACGGCGCGGAAGTCTTTCTCGATCTCGATTTTCGCCCGACGCTCTGGCATGACGTGCGCGCCTATGGCGTGATGATTCGTCTGGCGCTGCCGCTTGTGGACGTCGTGCTCGGAACGGCGAACGAAGTGAAAGCGGCCGCCCTCGCGGAAGCGGAAGAGGTTCGAATCGAGCACGCGCAAATCTCCGAATCCCGCGTCGCGGGTGAAGTGGAGCGAGCGATCCGAACGCTTCTGGAACGCGGCCCGCGAGCCCTGGTCGTGAAACGCGGTGCCGAAGGCGCGACCGTTCATCTGGCTCAGGGAGAGACGATCGTCGCCCCGGCCTTTCCCGTCGAGGTCCTCAATGTCCTCGGCGCCGGAGATGCGTTCGCCGCCGGATTCCTCTACGGCTATCTGAAAGGATGGGATTGGTATCGGGCGGCGCGCATGGGCAACGCGTGTGGGGCGATCGTCGTCACGCGCCACGGTTGCGCGAATTTCATGCCGTATGAAGCCGAGGTTTTGTCGTTCATCGAAGCGCACGGCGGATTTTAGCGTGGGCGAAGCGAAGAGGAGAGGACGGCGATGCGAACACGACGCGTGACGATGGCGCAAGCGCTCATCGCGTTCTTGAAAAATCAGTACGTCGAGCGAGACGGGCGCGAGATCCCCTTCTTCGCCGGCGTGTGGGGGATTTTCGGGCACGGGAACGTGGCGGGGATCGGTCAAGCCCTGCAGCAGAATCCCGACTTCCGGTACTACCTGCCGCGCAACGAACAAGCGATGGTGCATATCGCCGTGGCCTTCGCCAAGATGCACAATCGGCTGCGCACCTTCGCCTGCACGTCCTCGATCGGACCGGGGGCGACGAACATGCTCACGGGAGCTGCAACGGCCACGATCAATCGCCTGCCCGTGTTGCTCCTGCCCGGGGACATTTTCGCCCGGCGGAACGTCGCGCCTGTTTTGCAACAGCTCGAATCCGAGCACACGCAGGATATCTCCGTCAACGATGCCTTCCGACCGGTCTCCCGCTATTGGGATCGCATCTCGCGGCCAGATCAATTGCCGTTCGCTTTACTGGAGGCCATGCGCGTCTTGACGTCGCCGGCGGATACGGGGGCCGTGACGCTCGCCTTGCCGCAGGATGTGCAAACGGAAGCCTGGGACTATCCGGAGGAGCTTTTCGAGAAGCGCGTCTGGCATATTCCTCGCCCTCCGGCCGATCGCGAGCGGCTGCGCCGAGCTGTGCAATGGATTCGTGCGGCGAAGCGACCGCTCCTCATCGCCGGAGGCGGCCTCATCTACAGTGAGGCGACCGAAGCGCTGGCGCGCTTCGTCGCGCAGACGGGGATTCCCGTGGCTGAGACGCAGGCGGGCAAAGGCTCGCTGCCCTTCGATCACCCGCAGAATCTCGGCGCCATCGGCGTGACGGGCACGCGCGCGGCTAACGTCATCGCGCGCGATGCGGATCTGGTCATCGCCGTTGGCACGCGTTTGGGCGATTTTCCGACGGCTTCGAAGACGGCCTTCCAGCATCCCGAGGTGCGCTTCCTCACGATCAACGTCGCAGAGATGGACGCGTATAAGCATGCGGCGCTGCCGCTTGTGGCCGATGCGCGAATCACGCTCGAAGAACTGCGGGAAGCGCTCGCGGGCTATCGTGTCGCGGCAGACTACGCGGCGGAGATCGCGCGCTTGAAGGCGGAATGGGAGGCCGAAGTCGAACGCGTGTTCGACCTACGGCATGGTCCGCCGATGGCGCAGAGCGAGGTCATCGGCGTCCTCAATCGGTTCGTCGGCCCGCGCGACGTCGTCGTCTGCGCGGCCGGCAGCTTGCCGGGCGATCTGCACAAGCTTTGGCGCACGCGCGACCCAAAGGGGTATCACCTCGAATACGGCTACTCGTGCATGGGATATGAGATCGCCGGAGGCCTCGGCGTGAAGATGGCCGATCCTTCGCGCGAGGTTTACGTCCTGGTCGGGGATGGCTCCTACTTGATGATGTCCTCGGAGATCGTGACTTCGATCCAGGAGGGGTACAAGCTCGTGATCCTTGTGCTCGACAATCACGGCTTTGGCAGCATCGGCGGGCTCTCGCGGTCGCTCGGGCTCGGGACGTTCGGCACCGATTACCGTTTTCGGAATCCGCAGACCGGACACCTGGACGGCGAGTGGCTGCCAGTGGATTTCGCGGCGAACGCCGCGAGCTTGGGCGCGCATGCCCTCCGCGCTCGAACGCGCGAGGAGCTGGAGCGCGCTCTCGAAGAAGCTCGGCAACAACCGCGGACGACCGTCATCGCCGTCGAGGTCGACAAAGAGGCGCGCGTGCCGAACTATGACGCTTGGTGGGATGTGCCCGTAGCGGAGGTCTCTGAGATGGACTCCGTGCGCCAAGCTCGCGCACAGTACGAAGAAGCGAGGAAGCGCGAGCGCTTCTTCCTTTCGACTCGTCCACCGGCGGACGTCCCGTTATGAGCGGACGTCCGCGCGTCCCGCACAAAAACCGTGCGAAAAAAAATGGAGGGAGGGGATATGAAGAAGGCGTGGTCGGTCATCATTGGTACGCTCGTTGCTCCGCTGCTTCTCGGTCTCTTCTCTGGAACAAGCGCTCAGATCAACACGGGGATCATCCTTGGGACGGTCACCGATCCGACCGGGGCAGTGATCCCGAACGCGGAGGTGACGATCACTCATCTGGAGCGGCGGACGAGCGTGAGAGTCGTCACCGACGCGACGGGTTCCTACATCGCGCCCGCGCTTCAACCTGGGCCGTATGAGATTCGCGTCACCGCACCTGGCTTTCAAACGGCCGTCCGCAGCAACATCATCCTGCACGTGCAAGAGCGCCTGTCAGTAGATGTGACGCTCCAGCCTGGGGCGATCACCGAGGAGTTGATCGTTACCGAATCAGTCCCGATCTTGCAGACGCAGAGCGCCGACGTGGGCGCGATCGTCGAACAACGGCGAATCGTGGACCTGCCCTTGGATGGCCGACGGTATTCGGATTTGATTTTACTTGCTCCGGGCGCCGTACCTACTCCAAGCGGCGGCAATCCGCGCGAGGCGAAGATCAACGTGAATGGAAACTTCTCGCTACAGAACTACTTCGCCCTGAACGGCGTGGACAACAATTCATTCTCGACCAACGCGCAGGAGCGCAGCCCGCAGGTCGTGCAGCCGCCTCCGGACGCGCTCCGGGAATTTCGCGTGCAGACGCGCACCTATAACGCCGAGTTCGGGTGGTTCCAAGGGGCGGTGATCAATGCCGAGATCCGCTCCGGCAGCAACGACCTGCACGGAACGGCTTGGTGGTTCCACCGCAACGACAACTTGGATGCCGCTGATTTCTTCTCCAACGCGGCGGGGCGACGGCCCGACGGCTCGCGCGTGATCCCGAAGGGCGAATTCCTTCGCAATCAAGCGGGATTCGCCATCGGCGGCCCGATTCGCCGAGATCGAACTTTCTGGTTTTTCGACTATCAGGGCTTGCGCTCGCGGCGAGAGACGACGCTGACCGGCACGGTGCCGACGGCGAAGATGCGCCAGGGCGATTTCAGCGAGCGCCCGGTCTTGACGGCACCGCCCAGCTTTCTCTCGGTCATCGCACCGTGCATCTCGCCGCCCGATCGCCTGAACCTCAATGCCCTGCGCACGGATGGACGTCCCTGCGCCGATCCCGTGGGGATGAAACTCGCCTCGCTCTACCCGCTGCCGAACGCGCCGGGCATCTCTCCATTCACGTTCGTCTCCTCGATCAACATCCCGACGAACAACGATTCGTTCGATGCGCGCATTGACCATCGGATCGGCGAGAAGGATTTGATCTTCGGCGTCTACGACTTCTTCGACGAGCGCGCGATGATCGAGCGTGGGCCGTTCCCGAACCCACTGGCCACCGGCGGCTTCAGCGCGAACAGCGAGGTGCGCGGTCAGGTCCTCTCCCTCACCTGGGATCACACGTTCTCGCCCAATCTCCTCAACGACCTCCGCCTCGGGTTCAATCGGATCAAGAGCTGGTCCCGACCGCTCGCGCCGAAAGGGAGCGCGGCCGCGGAATTCGGCCTCAAGAACGCGCCCGCGAACGAATTCGTCTACGGCCTGCCGTGGATTCGCGTCGTCGGCTACAGCTTCCTCGGGACATCGGGATGGCGCCCGCAGTTCCAGGTCTCGCAGGTCTACCAGCTCCTTGACAACGTCTCGTACATCCGCGGGGCTCACTCCTACAAATTCGGCTTCGAGTACAAGCGGCTCGTGAACAATTTCCTCGACGTGCGCGCGCCACATGGGGAGCTGGCGTTCAACACGTTCTGGACCGGGGAGAGCTTCGCCAATCTCTTGCTCGGCCTCGCCTTCTTCCAGCAGACGACGACGCCGCATGTCGTGCACAACTACATTGACGGCTTCATGTGGTACGCCCAGGACAGCTGGCGCGCGACGTCGAAGCTCACGCTCACCTATGGCGTGCGCTACGAGTACTTCACGCCCTTCATCGAGCGAAACGATCTGACGACGAACTTTGATCCCTCGGCCAACGGCGGGCGTGGGGGATTGATCACGGCAGCGCCGAACCCCTTCCCGCCGATTCAACCGGCGCCGAAAGGACAGGGGCTCTTCTCGCGCACGCTCGTGCGCCCGGATCGAAACAATCTGGCGCCGCGGCTCGGCCTCGCTTACACGCCGAATCGGCGGATGGTGTGGCGCGGCGGATTCGGCATCTTCTACCAGGTGATGGATCGGATGGGGAGCGAGAGCATGCTCCAGTTGAATCCGCCGCAGGTCATTGACGCGAGCCTGAGCGTGCCGAGCAACGCGCCGCCGCTTCTGTTGCTGCGGGATGGCTTTCTGCCGGCGCCGCCGACGGTGGACGTCCGACGGCTCCAGATCCGCTCGCGGAGTTTCTACGAGCGCTCGCCATATTCGCAGCAGATCAGTTTCGGCCCGCAGTTCCTCCTCACGAACGATCTCTCGGTGGACATCTCCTTCGTCGGCAACTACAACCGCAAGATCCGGAAGCTGCGGAATCTGAATCAGGGGCGGATCGTCACGCCGGGGGTCGGGCCGGTCGTCTTTCCCTTCCCCGATTTCTGCCTCGCTCCGGGCTCGTGCGCGTACATCCAGTGGCTCGGTACCGATGGGACGGCCAACTACAATTCGCTCCAGATTACGGTGAACAAGCGCTACTCGCGCGGCTTCGCGTTCAACGTGGCGTATACGCTGGGGAAGGCACTCGGGACCGTGAGCGAGCACCTCTCGCCGACGTTCGGTAACGTGAATCCGCAGAACTTGCCGCAGAACGTCTACGATATGCGCGCCGATTACGGGCGACTGCCGTTCGATCAACGGCATCGCCTCGTGGTGAACTGGGTATGGGAACTGCCCTTCGGACCACGCCAACCGTTCGTGAATCAAGGCGCGCTGGCGAAGCTGCTCGGCGACTGGCAACTGAATGGGATCGTCAGCTCCACCAGCGGCGTCCCGATCACGATCTACGCGCCGGATCGGAGCAATACGGGTCCTGGACATACGGCGCGCGCCGACTGCGTGGGGAATCCCTTCCCTCCCGGTTTTAAGCCTACGCTCGCGCGATATTTCGACACGAACGCCTTCCGCATCCCGGCGCCATTCACCTTCGGCAACTGCGGCCCGAACACGATCAGCTCGTGGGCCTTTCACAACTGGGACCTCTCCGTGTTCAAGAAGTTCCGCTTCACGGAGGAGCGCTATTTGGAACTCCGCGTCGAGTTCTTCAATGTGTGGAACACGCCGCAGTTCGCCGCGCCGGACTCAAATGTCGCCAGCGGCACCTTCGGGCGGACGACGAGTCTGCGGAATCCCGAGCGTCCGGCTCGCGAGATCCAACTGGGGTTGAAGCTGTACTTCTGAACCGGCATTGCCGGAACGCGATCGTAGGAGATGGTGCCCTCGTGGGGCTCGCTTCCCCCACGAAGGAGATCGGGATCGCCCCCGATGAGGGGGATCGGCGGTAGCTTACACTTTTAACGTGAAGCGGGAAAAGGAGCCGACCGTCATGAAGAGAGTTCCTCTGCTCCTCATCGGATCGCTCATCTTCGATTCGCTCGGTGAGTTCGTCTGCCCCTCGGCGCAAGTTCAGGAGATCGTCGAGAATCAGAACGCGGCGGCCGTCTGGCAAGCGCTTTTGCGCCTGCGCACGACCGTCACCGTCCTGCATACGACGGCGCACCCAGACGATGAGAACGAAGCCTTGCTCGCTTGGCTCAGCCGCGGGCAGGGGGTGCGGACGGGCTTGTTGACGCTCACGCGGGGAGAAGGGGGAGCGAACTTGATGGGCCCCGAGCTGTTCGACGCGTTGGGCGTTCTGCGCACGGAAGAGTTGCTCGCCGCCGGGCGTTACTACGGCGTGGATCAATTCTTCACGCGCGTCGTGGATTTCGGCTTCTCGAAGCGGCTCGATGAGACACTGGAGAAATGGGGTCGGGAGACCGTCCTGCGCGATGTCGTGCGCGTCATCCGGATGTATCGGCCCGACATCATCATCTCTCGATTTCGTGGCGATCCTTCAGATGGACACGGGAATCATCAAGCGGCGGGCGTGATCACGCGCGAGGCCTTTCGAGCGGCCGCCGACCCTAACCGCTTCCCAGAGCACTTCGCCGAAGGCCTGCGGCCTTGGCAAGCGAAGAAGCTTTACCTTGCGCCCTTCCGCTTCGGCGGTGATGATCGAGAGCCCCCTACGGTGGAGATCGAGACGGGAACGTATGATCCCTTGCTCGGCCGTACGTATCGGGAGATCGGTCGCGAAGGCTTGAGCCGCCAACGCTCGCAAGGGGCCGGTCAGGCACGAGCTCCGCGCGGCTCCTCGCGCGTCGCGTTGCGGTTGGTGGACACGGTGCTGCCGAAAGTCGAGCGAGAGACGAGCCTCTTCGAGGGATTGGATACAAGCTGGCTCGGTCTGGAGAAGCTCGCGGCCCCAGCTCTGGATCTCCGGCCGGAATTGGCCGAGGTGCAAGCGCTCGTGGACGAAGCGCTGGCGAGCTTCGATGCGCGACATCCGTGGACCATCGCACCTCAGCTCATATCGGGCCTGCGCCGGACGCGCGCGCTCATCGAGCGCGTGGAGCGCGCGTCGTTCGAAGAGGGAGCGAAGGATCACTTGCTCTTCCTCTTGCGCAACAAGGAGCGAGAATTCATGGAGGCGATGAATAGGGCGTTAGGGCTGGCCTTCGACGTTCTCGTCGATCCGGGCGAAGAGGGCGAAGGATTCCCCGGCAACTCGCAGCGCACATGGCTTCGGGAGACGTTCTCGGTCGCCATTCCCGGACAGCGCTTCACGATGACGGCGACGGCCACCAACCGAAGTCCCATGCGCATAGAGCCTGTGGAGATCGCCGTGCGCGCGCCCCAAGGATGGCGCGTACGCTTGCTATGGCAGGAGTTGCGCCCACTGGATCGGAACGATCAGGCACGCGCTCGATTTGAGGTGACCGTTCCCGAAGATGCCGAATACACGCGCCCCTATTGGTCGCGCGCGTCGGAATATCACGATGCCGTGTACACGATCCACAAACCGGAATTCCTGAACCTGCCGTGGCCGCCGCCGGACGTCGTCGGCGTATTCACGTACCGTTTGGATGGCGTGACCTTCACACTGACGCAACCGGCGCAGACGGTCTTCGTGGATCGTCCGTGGGGGGAGCAACGCCGGCTCCTCATGGTCGCCCCTCCCGTGAGCGTGACCGTCTCTCCGCGCATCGGCATTATCCCTCTGGGAGTGACGCGACTGCCCTATCCCCTGCGCGTCGAAGTGCGAAATAACGTGAAGGGCACCGCCGAGGGGAAAGTTCGCCTGCGCGTGCCTATGGGCTGGATGGTCTCCCCTCGGGAAGCGACTTTCCGGTTCACCCATGAAGGAGAAGTTCAAACGTTCACGTTCCAGCTCTCGGTGTCGCGCGTCGAAGCTGGGAAGAGCTATCACGTACACGCTGTGGCCGAATACCACGGGAAGGAATACACGGAGGGGTATCAGGTCATCGCCTATCGAGAATTGGAGCCGCGCCATCTTTATCGCCCGGCGACGATCGAGTTGCGCGCGGCGGATGTGAAGGTCGCCCCGGGATTGAGGATCGGCTACGTCATGGGCGTTGGGGATCACGTTCCCGAAGCCCTCACGCAGTTGGGCGTCGCCGTTCGGCAGCTCGGCCCATCGGACCTGGCGTCGGGCGATCTGGATGCCTTTGACGCCATTGTGATCGGCATCCGCGCCTATGCCGTGCGTGAGGATCTGAAGGCCTACAATCGACGTTTGCTCGATTACGTCGAGCGCGGAGGGGTACTCATCGTGCAGTATCAAACGCAAGAGTTCGACGCCGCACCTTTTGGTCCGTATCCGTACCTGCTGGGGGCGCGTGCGGAGGAAGTTTCTGAGGAAGATGCGCCGGTGACGATCCTTGATCCCACGCATCCGATCTTCACCTGGCCGAATCGGATCACGGGAGCGGATTTCGAGGGGTGGGTCGAAGAGCGCGGCTCGAAGTTCATGACTCAGTGGGACGCGCGATACCAACCGCTGCTCATGTCGCACGATCGCGGACAAGAGCCGCAGCGCGGAGGAATGCTCGCCGCGCGATACGGGCGCGGGACTTACCTCTACGCCGCGTATGCCTTCTATCGTCAACTCCCGGCTGGCGTGGCCGGTGCCTATCGGCTCTTCGCGAATATGATCAGCTTGCGTCGCGCGAAGACCTGAAGCTTCGATCGCTCCCCAAAGGGGGCAGGGACATGGAACGCGCGGAGACGCACGAGCGCCCAGGCCTCATTCGAGGGATCGGCCTGCTACAGGCGACTTCCACCAACATGCTCAACATGATTGGGATCGGGCCGTTCATCACGATCCCGATCATGATCGCGACAACGGGCGGGCCGCACGCTCTGATCGGATGGATCGTGGGGGCGCTCATCTCCCTCTGCGATGGATTGGTCTGGGCGGAATTGGGAGCAGCGATGCCGGGCGCCGGAGGGCCGTATCTCTACCTGCAGCAGGCGTATGGACCGAATCGGCTGGGGCGATTGATGAGCTTCCTCTATATCTGGCAGACGATCTTCATCGCGCCGCTTTCGATCGCCTCCGGGGCCGTCGGCTTCGCCCTCTACACGAAATACTTCTGGCCGGCGATGACGACGTGGGAGACGAAGTTGCTGGCGGCCGGCCTCTGTCTCTTCGTCACGGCGCTGCTTTATCGGGACATCCGCTCGGTCGGACGGCTATCCGTCGTCTTGTGGGTCGTCGTGATGTTGACCGTCGGCTGGGTCATCCTCTCCGGGCTACGATCGTTTGAGTGGCGACTCGTCCTCGATCTCCCACCCGAGGCGCTCCGATTCTCCCGGGAATTCGTCCTGGGCCTTGGAGGTGCGACGCTCATCGCCATGTACAGTTACGGCGGATACTTCAACGTGTGCCTCTTCGGCGGCGAGGTGAAGAATCCGAGCGTGACGATCCCGCGTTCCATTCTCCTGGCGATCCTCGCCGTGGCGGCGCTCTACATCACCATGAGCGTCACGATCCTAGGCGTCATCCCTTGGCGCGAGGCCATGCGGAGTAGCTCGATCGTTTCCGATTTCATCGAGCGATTGTATGGCTCGTGGGCTGGCCATCTCGTCACCGCGCTGATCCTGTGGGCCTCGCTCGGTTCGATCTTCGCCATTTTGCTCGGATACTCCCGCGTCCCCTACGCGGCGGCGGTCGAAGGCCGATTCTTCGCGCCGTTCGCGCGACTTCACCCCACCAAACGGTTCCCGGCCTTCTCGCTCGTAACGATCGGAGTGCTCTCGGCCGCCGCATGCTGGTTCACGCTCGACGAGATCATCAAAGCGCTTCTCGTCATTCAGATCATCATCCAATATCTCGCGCAGGTCCTGGCCGTGGTGATGCTCCGACGATTTCGACCGAACATCGCCCGTCCCTTCCGCATGTGGCTGTATCCGGTGCCCGTGCTCGTCGCCTTCTTGGGATGGACTTACATCCTCATCTCCAGCGGACTCCCCTTCATCCTCGCGGGGATAGGATTGCTTGTGCTGGGCATCGGCGCATATCTCTGGTGGGCCCACCGGAGGGGAGAATGGCCGTTCGTGCCGAAAGCGATGGAGGAGGTCTCGCTTCGCCCATGAAGGTGTGGGACGTCATCACTGCTGGGGACGTGTTCGTGGACTTGATCCTGGGTGGCTTCTCAGCGTGGCCACAGCCGGGCGAAGAAGTCTTCGCCACGCGCTTCGCCCGCGAGATTGGGGGTGGCGCGGCCATCACGGGGTGTGGGTTGGCGCGATTAGAGATGCGAGTGAGCTTGTTGGCTATCGTTGGGCGCGATGAAGAAGAATGGGTGAGACGACGATTGATGACCTACGGCGTGGATACGCACCTGCTCATCTGGCATGACGAGGAGCCAACGGCCGTGACCGTGAGCGTTTCGCGCGAGGACGATCGCATGCTTTTCACCTATATGGGGGCCAATCGGGCGTTCCCGCTGTGGCTCGCGAAGGAGAGCACGTGGAGAGAACTCAGTGCGGCGCGACACGTGCACCTGGCGTGCGCGCCCGATCCTCTGGTGTTGATCGCCCTGAGCGATTTCCTGCACGAGCAGGGGACGACCCTCTCGTTGGATGTCGGCTGGCATCCCGAATGGCTTCGGTCTTCGGAGAGTCGTCGCGCTCTGCGCGCGCTCGATCTCTTCTTCCCCAATGAGCGGGAGATCTTCGAACTGACGGGAGAGCGTGATCCGGAGAGCGCTCTGCGCGCACTCGCGAAAGCTGGCCCGGCGAAGATCGCCCTGAAGCGGGGATTGGCCGGAGCGATGCTTCTCTGGGATGGCGAACTTCTCCGGGAAGGAGCGTACCCCGCCGTTCCGGTGGACACGACCGGAGCCGGCGATTGCTTCGACGCCGGGTTCCTGTACGCGTGGCTCTTGGGGGCGTCCCCGGAGCGTTGTCTGAAGATCGCCTCCATCTGCGGCGCGCTCTCGACGCAGCGTCTGGGCGGAGTGGCTGCCTTTCCGACGAGGGAAGAGATCGAGGAGGCGCTGCGAGGAAATTCGACAAGAGGCGCGGAACCATGAGTCGGCGAAAGCTGGCGATCATCGGCGGTGGGGGAGTACGCACGCCATTGCTCGTATACGGGCTGCTGGAGCGACAGGCGGCGCTCGACCTGCGCGAGGTAGCGCTTTACGATGTCGAACGAGAGCGCGTGGAACTCATGGCCGTGCTCGGGCAAGAATTAGTTCGACAAATGGACGGGACCTTTGCCCTGACGGTAACGGACGATCTAGCAGAAGCGGTGGCCGATGCCGCAGCGATCATCACGAGTATTCGCGTCGGCGGCCTTCGGGCTCGTGCGCGCGACGAACGCATCGCCATCGAGCACGGTTTGGTCGGGCAAGAGACGACGGGCGTGGGCGGATGGGCCATGGCGTTGCGCACGATCCCCGTCGTGCTCGAACACGCGCGCGTGATCGAGCGGGTGAATCCGGAGGCATGGGTCCTCGTCTTCACCAACCCGGCGGGGATCATCACGCAGGCTCTCGTGACGCACACGCGGTTGCGCGTTCTCGGGATTTGCGATACGCCGAGCGAGCTTTTCCATCGCATCGCGCGCATCCTTGGGGAGCCGCCCGAGCATGTCGTCTTCGACTACTTCGGGCTCAATCATCTGGGATGGGTGCGGGCCGTCTTCGTACGCGGTCGCGATGAGACGGCACGCTTGCTCTCCGATGACGAGAGCTTGCGGCGCCTGTATCCAGTCGAGCTCTTCGATCCCGAACTGATTCGCGCGCTCGCGCTCATCCCGACCGAATATCTCTTCTTCTACTACGGACGCACGCGCGCGTTGGCGAACCAAAAGCGTGTGGGCGCAAGCCGCGGGGAGGAATTGGAGCAATTGAACGAAGAGCTTCTCCGAGACCTTGCGCGAGAGATCGCGGCTGGTCGTCCGAAGGATGCGTTGGCGATGTATCGCGCTTCTCTGCGACGCCGCTCGGCCTCATACTTGAGGCTGGAGGGGCACGCGGAGTCGGCCCTGCGCGCGGAGCTGCCCGCGACGGAAGATCCCTTCACGGCGGCGACGGGCTATCATCGCGTCGCGCTCGATGTGCTGACGGCGCTCTGGGGGGCGGAATCGCGACGCCTCGTCCTGAACGTGCGCAATCGCGATGCGATCGCGGATCTGGAACCAGATGACGTGGTCGAGGTCCCCTGCATGGTCGCTCACGAGGGCGTGCATCCATTGGCCGTCGGACGATTGCCGGAGGCCGTGCGCGGTCTCGTCCTCGCGGTGAAGGCCTACGAGCGCCTGGTGATTCGCGCCGCCGTGGAGCGTTCCGCGAAATGGGCGCGGCTGGCGCTACTCGTTCATCCGCTGATCGGTGAATGGGAACTGGCCGGACGACTCCTGGCGGCTTTCCGAGAGCAGGACCCCGATCACTTCGGAGACCTCGCGCTGTGAGGAGGGAGAGCCCTCGCGCCTCTTCCGCACGGCGCGAAGGGAAGGAGGAGAGGCCATGCGACTCGCCAATTACATCAACGGGAAATGGGTGCCGGTGACGACAAGCGACGTGCTGCCGGTGATCAATCCGGCGACGGCGGAGGTGCTTGCCGAAGTCCCGCTCTCCGGGGAAGCCGATGTCGCGCGCGCCGTCGAGGCGGCGGCTGCGGCTTTTCCCGAATGGCGACGCACGCCGGCCGAGGAACGCATCCAGTATCTCTTCAAGCTGAAGAGTCTTTTCGAAGCGCATCTGGACGAGCTAGCTCGTCTGATCACCATGGAGAACGGCAAGACGCTCGCCGAATCGCGGGGCGAGTTGCGGCGTGCGATCGAGAACATCGAGGTTGCCTGCGGCATCCCCACGCTCATGCAGGGCTATAACCTCGAAGACGCCGCGCGCGGCATTGACGAGCACATGATCCGTCAACCCCTGGGCGTCGTCGCCGCCATCACGCCGTTCAACTTCCCGGTCATGGTGCCCTTTTGGTTCCTCCCCTACGCCATCGCATGCGGAAACACATTCCTCCTAAAGCCCTCGGAGAAAGTTCCGCTCTCGATCGTGCGGGCATTCGAGTTGATCGAGCAAACGGGACTTCCGCCGGGCGTGGTGAATCTCGTGCACGGGACGAAGATGGCCGTGGATGCGCTCCTGGACCATCCGGACGTGCGCGCGATCAGTTTCGTCGGTTCGACACCCGTGGCCAAGTACATCTACGCGCGCGCGGCCGCTCAAGGCAAGCGCGTGCAATGCCAGGGAGGCGCGAAGAATCACGTCGTCGTCCTACCCGATGCCGATCTCGAAATGGCGACCCGCAGCATCAGCGAGAGCGCGTTCGGGTGCGCCGGACAACGGTGTTTGGCCGTCTCGGTCGCCGTGACCGTCGGCGAAGCGCACCGCGCGTTTCGCGAAGCCATCGCCGATATCGCGCGCTCGATCCGGGTCGGATACGGATTGGATGAGGGCGTGCAGATGGGGCCGGTCATCACGCGCGAGAGCAAGGCGCGGATTGAAGCGTTGATCGCGAAGGGAGTGAGCGAGGGGGCGACGCTGCTGCTCGATGGGCGCGGGGCGAAGATCCCCAATTACGAGCACGGAAACTTCCTCACGCCAACGCTTCTGGAGAACGTCTCCCCAGGTAGCGAGGTCTGGCAAACGGAGATCTTCGGACCGGTCCTGAGCCTCGTCCGCGCCGAGACGGTGGATGAAGCCATCGCCATTCTCTCTCGTCACAGCTACGGCAACATGGCTTCGATCTTCACCAGCAGCGGGGCTGCGGCGCGCAAGTTCCGATATGAGGTGCCGGCTGGCAATATCGGCATCAACGTCGGCGTGGCCGCGCCGATGGCTTTCTTCCCCTTCAGTGGGTGGAAGGAGAGCTTCTTCGGCGTCGTGCACGGTCAAGGGCGCGATGCCATCGAGTTTTACACGGAGAAGAAGGTCATCGTCGAACGATGGTTGGGCGAATGGACGCGCACATTCTGAGCACTGGTCGCGCCCGGCAATCGCCGAGATGCGTCGCGGCAGATTTCACACCAATTTCAGGACTTTTTCATCCGGCGTTCACATCCACGGGGTAGGATGTGCTCTCATGGGGCGATCACTTTGAGCGAAGGAGGGACGCGTATGCGACGCAAGAACCTACTGATCGCGTGTTTGTGGCTGCTCTGCGCGGGGATGGCCCTGCGCGGAGTGGCGCAGATCCACACGGCCAGCCTCACCGGGCTGGTCACCGATCCGACGGGTGCGGTAATCGCGAACGCGACGATCGTCGCGAAGAACAAAGCGACGGGCGTCGAGTATTCGACGGTCACCGATCAGTCGGGATACTATACGTTCGCGAGCTTGCCCATCGGAACCTACACGGTCACGGCGGAAGCGCAAGGGTTCAAGAAGTTCATCCGCGAGAATATCGTGCTGGAGGTCGGACAGCGAGCGCGCTTGGACCTCACGCTCGAAGTGGGCGAGATCGCGGAGACGGTCATCGTAGAAGCCCAGACGCCGCTGCTCTCGACTCAGGACGCTTCTCCCGGAGCCGTCGTGCAGAATCGCCTGGTGAGCGATCTACCGCTCAGCATGCGCAACTGGGATGATCTGATGAGCTTGATCGCAGGCGTGCAGGGCGATCGCTACACGGAGGAGGGTGGAGCGACAGCCGCCGGGCGGACGGGCGGCGTCAACGTCCACGGCGTGCGCTCGCTGCAGAACAACTTCATCCTGGACGGCGTGGACAACAACTCCATCTCCACGAACGTGCAGGAGCTGACGACGCAGGTCGTGCGCCCGTCGGTGGACTCCATCCAAGAGTTCAAGATCATCACGAACCCGTACTCGGCGGAATACGGGCGCAGCCCAGGAGCGGCCATCACCGTGACGACCAAAAGCGGCACGAACGAGTTCCACGGGACGGCCTACTGGTTCGGACGCAATGACATCTTCGACGCGACGAGCTTCTTCCTGAATCGCGCGGGGGCGAAGAAGGCGAAGAATCGGCAGAACCAGTTCGGATTCAACGTAGGTGGGCCGATCGTTCGCAACCACGCGTTCTTCTTCTTCGACTACGAGGGCACGCGCATTCGTCGAGGGGTGACGCGGCTGGGGAACGTCCCGCTGCCGAACGAGCGCATCGGTGATTTCTCCGCGCCCGGATATGCGAAGATCTTCGACCGCGTGGGCGACTGTCGGGCGAAAGTCCCCGACGCCTTCAATCCCGACGGCTCGTTCAAGGACAACAAGATCCCGCCCGAGTGCATTGATCCCGTGGCCAAGCGCATCCTCGAGCTCGTGCCGCTGCCGAATCTGCCGGGATCCGGGCCTTTGAGGAACGTCTTCAACTTCCTGCGCACGCCGACGCTCATTGATGATACAGACAAGTTCACTGTGCGCGGCGACTGGCAGATCAATGCCAACAATAACGTCTTCGTGCGCTACACCTTCTCGGACCGCTTCCGCTACGTCCCTGGGGTGTTCGGCGGGATTATTGATGGCACATCCACATCGGCCTTCGGACGGCTTTTCATGAAAGGGCACTCGGCGGCGATCGGATGGAATCGCACGTTGGGACCGCGCGTGCTGAACGAGTTCCGGATCGGGTGGGGTCGCAATGGGTCGCACGGCGTGCAGGATCCGTTCGGGAAAAACACGCTCGCGGAATTCGGGATCCTCGGGGTTCGAGATGATCCGCTCTATAGCGGCGGACTACCGGCCATTCGCATTCAGGCACGTGGCGGAACGCAGACCATTCCGGCCGGTCAGGGCGGTGGGCTCGATCACTTGGGGTCGCCCGTCTTCCTGCCCAAGTTCCAATTCACGAACCAATTCCAGTGGTGGGACATGATGAGCGTCACGGCCGGCGCGCATCAGTTCCGATTCGGCATGGACGTGCGTCTGCCCATGCGCAACATCTATCTCGATCTGCCGGCGCTGCGCGGCGATTGGACCTTCGATGGGAACCGCACAGGCATCGGCATGGCCGATTTCTTGCTCGGTTACCCCTCGGCGGCTCAGTTGACGAACCCGCACGTCGTAGACGCGCGCATCTGGATGGCTTCCTTCTTCTGGCAGGACGATTGGAAAGTCACGCCGAAGCTCACGATGAACCTCGGGCTCCGGTACGACTTCACGACGTGGCCTTATGAGGGGCGGGACCGGTTGACGAACTTCGATCCGAGGACGGGGCAGCGCTTCACGGCCGCGCCGTTCCCCGGATTCGAGCGTTCGACCGTGGGCAAGAGCCTCGTCCGGTCGGACAAGAACAACATCGCGCCACGCATCGGCTTCGCCTATCGCGTGACGCCGAACACGGTCCTCCGCACCGGATACGGGCGATTCTTCATGCTCTTCGAGCGCGCAGGGAGTGAGGATCAGCTCGGGCTCAATCTCCCCTGGGTTGTCAATAACGTGGTGACGGCGCCGAATCCAAACACGACGGCCAATAACATGCGCTTGCGCACGGGCTTCAACCTCTCGCTCGATCCGAGCGCCGTGGATCCGAGGAATGTGCGACTGCGCGCGGTGAATCCCGAGGCCGTGATCCCCACCGTGGATCAGTGGAACTTCGGCATCCAGCGGTTGCTCCCCGGCAACATCATCGCGACGATCGAGTACGTGGGGACGAAGGGGACGCATCTCTCGGTCTTGCGCAACCTCAATCAGCAGTTCTTCAATCCCGATGGGACGCCGACGGGGATCGTGCCGTATCCCAATCTCGGGCCGATCGAATACCGGGACAACATGGGGAACTCCAGCTACCATGGGATGGAGGTGACCGTGGAGAAGCGCTTCAGCCGTGGGCTGGGCTTCCATGGCGCATGGACGTGGTCGAAGTCCATTGACTATGCGATGGAGCACCTGTTCACGGGCGGCTCGGGGAGCTTCCTCCAAAACGCGCACAACATTCGGGAGCGGCGTGGGCCAAGCGACTTCGACTACCGGCATCGCTTCGTGTTCGCGTACAACTACGAGCTGCCGTTTGGACGCGGGCGCGCGTATTTGAACCAGGGCGCGGCCTCGCACATCTTGGGTGGCTGGCGGATCAGCGGCATCACCGTCCTGCGCACAGGCCGTCCCTTCACGATCGTCGCGAGCGCCAATAACACCGCCATCGGAGGGCCTCGTGGCGGAGGCATGGTCAGTGCCCTGGCCGACTGCCTGCGCGATGGAACGCTGCCAAAGGATCAGCGCACGGTGGACCGCTGGTTCGATACGACGGCCTATCGCGTCCCCTCGCCACCACGCCTGGGGACGTGCGGGCGAAATACGCTCTACGGGCCCGGCTTGGTCAACTTCGACTTCGCGCTGGCGCGCACGTTCGAATACTTCGGCGAGGGCCGACGCTTGGAATTCCGCTGGGAGATGTTTAACGCCTTCAACACGCCGCAGTTCGGATTGCCGGATCGGAATGCTTCCAGCGGCAGTTTCGGTCGAATCGGCAGCCTCGCCGGTGATCCGCGCGTCATGCAATTCGCGCTGAAATTCTACTTCTGAAGAGGCGAAGGCGCAGGGCGAGCCGCTCTCGCTCTGCGCCTTTGGACACGGGCCATGTTGGGGATGCGCCTTCTCGCCTTCGGTTGTCTGCTCGCCCTCCTCTTTCCCCTCCCCGTCCTTCAATCCACCGAGATCGTCCTGGAAGGGACCATCGCACGCGCCAATCACGGGACGTATCTCGTGCGGGAGTTTTTTGTCCCCGAGCCGCTCGAACGTCTAGAGGTCGAGTATACCTATACGCATCGTGGCGAGGGGACGGCGATAGACATCGGCATCTTCGATCCCGTGCGCTTTCGCGGCTGGAGCGGAAGCGACAAGACACGCTTCTTCATCGCGCGCGACGAAGCGACGCCCTCCTATCTTCCCGGCGACCTCCCGGCCGGGACGTGGCGCATCCTCCTCGGCGTCCCGCACATTCGTCCCGACCAAGTCTCCCGCTACACGATCCGAATCCGATGGATTCCCGCTCGCTCGCCAGAGCCGCCAACCTCCGAACCGAGCGCGCCGCGCGCCCTAAAGCGAGGGCCAGGGTGGTATCGTGGCGATCTTCACGCGCATAGCGGGCATAGCGATGGACGCTGTCGCAACGGCCAAGGCGAGCTGATCCCTTGCCCCGTCTTCCGCGTCGTACAAGCGGCAGCCGCGCGAGGCCTCGATTTCCTCGCCATCACCGATCACAACACGACAAGTCATCATCCGGAGATGCGCCGATTGCAGGAGTACTTCGCGCCCCTGCTCCTTCTGCCCGGTCGCGAGTTGACGACCTATCGCGGACACGCGAACGTCTACGGCACGAGCGCTTTCATCGACTTTCGCCTCGGTTGGCAAGGGCGCACGATCAACGACATCCTCGATGACATCCATCGCGCCGGAGGGATGGTCTCGATCAACCATCCCACGCATCCAACGGGCGAACAGTGCATGGGCTGCGGATGGGAGGATGTTCGCGCGACCGATTTCCGCAAGGTGGATATGATCGAGGTCATCAACGGCAATCGCGTGGAAGGCCCGCTCAGCGGAATCCCGTTCTGGGAAGCCCGCCTCAACGAAGGCCATCGCATCACGGGCATCGGAGGGAGCGATGACCATCGCGCGGGGAGTGGCGAGCATCCCGACCACGTCATGGGGATTCCGACGACTGTCGTCTATGCGACGGAGCTTTCGGAACCGGCCATCCTGGCGGGATTGAAATCCGGTCGCGTCTTCATCAAAACGCGCGGGCCCGATGGCCCCGACCTCTTCCTCTTCGCCGAAGACGCGCGCGGTCGTCGCTTCATGATGGGCGATGAGATCTCCGTCGCTCGCACGGGAGAGCGCCTCGCGCTGCGCATCGAGGTGAAGCGAGGCGTCGGGCAGGTCGTCGAGGTCATCGTCAATGGGCGCGTGGCCGATCGGATCCGCGTGGATGCGCCGGAGTTCGCGCGAACGCTGTCCTGGCGCGCCGAACCGCGCACGTGGGTTCGATTGAACCTGCGCGATGAGCGGGGGCTCACAGCGCTCACCAATCCCATCTACTTCTCGGTTCGAGAATGACGAGGGCGCCGCGCCTCCTTTGGGAGAGCGCGCGACCTCGCTGAATCTCACGCGGAGGGCAGAAGCGATGAGTTGGAAGAGATGGAGCTGCGCCTTCTTCATGCCTCTGATCTCGATCTCCCTCTCCCCGATCCACTCTCTCTTCGCTCGATCTGTAGATCGAGCGGCGATCTTCAAGCGCTTGGAGGAGGCGACGGTCCTCCCCCTCTCGCCCTGGCGCTTCAAGGAGGGGTTCGTCCTGAGGGGAGAGGCTGTGGATCTCGATGATTCGACGTGGAGACTCTTCCCGGTCGGCGAGGAATGGAACACGGGTCCGGCCTGGTTTCGCTATCGTGTGACGCTGCCGCCGGCGGTTGGAGGATATGACATTCGGGGAGCGCGACTGCGCTTGCGCATCCGCATCGTGGGGGAGAATCCCGTCCACCTCACTGTCTTCTTGAATGGAGAGAAGCGAGCCGAAGGGAACGACCTGGATCCGATCGTCCTGACCGAGAGCGCGCGTCCCGGCGACACGTTCGTGATCGCAGTGAAAGCCGACGTGCCCGGCGGACGCACGTGGGTGCGTGCCGGACAATTGGAGGTCGAAGCGCCACCGTCTCGTCCCGATCCGCGAACGTTCTTGCAGGAGTGCCAAGTCGCGGAGCTGCTCCTGAACGTACGAAAAGACGATCGCTCGCGGTGGGAACAATATCTGGAGGCCGCGCTTCGGAGGCTCGACCTCAATGCTCTGGATCGAGGTGATCAATCGGCCTTCGATCATTCCCTCCGCGAAGCGCGCGAGGCGCTGAAGCCGATTCTCCCCATGCTTCGGGAATTCTCGATTCGCGCCGTCGGCAACTCCCACATTGACCTGGCATGGCTCTGGCCGTGGACGGAGACGGTCGAGATCGTGCGGGACACCTTCTCCACGGTCCTGCAACTGATGCGCGAATTCCCGGAATTCACGTTCGCGCATGGAGCCGCCCAGACTTATGCCTGGATGGAGGAGAAATATCCGAAGCTCTTCGAGCAGATCCGAGAGCGCGTGCGCGAAGGCCGGTGGGAAGTGGTCGGCGGCGTATGGGTCGAGTCGGATATGAACCTGCCGCATGGCGAATCGCTCGTCCGGCAATTCTTGCACGGGACGCGATACTTCAAGGAGAAGTTCGGCATCGCAGTTCGCGTCGGATGGAATCCGGACGCCTTCGGCTACAATTGGCAGTTGCCGCAAATCCTGAAAAAGTCCGGCATGGATTTCTTCGTCACGCAGAAGATCTTCTGGAACGAAGTCACGCGCTTCCCCTATCGGCTCTTCTGGTGGGAGGCGCCGGATGGGAGTCGCGTCCTCACCTACTTCCCGAACCACTACGGGAACCCCATCGAGCCCGTCCCGACGGTGAAGGACCTGGCCGATTACACGGCGGCGACGGGTCATCGCGAGTACATGCATCTTTACGGCGTTGGGGATCACGGTGGGGGACCGACGCGAAGCATGTTGGAGACGGCCGCGCGATGGCGATCCGCCGGGGCGATCTACCCGCAGCTGTTTTTCGGCACCGTGCACGAGTTCTTCGAACGCGCGCTGGCCGAGCTGCCCCAGCTGAATCCACCGGTCTGGCGCGATGAGTTGTATCTTGAAACGCATCGCGGGACGTACACGAGCCAGGCGACGACGAAGCGGAACAATCGCCAAAGCGAGGTCCTGCTCCTCAACGCGGAGAAATTCGCCTCGCTCGCGCAGCTCTTCGGCCACGCCTACCCGCAGGGCGACCTCGACGTGGCGTGGAAGAAGGTGCTCTTCAATCAGTTTCACGACATCCTGCCCGGAAGCAGCATCGCCGCCGTTTATCGAGATGCGGATCGCGACTATGCCGAAGTGCGTCGCATCGGTCGCGAGGTCCTCCATGACGCGTTGCGAGAGCTGGCCGATCGTATCCACACGAAAGGCCCCGGACTTCCCCTCATCGTCTTCAATCCGCTCTCTTGGACGCGCACGGACGTCGTCGAAGCCGTCCTCACGTTCCGCGATCCCGTCTCAGAGGTTGAAGTTCGCGATCCCCACGGCCGACGGCTCATCGCTGAGACGATCGAGCGCGATCCGCAAACGAACCGCGTGAAGGTTCGCTTCATCGCCGAAGACGTACCGTCACTCGGATACAAGGTCTTCCGCGTCATCCCCGTCCCCCGACGCCCCCCCCTTCGGTCTTCGCTCTCGGTCCACGGCCTGACCATGGAGAACGAGTTCCTTCGGGTCACCGTGGACGCTCGATCCGGATGCCTCACGAGCCTCTACGACAAGGTCGCCCGTCGAGAGGTCCTCGACGATTCCCGATGCGGGAATCTCCTGCAAACGTTCTACGATAAACCGTCCGTCTACGATGCCTGGAACATCGACGCGAATTTCGAGGAGAAGAAGTGGGAGCTGCGCCAAGCTGAAGAGGTGAAGGTGCTGGAGACCGGCCCCACGCGTGCCGTGATCCGCGTGGTGAAGAAGTTCCAGAACTCCACGTTCACTCAGGACCTCATCCTCTATCCGAAGATTCCACGGCTCGAATGCCAGATGGATGTGGACTGGCGCGAGAGACATATCCTCCTGAAAGTCGCCTTCCCAGTCTCCGTGCATAGTCCGAAGGCGACGTTCGAGATTCCCTTCGGCTCGATCCAGAGACCGACCACACGTCGCACGCCTGCAGAGCAGGCGAAGTTCGAAGTCCCGGCGCTCTTTTGGGCCGACCTCTCGGATGGGACCTATGGCGTCAGCGTGCTCAACGACAGCAAATACGGCTACGACGTTCGCGACAACGTCATTCGCCTGACGCTGTTGCGCTCTCCCGCCTATCCCGATCCGCACGCCGATGAAGGGCGGCATCGCTTCACCTACGCCATCTATCCCCATGTGGGCGATTGGATTCAAGCGGGGACCGTTCAACGAGGGTATGAATTGAACTATCCGCTCATTCCGTATCCCACGACGGGGCACCGCGGCTTGCTTCCTCCGATCCACTCGTTTCTACGCCTGGAGCCAAACACGGTGATCCTCACGGCCTTGAAGAAGGCCGAGGACGCCGACGCCTGGATCCTCCGATTCTACGAATTCGGCGGGAAAGCCGCCGATGTGAGGATCGCGCTTCCGAAGCCGCCGAAGGCTGCCCGTGAGGTCAATCTCGTGGAGCGAGAGATGGCTCCCCTTCTCGTGGATGGGCAGCAAGTGCTCGTTCCGACCAAGCCCTATGAGATCAAGACGGTGAAGATCGAATTTCGATGAGGGCGATGGAGAAGGCAAACCGCGAAAGAGGGAGCAAGTGGTGGCCTTGCTTGATGCGCGCGTGGCTTTTGGGCATCGGAGGACTTCTCCTCCATGGATCCCTTCCGCGCGTTCATGCACAAGTTCTTCTGGAGCGCTCTTTTCGCGTGGATGTGGAATCGGAAGTTCTGGCCGAGTTGCAGGCCAGAGTCCCCGGAGCCAATTGGGGCGAAAGGGGGCGCGAAGCCGCCGTGCTCACCGTCTGGTTGGATGGGCGCTCTCATCAAGATGTCATCCTCTTCGCCGGAGAAGTCTCCTTCCGCTATGCCCTTCATCTGGGGAGAGTGCGCCCGGGGACGCATACGATTCACTTGCTCTGGAATCGCACGCGCTCGGCGCCACATGTCTCCGCGCCCATCATCGAGGATTTCGCGTTGCATCTGGTGAGCCGCGCCGATCCCGAGTTCTTCCCGCTCGCGCACTCGCCTATCCTCTATGCGCGCCCGAATAGCATCGGGAGGTTCACCGATATCCCCCTCCTCATGTGGTATGAGATGACGCGCGCGCAGGAGATGCTCACGATCCGCTACAGCGTCATCTTCAGTAACGAGGACGGAGGGACGGAGACGAACGCTCTCATGGCTCGATGGGGGCGAGCGACGGACATCGAGTGGGTTTACGAAGTGACGATAACCCCGGAGGGACGCGTCCTTGACGCCCGCTATCAAGGCACGCGTCACCGGACGCGCCGATTTCGCGGACGGCGGGAGGATGACCATCCGCTCCTTTTCGTCGTCTCCGACAACAACAACTTCTCGGATCGCGGACGCTCGCCCATGCGATTCGCCCTTCGCCCTCTCCCTTTCGACACAAGCGCGGTCGCGCGCGAGGAATTGATGGATCGGCATCCATGGACGTACCGCATCATGACTGAGGAGCTGCGTCGAGAGGGCAAAGTGGGTTCGACGCCTCGCGTCGGTCAGCAGATCCTCGACCCCCGTCGCTATTTGTACCTCGAGATCGCGTCGGAGCAGCGCGATGCGGGTGTGAGTCTCGCCGCGAAATGTGTAGGGGATCCAAAGTGGTACTCGTCGGATCTCGGGTTCGTTTACTTCAAGCTCGAACGGAGCGGTTTCCTGCGCACGACGATCCCGCTTCCGGAAGGGATGAGCGCATCGCACATCGAGCGGCTCCTTCTTCGATGCGATGCACTTCTGGATCCTCGGACGCCGCGCGCCGGTGAGCGATGGGCACAAGCGGGATGCTTCGTGCGAGGAGTGCGTAAGGCGTTCTTCCTGGACGCGAACTTTCGTCCTGGTCCTACCCTACCGGTTCGAATGGATCCCATCCGCCTTCGAGCCGGCGATATGGTGGAGATCTGGCCATGAGAGAGACGATGCGAGCCGTGGTCTTTCGAGGTGAAGGGGAGTGGCGAATCGAATCTCACCCTCCACCGCAACTTCGAACGGAGGACGAGGTCCTCCTGAAAGTGGAACGCGCGAGCATTTGTGGGACCGACCTTCACATCCTCTCGGTCCCTCCGGGACATCCAGCCACGCCAGGGACGATCCTCGGCCATGAATATGTCGCGACGGTGGTTGAGGTCGGCCCCGGCGTGCATCATCTTCGCCCAGGAGACCGCGCGGTGGTCGATCCGAACATCACGTGCGGAATTTGTGAATATTGCCGATTGGGTTTCTCGAATATGTGCGAGAACATGACCACATTAGGGATTTTCCAGCATGGCGGATTGGCGGAGTGGAACGTCGCTCCAGCAAAAGCCGTGCACAAGATCAGCCCAGAGGTCCCCTTAGATCGCGCGACGCTCGCCGAACCCTTTTCCTGCGTGCTTCATTCATTTGAGAAGTCGGCTTTCGTTCCGGGGGAGAGCGTCGTCATCCTTGGGGCGGGGCCCATCGGACTCATGTTTTTGATGCTCTATAAGGCTGCTGGAGCTTATCCGATCTGCGTGGTCGAACCCGCCGAGTTTCGCCGCCATATGGCCGAAAGTCTGGGGGCCGACGCCGTTCTTGATCCAAATGCCCATGACGTCCCTCGGGAGATCAAGAGGCGAACCCGTCTGGGCGCCGACATCGTCATTGATGCCGTAGGGACGCTCTTGCCGGAAGCTATGTGGCTGGTGCGGCGTGGAGGGCGCATCGTCCTTTTCGGCATGAACTTACACGCGGAGCGCGAGTTGAATCAATACGAGATCACGCGCTACGAGATCACCGTCCTGGGATCGTACATCCAACGCACGGCCTTTCCGAAAGTCGTGCACATATTGGAAGCGGGGCTTCTGCCGCTCGAGCGGTTGGTGACTCACCGTGTGGAACTGGAGGCGATCGGCGAAGGCTTTCGACTTTTGCGCGCAGGCGAAGCCGTCAAAGTCACCGTGATCCCTTAATCAAGAGGTGAGAGGGGACAGACATTCGCCGTCTTGACGGAGTTGATCGCGCGCGACGATAATTGAAGCAGTATGTCCTTCACAAGCGCAGAGTCTCGAGACCTCCTGCGGTTCTTGGAGCAGCATCTGGAGTGGGGAGAGGAGTTACGACGGGTGCTGTTGACATTGGAGGAACGGGTGGCTCGACTGTCGGTTGGAGGAGGTCGTAACGGCATTGAGCGCGGAAGTCGCGGCTTTGGCCCGCGCGCAACAGCATGCTGAGCAACAGATCGCGGTCCTAGCGTCTGGCGTGGACTTCCTGACGAAGCGCATGGATACCATGAGCCGGGACGTCGTCCGTCCGAAAGGCTTTCACCTCCCGTATCAACACGAGCGACATGCGCCCGCTTATTTCCGCGCGCTCGCCCGAAAAATC
The DNA here is from genome assembly GCA_030550025.1 of Acidobacteriota bacterium. Lineage (GTDB taxonomy): Bacteria > Acidobacteriota > Blastocatellia > HR10 > HR10 > HR10. The sequence continues at coordinate 65,301 of JAUQQC010000004.1, read as the reverse complement.
CGCGTCCTCTCCTCCGAAGAACTGAGCGCCTTCTTGGAAGATGCTGTCGAACAGGGACGACCGACGGATGCCGAAGCCGATGAGATCATCCAAACGGACATTGTCGCGCGCGGATGGCATCCGGAGGAGGGGAGCGAGGCCTACCTCGTCATTGAAGTCTCCTGGGGTGCCGGCTTATCCGATGTCGAACGGGCCGCACGACGCGCGCTCTTACTCTCACAACTCGGATTGCGCACCGTCCCTGTCGTCGCGGGAGAGAGCGTCACCGAAGATACCTCACGTTTAGCCCGGCGCTTGAAGGTCTGGGGGGGGATGGATGGACGGGCGATCCTTCCGACCGAAATGCCTCCTGCACCTGGCGCAGAGGGGGAGGTGACTTCTGGGAGCGCGCCTGGCGAAGAGCATCTCTTTCCCCCCCCCGGATATGAACATGGAAGCGCATGCGCGGGTGAGGGCCTGTAGAGAGCCACGTTCGGAGGCCGCTATGTCTTCATCGGAAGCCTTACTGCGACTCGAAGGGATCACGAAGACCTTTGGAGGGATCGTCGCTCTGGAGGATGTAGACTTCGAGGTGAAAGCAGGCGAAGTTCACGCGCTCATCGGGGAGAACGGAGCGGGGAAATCCACGCTCATGAAGATCGCGACAGGCGTTCACTCAGCCGATCGAGGTCGCCTCTTGTGGAAAGGGCGCCCGGTGAAACTTCAGACGCCGCGCGATGCGCATCGCTTGGGCATTCGTATGGTGCATCAGGAGCTAATGCTCATTCCCCAATTGAGCATTGGGGAGAACATCTTCCTCGGACGCCCACCGAGCCGACGAGCAGTCTTCTCCTGGGTTCAGTGGAACGAGATCTACGAGCGCGCGCGCCGACTCCTTCAAGGATTGGGTCACGATCTCGATCCTCGGCGTCCAGCGGGCGAATTGAGCGTCGCCGAGCAGCAGCTGGTCGAAATCGCCCGAGCGCTCGCTTTCGAAGCCGAACTCTTGATCCTGGACGAACCGACCTCCCCACTCTCAGAACCCGAGGCGGAGCGCTTATTTCAGACGATCGCGCAACTGCGAGCGCGCGGCATGGGCGTCATCTATATCACGCATCGAATGCCTGAGATCTACCGCATCGCCGATCGGGTGACGGTCTTGCGCGACGGCCGGCGCGTCCTCACGAAATCCATCTCGGAGACGAGCGCTGAGGAATTGGTGCGCGCGATGGTCGGTCGAGAATTGACGGAGTACTTTCCCGAACGCGAACCTCGAGCGATAGGCGAACCGAGGCTTCGCGTCGAGGGCTTGACGGCTCCGGGAAGGTTTTACGACATCACCTTCACCGTCCATCATGGAGAGATTGTGGGCCTGGCGGGGCTTGTCGGCGCGGGCAGGACCGAGCTGGTGGAAGCGCTCTTCGGCGCGCGGGAATACACATCGGGGAAGATCTTCATCGAAGGTCGTCCGGTGACGATCCGAACGCCCGCCGATGCCATACGACATGGGATGGCACTGGTGACGGATGATCGAAAAGCGAAGGGGCTCATCCCGATGGCTTCCGTCCAGGTCAATCTCATCCTTCCGGTTCAAGCACGAGTCGCCCACCTTGGCTTTCTTGTGAACACACGTGCGGAGCGGCACCTCACCGAACGCCTTCTCAGCGAGCTGCGGGTGAAAACGCCGAGTGCCCATCATCCGGTCATGTTCTTGAGCGGAGGGAATCAGCAGAAGGTCATCCTCGCGCGTTGGCTTGCGATGCATCCGCGCATCTTTCTCATGGATGAGCCCACGCGGGGCATCGACGTTGGCGCGAAAATGGAGATCTATGAGCTGATTCGGCGACTGGCGGCGCAGGGGACGGCGATCCTGCTGGTCTCCTCGGAGCTTGAAGAGCTGCGACATCTGGCTGATCGCATCCTCGTCATGCACCGCGGGCGAATCGTCGGGGAGCTACAGCGAGAGGAAGCCACCGACGATCGCATCCTCTATCTCGCCACAGGAGGGGAAGGATGAATCGCGAGACGTCATCGGCGATGGCGGATATCGGTCGAATCCTTCGACCCGACCTGGTCCTCCCACTGCTGCGACGATTCGGCCCTCTTCTAGCGCTGCTGCTGATGAGCGGTGCCCTCACCATACTCTCCCCGCACTTCCTCACCTTCGAGAATGTGCTTAACGTCTTCCGACAGTCGGCCGTCAACGCGCTGCTCGCCCTCGGGCAATTGCTCGTCATCATCACGGCGGGGATTGACCTCTCGGTGGGCTCTATCCTAGGACTCTGTTGCGTCCTGGCCGCTCTGTTGCTCAAGGCTGGGATGCCGGCATCCGCTGCCATCGCGGCGACGCTCGCTATAGGGACAGCGTTGGGGATGACCAACGGACTGCTGTTCACGAAGCTTCGTCTTCCCCACCCGTTCATTCCAACGCTGGGGATGATGAACGTCGCCCGCGGATTGGCGCTCGTGCTCTCGGGAGGATTCCCAATCTCCGAACTTCCCGAGGACTTCCGCTTTTGGGGTGCCGGCGCCCTCGGCGGCATTCCCATGCCGGTGATCATCGTCTTGATCGTCTACGCGCTCTTTCATCTCTTCCTCACGCGCACGACCATCGGACGCGACATCTACGCTATTGGCGGGAACAAACAGGCGGCCTTGCTCTCAGGCATCCCCGTGGATCGGCGCCTCATTACCGTCTACGCCCTAAGCGGCGGTCTGGCGGCCCTGGGGGCGATCATCTTAGCTGGACGGATGAACTCTGGATTCCCGCTGGCGGGCGTGGGCGCAGAGTTGGATGCCATCGCCGCCGTGATCATCGGTGGAGCCAGCTTCTTCGGCGGCGTGGGCACAGTCTGGGGGACGCTCGTCGGAGCCCTCATCATGGGGGTTTTGCGGAACGGATTGAACCTCCTCGATGTCTCCGCCTATTGGCAGACGACGGTCATCGGCGTCGTCATCGTCATCGCGGTCTGGGTGGACGTGCTCCGGCAACGCGCCCTGGAGCGTCGCCGCGTGTTTCGAAAGTGAGGGCTCACCAGAAGTGGCGCGCGAAATAACTCGCCGGAACCCCCACAAGCTGTGCCTTCAGCGAGAAGCGCAGGCTATCGTGAAGGAAGCAGACGTGCGTGCAGAAGCACCGGTCGCGAGCGATCGCCTCGATCTCTCGTTGCCGGACCGCCGAGTGCCAAAAGGCGGTGAAATCCATGTCATAATCGCGCAAATTCCCCAGTGGGGTGCGCAACTCGCAGGCGCGGACATCGCCGTTGAAATCAATGACGAGCGAGGTCTCGCCAGCTGTGCACGGCATGGGCCAAGCTCTCCCATAGGCGTAGTTGGCGAACTGCACGCGATGATGGAAATTGAACGTCCCCACGTAGATCATCCGTTTCATCCATCGCGCCGCTACGCTGGGATCATCGAAGGCCCGCCGCGCGTATTCCTCCTGGATGCGCGAGATCTCGCCGTAGAGCTTTCGCAACGCATCGGGCGGGACGGCCTTGAGCGTCGGATCCAGGGGATCGCCCCGAACGATTTGAAAATAGTGACCATCCAGGACACGCTGCTTCAAAAAGTACCCAGCCAAGCGAGTCAGCTCCCGATAATTCTCCTCACAGATGACCGAGACGACGCCGACCCACAGTCGCCCTCGAAAGCGCTCCCGAAGCGGCTGAACGAGGGCGATCGCCTGCTCGACTTTCGCGAAGTTCCCCGGAACGGCGCGAATGCGATCGTGGGTCGCTGCGAGTCCGTCCACGGAGAAGTTCATATAGACCGTCAGAGTTGCGTTCTCCTCCAGGATGCGCTCGACGAAGTCGCGCGAGCGCTCCGGCTTCAACCCATTCGTCGGGAAGTTCAGGCTCTCGATCCCGTTGTTTCGGGAGAAGAGCGCAACGATCTCCGGAAGGTCTTCTCGCAGCGTTGGCTCCCCCCCACTCAACAGCAACTGCTGGAAGTGAGGCATCGTGCGCGAGAGGCGCTCCAATTCCGAAAAGGTCAAATCCCCCTCCTGGTTCAACGCCGACCAGTAAAAACACGTGCGACATTTCGCGTTGCACCGAGAGGTCACAAAGAGGATCACCGTGTGCAGGCGCTTCTCTCGCGGCAGACGGCGTAGGTAGCGGATGAAGGTTCCGACCTGAGACACCTTGCCTCTCCTTCCACCGACCTCAGGACTCACAGGCCCGTAAGCATAACAGGCTATACCGGAAGCGTCAAATGAGCGACCCGCGCGCTTTGGCTGGGGCGCCGACTTCGATAGACTAACCGTTCGGAGGGTGACGTATGCGAGGAACAAGCCGGTGGGGCATGCGGATCGGTCTCGCGCTCGTGATGAGTGGTTCGCTCTTGGCCAGCGGCGGATGCCAGCGCATGGGGACGACCAAGGCCTATCGCATCGCCGTTGTGACGAAAGCCTTGGACAGCGAATTCTGGCTCATGTTGAAACAAGGAGCTGAGGCCGCCGCGCGTGCGCATCCCGAGGTCGAAGTCGTCGTGCTCGCCCCAGAGCGTGAGATCAACATTGATCAGCAAGTGGCCATCCTGGAAGATCAGATCCTGAAAAAGGTCTCGGCGCTCGTGGTCGCGCCGGCCGGGGCCGCCGAAGTCATCCCCGTGCTCAACAAAGCGAAGGCCGCGGGAATCCCCGTCCTCTTGGTGGACACGGACGCTCCCTGGCCGGAGAAGTTGAGCTACATCGGGACGAACAATCGGCTCGGAGGAAAGCTCGCGGGCGAATACATCGTCCGCGCGCTCGGAGGAACAGGGAAGGTGGCTGTCATTCGCGGCATCCTGGGCGTCGCCGCGCATGAGGATCGCGTGGCCGGATTCCGAGAAGCGCTCGCTCGTGCTCCCGGCATTCAGCTGGTCACCATTCAACCTGCCAATAGCGAACGGGCGCTGGCTATGACCGTGATGGAGAATATCCTGACTTCGCACCCGGATCTCCGAGCCGTCTTCGCGACGAATGATCAGATGGCGCTGGGCGCTATGGAAGCCATTGCTGCCCGAAACCTGACGGGGAAGATCATCCTCGTGGGATTTGACGCCACGCGCGAGGCAGTTCGCGCCGTCAAAGCCGGACAGATGCACGCCGTCGTCGCCCAACATCCGTTCGAGATGGGCCGACGCGCCGTCGAAGCGGCCATCAAAGTCCTCCGCGGAGAGCCCATCGAGAAGCACATCGATACGGGCACGACACTCGTCACGCGCGAGAACGCGGATGAGTTCTTACGAGAAGGAGGAACGCCATGAGGATCGCGACAGCGCCGGTGAGCTGGGGGATCTTCGAGATCGAAGGCATTAGCGCGCAACGACCTTATGCCGAAGTCCTCGACGAAATGAGCCAAGCCGGATATGAGGGGACGGAACTCGGTCCATACGGGTATCTGCCCACAGATCCAACGCTCCTGCGCATGGAACTCGCGCAGCGCCATCTCGAGTTGGTCACCGCTTTCGTTCCGGTTTCGCTCTCGGAACCGGAACACTTTGAGCGCGGACTCTCAGAGGTCCTGCGCGTCGCTGATTTGCTGGGCGCGCTCGGCGTGACGCTTGTGGTCTTGGCCGATGCGCTCCATCCCCAGCGGATGGCCATTGCCGGCCGCGTCACGCCGGAAGATGGGCTCACGGAATCGCAATGGGAAACGGCCGTCGCCTTCCTGCACCGTGTCGCCATGGCCTGCCGCACGCGCGGACTTCGCGTCGCGTTCCATCATCACGCGGGGACGTTCGTCGAGACCCCCCAGGAGATCGAACGGCTCTTGGCGATGACCGATCCCGATTTGATCGGCCTTTGCTTAGACACCGGCCACTTCGTCTACGGAGGAGGAGATCCGATTCAGGCCGTGCGAACGTATGGGTCGCGCCTCTGGCATGTGCATACCAAAGACGTCAACCCGAAGGTGCTGGAGCGCGTGAAGCGAGAGCCCCTCACGTTCGCTGAGGCTGTGCGAGAGGGCCTGTTCTGCCCATTGGGCGATGGGCTCATAGACTTCCCTCTCCTCATTCAGCAGCTGCGGGCGCAGGACTACCGAGGATGGATCGTCGTCGAACAAGATGTGGACCCCAACCGCCCTGGTGTGGACCCTTTGCGCGACGCGCTACGAAGTCGGACCTACCTGGGCCAGATCCTGGAGCGCCTCGACCTCACAGATTGATCCGGCTTCGCGCTTCCTGAGCGTCGAAGGCGGGTCGACTCTCCCGCTTCCGCCCTTTCCAACTCATAGGGTCCTGTGATTTCTGCACGACGAGGTCAATGCGCTCGGTCTCCATCTGGATGACGTCCAGATGCTCCGGCATGAACACTTGAGGGTTCGCCAGCCGGAACCCGATGAGATTCGCTCGTATGGCATTAGCCGCATTCGCGGCCTCGTAGCGAAGCGAGAAGAGTGCCTCTTCCATGATCTCCAGCTGCCGCTTCCACGTCCGCGCTCGGAATCGCCACACACGACACCGCCAGAAGACGAGCGTCGCCAGCACCACCGGACCGAGCACGATGAGGGCAATCGTCGAAAGCGACGCTCCCCCTCGCACGAGCCATCCGGCCCCAAAGCTCAGGAGATAGGCGAAGAGGAAGAAGAGCGCGGATATTCGCCACGTTACGGCCTTCGGCGCTTCGCTGATCCCCATAGCTTCTGACGCCGCGACCGAGACATCCCCGATCACCGAGAGCGTGACTTGCGTCGGTTCTTTGGGCGCGCCTTTCGTTCCATCGGGCATCGCATCGTCCCGAATCCGCTCAGCTTCCGTCATAACGTCGCCTCCTTCCATTCCGGGAACACTTCGCGAATCAGCGGATCCTTCAGGAAACGATCCTTCTCCGTCTCCCACCTCTCCGCCTCTACGATCACCTGAGGATCCATCACTGGCTTTCCCGATGCCAGGTATTCGACGCTCTGCAGTTTCTCCTTTTTCACGTAGACGTGAATATTGCGGGCCGCTTCGTGTAGCTCCAATAACACGCGTTGCGCCGTCTCCCCCGGCTTCGGGTCGACCGAACTGGTCAGCTCCATGACCCTCCGCTCCTTCTCGAAGAGCCCCATCTCTGGAACCGGCGTGCTGTCGAAGACGTGCGCGAGGAGCGCATCAATCGTCTGCTTGACGGGCACGACATAGGCGGAGCCATTGTAGACGTCATCCACAAGCAGCTCCCCTTCAGTGCCCTCATGATGGAGGGCAATCATCCGAAGCCGATATTTGTCGTAGAAGATATGGTGATGGCGAAAGCCCGCGAGCAGCTCTTGATTCTCCTTGCGAACGAACTCCTGCAACTGCTCGCGACTCGCCCCTTTGCGGTGAAGGAGGTGGAGGTTATGCCGCACCTTGTTGCAGTAGCGATCCACGAGTTGAATCTTGACGTGCAACTCGTTGATTCCCAGGAGGCACTCACCGAGCATGTAGATGTAATCGAAGAACATGAACCGGAAGCGGAGGCCATTGATCGGCGATCGCGACGTCATCACTTCCCCCGACGAGCGAGCGGGAGATCGGCAGCGATCTCCCGCTCGCAAACAGCTCAATTTTTCGTGAAGAGGGCGCTCACTCGGTCCACGACGTCGTCGAAATCGCGGACGTCATCTTCGGGGACGCCCGAGATCTCGCCCGCTCGGACGGCCGCCTGGACGACCCCCGAAGTCACGATCTGGGCCAACTGCTCGGCCTGCTGCCGGAGTCCCTTCAATTGGACGAGCGGCGTCGCCGAGGACGTCCCACAGCCATTGCCGCAGCCGGCGCTCAAGCTGAATCCGCTCGACATCGTGAAGTGGCTCGCCATCACGGAGTCGGCCCCGGCCGTCAGCTCCACCCACTCATGGGCGTTGTAGACGCACCCGGGATCACCCGCTTGAATATCACCCGTATAGGCGAGCGAACGCGCGCGACACCCGCCGCAGTAATGCCGGTAGTCGCAGACGCCGCAATGATCCCCGCGGTCCTCTCGATCCGAAAGCACGCTGAAGAGGGCGCTCTCCCAAATCTCCTTAAAGCTCTGCCGACGAATGTCGCCCACCTCCTCCGAGGGGATATAGACACAGGCGTTGATGATCCCGTTGGGTTGGATCGAGCAGTAGCATCGCCCGGCTCCGCATCCGCCGATATAGCGGGAGAGCACGAGCGTCTTCTTCCCCTCGCCCTTTCCGGCGTGACCGGTGGCGAAGACGCCTTCTTCAGAACCGTAAATGATGCACGAGCGCCCAAATTGCGGGGCCGTGGAGATGATGCTGATCTTCCCCTCGGCTAAATGCCGCTGCAACTTGCGCATGAGCAATTCGCGCTGTCCGGGCGTCAGGTCGTGATGCATGATCTCGCGGCCACGCCCGACCGGGATGAAGTTGAAGTGGGCGAAGGTGCTGCATCCCAGATCAATGGCGAACTTCACTACTTCATCCACCGTATGAACGGTCTCGCGGGTGAAGCAGGTCGCCATCCCAGTCCGGATGCCCGCTGCGACGGCGTTCCGAATGCCCTGGATCGAGCGCTCCCACGCCCCCTTCAACCCGCGAAACTCATCGTGCTCCTCGGGATTGATACTGTCGATGCTCACCTCAATGTACTTGACGCCCACCTCTTTCAAGCGGGCGCACATCTCCGGCGTCAGGAGCATGCCATTGGTAGCGATCGTCACATGGAAGCCGCGCTTCTTGCAATGCTCCAACACAGGCCAAAGGTCCTTCGCCACCAAGGGCTCACCGCCGGCGAAAGCGACAAAGGGGACATATTCATCGGCCATCTGATCGAGGAGATCGAGCTTCTCTTCCGTCGTCAGCTCATCGAGCATCGGCTTGTGCTTGGCGTCCTGATAACAGTGCTTGCAGCTCAGATTGCACGCCTGCGTGATGTTCCACACGACAAAGAGCGGGGCCGTGAATCGCTGCGGTACCGTCAGCCCGTAGGTCCCGATGCTCTTGGCCGTCAGCGCCAGCGACTTCACCGTCGGCGTATGATGGAACAGGTGTTTCTTCATCGTCTCCTTATCCAGACCCGCCTTCTTTAACGTCAGGTCAATGGCTTTGTTCGACCAGTACCACTTCAGGCGCGTCCAGAAGTCCGCGTTCGGATTGTCGTAGTTCTCGCACAGCTTTTCGAGGAAGCATTTCCCATCCGGCCCTCGCCGGGTCATCCACAACAGGGCCTTGCGGATGGCCGGCTTCGAGAGGATATCCTCCAGTGGATGATGCGCCTTGGGCAGTGTCACCGTCACTTTCGAAACCTGCGGCCTCTTGTACGTCATCACCTTCTGATTCGTTCTGCCGATATACATAGCCGTTCCTCCTTAGATCGAAGAATCACCGCTATGCCGATACATAAAGACAACCTTCTTCCGTCCTCGTCCCATCGCGTTTCGCCCCCCAGCCTCCGGCTGACGCGGAGTATTATATCCCAAGGGCCGAATCAAGAGTCAAGCTTTTTTTCAGCAGGAATGCAAAAAAAATCCCGCACCTCCGCCACGGTGAGGAGATAACCGATTCGGGGAACGCGACGGCCGAAGGGGAATGAAGGCGGCTCAGCCGACGCCATGACACTTCTTGTACTTCTTCCCACTACCGCAGGGACAGGGATCATTCGGGCCAATCTTCGGTCCCTCGTGTCGAATGGTGCGAGGTTTCTCCGGTTCGCCGCGTGCCGAGGCCGTGGCGCTGACACTTGCGTGCACATACTGCACGCGCTGCGGGCGTCGCCGCCGTTCCAAGCGTTCGCGCGGAGCCACCTCGGCCGTGACCTGCAGATTCCAGAGGAAGCGGATCGTCTCCCGATCAATGCGATCGAGCATCGCTTCAAAGAGCGCGAACGCCTCCTTCTTGTATTCGACGAGCGGATCGCGTTGGGCATACCCGCGCAGCCCAATGCCCTCCTTTAAGTGATCGAGCACGAGCAAGTGATCCTTCCACTGCGCGTCCACGATGTTAAGCATGATGATCCGCTCGTAATACCGCAGGGCATCGCGCCCGAGCAGGACCTCCTTCTCTTCGTACTTCGCCTTCAGCTTCGGCCAGATGATCTCCTTCAATTCCTCTCGCCCGAGCTGCTCGTAGTCGGGGACTTCCGCCTCCAGGTCGAAGCCATAGATGTGCCGCAGCTCGATCTTCAAGCCGTTGAAATCCCACTCCGAAGGGCTGACCTCATCACTCAGGTACTGCTGCAGCAGATCGTCTAAGAGGTCTTCAGCCAAGCTCAAGATATACTCGCGTTGATCGGTCTCCTCGAGCAACTGACGACGGAGGCCGTAGATGGTCTCCCGTTGCTTATTCATGACGTCGTCGTACTCAAGCAAGTGCTTACGGATGGAGAAGTTATGTGCCTCAACGGCCTTCTGCGCGCGCTCGATGGCACGGGTGACCATCTTCGATTCGATGGGTTCGCCGTAGGGCCAGCCGCCCAGCCGATCCATGATCGCCTTCACGCGCGGCCCGGCGAAGATGCGCATGAGATCGTCTTCGAGCGAGAGGTAGAAGCGCGAGGAGCCGGGATCGCCTTGCCGCCCGGAACGCCCGCGCAACTGATTGTCAATGCGTCGCGCCTCATGTCGTTCGGTCCCAATGATGTGCAAGCCGCCCAGACGAACGACCTCCTCATGCTCCTTCTCCGTGATGGCCTTGGCCTTCTCGTAGGCCGCGCGCCACTGCTCAGGGGTCGCCTCCTCGGGATTGATCTCTTGCTTTTTGAGGAATTCCTTGGCCAGGAACTCGGGATTTCCCCCAAGCAAGATGTCGGTGCCGCGCCCGGCCATGTTCGTCGCAATCGTGACGGCCCCTTTGCGCCCAGCCTGCGCGACGATCTCCGCCTCGCGTTCGGCGTTCTCCGGCTTCGCGTTCAAGACGTTATGCGGGATGCCCAGCTTCTTGAGCCGTCGAGAGAGCATCTCCGAATTCTCGATCGAGACCGTCCCCACCAGAACCGGCTGCCCGCGTCGGTAGCACTCCTGGATCTCCTGGATCACCGCATCCCACTTCTCCTCCGCCGTGCGAAAGACCAAGTCCGGATGGTCCACTCGAATCATCGGCTTGTGCGTGGGGATGACCACGACGTCAAGATTGTAGATCTTCATGAACTCCTCGGCCTCGGTCTCGGCCGTTCCGGTCATGCCGGCGAGCTTCTCGTACATGCGGAAGTAGTTCTGGAAGGTGATCGTCGCCAGCGTCTGATTCTCCGCCTGGATGCGGACGCCCTCCTTCGCTTCGATCGCCTGATGCAAGCCATCGGACCAACGGCGCCCGGGCATCTGCCGCCCCGTGAATTCATCCACGATGATGACCTCGCCATCCTTGACGATGTAGTGATAGTCGCGCTTGTAGAGGTTATGCGCCACGAGCGCTTGCGTCAGGCAGTGCAGCAGATCCATGTTCTCCGGCGCGTAGAGATTACCACAGCCGAAGAGGCGCTCGGCCTTCTCGATCCCCGCCTCAGTGAGGGCGACCGTACGCGCCTTCTCATCCACCTCGTAGTCCACGCCCTTGAGGAGCCGCCGGGCGACCATGTCGGCATCATAGTACTTCTGCACGGTCTCCTCCGAGGGCCCGGAGATGATGAGCGGCGTGCGCGCTTCGTCAATCAAGATCGAATCCACCTCGTCCACGATGGCGTAGTAGTGGCCGCGCTGCACACACTCGGAGAGGTCGTACTTCATGTTGTCGCGCAGATAATCGAAGCCGAATTCGTTATTCGTGCCGTAGGTGATATCGGCCAGGTACGCTTCCTTCCGCGTACAGGGGCGCAGTCGCGCCAGACGAGGATCGGGGTTCTTATACGTTGGATCGTAAATGAATGAGGCCTCGTGCTGAATGACGCCGACCGTCAGTCCGAGCAGATGATAGATCGGCCCCATCCAGAGCGTATCGCGCTTAGCCAGATAGTCGTTGACCGTCACCAGATGGCATCCCTTCCCCGTGAGGGCGTTCAAGTAGAGGGGGAGCGTCGCCACCAGCGTCTTCCCCTCGCCCGTCTTCATCTCGGCGATCTTCCCCTGATGGAGCACGATCCCGCCGATGAGCTGCACGTCGAAATGGCGCATGCCCGTCGTCCGCCGCGAGGCCTCGCGCACGACGGCGAAGGCCTCCGGTAACAGATCGTCGAGCGTCTCCCCATCGGCCAAGCGCATCTTGAATTCGTCGGTCTTGGCACGCAACTGTTCGTTCGTCAACTTCTCGACCTCCGGCTCCAGGGCGTTGATCTTCTCGACGATCGGACGGATCCTCTTCAGATATCGCTCGTTGGCCGTGCCGATGATCTTCGCCAGGATCTTACTCCACATACACGACTCCTTTCCCTCCGCTGCTATGCCTCCGACAAAAGGAGATTGTACTTCAAGCCGCGGCCAAGGGCAACGACGTCCGAAGGTGGCCTCGCGGTCCCGGCTTTGAAAAACTCCCAGCTGCTCGAGTACAATCAGCTCCGTACGCGAAAGGGGGGGACGCATGATGCGCGAATTGATTCATCGCCCACGCCGATTGCGCCGCACGCCGGAGCTGCGGCGTTTGGTGCAGGAGACGCGACTCTCGGTGGAGGATTTGATCTACCCGCTCTTCGTCTGTCCGGGGGAAGGTGTGCGTCGGGAAGTCGCCTCGATGCCGGGCGTCTACACGCTCTCCATTGATCAGCTGATCGAGGAAGCGCAGGACGTGAAGCGCCTGGGCATTCCGGCCATCATCCTCTTCGGCATCCCGGAGCGGAAGGATGAGGTCGGCAGCGAGGCCTATGCCGAGGATGGCATCATTCAGCGGGCGATTCGCGCGCTCAAGCGGGAGGTCCCGGGTCTGATCGTGATCGCCGACACGTGCCTTTGCGAATATACGAGCCACGGCCACTGCGGCGTGGTCCGAGATGGGGAGGTCGTGAACGATCCGACGCTGGAGTTGCTGGCGCGGACGGCTGTCAGTCAAGCGCGCGCGGGTGCAGACATCATCGCGCCGTCGAACATGATGGATGGCTTCGTCGCGGCAATTCGAAGCGCGCTGGATGAAGCGGGCTTCGCGCACATCCCGATCCTGTCCTATGCCGTCAAGTATGCCTCGGCGTTTTACGGGCCGTTCCGCGAGGCCGCTCAAAGCGCCCCGCAGTTTGGCGATCGGCGAGGGTACCAGATGGACCCGCCCAATGCCCGAGAGGCCTTGCGCGAAGCCGAGTTGGATGTCGAGCAAGGCGCCGACATCCTCATGGTGAAACCCGCCCTGCCGTATTTGGACATCATCCGCTTGGTGCGGGAGCGGTTCTCGGTGCCCGTGGCCGCTTACCAGGTGAGCGGCGAATACGCCATGATCAAAGCGGCGGCGCGATTGGGATGGATCGAGGAAGAGCGCATCGTCATGGAGACGCTCATCGGCATCAAGCGCGCGGGAGCCGACATGATTCTCACCTATTTCGCCAAGGACGTCGCCCGCTGGTTATGACGCATCCGATGGATGAGGTCTGGATGCGGCTGGCCCTCGATGAGGCGGCCGATGCCGAGCGCCTCGGGGAGGTCCCCATTGGAGCTGTGGTCGTGCTTGGCGAGAAGGTGATCGGGCGTGGGCATAATCGCGTCATCACCGAGCAGGATCCCACGGCGCATGCGGAGATCGTCGCCCTGCGCGATGCCGCGCGTTTCCTGAACAACTACCGGCTCACGGGAACGACGCTTTATGTGACGATCGAGCCCTGCCCGATGTGCGCGGGAGCTTTGGTCAATGCTCGCGTCGCGCGGCTTGTCTACGGGGCGGCCGATCCGCGCGCCGGGGCGGTCACAACGCTCTTTCAGCTCTGTACCGATCCCCGGCTCAATCATCGGTTGCAGGTGCAAGCCGGTGTGCTTGAAGCCGAGTGTCGGGAGATGATACAATCCTTCTTTCAAAGGAAACGCGCCGAGGTCAAGCGGGAGCGCGAGGAAGCGTGAGCGCGCTTCCGCTCCATCTTTGAGAGCATACGGCGGAGGGATGCTCCGAATTGGCAAGGGGCCGGTCTCGAAAACCGGTGGGCCGCGAGGCCCTTGTGGGTTCGAGTCCCACTCCCTCCGCCACGCGCGTGGAGGGATGGCCGAGTGGACGAAGGCGCCGTTTTGGAAAAGCGGTGTAGGGGCACAAACCTCTACCGTGGGTTCGAATCCCACTCCCTCCGCCAGGATCTGACAGGCTTCGGGCTCCGTGCGACGGCTCGCCTGCGAACCCCGCCAGGCCCGGAAGGGAGCAACGGTAGTGGGACGAGTCGGGTGCTGCGGATGCTCCCGAAGCCTGGCCAAGGGACGAGTACCAGGTAGCCATCACCGAACCATCCATGCATCAAGCCATCGCCCGAAAGTGGCGTCCGCAACGGTTCGAGGAGCTAGTCGGCCAGGAAGCCATTGCCCGCACGCTCCAGAATGCCATTCGATACCGGCGATGGCATCATGCCTACATCTTTGCCGGCCCACGTGGGGTGGGGAAGACGACGACGGCACGACTGTTCGCGAAAGCGCTCAATTGTGTCATGGGACCGACGCCGGAGCCGTGCGATCAATGCCCGCCCTGTCAGGAGATCGCCCAGGGCCGCGCGCTCGACGTCCTGGAAATTGACGCCGCCTCGCACACGGGCGTGGACAATGTCCGCCAGGTCATCCTCGATACGCTCGCCCTCGGCCCGGCGCGCGATCGCTACCGCATCTTCATCATTGACGAGTTCCATCAACTCTCAACGAGCGCGTTCAACGCGCTCTTGAAGACGCTCGAAGAGCCTCCCCCGCACGTCCTCTTCTTGATGGCGACGACGGAGCTGCATAAAGTTCCGGCGACGATCCTCTCTCGGTGTCAAACCTTCGAATTCCGCTTGATCCCAGAGGGCAAGATCGCCGAACGGCTACGACAAATCGCGGAGGTCGAAGGCATCTCGATCTCCGACTCGGCGCTCCGAAAGATCGCGCGCGCCGGACAAGGCAGCCTGCGCGATGCGCAATCGTTGCTGGAGCAGGTGCTCAGCTTCGCCGAACCCGGCGAGATGATCTCGGATGCCATCATCGAAGCGGCGCTCGGCTTGATCGGCACGGAGATGCTGCTGGCCGTCGCCGAAGCCATCGCCGAGCGCGACGGGCCGCGCGTTTTGCGGCTCGTCGAGACGTTGAGCGAGCGCGGCTGCGATCTGCGGCACTTCTGCCGCGACCTGATGACCCACTTTCGGAATCTGCTCGTCGCCAAGGTCGTCGGCCGCGATCGCGAGTTGCTCCCGCTCAGCGACGGCGAAATGGCGCAGGTGCTCGCCCAAGCCGAGCGATTCAGCGAAGAGGAGTTGGTGCGCGCTTTCCGCGTACTCGTCGAGACCGAACAGAACATGCGATATGCGAGCGAGCCGCGCTTCGCCCTAGAGGTAGGTCTTATGCAACTCGTGCATCTGGAGCGCGTGCGACCGCTCGTTCAGCTGATTCGCGCGCTCGAAGACCTGGAACGTCGAATGACGTCGGAGACGACCTCGGCCTCTCCGGGGGGAGAGGCTGAAACGGGCGCGTCCGCTCCCACACCATCGCCGAGCGCGACGGCGAGCCCTCCGCTTTCGGAGGTCGAACGCCTCAAGGAGGAGCTGCGGGAGCGGGGGAAGATGCTCATCCTCGGAGCGCTCGATCGAGCGAAGACCATCGAGATCACTGAAGAGACGCTCCGCGTGACGTTCCCCGCTTCGCTGGCCATCCATCGCGACACCTTGCTGGAGCATACGAACAAACACGTGATCGAAGCGGTCGCGCGCCAGGTCTTCGGTCGTCCCCTTGCGCTCCAGGTCCACATCGAGGAAGATCGGACTCCGGCGACCGCCTCAGACCGACGCGCGCGCGCCATCGTCGAGCAGGACCCGATCGTCAAAGCGTTCGTGAAGACGTTCAAGGGAGAGATCATGGAGATCGTCGCTCCGGAGGAGGGGAAACCGGACGCCTCTTGAATCCTTCGCCTGAGGAGGGGAAGATGAAATTCCCGAGTCCGCAAGAGCTGCAGAAGATGCTCGAACAAGCGCAAAAGATGCAGGAGCAGTTGCGCGACGCGATTCGACAGATTCGCGTCGAAGCTTCATCGGGCGGTGGCGCGGTCACCGTCACGATGTCCGGCACAAAGGAGATCCTTGCGCTCAAGATCGATCCGAACGCCGTCGAAGGGGACATCGAGTTGCTGCAGGACCTGATCATCGCCGCCGTGAACGAATGTGGACGCAAGGTGGATGAAGCCGTTCAACAACAGGCGCTCAAGAATCTGAATCTTCCCGGTCTCTTCTGAGGAGAGACGGCTGGAGGCATCGCGCGGCGACGATGCTCGACTACGCCGAGGCCATTCATCGGCTGATCGAGGAGTTGAGGCGGCTGCCCGGCATCGGGCAGAAGTCGGCTCAGCGCATCGCTTTTCACATCCTGCGCATGAACGCCGAAGACGTCCGACGCCTGGCGCGTGCGATCGAGGAGGTCAAGGAGAAGATCATCCTCTGCTCGATCTGCCAGAACGTGACCGACGTAGATCCCTGCCGCTTCTGCTCAAGCGACGCGCGCGATCGCAGCATGATTTGCGTCGTCGAGGAACCATACAACGTGGCGGCGATTGAACGAACGCGCGAATACCGTGGGCTCTATCACGTCCTGCACGGGGCGCTCTCTCCGATTCGGGGGATCGGTCCTGACGATTTGAAGATCCGGAGTCTGCTGGAGCGCCTCCGTTCGGGCGAAGTGCGGGAGATCATCCTCGCCATGAATCCGAACACCGAAGGGGAAGCGACGGCCAATTATCTCGCGCGGTTGCTGAAACCCCTCGGCGTGCGCGTCACGCGCATCGCCACGGGTTTGCCCGTCGGCAGTGACCTCGAGTTCGCCGACGAAGTGACGATGTACCGCGCGCTCGTCAATCGGCGCGAGATGTAAGGAGGAGCTATGGAGGCGATCCCACAACCGATGGCGGAACGCCCGTTCAAGGCCATGAGACCGAATCAGACGAATTGCGACCAGAAGGACGAGAAAGGGAAGCTATGCTGGGGGCCTTTGAAGGTTTGGCACGCGGCCCCGGCTGAGGTCCGGCAAAAGGTGCCCGAGGGGATGATCCTCTATCGCTGCCAAGCGTGCCTGACCGTCTACTACGGGCCGCCGCGCGAGCTGCCGCTGCGGCGCGTCCCCCGCCGCGTCTCCATCCTCGGATGGTGAGCCATTATGCGTTGTTCGAACTGTGGCGCAGAGAATCCGGAGACGAATCGCTTCTGCTCCGGCTGCGGGGCGCGCCTTCGCGAAGCGTCGGCAGCACCGATCTTCGTCCTGCATCCGACGGCTCTCTTTGTCGCGGCGCGATATCTGCTGGCGGCGATCGTCATCTTCGGGCTTCTGCTGCTGTATGCCTTTGTGGAACGCGCGCGCCCGGGCACGATCCCCCCATGGGGGCTCTTGCTTGCCATTGTGGTGGTTCTCCTCTCTCCCCTCTCCCACCATGTGGCGCGCGCCTTCGAGACCTATATGCTCACGGAACAAGGCCTCACGCTCACGTCGGGGGTGTTTCGCAGCGTCCATCGGCATATCCCCCTCAGCAAGATTCAAGAGGTCGCCGTCGTCCAAAGCGGATGGGGGCGACTCTTGGGCATTGGGGACCTGGTCATTGACACGGCGGCCGAGACCGGTAGAATTGTCTTGAGAGACATTCGGCATCCGAAGACCTATGCCGATCTGATCATCCGTCAGATCGAGCGGGCATGAGGAGAAGATCGTGAGAGGACGCGCGGCACGTCCCCACGCCTTCGGGCGGCTCGCGATTGGCCTGTGGGCGGTCGGCCTGCTCTCCATATCAGCAGCCGCGCAAGTGCTCGAAATTCGCACAACTCCGCTCATCGTGACGGCCTTCGAGCGACGGATCGGCTCCTGGCAGCTCATCGAGCCGGTCCACGCCTTCCGCCCCCCCGAATATGAAGCCTACGATGCGCGCCGGGGGGCCATCGCACGAGAATACGGATTGCGCGAGGCCGCCTTCGCCGACTACGCCGACGCGCGAAAGCGAAAGGTGCGCGTCGAACTCTTCCGCATGATCAACTACGTGTCCGCCTACGGCCTCTATTCCTTCGAACGACAACGGGGCGTCCGTTTGAGTGGCATCGGAACGGAAGCCGAAGCCGGAGACGATGCCATCGCCTTTTGGAAGGGCGATTTTTACGGCCGCGTGATGATCGTGAAGGAGGTGAAGGCCCCGGGCATCTCCATCGGCGAGTTGAGCGATTTGGCGCGCGCGTTCGCGGAGAAGCTCGTGGTCGGCCCGCATGAAGTCCCCCTGCTCATTCGCCATTTGCCGACGGAAGGCCGTGTCCCAGGATCAGAGCGTTTCATCGCGGGGCCTCGTGGCCTGGCCGAGTTCCCCGGATACGAGAATCCCGATGACCTCTTCCTGCTGGAGAGCGACGCCGTTGAGGCGGCTACGGCGGAATATCGGCTTGGTCGCGCTTCGGCCAAGCTCTTGCTCGTTGAATATCATACTCCTCAACTGGCGCACGCGGCCTACGAACGCGTTCGGGCCTACCTCGAGCGACTGGCTCCATCTGAACAAGAGCGTCGCGTCTTCAAGCGAGAAGGCAATTATCTGATCCACGCCTTCGAGGTCTCGGACCGCGCCACGATCGAGCGGATCGTGAATCAGATCGAGTACACGGCGCAGGTCAGATGGCTGAGCGGAGACCGGATTCGCCTTGTGCCGAGTCTCATCCAGGAGTTCCCCGTCGGACGATGGCTCATTGCCGTCTTCGCCTTCATCGGCGTCTTGATCCTGATCGCCATCGGCGCGGGGGTGCTCTTCGGATACGGGTTCTTCCTCTGGAGGCGGCGGCATTTGCGACGGTATCCATTCTCGGATGCTGGAGGCATCCAGCGCCTGAACCTCGATGGGTTGACGCTCCCCTCCCCGCCGCCTTCTCGACAGCTCCCATCTTGGCGGGCATGGCAAGGGCCGCCGCCAGAGTGAGTCAACTCGTCACGGCCCCTTCGGACGCGGAGCCAACCAATCGAGCATACTTCGCCATGACGCCGGAGTCGTAGCGCGGAGGGGGAGGCGTCCAACGCGCCAGGCGCGCGGCGATCTCCTCTTCCGAAAGCTCCACATCGAGCCGCCGACGTTCGACATCGAAGACGATCATATCGCCGTCACGAACGATAGCAAGAGGCCCCCCCACAGCAGCTTCCGGAGCGACATGTCCGGCCATCAAGCCATGCGTCGCGCCGGAGAATCGTCCATCGGTGACCAAAGCGACGGCTCCGCCTAAGCCGGCCCCTTGCAGGGCGCCCGTCACGGCGAGCATCTCCCGCATGCCCGGCCCCCCCTTCGGACCCTCATACCGGATGACGACGACGTCGCCCGGTCGAATCGCGCCACGCTGCACGGCCTCAAAGGCCGCTTCCTCCCGATCGAAGACGCGTGCTGGTCCGCGATGATACAACCACTGCTTCCCGGCGATCTTCACAACGCATCCTTCTGGAGCGAGGCTCCCACGCAGAATGACCAAGCCACCGGTTGGCGAGAGCGGATCCGAGAGCGGACGAATCACCGGCTGTCCCGGCGTCTCCACTGCCCCGCGGGCTTCTTCACCGATAGTCCGTCCGGTCACCGTCAGCGCGTCTTCATGCAGCAGGCCGGCTTCAAGCAGCCGCTTGGCGATGACGCCGATCCCTCCAGCTCGATAGACGTCGTACGCGACATATTGTCCCCAGGGCTTCAGATCGGCCAAAAGCGGCGTGCGCGAGCTGATGCGATCGAAGTCCTCGAGCACAAGCGGAACTCCCGCCTCGCGAGCGATGGCCAACAGATGCAGGACGGCGTTTGTCGAACCTCCGGTCGCGGCGACGGCCGCGATGGCGTTCTCCAGCGCTTTCCGCGTGATGATCTGACGCGGACGGAGATCGCGCCGTAAGAGCTCCATGACGAGCTGCCCGCAGCGAAAGGCGACCGCCTCTTTGAGCGGATCAGCTGCCGGCACCATGGCACTTCCCATCGGAGAGATGCCCAGCATCTCACAGGCCGTCGCCATCGTGTTCGCCGTGAATTGCCCCCCGCAGGCCCCCTCTCCGGGACAAGCGACGTTCTCCAGCTCTCGCAGCTCTTCCAGGGTCATCCGCCCGGCCGTGCAAGCGCCAATCGCCTCGTAGACGTCTTGGATCGTCACGGCGCGCCCACGAAAAGACCCCGGGGCAATCGAGCCGCTGTAGAGCATGAGGCCGGGAAGATCGAGCCGCAGCAGGGCCATGACTGCTCCCGGGATCGTCTTATCGCAACCCGAGATCACGACGAGCGCATCCAGCAGATGCCCCCGCACGACCAGCTCGATGGAATCGGCGATAACCTCACGGCTGATGAGCGAAGTCTTCATCCCCTCCGTCCCCATGGCAATGCCATCGGAGATGGCGATCGTGTTGAACTCGATCGGCGTGCCGCCAGCCGCGCGAATCCCTTCCTTGATCTTCTCGGCCAGGCGGCGATGGTTGTAATTGCACGGCATGATCTCAATCCAACTGTGCGCCACTCCAACCAGAGGACGTTCGAGGTCTTCATCGCGAAAGCCCACAGCCTTCATCATCGCGCGCGCACCAGCGCGACTGAGGCCCTCGGTCAACGGAGCACTCCAACGCTTCAACTCCCGGCTCATATCCGTCTTCCTCCTTTGGTCTCGTGAAGGTCACGTGATTATAGCGCCCATGAGTGGAGAAAAAAAGCGCGTCACGCCCTTGCGTGAGAATCGGAAATGAAGACCCAGATCGGACTTTGCTAAAATAGGGGCCGTGAAGGAGGGGACGCTCAGGGAGTTGTTGCTCGCATTTCGGCGAGGAGAGGTGACGCTTGAGGACGTCCTCGCGCGGCTTCGTCATCTTCCGTACGAAGACCTCGGCTTCGCCAAGCTCGACCATCACCGACACCTGCGGCAGGGTTTCCCCGAGGTCGTCTTCGGTCAGGGGAAGACGCCCGAGCAAATCGCCGCGATCGTCGCGCGGCTTCTGGAGCACAGCGCTCTGGCATTGGTGACGCGGACGGACGAAGCTGCCTATGCGGCTGTCCGACGCATCGCCCCGGAAGCCGTCTATCACCCGCAGGCGCGGATGATCACGATTCGGCAAGGGGCGCCTCCCGAGCCCGAAGGATTGATCGCCGTCGTCTCCGCAGGGACGGCCGATATTCCCGTCGCCGAGGAAGCGGCTGTCACGGCCGAAGCGTTGGGTAATCGCGTCGAGCGATTTTATGACGTTGGCGTCGCCGGGCTGCATCGGTTGCTCAGCTTCCACGAGCGGCTGAGGGCGGCACGCGTCATCGTTTGCGTCGCGGGCATGGAAGGCGCGTTGCCGAGCGTCGTCGGAGGACTCGTGGGCGTTCCCGTTATTGCCGTCCCGACCAGCGTCGGCTACGGCGCTGGCCAGGGCGGCGTGGCCGCTCTCCTTGGCATGTTGAACAGTTGCGCTGCAAACGTCGTCGTCGTCAACATCGACAACGGCTTCGGCGCTGGCTTCGTCGCTAGCCTCATCAATCAACCCAAAGCCCATTATAAGGAGGATCGCCTATGACGATCACGGATCGCACAGAACGATTCCGAACGCGAATCCTCTCACGTATCCTGGGGGGATATTTCATCGCGCTCTTGCTCCTGCTGCTGGTCGGGATTCCAGCGACCCACGGGCAGAGCCAGAGCGATCTTCGGCAAATCACCGAGGAGCTTTTCAAGAACCTCGAGTTCCGCAACATCGGACCCGCTATCATGGGCGGTCGCATTGACGATTTCGCCGTCGTCGAAAGTGACCCTCGCATCATCTACGTCGCGACGGCTTCCGGCGGCGTGTGGAAAACGACCAATGGTGGCGTCACCTGGGAGCCGATCTTCGACAATGAGGCCGTCAGCTCCATCGGCGATGTCACCGTCGCCCCATCCAACCCCAACATCGTGTGGGTTGGCACCGGAGAGCCCAACAATCGGCAAAGCTCCTCCTGGGGGAATGGCGTCTACAAATCGCTCGATGGCGGTAAGACCTGGCAACACATGGGGCTGAGCGATACGCACCACATTGGACGCATCGTCATTGATCCGATCAACCCGGACATCGTCTACGTGGCGGCGCTCGGTCGCCTGTGGGGGCCAAATCGCGAACGCGGTCTCTTCAAGACGACCGATGGGGGGAAGACCTGGACGTGCGTGCTCTTCATCAACGAGGACACGGGCGTCGTGGATGTCGCCATAGATCCTCAGAGTCCGAATATCCTTTATGCCGCCGCATATCAACGCCGACGCACGGCGTATGGCTTCAACGGCGGTGGGCCGCACAGCGGGCTCTATAAGTCCGTGGATGGTGGCGCGACATGGCGAAAACTCACGCGAGGGCTGCCGACGGGTGACACTGGGCGCATCGGTCTAGATATCTATCGGCGCGATCCTCGCATTGTCTACGCCATCATCGAGAACAAGAACGGGGGCGTCTTCCGGTCGGAAGATCGCGGGGAGACCTGGACGAAGATGAGCGACGTCAATCCGCGCCCCTCTTACTACAGCCAGATTCGCATTGATCCGAACAACGATCAACGCATTTGGGTCATGGGGGCGCCCATGTACTACTCCGAAGATGGTGGGCGGACCTTTCGCACCAACTGGGTCACGCGCATCCACGGTGATTTTCACGCCATGTGGATCAATCCGGCGAATTCGGATCACATCGTCCTCGGATCCGACGGCGGCATCCACATCAGCTACGATCGAGGACGGACCTGGGATTTCATTAACACGCTGCCGCTCGGGCAGTTTTACGAGATCGGTTACGACATGCGCAAGCCGTACTATGTCTACGGAGGGCTTCAGGATAATGGGAGCTGGATGGGGCCCAGCCGCACGCTCTACACCGTTGGCATCACCAACGAAGACTGGATTCGCATCGGAGGCGGCGATGGCTTCTACGTTCAAGTGGACCCAACCGATCACAATATCCTCTACGTGGAATCCCAAAACGGCAACATCACGCGCCTGCACATGAACACGGGGGAGCGCCGCATGATCCGTCCGGAGCCGAAGCCCGGCCAGCCTCGGTATCGGTTCGATTGGAACTCCCCAATCCTCATCTCCCCACACGATCCGAAGACGATCTACTTCGGCGGGAATCGGCTCTTCATCTCCAAGGATCGAGGCGAGACGTGGACGGAGACCCAGGACCTGACGACGCAGCCGGATCGGGACAAGATGCCGATCATGGGCGTGATTCCCGGCCCGGACACGCTCTCGCGTCACGATGGCGTGGAGACCTACGGACAGATCACGACCATCTCGGAATCGCCTCTGCGCGCGGGGATCCTCTGGGTGGGGACCGATGATGGGAACGTCCAGGTCTCGCGCGATGGCGGTCGAACGTGGGAGAACGTCGTCGGCAACATTCCGGGTGTTCCGAAGAACACTTATGTGAGCCGCGTCGTCGCCTCGCGTTCGGGCGAAGGCGTCGCTTATGTCACTTTTGACGGCCATCGCAGTAATGACTTCACGCCGTACGTCTACATGACGACCGATTTTGGGAAGACGTGGAAGTCGCTGCGGAGTAATCTGCCGGACGGACACCCCATCAACGTCATCCGCGAGCATCCTCGGAATCCGAATCTCCTCTTTGTGGGGACGGAGTTCGGCCTGTTCGTCTCCTTCGATCGCGGCGGGCGTTGGATCCGCCTTAAGAGCAACCTGCCGACCGTACCGGTGGACGACATTCAGATTCATCCGCGCGAGAATGATCTCATCCTGGGGACGCATGGGCGAAGCATCTTCATCCTGGATGACATCACGCCGCTTGAGCAGCTCTCGCCGAGCGTCTTGGAGTCTGACCTGTACGTCTTCGACATTCGACCGGCGACGATGTATCGGCTCTACAATCACAAGGGCAACACGGGGCACAAATTCTTCATCGCGCCGAATCCGCCTTACGGGGCGATCATCCACTACTACCTGAAGACGCCTCCGGGTGAGAAGGAGGAGGTCACGATCACGATCTTCGATCAGGAGGGTCGCGTGATCCGCGAGCTGCGCGGGCCCAAGGCCGTGGGGATCAACCGCGTCGCGTGGGATTTACGTCATGAACCTCCGGTGCGCGCAGAAGCCGGGCCGCCGGCTGGACCATTGGGTGCGCCGCAAGGGCCACTGGTGCTCCCGGGCGAGTACACGGTCCGCGTCTCGGTCGGCACTCGGCAAATCAGCAAGACCGTGCGCGTTGAGGAGGATCCGCGGATTTCGGCCAGCGCCGATGAGCTTCGTGCTCATCGTGAGGCATGGCATCGTGTGGGTCGCCTCTACGCCTCGGCCGATGCCGCGCGTCGCCGCGTCGTCGAATTGCGAGACCACGTCAACGAGTGGGCCGAGGGCTTGAAGCGGCAGTCGAACGTCCCGCAATCCGTTCAGGCGACGGTCACGGCAGTGCTCAAGGAGTTGGATGAGATTCGGGATCAATTCGTCGCGCGGCCGCGTCCGCTGGGGTTCGCTGGTCCTGACCTACCGGGAACGCCGCGCCCGATCGTCGGGCGCCTGGCGCAGCTCTATTCGGCCATCGGCTCGTTCACGGCACGACCGACGCCACGACAGGCCGAGATGATCGAAGAGCTGGCGCAGGAACTCGCGCAACTGGTGGGTCGCCTGAACCGCGTCATCGAGGAGACAATCCCAAGCCTCAATCGGCAACTGCGGGAGAGCAACATCCCCCATCTCAATCCGGGAGAGAGAATCACTGTGCCGCGTTAGCGGGCCCGGTAGCCCTCGACGGCTCAGGCTGAGGTGGGAACACCTCAGCCTGAGCCACGCACGCTCGTGCAGTGAGAGGAGTCGTCCTCAATACTCATTCGGATCGGTGAGCTGCACGGTCCCGACCAAATACCCACTGGCGCCGCTGCTGCCGCGAGCCGGGCGCCCGGCCGGAACGCCGGCGATGGCTCCGGGCAGCCGCATCGTGATGAAGCGTCCGAAGACGGAATGCCCGTTGCTGCCTTCGAGGAAGAAGGCTCCGATATTGGCCACGCGGATCGCCGTCCGCCCCCCGCGCGTAGGGCTCCTCGGATCGAAGAGAAAGATGGGGACGATGCGCGGACTTTCGTTCGGCGGATAGCGATCGCTCCACACATACCATTGGCGCGTCACCGGATCTCGCCGAAGCTCCGCATTCGGATCTTGAGCGATCAAGGCGCTCACCCCCTGGCGCGTGGGACCGACCATGTTCCCCGGCTCCGTCGCGAACGTGTCCCCAATCTGCGCCGTTCCGCTCCATCCGTAGATGATGTTGTCGCGATACGTATCGGCTCCGCGCCCGCCTAAGGCGAGCCCGTAGAAGTTCCCCGGATATTCCGGCGAATCGCTCTTCAGTTCGATGTATCGGCCATCCACATCGCGGGGAGCGATGAAACCGGTGGGGGATCCGGGCGAGCAATCGCGATAGACGCTCAGGTCTTGCCCCTCGAATTCCGAATCGTATGGGGATTTGTAATAGTCGGCGTTGACGGCAATCCCCCGCCACGTGTGAGGATTCGGATTGAACGGCCCATGATCCTCGTCTTCCGGCGTCACGCATATCCCGCCATGTCCGAACTGATCCGGTGGCGCCCAGGGACGCCAGCCTCCAGCTCCCCCGATGGCCGGAGTGACGACGGCGGCCGCGCGCACACGGATATGAGCCTGACGGATGCCGAACAGGCGGGCGAAGAAAGTACGTGCCGGTCGCGTAATGTCAATGAGGATGACGTTGCTTCGAGGAAACGTGATCTCCCCGCTGGAGAGGAGGACGGGCTGTCCATCCGCTTGATTGCGCGCGGCGTACTCCATGGCCAAGCGCACAGCCGCTCCATCGGCCGTATAGTTCCCCGGTTGCGCCAGGAGGCCATGCGCTCCGGCCAGCGCCGCCGCATCGACCGCGTTCTGCAACTGCGCGCGCACGACATAGAGATGTCCTACGTCCACGGCTAAACTCGTCGCCCCGAGAATGGCCACTAGTCCAGCAGCGACTAAGATCAGGATCGTCCCACGATCCCACCGGCGCTCCTTTCCCATAGCAGATGCCCTCCTTCTTTGACAAAGAGCGCGCGATCTCAGTATGCGCTGGGATCAGTGAGCTGTGCCGTCCCGAGCAGATACCCACTGGCCCCGCTCGTCCGACTCGAGGGACGTTCCGGGGCTTCACCGGCGATCGCTCCCGGAAGCCGCATCGAGATGAACCGGCCGAGGATCATATTCCCCGATGTCCCTTCGATGAAGAAGGCCGTGATATTCGAGACGCGAAACGTCGTGCGCCCGTTCCCCGGCGGATTCGTCGGATCGAAATGAGTGATCGGCACGATGCGCGGGCTCTCGTTGACGGGATAGAGATCGCTCACCACCTTCCACACGCCATTCTCCTTCACCATACGCGCTGTTGGATCCTTTGCGATCAACTCCGTGATTCCCTGTAGTGTCGGCCCGGTCATATTCCCCGTCTCCGTCAGCAGCACATCTCCGAGTCGAATCGTCCCATCCCATCCGTTGGCGAGATTCGAGCGATATTGATCGGCCCCCGTCCCTCCGAGGGCGACGGGGAAGAAGTTGCCGGGGCTGAAGGTTTGGCTCACCTTGAGCGCAATCCGCTTCCCATTCACGTCCCGCGGAGCGATGAATCCCGTCGGAGCGCCCGGCGAACAATCGGTATAGACGCTCACGTCGGTTCCAGCGAATTCCGGGTCATAGGGAGACTTATAGTAATCGGACTCGACCGAGATGCCCTGCCAAGTATGGGGGGACGGATTGAACGGCCCGTGATCCTCATCCGTCGGTGTGACACAGATCCCCCCGTGGCCGAACTGATCCGGCGGGGCCAAGGGGCGCCACCCGCCTGTGCCACCGACGGCTGGAGCCACGACAGCGGCCGCGCGCACGCGGATATTCGCCTGGCGGATGCCCAAGACGATGCCGAAGAACGTACTCACCGGACGTACGATCTCGATCCGAATCACATTGGGTTTGGGGAATGTGATCTCGCTGGGGGAGAGTTGGACCGGCTGCCCAGCGGCTTGATTACGCGCGGCATACTCGATGGCCAAGCGCACGGCCGGCCCCGTCGCCGAATAATTCCCCGGCTCCTGTATGAGCCCTTGCGCGCCAGCTAACGCAGCGGCATCTACGGCATTTTGCAGCTGATTCCGCACGACGTAGAGATACCCCACATCTACGGCCAGCGTGGTCGCGCCTAAGAGTGCGACCAACCCGGCGGTCGTGAGGACGATGATGCTACCCCGCTCCCGTATCCTATGCCACATAGGCCTATTCCTCCCGAGGCTAGCTTAGCACCTTCGGCCTCCCTCGCAATCGGCTGAGGGGAGTATTTTCCGAGCCTCGGCGTCGGATTTCTCATCGCGTGCAGGCCGAGGGAGGAAGAGCACGTCCCCTTGCTCACCCTCGTCCGGTGATTCCAGCAATCGTGAGCAGCGCTCCGTCTCCCGCGACCTCATGCACGGTGATCGTCAGGCCTGTTTGGGGATCGGTGAAGCTCCGTCCGACGATCAGGGCGGGATCAAACCAGGAGGCCGTCTCTGGCGTCAGATCGAGTAGAAAGCTGCCCCCGCGATCGCCCGAAATGCCCAAGCGGATGATCACTCCACGAGAGACGTTGAGATTCCGCGCCAGGAAACGGTCGAACCCAAGCGGCGGGCGGTACTCGATGTAATACCACGCCAGGCGTCCCGATTCGGGGTCTGCGCTTTTGAGAACCTTGAGCGCTTTCGGCCCCCCCTCTGCTTGGTAAGGTGCTAATCGAAACGTCCCATCTTCGGTCACACGAAGGATCCCCGCGCCTTCGCGCAACCACCCGAGCTGCTCCTTCTGAACAGCGCTCACATGTCCTGCGCCCATCCCCATGACGTCGAGCGTATCGCCATATTCGAGAACCTGACACGTCTCTCCGAGCGCGACCCATCCGCATTCGAGAGCGTGCGAATGAGGGAGACCAAGTCCATGTCCCACTTCATGAGTCAGGACATCAAAGGCGAGCGTCCCGTTGATCCACGCCCAAGACGGCGTCCCTCCGAGCGTCCCCAGTCCCCACCATGAGCACGCATTTTTGGGGAAGGCGTAGACGAGATGCTCATACGCGGACAGGTCAATACCTGAGGCCGTAGCTACCGCGTGCGCTTCTTCAGCCAGGCGAAACGGATCGCACGTGGCAGCGCTCATCGGCAACGTGAACCACCCAAAGACATCTCCCTCTAGCGAGAGCCGCCCATAGGAGTTCTCTCGGAAGAAGTCGGCCGCGGTCATGAGAATCGCACGCGCCGTCTCGAGGGAGTAGGGGCGTACAGCTCGATCGGAGAAATTCAGCAGAAGTAGCGCGATGCGACGCGCGACAAGGGCTTCAACCGTCCACCAGTCTTGCGCCTCCGCGAGTTCACCAAGGCTGACGTGCGTGACGAAGACTTGTGCGCCTTGGCGCACGCCACGCACATGTACCCACATCCCCGTGCGGGCTGAAGATAACGCGGCCGTGTCCCCCCGCAGCCAAAAGCGTTGCGAGCCCTGACGCAAGACATAGGACCGATGCGCCCACCCGGGATGATCCTCCATAAGGATTTCCAAAATGCCTTCGCTTGTCGAAAGCCTTCCTCGAAGGCCCGCCGGGACGCGACCACCTCCGTCGGCCAGAAAGCGTCCTTGCGGAAGGGAAACGCCGAGGGCGAGCGCAAGGAACACGCCACGCGCTCGGCAGCTCGATGCCCACCGTCCAAACGCCATGTCCTCCCTCGCTTAGCCTTCTCAAGGGAGGCCGCTCTCGACCGAACACGTCCTTCCTCAGGCGCTTGAAGTGCGAACTCTCGTGCGCGTCAGCTCGCGAATGCCGTCTCTACCGAACCACCAGCAAATGCCCCAATCCTCCCTGTGCGACGCGAGTATTGTACCGCCGCTCCCTCCTCAGCTCAATCGGGTTGAAAGCGGATTTCTCCCTGCGAGAAGGCCGGAGAGGTACGTCAGCGCGCGGGCCGTGCCATCTTCCCACCATCGTTTGCGGAACAAGAGGCAAAGGGGGTATGCTTGGAGAGAAAAAGGAGAAAGGCCGAGACTCCCCGCAGGCTATGTCATCGGCGGGCGAGGAACTCTCGGCGAACGGTTGAGATGAGAACCTATCGCGTGATCACACAGCCGGCCGAGCTGGAGGCGCTGCGAGAGCGATTGCTCGCCGAGCCCGTGCTTGGCGTGGATACGGAGACGACGGCGCTCGATCCTTATCGGGGGCACCTCCGCTTGCTGCAGCTCGCCACGCGCAGTGAAGTCTTCGTGCTGGACCTCTTCGTCCTCGGTCGGCAAGCGCTGGAAGTGCTGCGTCCAGTCCTGGAAGGGGAACGACCGGTCAAGGTCCTGCACAACGCGAAATTCGACGCGAAGATGCTCTTGCATCACGCGGGCATCGAGTTGGGGCGCCTCTTCGATACGAGGCTCGCATCGCAACTGGTGGCCGCCGGAGATATGGCGAAACGACATGGGCTCGCGGACGTCGTCGAGCGATATCTGCGCGAACGCGTGGAGAAGACTTCGCAGCTGAGCGATTGGAGCGGCCAGTTGTCTTCGGAACAACTCGACTATGCGGCGCGCGATGCCGAAGTCCTGCTGCCGCTCCGACAAGCGCTCATCGAGAAGCTGAAGGAGCTGGGACTCGTTCGCGTCGCCAAGCTCGAATTCGAGTGCGTGATCCCCACGGCGGCGATGGAGCTGGCCGGAATGCCCTTCGACGTGGAGCGATGGCAGACCCTCGTTGAAGCGTGGGAGCAGCGACGCGCCCACCTGGAGGAAGCGCTGCGCCGGGAGCTGGCGCAAGGGGTAACTCAGGCGAACCTCTTCGGCCAGGTCGAGATCAATGTGAACAGTCCGCAACAGGTCTTGACGAGCCTGCGCCAGCTTGGCCTTCCCGTCGAGGGTACGAGCGAAATAGACCTCTTGGCCTACCGGGATCACCCAGCAGTTCGTCTCTTGCTGGAGTACCGCAGCGTGCAGAAGCTGCTCAGCACCTTCGGACGCGGTTTCCTCGAACATCGGCATCCGGTGACTGGACGGCTGCATGGCGATTTTCACCAAATCGGGACGCCGACCGGACGCTATAGTTGCAGCGAGCCGAACATTCAGCAGGTCCCCAACGTGCCGGAGATTCGCGCGTGCTTCCGAGCGCCGATCGGTCGGCGGTTGATCGTGGCCGATTATTCGCAGATCGAGTTGCGGATCCTGGCCGAATTCTCTCAGGATCCGAAGATGCTCGAAGCGTTTCTGAACGGCCTGGACCTGCATCGGATGACGGCGAGCTGGATGTTCAAAGTCCCTCCGGAGGAAGTCACCAAAGAACAACGCGCCATCGCCAAGACGATCAATTTCGGCTTGATGTACGGCATGGGCGCAGTGAGTCTGGCCACACGGATCGCGGAAGTTCGTGACGGAGTGGGCATCCCGCTTGTCGAAGCCGAAGCGCTGATCGCCAGCTATTTCGAGATCTATCGAAAAGTGGCCGAGTGGTTGCGCGCGGCCAGCGATACGGCGGTCTCCCTCCGCCAGAGTCGCTCGCAGTCGGGACGCCTGTGGCGCTTTCAGTTTGACCCCACGGATCGCGAACAGGTCGCTGCCATTCAGCGATTGGGGAAGAACTTCCCCATCCAGGGGACGGGCGCCGACATCCTCAAGCGAGCGATGCGCTTGGTCTACGAAGCTCTCCGCCCCTATGATGCGCAGATCGTGAATTCGATCCACGATGAGATCGTCGTCGAGGTCGCTGAAGAGCAGGCGGAGGAGGTGGCCCACCTGGTGCGCGAGCGCATGATCGCCGCCGGGCGCGAGTTCATCAAAACAGTCCCCATCGAGGTCGACGTCGCTATCTCCGACGCCTGGACGAAATGACGATCGAGGTGGAGAGCGCTCGAGCCTCCGAGCGCGGTAGAATATGCGACGTTAAGGACGGCCAGGAGGGGAAGCATGCGAATCTGCGAACGCTGTCAGGCCGTAGTCGGCGCCGATTGGCGCTTTTGCCGATACTGCGGGGCTCCTTTGGACCTGAGCCCTTCGACGAGACCGGAGATCGGCGAAGAACCGGAGACGGCGATCCTTCAGTCGCGTGAGACGACGCCCGCGTATCTCCCTCCGGAGATCGAGCGCGCGCCCTTCGACGCGAGGTCCGATCGCCTGGAGAAACCCCGACGCCGATTCCGATGGCTCGCGTTTCTGCTGGTCGGCGTACTCGCGCTCGGGGTGGTGAGCAGCGCTGGCGTTCTCCTTTGGCATGAGGTCGTCCGACACTGGGTGGCGCCGGCTCGTTTCTCCGCCCGTCAGGGCGCTGAGTTCTCCCGACGCTTGACGCTCCCCTTCGACAGCGACGTCACGCTCGCGAACACCAATGGGAATGTGACGATCCGGACGTGGGACGAAGCGACCGCCTTGATCACGGCGCGCAAGCGAGGAGGGTCGGCCCGCGACCTCGATGAGGTGCGCATTGAGATCACCGAGGGAGAAAACAGCCTCCGCATTCAGACCGTTCAACCGGACGGCTCGGAGGTCGCCGTGGATTATGAGCTCACGCTCCCGCGCCGCGTGCGGCTCTCCGACGTGCGCGTCCTCAACGGCCATATTCGCGTTCGCGATGTCGAGGGCTTTGTGAAAGCTCGCACCGTCAATGGTCGGATCGAAATCGAAGGGATGGCTGGGGCTGTCGAAGCGGAGACGGTGAACGGGAGGATCGAGGTTGCGCTCGCCCGATGCGCGGACGAGCGCGAGACGACGCTGCAATCCATCAATGGCCGAATCACCTTGAGGCTACCGGAGACGTGCGATGCCCGTCTCGAAGCGGAGACGCTCCATGGAGAGATCACGGCTGATGAGGACTTGGGGTTGACGTTGTCGAGCGAACGCCTCTTGGGGCGGCGCGCGGAAGGACAACTCGGTCGTAGCGGGCCGTTGATCCGCGCGCGCGCCGTCAATGGGGCGATTCGCCTGGAGCGCCAAGTGCGCCCGAGCGCAAGGGAGGGAACGTGATGCTGAACCAGGACACGACGATCGCGTGGAAATATCACGAGGCGACCAAACACTCCTATTGGAGCGTGCGCACGAGCACGCACTTCCTCGATTGGGAGAATCAACCGCTGCCGTTCAAGATCTATCCGGAGCTGGAGGCAATTCCGCTGCCGCGCGAGCTGCCGGAGACGGGCGTTTCGACCTTCATCGCCCTTGGGGAGAAAGTACCTTCGCCGGGCCCGGCGATGGCGTCGCTCGAAGTGCGACCGACGCTCGCCCAGCTCGCCCACATTCTCTTCTACTCAGCGGGCATCACGAAGAAGAAGACGTATCCCGGCGGGGAATTCTTCTTTCGCGCGGCCGCGTGTGCCGGAGCGCTTTACCCCATCGAGGTTTACCTCGTCTGCGCCGATCTGCCCGACCTGCCCGCTGGCGTATACCATTTCAGCCCAATGGACTTCGGCCTTCGGCGCTTGCGGGCCGGCGACCATCGGGCGTTCTTGGCGGCGGCAGCAGCGCACGAGCCCGCACTCCTTTGGGCACCGGTGATCTTCGTCTACACAGCGCTCTCGTGGCGAAGCGCCTGGAAGTATCGTGCTCGAGCGTATCGTTATCACTTCTGGGACTGCGGCATGATCTTAGCCAACGCAATGGCCACGGCCACGGCTTGGCGGCTCCCGCACAAGCTCATCGTGGGATTTCAGGACGATGCGATCAATCATCTTGTGGGCGTGGATGGGGAGCGCGAGTTGAGTCTGGCGCTTCTGGCCCTTGGGCAGA
Organism: Acidobacteriota bacterium; assembly: GCA_030550025.1. GTDB lineage: Bacteria > Acidobacteriota > Blastocatellia > HR10 > HR10 > HR10. The sequence goes on along the minus strand of JAUQQC010000004.1, from coordinate 32,634 downwards.
CCGCCGAGCCCATCTCGGTGTCGAACGAGACGTGGACGCTGCCGGAAGTGAAGTGGGCGGTCGTCCCCCTCTCACGCGAGGAGGTCCCGTATCCGCTCATCCGGCAGATGCATGCGGCCTCGCGGCTTCAGGACGCCGCGGAAGTTCGCGCCTGGCGCGCGCAGCCCCTGCGACGGGGAGAGCCGGATCCACAGGCTCCGCTTCTCCCCCTGGATCCGATTGCACCATCGGCGCTGCCTGAAGAGTCGGTCGAATCCGTCATTCGACGTCGCGCATCCACCCGGCGCTTCGCCCGCAAGCCCATCTCCCTCTCGGAACTCTCCACGATCCTGGACTACGGGACGCGAGAATTTGCGTGCGATGCCCTCGATGGCCCGCTCAACGATCTCTATGTGAACGCGCATGCTGTGCAGCCGCTTGCTCCGGGAGCGTATGCTTTTCACTACTCCCAGAAGTCCTTGGAGCTGCTGAAGTCGGGCGATTTCCGTCGCGACTCCCGCTATCTGTGCCTGGAGCAAGACCTCGGAGGGGATGCGAGCGCGACCGTTTTCTTCTTGGCCGATCTCCATACGATTCTCGCGCATTATGGGAATCGCGGGTATCGGCTCGCGCAATTGGAGGCTGGGATCATTGGTGGGAAGTTCTACCTGGCGGCTTACGCGCTGCGCCGAGGGGCGACGGGCTTGACCTTTTACGACGATGACGTGACGGCGTTCTTCTCGCCTCATGCGAGGGGCAAAAGCGCGATCTTCGTGATGGCACTCGGGGTGGCCGGCCCTCGCCCCAGGTGGTGAGCGCCACCTGTGAACTCGTTGCCGAGGAGGGACGAGCGATGACGGGAGAGTTGATCACGGAACAAGCGAACCCTCGCACGCGGGACATCGATGAGCGGAGCACGTTAGAGATCCTCCGTCTCATGAACGAGGAGGACAAGCTCGTGGCGGAGGCCGTCGGACGCGAACTGGAGCGCATCGCGGCAGCGGTGGAGGTGATCGTGGAATGCTTGCGGAGGGGAGGACGCCTCTTCTACGTCGGGACGGGGACGAGCGGCCGTTTGGGAGTGCTCGATGCCGTCGAATGTCCGCCCACGTTCGGCGTGGCCCCGGAGAAGATCCAAGCGATTCTGGCCGGGGGGTACGAAGCCTGCTACCGCGCGGTCGAAGCGGCCGAGGACGATCCGATGGCCGGAGCCGCAGCCGTCGCCGAACGCGGAGTGACAGCCGGCGATGTCGTCGTGGGCGTGACAGCGAGCGGACGCACACCGTTCACCTTGGGCGCGCTGAAGGCCGCACGCTCTCTGGGAGCGATCACCATTGGCATCGCATGTAACCCAAATCCAGAGATCGCGCGCGTTGCCGATCTCACGATCACACCCATTGTCGGACCGGAGGTGATCGCTGGCTCAACCCGCTTGAAAGCGGGGACGGCCGAGAAGATGGTCCTCAATATGCTCAGCACGGCGGCGATGATCAAGCTCGGCTATACCTATGGCAATCTGATGTCGAACCTGCAGTTGAAGAACGAGAAGCTGCGACGGCGCGCCATCTCGATCCTCCGGCAGGAATTCGCCCTCTCGGAAGAAGAGGCCCATCGCCGATTGGAGGAGATCGAATGGGAGCTGAAAACGCTTATCGTGATGCTGAAGACCGGCGCCACTCAGGAAGAAGCGCGACGCGCTTTGGAAGAGAGCCACTTCTCCATCAAACGCGCGATCCGAAAGCTCACCGCATCGGTCTGAGAAATCCCCGCGAACGAGTTCTTTGGCGTCGGATGCTTGCCCCGACGCTCGGCCTCATTCTCCTCCTTGGAGGGGGATGCCGCCGCTCGCCTACGACCGGTTCGGAGCCGAGCCGTCACGGGCCAAGGAGCGAAACTCCCTCTCCCCCACATGAATCGGGCGAGGTGCGGCCATCCCCACCCTTGCCGGAAGGCTTCCCCTTGGATGTGCCGGTCTATCCCGGAGCAACTGTGCTCGTTACTCATCGAACCGCCACTCAGCTCACGGTGACGTTCACAACAAGCGATGGGCTCCCACCGGTGCTCGCCTTCTACCGCGAAGGCTTGCCCCGAGAGGGATGGGACGTGCACGAGCAAGAGCCGAGCGAAGGGTTCCTGGCTCTCGATGGTCGAAAAGGACGGCGGACGTGTCGGGTGGAATTGACGGAAGATCACGCTCGCACCTATATCACCTTCGTCCTCTCGCCCACCTCGGACGTCAGGGCGAGAAAATGAGCCTACATGACGATGATGCCTCGTCGAAGCTGGTTGACGCGCAACGTGCTGGCCATCGGATTGGCCAGCCTCTTCTCCGATATCAGCCACGAGATGGCGACGACGGTGCTGCCGGCTTTCCTCGCGCTGGAGATTCGCGCGACGCCGCTGGCGCTGGGAGCGATCGAGGGGATCGCCGACGGCTTGGCGAGTTTTTTCAAACTCATCGGCGGATGGTTGACCGATCGCATGGGGCGACGCAAGCCCGTCGCCGTCTCCGGATACGTAGTGACGACGGTGGCGACGGCGAGCTTCGCGCTGGCTGGGAGCTGGCCGGTGATCTTGCTCGGACGAGCGCTCGCGTGGATGGCGCGCGGGTGGCGAACTCCAGCGCGCAATGCCTTGCTCGCGGACACAGTCTCGCGCGATGCGTACGGCCACGCCTTCGGCTTCGAGCGCGCGATGGATACAATCGGCGCGTTGGTCGCACCAATTCTCGCTCTCAGCTTGCTCAATGCCGGAGCGAGCTATCGCCACATCTTCGCCCTCGCCCTCATCCCAGGAACGCTCGCCGCGCTCGCCATCGCACTCTTTGTCTCCGAAGCGAAGCGCTCACCGCAGCCACCCCGAACCCTTTTCGCAGAGGTCCGACATCTGCCCCGCCCCTTCTTCCTCTTCCTCCTCATCGCCGGCGTGTTTGGACTCGGACAGTTCGCGCCGACGCTCCTGGTGCTTCGCGCGACGGAGCTGACCGGGAGGCCGGAGATGGCCATGGCCCTCTACGTGCTCTTCAACGGCACCCAGGCCGCGAGTGCCTATGCGCTCGGCACTTTGGCTCATCGCGTGGGAAGTCTCAATGTGTTGGGTGCGAGCTATCTCGGCTTCGCTCTAGTCGCCATTGGATTCGCCTATGCAGAAGCGAACACACCGCTGCTGCTTCTGCTCTTCGCCCTGGCCGGCCTGGCCATCGGCGGCATCGAAGCGATGGAGCCGACCGTATCGGCCGAATTGCTGCCTGCCTCCGCCCGCGGCACGGGCTTTGGCGCTCTCGGCGCAGCCAACGGGGTGGGCGATCTGCTCTCCAGTCTCCTGGTCGGAGCGCTCTGGAGCGCTTATGGACCGGAAGTGGGCTTCGGCTTCGCCGCCCTCATGAATGGAGTAAGCCTGCTGTTGCTCTGGCTCTGGCGAGGCCAACTGCTGTCTCCCGTCCAGGAAGTCACACTCTCTCAGCCAAGATCAAGCGAGCGGCCTCGCTGAGCGTGCGCACAATGGGGCATTCCACGGATAGGGCCGCTTCAGCGAGCTTCCCGGTGTAATCTACGAGCACCGGGCGTACGCCGGCCGCCAAAGCGCCCAGATAATCGAACACGAGGTCGTCCCCAATGTGGCAAGCGCGCGCGGCTTCGACGCCGACCAAGCGCAAGGCGTAGGCGAAGATTTCCGGATCGGGCTTCTCGACCTTCGCCATATATGATGAGACCACGCATTCGAAGTACTCCCGAATGCCAAGCTGAACGAGAAACGTCTCCAACGTATCGTCCCAATTCGAGAGGACGCCGAGCCGACATCCGGCCGCACTGAGGCACTCGAGCGCTTCGATCGTATCCGGGAAGAGTCGCAGCCAGCATCCCGAACGATATTCTTCCCACAGGCGCCACGCGACGCACTCCGGATCTCCACGAAAGCCGGCCTCCCCAAGCGCCAGATGCACGAACTGCCACCACCAATGCCGATACGCATCGAGATCGAGCGAGGTTGGGCGCGGTGGATGCATGCGCTCGAGCGCGCGCCCGACGGCGTCGCTCAGCGTCTCTTGCTCAATCCACTCTCCTTGTTGCGCGCACGCGCGGGCGATGATCTCTTCCAAGCGCGGCGTGTGAATCAACGTCCCCCCGGCGTCCAAGAAGACGAAATCCGGTCTCGCCATCTTCTTCCTCCACGACGCGCGCCGCTTGCCGCCCGATTACTGGGCCGGAACGATGCGCAGCAGGCGGTCGTCGCCCGCCCTCGGCAGACCTCGCCCATCGCGATTGCTGGTCGCCACATATAAAAATCCGTCGGGGCCTTGAACGACATCGCGCAATCGCCCGAAGTCGCCGACAAAGAGCTTCTCCGCCTGTTCCACGCTTCGGAAATCCGGCGCTCGCAATGTCACTCGCTGCAGATGCTGCCCGCGCAGCGCGGCGAAGAAGAAGCGCCCGCGCCACTCCTCCGGCAAGCGGTCTCCCGAATAGAACGTCGCCCCCGAAGGCGCCCACGTGTCTAAGCCCGATTCCAAGAGGGGATCCACAAAGCGCGGATCCCGAGCGATGCCGAAGACGTACGGCCATCCGTAGTTCCGTCCGGGCTCGATCACATTCACCTCATCGTGGCAACAAGTGGGCGGCAGTCCCGATGGCCCATGCTCCGTACTGAAGAGTGCGCCAGTAGTTGGATGCCACGCCAAGCCCTGCGGATTCCGATGCCCGTAGCTCCACACGGGAGAGCCGGGGAACGGATTATCCGCCGGGATCGAGCCATCAGGGTTGAGGCGCAGGATTTTCCCGGCCAAGGACATCACATCCTGTGCCAAGGATTGACGATTGGCGTCGCCCGTCGTGATGTAGAGCTTCCCATCAGGGCCGAATTTGATGCGCCCCCCATTGTGAATCACGCTCCCCGGAATGCGATCCAGAAGAGTGATGGGATCGGAGCCTCGCCCCTCGCGCTCCGTAAGCCGCACGATGCGATTCCAGAGACGATCCCCTTCTCGATAGGTGAAATAGACGTAGACGAAGCCGTTCTCCGCGAAGTTCGGATCGAGAGCGAGCCCGAGCAGCCCCCCTTCACCTTCGTGGGCGACTGGGAGCTGCGCCCATGGCTCCGGCTGCAGTTCCCGCCCGCGAATCACGCGGATACGTCCGGGACGTTCCGTCAGGAAGATGCGCCCATCTGGGGCGAAATCTATGGCCCAGGGAACCTGCAACCCTTGCGCGACGACTTCGATCCGAACGCCCTCGGGCGGAACGGGCTCCCGTTTCAAACATCCGGAAGACGGGGGCAACGCCATGAGACTCCCCCAAGCCACCACGAGCGCAAACCGTCTTGCCCACAGCCTCATCTCCGCCTCCCGTCCGAAGCGCACCCGAGCGCGTTCAGCTGACGACTTCCAGCTTCGTCACCTCTCCCGTGAGAATGGCCTCCTGACGCCCATCCTCGGTCTCCACAAGTAACGCGCCCGTCGGCGCAAGTCCGCGACTTCGCCCGCGCACGCGCCGCTCGCCGCAGAGCACGCTCACCTGCTGACCGCGCACGTAACTGGAGAGCTGTTCATAGCGTTCGAGGACATGCGCCTCCCCTTCCGCCCTCCAGGCCTCATACCACCGCTGCAGTCGAACGAAGAGCCGATGTCGAAATCGCTCCACATCATAGATCATGCCCGTCTCCCGACGCAGCGAGGTCGCCACATCGGCGATCTCTTCGGGAAAGCTCGCTTGATTGATGTTGACCCCGACGCCGAGAACGACATACTTCACGCGATCGTCCTCAGTCTCCAACTCCATGAGAATCCCCGCGACCTTTCGCCCACCGATCATCACATCGTTCGGCCACTTGATGTCGGCCACGACCCCATAGTCCTCGCGCAGCGTCTCGGCGAGCGCGACGGCGGCGATGAGTCCCAGCAGCGGTGCGCGCGAGGGGGGAGCCGAAGGACGTAAGATGATCGAATGATAAAGCCCTTCCCCTTTCGGAGAATGCCAACGCCGCGCGTATCGCCCGCGTCCCGCCGTCTGCTCAGCAGCCACGACCGTCGTCCCTTCCTCGGCTCCGGCTTCGGCCAGCTCGCGCGCCACATCGTTGGTGGAGGTGACGGAGTCATACCAATAGACAATCTCCCGCATCATACCTCCAACGCCACACAATACTGCCATCCTCGGTTTCGCGCCGTCAAGCGGCGCCACTCGAAGAGCCCTCGCGCTTTGAATCTTCCCCCCCCATCGCCTATACTCGAAAAAGTGCGAACTGAGAGGCAAAAGCCGGAGTGGCAGGGGCGCACGCTGCGGAAACCGCTTTTCCCCATACCGGGCTATCGGGAAGAAGTCCAACGCACTCTTCGCCGGATCTTCGTCGTGAACGTGCTGGTCGTTTTCGGGAAACTCCTGATCGGCTGGCGCGCGCACTCGCTCAGCATCCTGAGTGATGCGGTGCATTCCTCCGTGGATGCGATGAACAACATCGTGGGCTTACTTGTCATCCGCTATGCGACGGCCACCCCCGACGCTGGCCACCCTTATGGGCATCGGAAGATCGAATCCCTGGCCGCTTTCACCCTCGGCGGCGTGCTCCTGATCACGTGCGTCGAGATCATCAGCCGCGCGATAGAGCGCTTGCAAGATCCCTCGCGGATTCGCGTCCATGTCGACCCCCTGACCCTTGCGATCCTGATTGGGACGATCTTCATCAACGCCGCCGTCTTCATCTATGAGCGCCGAAAGGGACGCGCGCTCGGAAGTCCGTTCCTTCTGGCTGACGCCCTGCATACACGGAGCGACATCCTGGTGACCGGAGCGTTGCTGGTCGGCCTCGTGTTCATTCGGTGGAGGCTCCCAATTCTGGACCCGCTCCTGGCCATCGCTATCTCGGTCGCGATCGCGATGAGCGGGTGGCAGATCTTCGTCCGCACGGTCCCCATCCTCATCGACGCCGCCCCGGTCTCCCCCGAGCGCATCGAGGCGATCGTCCGAAGCGTGCCCGGCGTCGAGCAGGTTCGCGACATCCGCTCACGAAGCGATGGGGAACGCATCTTCCTGGACCTGGTGCTCGTCCTCAAACCGGAGGACGTGCGGACGGCTCATGAGATCACCGAGCAGATCGAGGAGCGCCTTCATGACGCCTTCGGCCCCTGTCAGGTCACGATCCACATGGAGCCCTCATGACCACGTGGAAGGGTCGGTGCGCGTGAGGAAATAGAAGCCTCGCCCTTCCTCCTCGACGCGGAAGAATTCCTCGGCGATGTACCCGGCCTCGAACGCCCGCAGGAACGCGCGCTGAACGCTCTCTCTCCAGCGGCGCGCGGCCTCCAGATTCCGCGACTTCAGCGCGTTGATGTCCAGCGGGATCTCCACCAGAAACGGCTCGCCTTGGACCAGGGCGTCGAGATCTCGCTCGGCAGGGAACGCGGAGGTCGCCGAGCGCGGGTTCGCGATCGGCCATTGACGCCATGTCGGCGATGCCGTTTCGCGCACGCCACCCTCGACGCGCCGCAGGCGCTCGGCGACGCGCGCACTCGCAATCGGCCAACTGACCCACAGCCGATCCGTCCCCAATCCCTGGTGGAGGAAACTCGAACTCGCCTCCCCGTAGAAATTCACCTCATACCGATCGGCGTAGACACCGAGCTTGGCGAAATTGAAATAGGCATTGCGCGCTTGGAGCGGATCGAACGTCCAGGTGATCCATCGAATCCCGCGTTCCAACGCGCGTTCCCGTTGGGCCCGCTTGAGGAGGAAGCCGATATTTTGCCCCTGATACTCGGGTCGGACAGCCAACATGTGCGAATGCATGGTGAGCTGCCCGTGCTCAAGACCCAGGAACCCATAGACGAAACCGATCAACCGCTCGCCGTCGAAGGCGCCGATGAGAATGCCGCCGACTTTCTGCGCCGCCCGCAGATGCGAGCTGGGCACGACGTCCAGATCGGCGAAGCCCCACACGTCCCGTTGCAATTGTTCGACGGCCTGTAATTCCGCGATGCTCTCCAAATCCCGAATCGCGATCGCCATAGCCGACACCGCTCCCCCGTTTGTGAATGGCTCTCAGCGCGCTTTCGGATGCGCCTTGTCGTACACCTCGATCAGCTTCTCCGCCGAGACGTGCGTGTAGATCTGTGTGGTCGTCAATCGGGCATGACCGAGCAGCTCCTGGATCGCCCGCAAATCGGCCCCTGCGTTCAACAAGTGCGTGGCGCAGGAATGACGCAAGCTGTGCGGACTGATCCGGGGCGGGATGTCGGCGCACATCTTCGCATACCGCGCGATGATCCGCCCGACGCTGCGCGTTGTAATGCGTGTCCCCTGGTAATTCAGAAAGAGCGCCTGGGGATCGCGCTCCTCTTCCGGAGCCTGCAACAGAAGCTGCCCCCGAACGCCCAAATACCCCTCCAACGCTTCCAACGCCTTCCGCCCGAACGGCACGATGCGCTCCCGCCGCCCCTTGCCGCGCACGCGGATCGAGCGGTTCTTGAAATCCACATCGTCGAGATTCAAATTGACCAACTCGCTCACGCGCATGCCCGTCGCATAGAGCAGCTCCAAAATGGCCCGGTCTCGCTTGCCGAGCACCGTGTCCGGATCGGGAAGTTCCAAGAACCGAAAGACCTCTTCGACCGAGAGGAACCTCGGCAGCTTCCGCTCCAGCCGGGGCGTAGCCACGAGGCTCGCCGGATTCATCTCCAAGACCTGCTCGCGGCACAAGTACTTGAAGAAGCTCCGCAACGTCGCCAGCTTTCGGGCGATCGAGCTCTTCTTCTTCCGCTTCGCGTGAAGCGAGGCGAGGAATTCCCGAATGGTGATATGATCGATCTGGCGCACGTTCACCGGGCGGCGATTCCCCTGTTCATCGGCCGGCGCCAGATGATCGTAGAACTGCAGGAGGTCGATGCGATAGTTGCGCAGCGTGTGTTCGGAGACATTCCGCTCGTACTTGAGATGGTCGAGAAAGGCATCTATGTACTCTTGCATGGTTCCCCTCCTTCGAGGGATCCCCACGACGATCTTCGCTGCTCACCGCCGCGGCGCATAATAGCCTTCGCGCGCACGGGCGATCACTCCCTGGCGCTTGACGCGCACGGTCAGTCGGCGAAACGCGCCGTCGCGCGCTTCGTTCGTGCTGTAAAAGCCCAAGACATACTGCGTCCGCAATTGCTCGACGAGTCGGGCGAAGATCGGATCCAGCTCCTCCAGTTGAGTCGGCGAGAAGACCTCACCGCCCGTCTGTCGCGCGATCAATTCCAGGGCCGTCTCTCCAATCAATTCCCGAACGTTCGCCGAGAGCGGCTCCTCCACGTTGATGGCGTAGACGGTCGCGCCCACCTCTTGCACGCGGCGAAGCGCCTGGCCGAGCGTCGCACGACTGACCGTATCCCGACCGTCGGAGAGAATAACAATGGCGCGTCGTCCTTCGATCGGCGCCACATATTCCGCTGCCATCACGAGGGCATCATAGAGGGCGGTCGCGCCTTCGGCTTTAAGGCCTCGGACGGCGTTCACAAGTTGCGCGATGTCCTCGGTGAAGCTCTGCCGCAAGATGGGTTCCGTGCTCACAGAGATGAGCGCCGCCAGATCGCGCGGGCGCATGACGGAACGGAAGAAGCGCGCGACAGCCTGCTTCTCGAACTCGAGCCGATTCTTGACGCTCAAGCTCGTATCAAAGAGCACGACCAAACGAAGGGGTAGGGCCGCTTCTCCACTGAAGAACGCGATCTGCTGCGGAACGCCGTCTTCCAAGAGCTCGAAGTCTTCCGGCCCCAATCCCGTGATCCACTCACCACGCGGTCCGAGGACGTTTACCGTGACGAGCACCAAATCCGAATGCAACGAGATGACCTCCGGGGAAGCGGGCTCTTGCAGCACAGGTACAGGGGGCTTCTCCGAATCGGGCGGCACAGGGCGCTGCCCTGGTCGCACGCGTCGCGCCTGCGTCACCTCAGAGGCGCGCGCGGACGCGATTTTCAAACAGAGGATGATCCCCATGAGCGCGAGACCGACTCCGAGCGCACGTCCGAAGTGCCTCATCTCGACTCGGATGCCAAGAGTTGGGATTCCGCGCACACGCGCCGAGGGGCCATCCACAGCTCGAAATCGCGAAGCGCGCGTTCGATTTGCCGCCGATGGCGTTCGACTTTGGGGAGCCTTCGCTCCCGCTCTTCCTCAAGCGGCGGCAAGAGCGCGAAGGTGATGTTCCCCGGTTGGAAATTCTCCGGATCGCTGTGCGCGACATAGTGCAAGAGGCTCCCAAACGCCGTCGTGCGCGGAGGGGGGACAGGCTCGCGTCCGGCCAGCCAATCGCTCACAAAGAGCGCGACCATCAGGCCGGTCGCGATGCACTCCACGTATCCCTCTACCCCGCAGATCTGACCGGCGAAGAAGATGCGGGGATCGGAACGAAGCTGCAGCGTCTCCGTCAGGCAGGCCGGGCTATTGATGTACGTGTTGCGATGCACCATCCCGTAGCGGATGAATTCCGCTCGTTCCAACCCGGGGATGAGCCGAAAGACGCGCTTTTGCTCCCCCCACTTGAGCTGCGTCTGAAAGCCGACCAGGTTGTAACTGTCCGCCAAGAGATTCTCCTGGCGCAATTGCACGACCGCATAAGGCTGCCGCCCTGTGCGCGGGTCCACGAGTCCGACCGGCTTCATCGGCCCATAGAGTAACGTCTCGCGCCCGCGCCGCGCCAACTCCTCGATCGGCAGACACCCCTCGAAGTAGCACGCGCGATCGAAGTCATGCAGCGCCACCTTCTCCGCTCGCATCAAGGCTTCGTAGAACCGGTCGTACTCCTCCCTGGTCAATGGGCAGTTCAGATAGTCGTCGCCCCCTTTTCCGTATCGGGACGCACGAAAGACGACGTCATAATTGATCGTCTCCGCATCCACGATCGGGCTGATGGCATCGTAGAAGTAGAGATGCTCGCGACCCGTCAGCCGACGAATCTCTTCCGAGAGCGCCTCCGAAGTGAGCGGTCCCGTCGCGATGACGACGATCCCATCGGAGGGGATGCGCGTGACCTCCTCCCGAATGAGGGTGATGCGCGGATGCGCCGCGATGGCGCGTGTGATCTGCTCGGCGAACAGCTCACGATCCACCGCGAGGGCAGCGCCACCAGGGACGCGACATGCCGCCGCCAGACGAATCAGTAGCGATCCCGCCCGCCGCAGCTCCTCCTTCAAGAGATATGGCGCCGTCCCCGGCTCATCCGACTTCAGCGAATTGCTGCAAACTAATTCCCCAAGTCGATCCGTCCGATGCGCCGGCGTCATGCGGTGCGGGCGCATCTCATAGAGACGAACCGGAATCCCCCGCTCGGCCAATTGCCATGCGGCTTCACTTCCGGCCAGTCCCCCGCCAATGATGGTCACCGTGGATCGCAGCATGACGTTATGAGTGTATCATCGCCTCTGCTTCCCCGACAACGCCAGGTCGGAGGCCCCTACTGCCGGACGACCCGGCTCACTCGTCGAGAAATCGCTCGGGATGATCCCGATACTCCAAGGCGCGACGCCGCGTGCGCAAGAAATTCACAGCTGCCCAGAGTGCGACGACGGCGAAGAGTAGGTAGAGCGGCATGTTGAAGACGCCCATTGGTTGCCAGAAGGCATGGATGAGCGCTAGGAAATTCACCGCGCTGATGATGAGCGCGATGAGGGCGAGCGCGCCAAAGAGCGTGGCGCGACGCGTCAACGCCACGTAGAGGCGTTGGTGCTCTCGCTCCTCATCCACTGGTCTCACGACGATCCCCCCTCGCGCAAAAGCTCCTCGATCGTCTCCCGAAAGGCCTCATAGGGTTGAGCCCCGCGCAACACGCGCACGACGCGGACCTTTCCCCTGGACTCGGCGAAGCCCACCAAGAACGAGGGCGTGCCGCGCACGCCCGCCCGCTGCCCCTCCCAGAGATCGCGCCGCACGCGCTCGGCGAATCGCCGTCTCTCCAGACACTGCCGAAATCGCTTCGCATCGAGGCCAAGGGCCTCCGCATGCGCGATGAGGTCCTTCTCCTCAAGCGCGTTCGGATGGGCGAAGAGGCGATCATGCATCTCCCAAAACTTCCCCTGATCTCCCGCACATCGAGCCGCCTCCGCCGCTCGAAAGGCTTGGGGGTGAATTGCCTCAAGCGGGAAATCCCGGAAGACGTACTTCACCTTTCCCGTCTGCACGTAAGTGCGCTCGATCTGCGGCATCGTCTCCCGAACGTGCCGCGCGCAGAACGGACATTGATAGTCCGAGAATTCCACAATCACCAGGCGCGCGTCCTTGGCCCCTTTGAAAGGCGCTTCGGCAATATCCAACACGATCTCGGACGATGGGCGCTCGGCTACCGAACGCGGGGTCGAGCGCGGCGCTTCCGCACGTCGTGGCGGCACCGATGCCGGACGCGTCGCCTCCATCGCCGATCGCCGAGCCGATCGTCCCAAATACCCGATCCCTCCGACGATCACCGCGCCCAGAAGAATCAGGATCAGCGGAGCGAGCACTTGCTCCCGAGCTACTGGCGGCTTTCCATTCATCGCTGGCTATTTTAAGGCGTCGCCCCCGCCGCGTCAATCACTGCCGGCGTTCGCCCGGATCGTACAGCTCGAACGTCGCCCGCAGACGAGGAGGATTCACATAAGCGGAGACTAAGCTCTCGTTCCCGTCCTTGTCCACAGCTTTCACGCCGAAGGTCACGGCATCAATGGAGACGCCTTCGAGTACGTACTCGTTCACCGACCCCACGAAGATCTCCCGTTCCCAATCCGGGGCCGTCGTCGCCCGCATGACGATGACGTATCCGGCCAGGTCTGGCTCCGGATCCTCGTTCCGCCATCGGAGATGTGCGGCATAGCCTGAACGTCCGCGCCCCAGTAGCGGCAAGCCGCGCTCGGTCGTCACCACAGGCGGCTTCGGCGCCAGAGCGAGCGTAGCCGCCACCGCGGCATTGATTCGCGTCACGAGCGTCGTGTACGCCGGCGACGCATTGGCGAACGTATCGGTCGCCGAATGTTGGTGAGCGAAATTCTCGTTGGGCGTCGTCAACCGCACGGCGGCATATCCCTCGTGATTGAAGGGAGTATGGTCCCCTCCGCGCCCGAACCGGTCGTGCCGGAAGATCATCTCCACGCGCATGGCGGGAACGTACAACTCGCCGATGCGCTTGACGTACCGCGCCAGTTGCCGCGAGGAGGAATCCGCCGGATCCTCCGAGAAGACCCAGACGACGCGATTGGCCGAAGCGCCATCGCCGGCGATGTCGCTGCCGATGATGTCGTTATTGAGCACGGCCTCGATGATCTGCCCCTCGCGCCGCGCCTTCTGCGCGTAGAGCGTGCTGCCGACCAACCCCTGCTCCTCTCCGGCGAAGGCGACGAAGACGAGCGTCTTCTCGAACTCGTACTGGCTGAGCACGCGAGCCAACTCCAGTACGGCCGCCGTCCCACTCCCGTTGTCCGTCACCCCAGGCGCGAAGACATCCGTCTGCGTCCAATCCACCTGACCATCCGGCCCACGCACGATCGCCAGAGAATCATAATGCGCGCAGATGAGGATGCGCCGCTCGGGTTGACGCGTCCCCGGTAAGACGGCGACAACGTTGCGCAGCTCGACGTCGCGCACGAGGCGCTGGCCCTGCTTCCTCACAAAATAGGTATCGAAGCTCACCTGAAGGCGAGGGCTGTAGCTCCGAAATTGTTCGAAGATCCACGTCCGCGCCGCCCCAATGCCTCGCGTCGGATGCGTGGGATCTGAGAGCGTATGCCGAGTCTGGAAGCTTTCGAGCTTCTTCAAATTCTCAGCGATCCGTTCCTCGGAGATCGCCGCCACGATCTGTTGCACGATCGGATTCACCCGCCCATAGGGCTCCGCCATGGCCAAAGACGAAAACCTCATCGGACCGATCACAAGCAAACAGATGACGACCGCATAGCTGAATCGCCGCATTCCCTCCCTCCTTGCGAAAGGCTCACCACACCGGGAGGGATTGTACCATAGGTCGAAGCGGAAAGACCTTGCCGAGCGCTCCACCCAGTTGCTATACTCGCGCGTCCAGCGCATCGAATGAGCCGTCAGGCCATGCTGAGATCGAACCGTCGGCGAGGGGTGCCCTCGCTCTTGAAGGATTCTTCTCGGATATGCGATTTCGCATTCCGCGCTTATGGGGTGCGCATCGGCATACGGACGGATCATCCGGATGTGCTGGCGCGAATCCTCGCGCACCTTCCGCCCGGTTGGGAGCCTCTAGAATCTTCGCGCGTCGAGCGCCTCTACGCCGTTTATCGCGGCGCGTCCACGGACGATTCGGCCTACGTCCTTTATGCCGACGCGCGGCAGATGCTGCAGACGGTCGAGCTGGAGCTGCTTCTCTCCAATCTCGTTCTCGATCTCCAGCTTTACATCGCCGAGCGCGCGCACGATCGTGTCTTCGTTCATGCCGGAGTCGTCGGCTGGCGCGGGCACGCGCTCGTTCTGCCGGGGCGCAGTCACAGTGGAAAGACTCTGCTCGTTCGCGCCCTCGTCCGTCACGGAGCGACATACTACTCGGACGAATATGCCGTGTTCGACCGGCAAGGGCGCGTCCATCCTTTCCCTACGCCACTCCTCTTACGCCGAGAAGACGAAGGGGAACTGCCGACTTCGATTGAACGGCTCGGCGGCGCGGTGGGGACGGCGCCGCTGCCCGTGGGCCTCATCGTGATCACCGCCTACGATCCGGCGGGCCGATGGCGGCCGCGCCACCTCTCCCCCGGCGAGGCACTACTGGAGCTTCTGGCTCACACGATTTCCGCGCGGCGCCATCCGGCTCTGGCTCTCGCCGCGCTCTCCCGCGTCGTCTCCCAGGCGATCGCTCTCAAAGGAAAGCGGGGGGAGGCCGAACCAACGGCTCGAGCGATCCTGGAATGCATCCCCTGGGAGGAGTTATGACCCCTTGGGCAAAAGCGCCGCGCGTGCTCATCGAACGGCCAGAGGAGGTGCCTCTGCCCCTTGATCGTCTTCGCGATCGCGCGCGCGGAATGAGCATTTCGCCTCCTCTATGTTCGAGGTGAAGGAGCGGGACCGACGACGCGGCGTCCTGATCGCGCGCGCGCTGACCGGATGCTGGCGCGCAACGCCACCGCCGTGGGACCTTCGGCCAGAGGAGCTGGATGATGTCGGCTCGCTCTTGCTTGACGCTGGCGTCGCCGGCCTCATCGGGCGACGGCTTCGCGCATCCTGCGAAGAGGGCAAGCGCTGGGCCTTTCGATTTCACCAGGCTGCTCGCGCATGCATCCTTCACGCCCTCCGGCAAGAACAATGGCTCGCCCGCGCGTCCGCCTTCTTCGCTGCGGCCGGAATCGAGCCGATCCTCGGAAAAGGCTGGGCGGCCGCGCGATCATATGCGGAGCCGAACTTGCGACCGTATGGCGATGTCGATCTCTACGTCCCGATCGAGCACGCGGAGAAAGCTTTCGCCCTTCTTCGCGATCCTCGGTTCCCCCCCTGCCCTGTGGACCTGCATGTGGGATTCGCCGAACTGGATGACCGAACGCCGGAACAGCTGTACGCGCGCTCCCGATGCATTCGGCTCGGGGAAACGACGGTCCGCGTCTTCGGGTCGGAAGATCACCTCCGCTTACTGGCGCTCCACCTGCTGCGACATGGCGCGCGGCGTCCGCTCTGGCTCTGCGACGTCGCCGCGGCGCTGGAAGCGCTCCCTTCGGACTTTGATTGGGAGTATTTCCTGAGCGGAGATCGCCGACGATCGGAATGGGTGAAATTCGCTCTGGCGCTCGCTCAGCACCTGCTCGGCGCGCAGATCGAAAGTTCCCCGATCGTGCTCACTCAGCCCCCCCGGTGGATGCTCCAGACCATCCACCGCGAGTGGGGAAGGCCTTATCGTCCTCGCCGGCCACTGGAGATGGTGTTGCGATCCCCACACGAGCTCGTTCGCGAGCTGATCCGCAAGTGGCCGAACCCCATCGAAGCGACGGTGACTGTGAGGGGGGAATTCAATGGATGGCCGCGCCTCCCGTTTCAACTAGCCGATTGTGTGATTCGCACCGGGCGATGGCTGCGCCGCGTTCGCTCCCGCTTCGGCCAGTGATCCGCCTCACGGCCGGAGCGCCGCGCGCGCCTTCAAGCTGGCGATTCGTTGCTGAACGGCCTCTACACTCGGCAGCTCGGATGGAAGGGAGAAGCTCTCAGCGCCCGGCGCTAACCCCTCGCGCGCTTCTTCGGCGAGCATCTCGGCATGAGCGCTGGCGATCTGCACGTAGGTCTCGAACTCGGCGATCGCCTGCGCCAACTTCTGCTGCCGCTCGTAGACTTCGCCCAGGTAGTAATGCGCCATGGGGAATTCGACCGGTGCACTCAGCTCAATAGCTCGTCGCAACTCCTGTTCGGCGCGCTCCCATTCCCCCTTCGCCAGATACGCGCGCCCAAGCTCTAGGTAGACGGCCGGCGTCTCGTATCCCTTTCGGATGGCCTCGCCACATTGAGCGATCGCATCCTCGAAGAGCTCGGCGTCGAGAAAGATCTTCGCCAGCTCATAATGGATGGCCGGATGCGGATACCCCTTCGCAATGGCCGTTTGGAACTCCGCGATCGCGCCTTTCACATCCCCGAAGGCATAAAAGAGGATCTGCGCGAGCCGATAATGTGCTTCCGGGAAATCCGGCTTCAGCTCGATGGCGCGCCGCAGCTCAGCAGCTGCCAATTCGTACTGTCGCTCGTTGAGCAACCGTTCGGCGCGCGCGTAATGCTCTTCGGCGCGGGGCGCCAGCGAGCGGCACGCGGTCAGGACCCCAAAGACGAGGATCCCTAACGAAACGCCAATACGCCCACTGCGACTCGGCCGCAGCGCGCTTTGGGAGATCGTCTCGTCTCTGGGACGATCTTCAGATGAGACGACCCCGAACACGCTTCACCATCCGTAGGGCGAGTAGTACGGATTTCGCCCGGCCGCGTGATCCGTCGTGTCGAAGATATTCCCGACCTCCGGGATGTGCTCGCGGATGATCTCCTCGATCCCCATCTTCAGCGTGATGTTGGCCGCACCACATCCCTGACATCCACCGCCCATGCGCAGGAAGACGTCGTTGTCGATGACGTCAATCAGCTCGACGAACCCACCGTGCATGGCGACCGCCGGATTGATGTACGTGTCCAACAGCTCTTGGACCTTCCGACGAATCTCCTCGCTCGACTTGCGACGCGCACGCACTTCTTCAGAGACCGGCGGGACGCCCGAGCGAATGACTTGACGAATCGTCGCGCCGATTTGCTTGGCCACCGGCACCCAATCTTCGAAGTCTTCCTTGGTGACGGTGACGACGTTCCCCGAGATGAGGACGGCCGAGATCTGATCGCTGACGGCGAAGATGGCTTCCGCCAGGGGTGACCCTTTCGCCTCCTCGCGACTCCGGAAATAGACCGCCCCTTCGTACACCGGGCGATCTACCGTGAACCGACATTTCGAGGGATCGGGTTGAATCTCCGCCATGATTTTGATCTCATCCATGACCCCCTCCACGCCAGACGTTAACCGGAGCGCGCTCCCTTCGATCTCGCCGGTGAGCTTCGACTCCGGCCTCCGCACGGCCTTCCAAATAGCCGAGATTTTCAAAACAGACCCGCCGCCACTTCCGACTCACGTCCGACACAGGGTGAAGATGTAGCGCAGAATATCCTTGATCGAGACAACGCCCACCGGAGTACCATCGGACCGAACGACCGGCAGCCGACGAAACCCGCCGATGGACATCTGATGCAGGGCGAAGGCGAGCGTATCGTCCTCGTGCAAGACGACGGGCTGAGGCGTCATGACCTCGCGCATGCGCAGCGCGTTCACGTCCACCGAAGCGCCGACCAATTGTAAGAGCGCCCCCCGTTCGGTGAAGATCCCGACGAGCTTCCCCCCCTCAACGACCAGCACGCTCCCAATACGGTGCTGGCGCATCAGCTGGAGAGCTTGGCCGACCGGATCCTCGGGGGAGATCGTCACGGGTGGCCGCAATGGGAGCGCGCGAACGGGATCCTCCATCAGGTGCCGTTGCAACCCTTCCTTCGGCTGCGGCAGATCGAGCCCCATGAGATCGTGAAGACAATGTGCACACACCTCCGCGCCCGGCAGATTGTCATGACCGCAGCTCGGACAGATCATCGCGATCCCCCCTCACTCGATCACCCAGATGTCGCCGCTCCGGAGGAGTTTCTCCAAATCTCCCTGCCCCCGCTCGGCAATGGCCGCCTCGATCTGCGCATTGACCAGTTCGTCGTAGGTCGGCTTCTCGACGGCGCGGAAAACGCCCACGGGAACCGGATACTCGGGATAATCCATGCGAGCGAGCAGGAACGCGATGGCCGGATCCGGTCGCTTCTCATCATGCACCAGGAGGTCCGATTCCGTGATCCCATCGCCGAGCGTGACGACCTCCAATGTCGTGCCGTTCAAGCGAATCCCCTTATCGCGATTCTTCCCGAAGATGAGCGGCTTTCCATGCTCCAGCACGACCATCCGATCGTCCTTCACCGACCGATCGGCGAAGGGCTCGAACGCGCCGTCGTTGAAGATGTTGCAGTTTTGAAAGACCTCGACGAAAGCGACGCCCTTATGTCGCGCCGCTCGCTCCAGAACATAGGCGAGATGATCCGTATGCCGGTCCACTGAACGCGCGACGAAGGTCGCCTCAGCCGCCAGCGCCAGACAAATCGGGTTCACCGGCATCTCGACCGTGCCCATCGGCGAGGACTTCGTCTTCTTCCCGAACTCCGACGTGGGGGAATATTGCCCCTTCGTCAACCCGTAGATGCGATTGTTGAAGAGGACGATCTTGATGTCCACGTTCCGGCGCATGGCATGCAGGAGATGATTCCCACCGATGCTCAATCCATCCCCATCGCCGGTGACGACCCATACCGAGAGGTCGGGATTGCAGACCTTGATCCCAGTCGCGATGGCCGGCGCGCGCCCATGAATGCCGTGGAAGCCGTAGGTGTTCATGTAATAGGGAAAGCGGCTGCTGCAGCCGATGCCGGAGACGAAGACGAACTTCTCGCGCGGAATGCCCAGCTCCGGCAAGACCTTCTGCATCTGCGCCAGGATGGCGTAATCTCCGCATCCCGGACACCATCGGACTTCCTGATCCGAGACGAAGTCCCTCTTGGTCAGTTTCACAACCGTCCCCTGCCCGTTTCCCCCTAGTGTCATAGCAGTTCTCCAATGCGATCAATGATCTCGCTGATCTTAAACGGCCGCCCCTGCACCTTTGAGAACGGAATCGCGTCCACCAAGTAGCGACCGCGCAGAAGCAGCGCCAGTTGTCCCAGATTCAGCTCCGGGACCAAAATCTTCTCGAACCGATGAAGGATCTCCCCCAAGTTGCGCGGGAAGGGATTCAGGTACCGAAGGTGAATGCTGGAGACCGAAGCCCCTTTCTTCTGCCAGTGTTCCACAGCCGAGGTGATCGCGCCATACGTGCTCCCCCACCCGACGACGAGCACTTTGCCCTCCGGCTCGCCGAAGACGTCCAGCAAAGGAATATCCTCCGCGATGCGAGCGATCTTCTCGGCACGCAGTTTCACCATCAACTCGTGATTCTGCGGATCGTAACTCACGTTCCCCGTGATGTGCTGCTTCTCCAATCCCCCGATGCGGTGTTCGAGTCCCGGCGTGCCCGGAATCGCCCACGGCCGCGCCAGCGTCTCCGGGTCCCGGAGGTACGGATAGAAGTCATTCGGATCGGTTCGGAATCGAAGCTCGATCTTCGGCAGCTCCTCGACTGAGGGGAGCCGCCAAGGTTCCGCCCCATTGGCGAGGTAGCCGTCCGAGAGCAGGATCACCGGCGTCATATACTTGGTGGCGATCCGAAAGGCTTCGATGGCCATGGAGAAGCAATCGGCGGGCGTCGCCGGAGCGACGACCGCGACGGGGCTTTCGCTATTGCGCCCGAAAAGGGCTTGCAGGAGATCGCCCTGTTCGGTCTTCGTGGGCATGCCCGTGCTCGGTCCGGCCCGTTGAATGTCGCAGATCACAACCGGCAGCTCCACCATCACGGCGAGATTGATCGCCTCCGACTTCAAGCACATGCCCGGACCGCTTGTGCCCGTCGCCCCGAGGTATCCCGCGAAGGCCGCCCCGATCGCCGCGCACATCGCGGCGATCTCGTCCTCGGCCTGAAACGTGCGCACCCCAAAATTCTTGTGAAGGGCCAACTCGTGCAGGATGTCGCTGGCCGGCGTGATCGGATAGCTCGCGTAAAAGAGCGGGCGCCCCGCCAACTGCGAGGCTGTGATCAACCCGAGCGCCAGCGCTTCATTGCCCGTGATCTTGCGATAGACGCCCGGAGCGATCTGCGCCCGTCGCACCCGGTAATGCACGGTGAAGATCTCGGCCGCATCCCCATAGGCGTATCCGGCCCGCAACGCCGTCGCGTTGGCCTGCGCGATCGTCGGATTCTTCCGGAATCGCTGCTCGATCCATCGCAACGTCGGCTCTAACGGGCGATCGAAGAGCCAATAGACCAATCCAAGCGCCCAGAAGTTCTTGCATCGCTCCTTGTCCTTGCTCGGAAGATCGATCTGGCGCAGAGCGCTCAGCGTCGCCGTCGTCATCGGGATCTTGTAGACGCGATACTTCGCCAACGAGCCGTCCTCGAGCGGATTGCTCGTGTACCCCGCCTTCTTCAGATTGTATTCGGTGAAGGCATCCACGTTGACGAGGATCATCCCCCCTTCCGGCAAGTCCGGCAAATGGACCTTCAGCGCCGCCGGGTTGAAGGCGACCAAGACGTCGGGTTGATCCCCCGGAGTCCGAACGTCCTGGCTGCTGAAGCAGATTTGATAAGCGCTCACACCAGGCAGCGTCCCCGCCGGCGCGCGAATCTCCGCCGGATAATCAGGGAATGTCCCCAGGTCATTCCCGACCAGGGCCGTCGTGTTCGTGAAGAGCGTCCCAGTCAGTTGAATCCCATCGCCGGAATCCCCGGCGAAACGAACGGTGACCGTCTCCAGCTCGACGATCTGGTGTCGCACTTCCGGTCCAACGGTCGTGAACGCGCTTGTCTTCTCCCCCATGCTTTCCTCCAACGTGACTCAGGCTCCATCCGGAGCCGCGAAGACTTGGTCCGAGCGAGGCGGGAGGTTGAACACCTCCGTCGGAAAATGCTCAGCCAGAAAGTCAACGATGTCCTGAACCGAGACCACGCCCACGACGCGCTCGCCTTCGACGACGAGCGGGATGTGCCGGTACCCCCCTTCATCCATCAGCCGCATGGCCTCCCAAATGCGATCCTCGGGGCGAAGCGTCACGGGCGACGAGGTCATGAACGATTCGATCGGTGCCTCCCAGTCCACCGGCAAGCCGAGGACCTTCATCACGACGTCCCGCTCGGTGAAGATGCCGCGCAAGCGTTCCCCCTCGCACACGAGGACGCAATGCGCGCGCTTCCGCTTCATCAATTCCAGCACCTCGCCCACGCGCGTCCCCATGGCCACGCAGGTTGCTGGGGACAAGGGCAATTCGTGAATCCTCGCCTCCCGCAATGCGTCTTCCACCGACATGTTCGTTCCTTCCGAAGCTCGCTCGGAAGTATTCATTATACGCCCTCGCGCGCGAATTGGCCAAGGGAAGGCGAGCCGCCACCTGAGGTGCAGACTCGGAACAGTGGTGGTAGTCAGGGATTTCCTTGGCTATCGGGAAGAGACGCCTTCCCCTCTCCCCAATCCAGCGCACCGCTGTGATGATGAAGGAAAAGGCATAGGCAAAGAGAAATCAGAGAGACCGGCGGCAATACAACAAACAGCTTGCGCGACGGGGAGAGATATTCCTCAACTTAGAGAGCCTAAAGGGATGGCGACCCCTTATTGAGGGAAATTTACGGCAAGAGTTTCCACTTTCTCACGCAAGAAAAAGGCTTCTGGCGAAATAGAGAAGGTGGAGCGAAGAGGTTCAGTCTTATCCGAACAGCCTTGGGCTTACCCGTTCGGGCTTACCAGAACCGATTTGGACGAAGAGAGGAAGCGATGAGCAAGAGGTCATACCAACAGAAGGAACGCAGACGCCAAAGGGAGCACGTTGCCCTCGATCCGTCTGGTTGGAGTCCGCAAACGGGCCGGTTGACTATGACGAGCAGATTGTTTGGAAAGACAGGCCTCAAGGGTTGGCGGACCTTTGATAGCCTGGCTCCGCCGCAGGTCTATCCGGCGGGGACAGAACTCTTCCACCAAGGCGCTCGTGTTGAAGAGCTGTGCTGGATCAAGCAGGGGATCATCAAGCTCATCCGGGTGCACGAGGATGGTCGGGAGATGATCATGGGTCTGTACCGTCCGGGCTGGATTCTGGGTGCTACCGCCGCCCTTTTGCAGCTTCCGGCTCCAGCGACGTCCGTGACGCTCACTCGCTGCCACGTAGGCCGAATACGCGTGGAGGAATTCCTCCATCGGGTCGAACTGACGGATGACTTCTTGCGGTCTCTCATTCAAATGGTCAGCCGGGAAGCGTATGAGCAAGCTCTGCACCATGCCGCGCTGGGACTCCTTTCAGGCCGAGAGCGGCTGGAGCAATTCCTCTGGGAGTGGATCTCCTCGACAGAAGGAGTCGAGCCGCGGAAGCCGATCCGACTGCAGCTGCCGCTCAAGCAGTGGGAGCTGGCCCAAGTGATCGCGGTCACGCCAGAACACTTGAGCCGAATCCTCAAGCAGATGGAGCAGGAAGGTATCATTCGCCGACAGAAAGGCTGGCTGATTCTCACTGATCCTCAACGGCTTCGGCATGGACCTGAATTCTAACCAGAGGGCAATAAGCAGAAAGCAACAAGCAAAAAGCCAGAGGCAGTATGCTCGTCCCTGCCTTCTGCTGTCCGCCGGTTGCTTTCTGGCTCTTACAGTCTTGATCTACATCAAGAACGGCCTTGATCTCGATCAATGACATGAAAGGTCGAACTCAATATAATTGCCACCGGTTCCTGGAGGGGAACCAGAAACCGACAAGGAGGTAGGGAAGATGAAGCGGCTAGTCTCGTGGCTTCTTTTGATCGCGATGCTGGCTGTTGTGGGACTTTGGTCGTCCCTTCCTACGGAAGCTCAGGAGGAGGAGGCAGCGCCCCAATGCAACTGCTACTATCCTAAATACAGGCCGGTTTGGGGTGATAAGGTGGGGGGATTGTGTGGTCACGGACTGCTGGCTTCCCATTCCGAAGTTTGAGTGATCTTCGTTGGTTTTCACTGTGTTGACTGCTGTGGCATTTCTCGATGGTTTCTCATGAGGACCGGCAGGTTTCCTGTCAAGCGGCGTCAAATTGCGCAGATGCGTCAGTGCGATTTTGACCGTTTGCGAAGGGAGCATTCGCTCGTATAAATTTCAGTTCGGATGCCTGAACCCGCAATTGGTCGGAGGGGTCTTTATGTGCAAGAGGGGTTTATGGAAGATCGCCCAACAAGGTTTTCTTGGTTTTCTTCTAAGCGGTGTGATCTTCGGTCTCATCGTTTTGAACTCGAATCGAGGGAACTTGATTCGTGAGCCGCAAGAGAGCTCGAGTCCACGGGAAGCGGCCCTCGCCACGCTCTCCCTCATGCTCGATGAAGTGCGTGGCATTAAGGAGAAAGGCCAACGCCTTGAGCTGATGATCCGAATCGCTGAGGTCCTCGGGCAGCAGGACCCGGAACTCGCCAGGATACTTCTCCTTCAGACTTTTGACGAGACGTTTAAGCGAGAAGACGAGGACAAGGCAGAGAAGATGCCAACTGATAAGGCCAACGCCTTGCGGAGGCGGATCATTAGTCTCATCGCTAAGGATGATAGGGAATTGGCCAAGAGCTTGCTCGATCGGCTTGATCGGCAGACTGACGCTTCTGAAAAGATCTCGGCGAGCGACAGCAGCTATGTGCAATTTGCCCGAGGGCTGGCGGAGACCCATCCCGATTTGGCGGGTTATATGGTGAAAAAGAGGAGACAGAGCTTTCTGAGCTGGGAGGGCTTGCTCTTTTTACTCGATCTCCAGAGGAGGGAGAAATCGCGGGCCGATTCGCTCTTCCTGGACCTGACTGCTTATGTCGCAAAGCAAGGAGCGAGGGATGTGAACGAGCTTCTCATGCTCTATGCCTATGCCTTCCTGCCGCCGCTCCCACTGGAGCTGACGCAGAGTGGTCTTCGGGCGCTTTCCCTGCCGGGGTATCGGTCGGGGACTGTTGATTCACAGTTGGCCGTACAGTTCCTTCGGATGGTTATTCCGCCGCTCTTAGCTCCGGAGCGCTATACGGGCACTGGGCCTCTCTGGGGCCCGCAGGGGGACTTCCTCTTCCTCACCCTGATCCTCCCTCAGAGCCTTCGGTTCCTCTCCACTTTTGCCGATGAACTTGAGCTGCAGCGGGATCTGCTGGCGGCCCGAATCTCCGCGAGAGAGCGATCGCACTTAGAGAGTGCCGTGCAGCAGACCCTTTCTCCGCCTGCGCCTCAACAAGAAAGCGTGGGGAGCTTCCTGGAGAAAGCCGAAAGCGCAACGAACCAAAAGGTGCGGAATCGCTTCCTCTTCCTCGCTCTCAATTTGGCGGTCAAAAAAGGAGACCTCGAGCACGCCTTCAAAATCGCAGAGAAGTTTGCCCCTGAGCAGCGTGAGGAGATCCTTTCTTTCCTCAACTATCTTGCGGCTGAAACAGCGCTCGAGGCCGGAAATCTCGCGAATGCTCTCGAGTATGCCCGTCGGCCTATGAAGCCTTCGCTGAGGACCTATCTTCTGGCTGTAATCGCTTACCACCGATTCCGGTCTGGAGATCAAGGGGAGGCGGTGAGGTTGCTCGGTGAGGCGGAGCAGCTCGCTCGGAAGTTGGAACCAGATCGTGTCAAGGCGTCGCTCTTGCTGGGCATATCGGCCGCCTATGGCTTGATGAATGAACCCGCTGCCTTTCCGGCACTTCAGGAAGCCGTAGAAGCGATCAACAAAGCGAAAGACTTTCAGGGAGAAATGTCGGTGGGGAATGTGATCACGGTAGGTGATTTTTCATTCGCTTATGAGATCAACGGAGAAGTATTCCACTTTGATCGGACGTTTTCGCTCTTGGGGGCACGAGATTTCCATGGGACGATGGTTTCCGTTCGGTCTCTTGCCGACCCGGTGCTTCGCGCCAGAGCAGCGATCTCAACATGCGAGGGAGTCTTAAGGCGTTGACATGGATGGCGCTGTCTTTCGAAAATGGGTGCTCAAAGCTCGGTCTGCGGATGTCAACTTTGTGCTTGTACTATCGGCTGCTCTCCTGGCTCTCCTGTTTTCGCTCGTCCTGCTGCGGCAGAACTTCCGATTGCGAACGGAACTCGGGCAGCTCACCGCAGGATTGTCCGGACCCGCGAGAGCTTTGCCCGGGGACATCGTCCCTCCGTTCCAAGCGGTCACCCTCGAGGGTCAAAAGAAGATCATCTCGTATTCAGATCACAATCGGGTGGGATTCGTATTGCTCTTTTTCTCTCCGAGGTGTCGGGTATGCGCTGAGCAATTTCCCCTCTGGGAGCAATTGTCCGACGAGATCGGTCAAGAGTGTTATGAGGTCTTGGCTGTTTCCCTGGACTCGCTCAAGGAGACGCAATCGTGGGCGAGGGATCGCCGGCCGACTCTTGAGGTCGTCTCTCTTCCAGATCGAGCCTTGTGGAGGGCTTATCGCGTCACCGCCATTCCCGAGACGGTCGTGATCTCGCCACGCGGAGTTATCTCTTGGGCTCACCCCGGTCTTCTTCGGAAGGATGAAGCGTATCGTGAGCCGCTCTCGCTTCTGAAAGAATGCCATCGAGATAGCCGATGATTCAACTGCCGGGCAGCGAGAGCGCTGAAGAGCTTTCATCAGGCGATGAAGGAAGCGTGCGGGACAGGGGTGAGCGATAAACACTGGGAGCAGATCAAACGAGAGACGGCGAAGCGGCGGCGAGGTCAAGTATCGAAGGCGTACTGCCATTTCATCATCGGGTCATCGCGCGTATTCTGGCGAGGGTTTTCTCAAGCTCGGCCAACGTCGCCTGACCCATCTTCTCTCCTTGGAAAATAATCTCCCAACGGATGAAAGGTTCCAACGGATCACTAATCCGTTGGCAGACGCCTTTTCATTAGTCCGCAGGCCACTGCACACTCCTATTTCGAGAGCAAAGGAGGAAGGGGCGATGAAGAGGTACTTGGTCACCTTGCTGATCTTTGTTGTCGCCTCAGGTGTGTTGCCCCCGGAGCGCGCTTCGATCTCAATCCTTGGATCGAGCGATTCCGTCACAATTGCTCAGGCGGGTTCCAACTCTGTACATGTAAGAAGGACGACGGGAGCATCTTGGGATACGTTCGATTTCACATTTGATGGTGCTCAGGTGATAACTGGACCGGCGGCAGCAAACATGGCCCGGGCTCTGATGGGCGACCAGCGGATGAAACGCGGGCGAAAGTTTCTCGCCAATAGAAGGTTCCACTTAATTCTTGATGATGCCGTGGTCATCGTTGGCAATCGAGGCAAGCGATTAGTTTTCGTTCCTTTCAGTGATGGAATAGGTGAGCGCGAAGCTTACCTGCTTCATACGAGCAAAGGCGACAAGGATGAGGTTACAATAGCCGTACTTTACTTCAACTCGAGACAAGCCTACGCTAGGATAAGGGTAAGTTATTTTGGATTGCAGGAGGAGCTTTGGTGGCCAGTTGTTGAAGAGGCATATGTCGTCGACGAGTATAGCGAGATCGTCTATAGTGAGGCAGCAGCAGCCAACTGGAAAAAGTTTAGGGAGTGTGCTATACCCACATGTGGCGCATGCTTGGGATGCGCCGTTGCTGGTCCTGCTACTCTGAAGTGCTTCCTATTATGCTGTGGCGGTGGAATTGCAGGGTGCGCCATCGTATCTTTTATGTGATACATTGAGCAAAACTGGCATAGATGGGCCTGGAACAGAGGCGGTGCTGGGACGCCTGTATTGGGCCGAACCGGAATCTGTTACGCAGACGGCTGAATGTGTCGCCCCCAATCGGCAGACGCTATGGCTGACCCGTAGGGTAGCAATTCTGAAGCAGCACCGACAGGAGACCGCCAGAGTTCAGCCTTGCCGAGCAGGTAGTTGAAGAACCGTTCTGGAGGAGAGAATAAAGTATGAGAAAGGCTATGAGAAAAACTTTGATCTATATCATCCCTGTATTTGTCTTCGTTTTGGTTTACGAAGGATTGGACTTCTTACTTCCATCCAAAATCTTAGGTCTTTCCCGCTTCGTGATCGTTATTCCAGCGGCGTTTTTGGCGCTGTGGTTCTGTTTCTACCCGATTTTAGGCGCGGGCAAACCTTTTAAGCGGTATCTCGTTGCCGGGGTGGTTGGCGCTTTCATTGGGTTGATTGTGGCCATTGCCATGGACAAGTTGGGTTGATTTTCTTAAGCAAGATAATCAAGCAACCCAAATGGACAAAGCCCAGAGAGTTTTCGGCAATGCGCTCGAAGCGAACCAGAATGCAAGGAGGACTTTGTCTTACTGGAGGACGGGACGCTGCAAGAGATTCGTTTTCTCGCCCGGGATGACTTCCCCCTATCAATACTATTGCTTGTTGAGCTCACTTTCATCAAAGATGCGGCCCGTGGGGCTCGTACGGTATTATCGCGTTTAAGACCGGAAGACGAAGTGGCCTTGATGGTCTTTAACGGAGAGCCGCACTTGATCCGCGGATTCACTTGAGACAAGGATTCGGTGATCCAAAGGTTAGAGGAAATAGAAGAGCACGGGATGACAGCAAGGCATCTACACCGTGCAACTTTGGAAGTAGAGTAACTGTACTAGCGCTCGTACTGGCGTGCGCTGACTGTTGTGAATGTATGGCTTGACGTATCCAGTGGGTTCGCCCTGGAACAGCTGAGCGCGCCTGACAGCTTTTCAGATAGGCTTTCTAGGGCGAGCCGAATCATGGCACACTTTACCTTGTTGAGACGCTATGCTTCAGGGTTTGAAAAGCGGTATGATGGGATTCGTTTGGGAGGAGCCGCAGATTGAAACGAGCTATAGGGTGGGGTGAATGATTCTGGATGGGGAAGCTCTAGAAGTGATCATTAAGCACTATGTCCTTTATGATCACCAGTGTCGGCGATCAATTCTGGTCTTTGTGGCGGTGTCCGGCTTGGCAACGCTAGTGCTAGCCTTATTAGTTGTATTCGGGAAGTTACCTGCGTTGTTTTTATTCACTATCTCTACCGGGTTTTCGTTCGGAGCTAGCTTCGTCATGCCCATCGTATTGGCCTTCGTTATTCAACGGGAAAAGTCTGAAGGCTCGTTTCGGGCGCTCCGCGCGTTACCGATCAGCTCTGAGACCCTCTTCTTGGGGACGGTCCTAGCCGGTGTTATAGCTTCGATCCTGGCATTCCTTCCACTATACGTGATCGCAACGATTGTATTGACTCTGCGGGGTGGGGACGTGGCGCATCTACAAATCGGCGTGGGTTGGGCTACTCTTCTCATCTCTTTTTTGTCTGCATCCTTTACTCTGACACTTGCATTGTGTGTAAACTCGCCAACAGTACTAAGCTACTTGACAGCCGGTTTTTTGGCTCTTGCGATGTGGTCAGGGATCCTGGTGCAAAAGCTCCGACCGGTTCTAGAGAATCGCCTTGAAAAACTCTTTTACTTTATGCTCTCCCTTGAGGGGCAAATCCTTGCGACGGTGATTCTGATCATGCTCTCCGTTATGATCCTTTATGTAGGTAGTCGAATCTTTTCGCGGAAGAAATCCTATGTCTGATGTGGCCGTGCTTGAGGTGGAGGGATTAGAGAAGCGCTACAAGAACTTCTCGCTGAGAGTGAGTTTCCATCTCGCCCCCGGTGAAGTGCTTGGCGTGGTTGGGCCAAATGGTGCGGGGAAGACGACGATGATCCATTGCTTGCTTCGCATCGTGAGGCCAGACAGAGGTCGGGTTCGGTTCTTCGGCTTGGATTTGGATCAGCACGAAGTGGCGATTAAGCAGCGGGTTGGGTTTTTTCTAGAAGAAGCACCACTTTTCAGGCAGATGCGAGCGAGCGATGTGCTGAAGTTCTTCGCGAGCTTTTACCCAAGTTGGGACTGGAACTTGGCCGAAAAGATGCTTCAGCAGTTTGAACTCGATGTGACCAAAGAGGTCAGCGAGCTCTCTAAAGGGATGAGGGCGAAGCTCGGACTGGTCACGGCCCTGAGCCACCAACCGGAGCTCGTCATCCTCGATGAGCCGACGGCCGGGCTCGATCCGGGCATGCGTCGCGAGTTCGTCCACCTCGTCCGCACAGCGCTGAGAGATTTCCATCCTGCCATCCTGCTGACGTCTCACATTATGGCTGATGTCGAGGACTTGGCAGACCGAGTGGCGTTTTTGCAGGGAGGTAAAATAGCTTTGCTCGAGAGCAAGACCCGGTTGCTCCAAAGTTGGCGCCGCATCCGCACGAGATGCCGAGATTTGCCATGGCTTGATCCCGGCGACTGGGTGGCGGTTGAACACGATCAAGCCAATGGCGAGCTTCAGTTGGTGACAAACCGGTGGAATATCGCACTCTTGGATCAGTTGCGGGAAGCCGGACTCAAGGACCTGGAAGTGTTCACATTGAGTTTGGAGGAGATCTATAGCTACGTGATCCATCCGCGCGGGCGAACATCGGCAACCCTCTCCAACAATGCGCATAGGTGGCGCGGGCTAGCCGGCGGAAAATGATCGAAGACCAAATGGGGCAAAATCAACCGATCGAGAGGACACGCAGGATGCTAAACATGAAGGATCTGTTGCCAAGGCGAGGAGGATGCTGATGAGTGAAGCGCATGTGTGGAAGATTTATTGGGTGAATCTAGCGGTCAGCGTCTTCGTGGTGTTGCCTCTGACCATCATCCTACTGAAGCCCATCATCGCTGAACCATTCGCTTTTGCGACTGGGGCTTTTATGATGTTCCTGACAGGTTTCCCATTCAATAGAGAACTCGCGCGTAGGTCAGGTCAGGAGTTGACGAAGAGACCTCGAAAAACTGGACAGGTGGTCGAGGTAGAAGCAGTGTGGTAAAAATGGATGTGAAGGAACAGATGGAAACAACGCCGAAGGGATATAGCGCGGAATTCAAGGCACGGGTGGCGTTGAAAGCCCTTCGGGATCAGAAGAGCACCAATGAGATCGCCGCTAAGTATGGGGTGCATCCCAATCAGGTGACGACGTGGAAGAAACAGAGGCTGGAGGAACTGCCGCAGATTTTCTCGGATCGGTGAGCACGGGCTGAGAAAGAGGAAGAAGCATTGAAAGCGGCGCTCTATCAGCAAATTGGACAGCCGAAGGTGGAGTTGGACTGGCTCAAAAAAGTTGGCACTCTCGATTGAAGTCAAGCGGCAGATGGTCGAGCCAGAGCAAGCGAGGGTGAGGATCGCCCGACCGTGCGAGTTGTTCGGGTTGGCGCGGTCCAGTTACTACTCCGAACGAGCGGGTGAAAGCCAACAGAATCCGGGATTGATGCGATTGAACGACGAACAATACATGCAGATCCCGTTTTACGGCAGCCGCCGGATGACGGCCTAGCTAAGGTTGCCTGCTGGGGTCAAAGAGGCCATTTTCAGGCCACTAGTTGCCACCTTCAATGAGGTCATTTTTTTGACAATTGGGTCCACTTTGGAGGCATGGCGCGAAGATGTGGGCGAGGCGCAAGTCCCCTGCTGCGATGTTGATGATCGTGGCGGCCGCTAGCCTTCGGCCGATCTCTGCCCTCCAAAGCTCGATCAATAAAGAAGCCCTGGAACAATTGATATCGGAAGCTCAAAAGGCTCATTCCGATGCGTTGGTGATCTGGAAAGACGGCCGGCCCTACGGCCAGTGGTACTTCGGCAAAAGACCCGCGAAGATCGAAGCTATGTCCGTCACCAAATCCGTCGTCAGCCTCGCCATCGGGCGACTCCTCACCGAGGGAAAAATCAAATCTCTCGATCAACCCGTCTGGGAGTTTTATCCGGAATGGAAGCAAGGCCGAAAGCAGAAGATCACGATCCGCCACCTCCTCAATCACACTTCGTGTTTGCAAAATGTCCCTCGCGCCGATGTGGAGATTTATCCCAGCCCGGATTTCGTGCAATTGGCTCTGGCCGCCGAACTCTCGTGCGAGCCGGGTTCCGCTTTCTCGTATAACAACAAGGCCGTGAACCTCCTCTCCGGGATCGTCCAAAGAGCGTCCGGCAAGAGAATGGACCTCTACATCCGAGATGCTCTTTTTGCCCCTCTGGGGATCACCGATTTTTCCTGGACGTTCGACAAGGCGGGCAATCCGCACGCCATGGCCGGATTGCAGATCTTGCCCGCCGACTTAGCGAAGCTCGGGCAGCTCGTCCTGAACCGGGGGAAATGGAACGGCCAGGCGCTCATCGCCGAGAGCTATTTCGATGAAGCCCTCCGGCCGGGACAGGAGCTGGAGCCAACGAGCGGTTTGCTCTGGTGGTTGCTGTACGACAGAGTCAGCTACGTCATTGACAAGGATCAGATCAACAAGCTGGCTGCCGCAGGCGTCAGCGCCGATTTCATCGGCAAGGTCCGGATGATAGAGGGCCGGTATGAGAGCCGGGGCGATTATGAGGGTGCGCTTCAGAGGGCGTTCGGGGAGCGGTGGCGGGAGGAGATCAGTTCTGCGCTCGCGCCGCTTTCACTGAGCTTGGCGAGGAAGGAAGTGGGAAAGATCATCGGCTACTATGCGGAAGGGGTACCTTGGTCAATACCTCATCGTGCTCCCCAAAGAGCGATTGGTCGTTGTGAGAATGATCAACTGGTATGATGGGTATAACGCGGAGACGGACGGATTCTCGAAGATCCTGGAGCTGTCGCTCAAGCTCGTCCGTTAACGCGGAACGTAATCCTGGAACAGGAGGAAAAGTGGAAGGCCGTGAGCTTTTCATGCGTTTCTGCAAGATGAAGCACCCCGATTCCGGCGTGTGCTGGAAGCATGGCCCGCCGATCTGTTGGATTTTTGTCCTCATGAGCGATCGCGCTCGGCTCGCGAGCTGGCCTGGACCATCGCCGACGTGACGTCGCTTCTGGCCAAGTTTCTCGGTGATGGGGAAGCCTGTTGGCAGTTGCAAGCTCCTCCGGCTGCTGGAGTAGGAAACATCCGTTCTCTCTCTACGCGTACGTGCTGATGACCAACCATGTCCATCTGCTGCTGGAACGGCGGGGGAGCTGCTCGGTCAGATCATGCAGCGGATTTTGACCGGCTAGCACGGAGGGACATCGGGGGGAATCATGTATCGGAGTAGAGGGGTGGGTTCTGGGCAGCGAGGAGTTTGCGTTGGAGGTAAAACGCGGGGAAGTACCGGTGGCGAAGGGGCGAGGTTGGAAGTTGGTTCGGAGGTAGGGGTAGCGAAGCAGGTGGAGGCGGCGTCAGGGATGAAACTCAGGGAGATTGGAGATCGGGGTCGAGCAGAATCTCAACGTGTTGGGAAGGAGCTGTTCATCTATGTGAGTGGCGCGCGAACCACTTGACCGCGGCTGAGATCGCTGAGCGATTGGGGACTGATCCGATGACTGTGGGGCGAGGCTCTGAGAGGGCGCGGAAGCGGATGGAGGCCGACTCGGAAATTAATTCATCAAAGCTCAGTAACCCTCGACCTTCAATTCCTGACGAATGCCGCCGAGCCTTGCCGTCTCTTTCTCCATCACCACCAGATGAAGAAGATATCGGCCAGGTTTGATCAACATTGACTGCTGAATGTCAATGCCTTTGCGAACCTTCCTTCGGCCTAGACCTATTGTT
>JAUQQC010000003.1 GCA_030550025.1 Acidobacteriota bacterium | reverse complement strand
CGGCGCAACTCATCTTCCGCGAGCTGAGTGTCGATCCTTGGCAACCGCGCCGGTTGCTGTTGACGCACGCGGAGGGCGTCATCGAGGTCTTCGATCATCCCGCATGGGACGTCTTCTTCAAGACCCCTGTGCCGGAGATCCACGCGTTTGACGTTTCGCGCGCCGCCAGCTCGAGGAGCTTGATCGAGACGGTTGGCGAGATCACGGTCATGACGGCGGATCGCGAGCTCTTCCACGAGTTCGATCTGGATCGGCGGAGCCTCCAATTCGTCCCCATCTTCGATAGGCGGCAGCGATTTCTCGGCTACGACGTCTCTTTCATCCCCTTCGCCTTCGCGCTTGAGGGAGAGCCCGTTCGCATCGAGGACGATGGATTCCTCGAGCGATCGCTTCCCTTCGCTTTCTCTTTTTACGGTCAGACCTTCACGAGCTTCTTCCTCAATGCCAATGGGACGCTGACATTCGGAAGCCCCGATCCCGATCCGACGCCGACGGAGTTGGAGTTCGTGACGAAGCAGCCGCGAATCGCTCCGCTTTGGCTGGATCTCGCCCCCTCTAGGGGGGCCATCCTCATCTGGGAGGAATTCGATCGTGTCGCGATCACATGGCGCGATGTACCGGAGGTGCCGGACGTGGAGATCGAGGGGGCGCCTCCGCACAATACGTTTCAGGTGATCCTCTTTCGCGACGGGCGGATCCTATTCAGCTACAATGGCGTCGGGTCAGTGAGAGGGCTCGTCGGGATCTCACCCGGCAACCGCCAAACCTTCTGGCGCGTGAAGTTCACGACAGAGATCTCGACGGATCCTCAGCAGCCATCGCGCTTTCGCCCGCCGCTGCGTCAGGGCGATCTGCCGATCGGCGAGTTGTTTCGTCCGGGGCTCTTGCTGCGGGAGGTCGCGCGACGATTCTTCAAGCAGTATCCCGATGCGTTCGATCTCTTGATCGTCTATGGGGCGAGCACCTTCGAGCGCCTGACGATCACCGGGCGCGTCGTCCAAAAGGGGGCGTTCACGTTGCCCGTCGCTGTGTGGGCGAAGAACGAGATCGAGGGCCTTGGGCTTCCTCCCTTCGACGATGCGGCGACCTTCGGCAGCGCGGGCCGATTACGACTGGTCGTGAACATGGATCTGCTGCGCTCCTATCCGGCGGATCCGCTAGAGAAGTTCCGTGGCACGAAATCGGCCATGGACATCCTCGCCCAGATGGTCGGACATGCGTGGGGGGCGTATGTGCGCTTCGATGATAGTGGGGTACCCAGCGACGCGTTGCTCGCGGGAACGGAGCGATTCACGTGGAACTTCTTCCTCGATACGGACGCATCGGAGTTGGACGGCCACGATTGGGAGATCCTCCCGCGAGATCGCTTTCGTTCCGTGGCGGCGAACGAGCGATATAGCCCGCTTGATCAGTATTTGATGGGACTCCGTCCGCCGGAAGAAGTCCCCCCCTTCTTCTTGATCGAGAATCCAGTGGGGGCAGAAGGACGCACGCGGGGAAGTCCGCCCGAGCTTGGGGTGATCGTGGGCGGTTCGCCTCGCACGATCACGCTCGCTGATATTCTGCGAGTCGAAGGCCCGCGGCGGCCGGCATATGCGGAGGCGCCGAAGACGTTCCGCCTCGCCTTCATCCTCATTGTTCCGGAAGGGGTTCCGGTGACGGCCATTGATCTGAATAAGTTGGAACTCTTCCGTCGCACCTTCGAGCTGTTCTTCGAGCAGGCGACCGAAGGGCGCGGGCGCGTCGAGGCGCGCGTGACCTTTTGAGGGGAGTTATGCGGACGCTCCGTCAAATCTCGGCCGGAGGCGTCGTTTACCGATGGACGGGATCGCGCCCTGAAGTCATCCTGATCGCGCGCGGTGGCGGGACGGTATGGGGTCTGCCCAAGGGCTTGGTCGAGCAGGGGGAGGGCGTGCGCGAGACGGCGCTTCGCGAAGTGCAGGAGGAGACCGGTGTGCGCGGCGAGATCGTCGAGAAGATCGGTCAGGTCAATTACTGGTATATTGGTCGGGAGGGAGAGGAGCCCGTTCGGTTCTTCAAGACGGTCCACTTCTATCTCATGCGGTATCTCGAAGGCGATGTGCGGCGACATGATTGGGAGGTTGAGGATGCGCGATGGTTTCCCATTGAAGAGGCCATCGCGCGCGCCACGTATAAAGGCGAGCGGGAGATTCTGGAGAAAGCCCGACGGATGATCATAAAGAGCCTTCCCACGGCGGCGCGGTCGTCGAAGCAGCCTCGCTCCTCTTGAGGACGGAGAGATGGCCGAACCCATTCTTATCGTCGAACACCTCACGCACTGGTATGGGGAGCGCCTCGCTTTGGAGGATGTGACGTTCCAGGTGCATGAGGGGGAGATCTTCGCCTTGCTTGGGCCGAATGGCGGTGGAAAGACGACGCTCTTTCGGATCCTGGCGACCCTGATGCGGCCGACCTCGGGGCGCGTCTGCCTGTTCGGGGATGACGCGTTGGCACACCCGGAGCGCGTGCGGTGGCATTTGGGCGTCGTCTTTCAATCACCGAGTGTAGATGGGAAGCTCACCGTATGGGAGAACTTGCGCCATCAAGGCCATCTCTATGGTCTGTGGGGGGGGACATTGCGGCGAAGGATCGAAGCTGTGCTCGAGCGCTTCGATCTACGGGATCGAGCTGAAGAGCCGGTGGAGCGACTCTCAGGTGGACTGCGGCGTCGCGTGGAGATCGCGAAGGCCTTGTTGCATGAACCCCCACTTCTGCTTTTGGATGAGCCGACGGCCGGACTCGACGTGCGCGCGCGTTTGGACCTGTGGGCGTATTTGCGGACTCTCCGCGAGCAACGATCGCTCACTGTCGTCTTCACGACGCACTACCTTGATGAAGGGGAGCAGTGCGATCGCGTGGCCATTTTGGATCGAGGGCGGTTGGTGGCATTGGATGCGCCGGACGCGTTGAAGGGGGAGTTAGGGGGGGACGTGATTTTCATCGAGAGTCGCGAGCCCGAATCCTTACGCGCGGAGATCCGCGCGCGGTGGGGGATCGAAGCGACGCTCGTGGACGGCACGCTTTGTCTTCGCCATGAGCGGGGACATGAGTTTCTCACGCGCTTGGTCGAAGCATTCCCCGGGCGCATCCTCTCGTTCATGGTGCGGCGGCCGACCTTAGAAGATGTCTTCATTCATCGAACGGGACATCGGTTTGAGGAAGATGCGCGCCCGCGATGAGTGTGGTCGCTCTCAACGCGGGCTTCGATCGAATCCGCATAGGCAGCTCAGATCGTCGAAACCCATCCCGCGGAGAAGCCCACGCTGCTTGGGGCGAGCGTCGCCGTGATCGGCGGGGAGAAGGAGAGGCCAAGCCCTTCCTCTGTGAGGGAGAATCCACCGAGAAAAGGCAGGAGGGTTACATCCAATCCTCGCAGGGCGAAGGGGGAAGTGGCTTCATCATCAGAAGCGCATCTTCCCCGTTGGTGTAGTAGCGCGGCAGACGTTGCGTGACCATGTAGCCCAATTTTTCATATAGGGCTTGGGCGATGTGATTGTCGGCGCGGACCTCCAATCGGGCGATCGTTGCCCCGTGTTCGCAAAAGGCGTCCTCGATGGCCTCCATGAGCAAGCGTCCGAAGCCGCGCCGTCGCCACTGCGGATCAACGCCGAGCGCGATCACGTGGCCGACGCCGCCAGACTCGATGCTCCCGATGACGAAGCCGACCATGCGCCCATCGGGCAGTTCGAGCTTTCGCGCGATGACCAGGGGATTGGTCAGCAGGTAGTGGAGCGTATCGCGATCGTAGGTTTCGCCATCGGCGAAGCACCGTTGATCCAGTTCCCAGCACGGATCGAGATCGCGAACCGTCATCGGTCGGATGGAGACTTCGCGCACCATTTCGCTCTCCCTCTCCTCCGTGCGGAGACAATCATACGCCTTGCCTGGAGATGGGGCAAGCTCTAGCGGATGAACATGGCATCGCCATAGCTGTAGAACCGGTAGCGCATGGCGACGGCGTGCTCATACGCGCGCAGGACGTTCTCGCGACCGGCGAAAGCGCACACGAGCATGAGGAGGGTCGAGCGCGGCAAGTGGAAGTTCGTCACCAGACCTTCCACGACCCTGAAGCGATAGCCCGGATAGATGAACAGCTCGGTCCATCCGGCTCCTGCGCGCACGAAACCTTCCGGATCGGCGGCCGATTCGAGCGCTCGAACCGTCGTCGTGCCCACAGCAATGATGGGACATCCATGCCGTCGCGCCTCGTTGATTGCCTCGGCAGTCTCTGCGGGGATGATGAATTCCTCGCCCTCCATGTGGTGTTTCTCAACCTCCTCCACACGAACCGGTTTGAACGTCCCGTAGCCGACATGAAGCGTCAGCTCCACGATCTGAACGCCGCGCTCTCGAAGAGCCACGAAGACGCGTTCCGTGAAGTGAAAGCCGGCTGTGGGCGCAGCGACCGATCCACGATATTTCGCGTAAATGGTTTGGTAACGGAGCAGATCGTATGTGAATGAGGTTGGGGCCGGTCGTTTGATGTACGGTGGCAGCGGCGCCACGCCAATTCGATCGATCCAGGCATCCAATTCCCCCTCCGGGCAGAGGAACTCGAGGAGACGCTTCCCCTCCGCTTCGACGGCGAGGATGCGCGCTTCCAAGCGTCCTTCGTCGAAAACCAGCTCCGTCCCCGGTCGAGCGATGCGCCCCGGCTTGACTAAGGCTTCCCAACGCGTTCCCTCGCGCCGTCGCAGAAGCAGCACCTCGACGTGACCCGTGAATCCCTTTCGTTTTCCGAAAAGGCGTGCCGGGAAGACGCGCGTATTGTTGAGGACCAAAACGCTCCCCGGCGCGATTTCTTCCGGGAGTTGATAGAAGTACCGGTCCCAGTAGGCGCCCGTCCGGCGATCCAGAACGAGCAGCCGCGAGCGATCGCGCTCCGGAAGCGGCTCCTGTGCGATCAATTCCTCGGGCAGAACGTAATCGAAGTCCGACACCTTCATCGTCATCCCTTTCGACCGATGGCGAGCGTCGCTTTAACGGAGAAGTCGAATTCGGCACGCCGCCGTTCGCGTTCGATGATCCGAGCCATTTGACGTTGAACGCGTTGGCGCATGGCCTCGTTGGGCAGGAACGCCAGCCACTGCGGGAGGAAGTAATCTTCGATGAGCGGAGACTCGAAGAAGTCCGTGGCCGTCTCAAATAGGAACTCTTCACGCTCAACGAAACAGTGCGGGTAGTGAAGCCCATAGCGGGCGAAGATCTCTTGAACGTCGGTCACCGTTGGCCATCGGGTGCTGAGCGCTTCGACGTGCACCGCATATTCGTCGAGCCCGCAGCGATGAAGCGCTTCCCAGAGGATCGAGTAGCACTCGTCGAAGCTGCCGCGAGTGATCAGCTTCAGGGCGACCGTCGCTTGATATTCGGCGACGCGCGCCATCTCGGCCACCATCGGCGCGATATGCGAGGGAGGAAGCAGAGTAGCATCGCCGATGACCAATCC
Organism: Acidobacteriota bacterium; assembly: GCA_030550025.1. GTDB lineage: Bacteria > Acidobacteriota > Blastocatellia > HR10 > HR10 > HR10. The sequence goes on along the minus strand of JAUQQC010000003.1, from coordinate 298,015 downwards.
GTAGGACTCCGCATCGAGCCCGAGATTCGTAGGCTCTTTCTCCAAAAACGTGAGATTCTGCAATCGCTTGATCGCCGCCTTTGAGCGCGCGATCTCCACCATGACGGCGTTGCGCTCGGTCGCGACGACTTCTCCCTTCATCCCTATTCGAGATGCGAGATCGAGCGCCAAGCCTCCTGTCCCGCTGTTGACTTCGAGGATCGCTCCCTTTTTCGGAAGTGGGATGTGCTTCTCGACCATTTGATCGAAGGGCTCGCGCCAAATCGGCACGATGTACAGGTCATACCGATACGCGAGTTCCTTCGGTGATCGGTTCATCATATGACTGCCGAAGCCACAATGGAGTCAGAGCATGCGGCCGTAGGAGAAGACCAGCCGCAATCCCAACCTTCGCACGTGCTCCTGCACCTCCGGGCGCGCGCGCCGACAGAAGCAGACGGGGAAAATTTCGCCAATGAGGTGCTTCCTCGCTCGTTCCACCAACCTCGCGAACCGATCGACTTCGCGGATCGTGAGGTTGTATTTGGCCTCACCCACGATCCAGATCACTCGGCCCGGGCGCGCCGGATCCGTCGCCTGACCGAAGATATTGATTTCCTCCAACCGATCATTCCACCGTTGCCACGTGCGCTCCAGTGGTCCCACATCCCATCCGAACTCCCGCTTCAGGACGTCATGCAGGACGATATAAGCGAGGTCTTCTAAATCCGCCCCGAGCGTTTCGCTGAGTCCTCCGACCTGTTTGGCCAGATGTCTCAACTCCTTTTGCATGCGAGCCTGCTCTTCGGCGAGCGCTTTCATCGCCTCTCGCAATTCGGCCTGTCCCTGCGCCAGCTGTGCTGTGAGTTCCTCCAATCGTCCTACGCGTTCTTCCGTGCGGGCTTGGGCTTGAGCCAGTTGCTCAACGGCAGCTTCCAGTCGCCCCATCCGCTCCTCCGCTCGCGCTTGCGCCTGAGCAAGCTCTTGCACGATGGCCTCCAGCCGTCCCACTCGCTCTTCGGTTCGGGCTTGGGCTTGAGCCAGTTGCTCAACGGCAGCTTCCAGTCGCCCCATCCGCTCCTCCGCTCGCGCTTGCGCCTGAGCAAGCTCTTGCACGATGGCCTCCAGCCGTCCCACTCGCTCTTCGGTTCGGGCTTGGGCTTGAGCCAGTTGCTCAACGGTAGCTCCTAGCTGTCCCACCGCGTGGGCCAATCGTTCGACGGCAGTCTCCAATCGCTCCACGCGCCCTTCCGTTCGCACCTGCGCCTCGGTCAGTTGGGCGAGAATGCCTTGGGTTCGTTCAAGAAGCGTGCCGATTCGCTCGACAGCTTCACGTAGAACCTGAAGAGATTCGGCGAGCGCTCGTTCTACTTCTCGCGCGATGAGCTGTTCGATCGTGCTGATCAGCTTCTCAGCTGCGGCTGTTCCCATCGCCTCTTCGAGGCGCTTTCGCAACTCTTCGCGTTCTTCTGGTCTCAGGTCCCCCATTCGGTCTCCTCCTCTTCGGGAGATTTTATCATGCCGTGCTCAGGCTTGCCATCATCCTCACGAAGCGGGGGTGGTGGTGAGTTACTCGCCAAAGGCGTATCCGCTCAGGATGAGGAAGGCTCCGATGGCGTTGTAAATCAAGTGCGTGGCCACACAGGGCAGCAACTGCCCCGTGTACGCTCGAATCATGGTGATGACAAAACTCAGCACGGTGACGGCGACCAAAATGAGCGTGCTGGCGCTATACTGCGGATAATGCACGATAGCGAACAGAATCGTGACGAATGTGATGGCGCGCGCGCGTCCCAGGCGGATTTGAAGCGCCGGGTAGAGGACGCCTCGATAGACCAGTTCCTCCACAAGCGGGGCTGTTCCTACGGCCAGAAGGGCGATGATCACGCGGACGTGGGGCGAGGTTTGAAGCAAGCGATCAAAGGCCGTCTCTCGCGAAGGCAAAAGCAGTGAGAGCGCGAAGAGGAGTCCATAGAGGCCCCCGACTGTGAACACAACGTGGCGCAAGCGGAACCGAGGGTGCCAACGCCAGCCGAGCGTTTGCAGGAATGGGCGGCGCCGCCCCTGGGTGACGACAACCCAACCAATCAACAGCGTGAGCAGATGAGCGAGGAAGAGCATGGAGATTTGGACGAGCGTCCCTTCCGGACCATGCGCGCGGTCGAGATCCGTTGGCGAATAGCCGCGCGCCATCGCCCAGAAGAGGACGCCGAGGGCCGGCAGGAGCGAGATCGCGAAGATGAAGAAGATCCAGAGCGCGAACGCGGCCCCGAGCCCCCACGGTGGCGGTTCCAGTAGGGAAGGAGGCTGTTGCGCCTCACGCTGCAGGCAAATCGAACAAAGCCTCTCCGTTTCAGCCTGAGCGAGAGGTCGGCCACAGAGGGCGCAGTTGTGCCGCTCGTCCATCATGCTCGCGTAAAGAGGCTAAATCTTAGACAAGAAAGCCACGCGGCTTCAAGGAGGTGTTGAATTAACGTCCACGGGCGGGCTCGCTCTCCCAGCACCTTGGGGAAAGCTTGGACTTAAGGATCAGTAAATTCGCGGGATGAGGCGCGCCGTCCGGCATTTGTAAGCCGCGTATTCCGGGAACGTACGCTCCAAGATTTGCTCTTCATACCGCATGCGCGCGAGCTGGACGAGGAGAAATAGGACGAATAGCAGCAGCGCGAATTCGGAAAACGCCTGCACGGTCAAGCCGAATCCGGCGAGAATCTCGCCGAGGTACATCGGATGTCGGACGATGCCGTAAGGACCACGCGTGACGAGTTGCCGTGCTTCGGGGAAGATGCTGAAGGCGCGTCCGAGCACGAGGAGGGCGGCGATGGTCATGGCGCTGCCGGAGACCATCAGGATGGTAGCACCCGCTGTTTGGAGCAGCGTCGGCTCGGCGTTCGGGAAGGCCGCGATGAAGGTCAGCAGGAAAGAACCAAGTAGGGCCACGAGGCGAGGTCGTAGCCCTCTGCTCTTCCGGATCGGTTGTGGACGCACGATGAAGAGCGCGGTGATGAGCAGGAGGAAGAAGACGACTGAGAGATGGTAGGCGATCTGCGCGAGCGCGGTCGCTCGGGCGAGTGCGCCCGCGTCGTTCGGGGGAAGGGGGAAGAGACTCGGGAGCTTCGATATGCGCGCCAGTGCGACTGTGAAAAAGAACGTCGCCGGGAGCATCCGTGTGAGCAACAGGAGACGTATCCCCTCGTCCAAGAGACTAGCGGACGTCGACTGCGGTGGCGTCGCGATAGGCGTCGAAGGCGTTGAGACAGAGTTCATAACGGGAGAAAGATCGTCACGGTCGTTCCCTTGCCCGGGCTGCTCTGAACGGTGATCTCCCCGTTGTGCGCTTCGATGATACGGCGTGCCGAAGCCAACCCGAGGCCTGTTCCAAATGGCTTTGTTGTGAAGAACGGATCGAAGAGCTTCTCCATATCGCCAGGGGCGATGCCCAGGCCGGAATCGCGAATGGCGATGCGCACACATCGTTGGGACGGACGATCGGGAATCTCGCCGAGGTCGGTCGCAATGACCAGCTCCCCGGCCTCCGGCATTGCCTGCACGGCGTTCAGGAGAAGGTTCCACAGGACCTCTTTGATCAGATCCGGGTCAACGGAGCACAGCGTGACGGCTGGAGAGAATTCCTTACGGATGCGGATGCGCGGGTCGAATTGGGGATCCTTCTGGAGCAGATCAAGCGCTTGCTCGATCACATCGTGAATGTGGGTGAGCACGGGTTCTGGATCCGGCATGCGCGCGTAGGTCAGGACCTGTCGAGTGAAATCGCTCAAGCGTCGCGCTTCCGAGGAGATGAGCCGCAGAAGTTCGCGTTCGTTCTCATCGGCATGGGGGAGGAGTTGCAGCAGCAGCTCCGCCGCGTTGGCGATCGCACCCAGAGGATTGCGGATCTCATGGGCAAGGATCGCCGTCATCTGGCCAATGTTCGAAAGTTGGTGCGCCTGCGTCACCTTCCGTTCCATCGCCGTGAGTTGGCCCTTGAGTTTCTCCACCTCGCGCGTCAGCTCCTGGATGCGGGTCTCGTAAGCCGTCTCTTTTTTATGCGCGTCGGTTCGGTCGAAGAAAGCCGTCACAACGCCGATGATCTCGCCCGCGTAGCCCCTCAGGGGCATTGCCCATCCGATCAGCAGTCGTCGTTCTCCCTCAGGTGTCAGAGCGCGCAGGTCTTCAACGATGACGGGCGCACCGCTTTTGACGGCGCGCAGAGCCGGGAACCATTCCGCGGGGTAGATGCCGATGTCCGGATGGTAAAAACCATACAAGTCCGCGCAGTTAAAGAGCGTCGAGCGCGGCTCCAGCTTCCGGCCCAGCAGCTCCTGCGAGGCCCGGTTCATCGAGCGGAGCCTCCCCGAGGGCCATTCGGCGATCCAGACCGGAATGGGGAATTCACTCATTAGGGCATCCAAGCTGCAGAGCAGCAGCTCGTTCGCCTGATAGTGAACGTGCGAGCGGTCCGTCGTCCGATCGCTTTCTTCCTCTTTGTGCGCCTCAAGGCCCGAGTCGCGCGAAAACGTCTCGCTCTTGAGGAAAGATCTCCCGGCGAAGAGAAAGAGGGGGGCGAGCAGCCATAAGCTGAAATCCGCATTCCACAGCGAGACTGCCAAGAGACCCTCCCCTGTGAACAGCGCGATATTCATCCCCCGTCCTCCTGGCACAAGCTCTGCAGCCGCCATCGGCTATTTGGCCCTATTTTCTCTCTCCCGTCAATACGGCGAATGCCGTATTTTCCATGGACCGAACGTCGGATGAGGGAGCGTTGGGGGTTGCACATGGAACCCATCCCGAGTTCACATCCTCGACGAGGGACAGGGGTTGGGCTAAGATTGAAAAGGCCTTTTCCACCTCCTCGGTGCGCCACGAGCGCGCAGGGAGGGGAGAATTCATGAGCACCTTCTTTCGCACGAGCGGAGGAGGGGGAAGGAAGGACTTATGGGAAGCCAGCGGCGCGAAGTGGTCATCGTCGGTGCGGCACGAACGCCGGTCGGGTCATTCCTTGGGGCGCTCAGCGGACTGTCGGCGCCGAAGCTTGGAGCGGCGGCCATTCGCGAAGCGCTGCGTCGAGCCGGCGTGGCGCCGGACCTTGTGGATGAAGTCATCATGGGAAATGTGCTTCAGGCGGGCGTGGGGCAAGCCCCTGCGCGACAAGCCGCGCTCTTCGCCGGGTTGCCGACGAAGGTCGAATGCCTGACGATCAATAAGGTCTGCGGGTCTGGATTGAAAGCCGTGATGCTCGCGGAACAAGCGATCGCGCTCGGTGACGCGGAGATCATCGTCGCCGGGGGGATGGAGAGCATGAGCAACGCCCCGTATCTTTTGGAGCGCGCGCGGACGGGCTATCGGCTCGGCCATGGCGAGATCGTGGACAGTATGATCAAGGATGGGCTTTGGGATGTCTACAACAACTTTCACATGGGAAACGCCGGGGAACTCTGTGCGCGTCGGCTCAACATCTCCCGCGAGGAGCAAGACGAATACGCCGCCGAGAGTTACCGGCGCGCACTGCGGGCTCAAGAGCAAGGGCTGTTGGCTGAGGAGATCGTGCCCGTCGAGGTCCCGCAAGCGAGGGGGGGAACGGCCCTGGTGACGGAAGATGAAGAGCCCAAGCGCGTGAACTTCGAGAAGATGAAGACGCTCAAGCCCGCGTTCGAGCCAGAGGGGACGATCACGCCCGCCAATGCATCGAAGATCAACGATGGCGCGGCCGCTGTCGTCTTGATGTCACGCGAGCGAGCCGAAGCGATAGGGGTGCCGCCGCTGGCGCGTATTGTGGGCGCAGTCGCCGCGGCGCGTCAGCCGGAAGAGTTCACCGTCGCTCCGGTGGATGCAATTCAGAAGGTCTTGAGGAAGACAGGACTCTCGCTCTCGGACATTGATCTGTTCGAAATCAATGAGGCTTTCGCAGTCGTGGCGTTGGCGGCGATCCGATTGCTGGAGTTGGACCCGAAGAGGGTGAACGTCAACGGGGGGGCGGTCGCCTTCGGCCACCCCATCGGCGCTAGCGGCGCGCGATTGCTCACGACGCTCCTTTACGAGCTGAGGCGGCGACAGGCCCGTCGTGGTCTGGTCACGCTCTGCATCGGCGGAGGGGAGGCCGTCGCCATGATCGTCGAGCGGTAGCCACTGAGGGTGTTCGAGGAACCGCGGGATCTTCGCACCGAGATCGTGCGCGTCACGCCCGAGGCGCCGGAGCCGGACGCCATCGAGCGAGCGGCTGCTGTGCTGCGGCGGGGAGGATTGGTCGCCTTCCCAACGGAAACCGTCTACGGGCTCGGCGCCGACGCGCTGAATCCTCAAGCCGTCCTGCGCATCTTCGCCGTCAAGGGGCGTCCGGCCGATAATCCGCTCATTGTGCACGTTGCGGGGAAGGAGCAACTTCGCGAGGTCGCCCGCGCGATCCCCGAACCGGCATGGGCGTTGGTCGAGCGATTTTGGCCCGGCCCGCTGACGCTCGTCCTACCTCGACATGAGCGAGTGCCCCTAGAGACGACCGGGGGGTTGGAGACGGTCGCCGTGCGCATGCCCGATCACGCGATCGCGCTTGCGCTCATTCGCGCCTTGGGGCGTCCAATCGCTGCGCCGAGCGCGAATCTCTCCGGACGTCCGAGTCCCACGGCCGCCGAACATGTGTACGAGGACCTGTGCGGGCGCATCGAGCTGATCCTCGACGGAGGACCGACGCGTATCGGCGTTGAGTCCACGGTCCTAGATCTGACGACGTCCCCGCCGACGATCCTGCGCCCCGGGGGGATCTCGCCCGAGCAGCTTCGACCGATCCTCGGCGAGATTCGACTCAGCGCTGAGGCCTTAGAGGCGCGACGCTCGCCCGGCACGCGCTATCGGCATTATCATCCACGAGCCGAAGTGGTGCTCATCGAACGGTGGGAGGAGGCGAAGCATCGGCCGCTGGTGGAGCGATTGGCCGCGGGCGTGCGTCGTCTTGGATATATCGGGCGGGAACGCGGACTCTCGTTCGGGAATGCGGAGGCGCATGTGGTGGAGCTGTCGCCTGATCCTCAGGAGTACGCGCGGCGGCTGTTCGCGATCTTTCGGGAGTTGGACCAGCGCGGGGTCGAGATGATCATCGTCGAGGGCGTTGAGGAGACGGATTTAGGTCTCGCCGTGATGGATCGACTCCGCCGCGCGGCCTCGCGCATTCTGTGAAGTGCTCGGCAGGCCGTGAGCCAACGACCCGCCAGGTTCATGCTTCTAATGGGCGTTCGAGCCCCTTGGCGACTTCCAATCACCAAGAGGCCTAAAGGGCGTAAGGAGGATTAGGCGAGGGCATGTGGAGGAAGTTGATCCGCTTCGTCCACCGCGCGCTTCGAAGTCGGGCTTCTCCTCGTGAGGTGGCTGGTGGCTTAGCGCTTGGTTTGGTCATCAACTTCACGCCGACGCTCGGGTTTCAGATTCCTCTGGCGATCTCACTCTCGGCGCTCTTTCGCGTCAATCCGTTGGCGGCGCTTGCGGGAATTCAAATCACCAATCCGCTGACCGCACCATTCGTCTATGCAGTGACCTATCGCGTTGGAACATGGCTCCTCGGTGAGCGCGATCGCACTTTCCAGTGGCGGGAGCTGGACGCCATGGATCTGATCCGGGCAGGGGTGGCGCTTTGGGTCGGAGGATTAGCTTTGGGCGGGGCGTTCGCCCTCCTGGCCTATTTTGTGGTGCTCCGGCTCCTCACGCGGCGGCGCATGCGACATGTGCCGCCGGAGGGCAGAAGCGTCCGATAAAATGAGCGCCTCCCCTGTGGCCTTCAGGATCGGGCATTCCTTTAGGTCTTCAGCGCGCGAGAGAGCACGTTGAAGAATGTGGCGATCTCTTCCGGCTGTGTGAAGATATGCGTGGAGAGGCGAAGGCGCGGCCCTCCTCCGCCCACGCGGATGCGGTGCTCAGTGAGCGTCCGGCGCAGGCGTTCGGCCTCCGCCTCAGCAAACTCGGCCGTCGTCATCGCTCCCCACAACTCCGGATGGTCCGGTGTGAGCAGCTTCGCTTGCGGGAGGCGTTGGAAGCCCTCATACACGAGACGAGCCAATTGACGCTGTCGGGCGAAGATACGCTGCGGCCCGATCTGTTGATGAAAGCGGAGGGCGGCCAGCAGGCCTTTCAGCAGCGAGAGGTTGCACGTCCCCAGGTTGCTGAAGCGATAGGCTTTCAGCGCTTTGTTGTTCCATTCGCCGCTGGCGATATTGACCCAGAGGCGATCTTGAACCGCTTCGCGCAGGAAGAGGACGCCCGTCCCTTTTGGCGCCAACAGCCACTTATGGGGGCTCGTCCCATAGAAGTCGCAACCGATCTCTCGCAAATTGAGGGGGAGTTGACCGATCGCGTGTGCCCCGTCCACGACCGAGAGGATCCCCCGCTCGCGCGCCATGGCGCAGATCTCCCGAGCTGGGAGGACAAGCCCCGTCGTCGTCGTGATGTGACTGAAGCTGACGACACGGACATCGGGCGTAAGCGCTCGATCGAAGAGTTCAAGGATCTGTTCCTTCGACGCCGGCGGAAGCGGCAGCTTCACGTACCGAAGGCGAATGCCGAAGCGCGCTTCCTTCTGCTGCCAGCAGCAGAGGCCTCCCGGATGCTCTTGATCCGTCGTCACGACGACGTCGCCCCGATTCAGGTCCAGGCCATTGCAGACCGTATTCATGGCCTCCGTCGCATTACGCACTAGGGCGATCTCATCGCGGGAGACGCCCAGGAATCGAGCCAATTCCTCGCGCACCTCGCGAATGTGCTCATTCTCCCCGTAGCCCCACCACGGGTAGTCGGGATCGTTGAACGCCTCCGAGGTGAACAGGTGCTCAGCGACAGCGCGAATCACCGGCAGCGGACAGACACCCAGGGAACCACAATTGAGGTTGATATGGTTAGGGTCTAATAGGAACTGACGCCGCATCTCGGCCCAATACCATTCGGGATCGCGCTGGTAAAGCGCATCCGAGGGAAGCGGTGGCGCGTCCACGCGAAGCAGTTGCGCCACCTGCTCCCACGAGAGGCCGAGTACGGCCGCCGCCATCGCCTGCTGCATGAAGTCGCGCCGTTTCATAAAAGGCCTCCCTCACGCATGAGGGGAAGATCGTGCCGATTCTGAGGCGGCGCGCGCTCGTCGCCGTTCCCGTTCGGCGACGAGTTGATTGGCCAAAAGCAGGCTCTCGAATGTCCCGGCGTCGGTCCACCATCCATCTAAGATGTCGTAGGTCAGCTCCCCGCGCTCCAAATAGGCGTTGTTGACGTCGGTGATCTCCAACTCCCCTCGCGCGCTCGGCTTGAGCGTGCGGATGATGTCGAAGACTTTCTCGTCGTAGAAATAAATCCCCGTGACGGCGTACGGCGAGCCCGGAACCTTCGGCTTCTCCTCGATTCGGACGATGCGCCCGCTCTCGATCACCGGCACGCCGAAGCGCGTCGGATCGGGGACCTCTTTGAGGAGGATTTTCGCTCCCGATCCTTGCTCCAGGTACCGTTCGACGTATGGGGCGATGGATTTCTCAATGATATTGTCACCTAGGATAACGCAGAGCAGGTGTCCATCGGCGAAGTGCTCGGCCAAGCTGAGTGCGGCGGCGATCCCCCCCTCGCCCTGCTGATATGTGTAGTGCAAATGTTTCAGCCCGAACTCCGCACCGTTGCCAAGCAGCCGAAGGAAGTCTCCGGCGTTATTCCCACCGGTCACGATCATGATGTCCCGAATTCCGGCTTCGACGAGCGTCTCCAGAGGATAGTAGATCATCGGCTTGTTGTAGACAGGCAACAGATGCTTGTTCGTCACCTTCGTCAGTGGATATAGCCGCGTCCCCAATCCGCCGGCCAGAATCACACCTTTGATCGTCCTCTTCATCGCCCGGCTCTCTCCCTTTGGATTCATCATCGGGGGAGATTTTGACATGATTCGGGAGCAGAGGTAAAGGGGGATGGGCCTTTCAGGAGACTTATCGGGCCGTGAGACCTTTCACCTTGCTGACCGATCGGAAGGTGTGCTATCCTCCAACCGGTTTTGTTATTTAGACACTAAGGAGGGTCGGGTATGCGCAAGATGTGTATGCGGCTCGTGATGATTCTTCCCCTTGGTCTCTTCTTCGCAGTGGCGATCTTCGCCCAAACGGCCACGAGCCGGATCACGGGCACGGTCGTGGATCCGACGGGAGCGGTGATCCAGGGCGCCGTGGTCATCGCGCGGAACGAGGCCACGGGGGTCGAGTACAAGACGACGACGACATCGGCTGGTACCTATGCTTTGGAATCGTTGCCGGTCGGCAGCTATACGATCACGGTGGAGTATCCGGGGTTCCGCAAGTATGTGGGGACGAACAACGTCCTGACCGTTGGAGCTCCGCTTGTAGTGAACGTGACGCTGGAAGTCGGGTCGCCGACGGAGATCGTCGAGGTGACCGGCGCCTATGAGCGCATCGCGACGACGCATGCGATGCTTGGTGGGGTCGTGACCCGGCGCGAAGTCGTCGAGTTGCCGCTCAACGGCCGCAACCCTCTGAGTTTGGTCATCCTAGAGCCTGGGCTCGTGCAGCGCACGACGGGAGCGCTCGGTTCGGGGACGCACGTCTTCGGCTCGCGCGATCGCGCGCACAATGTGACCATTGACGGCATTGACGCGAACGAATCCTCGGTGCCGAATCCGCAGAACAACGTCTACCGGCTTAATCCCGATAACGTGCAGGAGTATCGTGTGGTCACCCATAATGCGACGCCGGAGTTCGGGCGTAACAGCGGCGCGAACGTCAACATCGTGACGCGCTCGGGCACGAACGAGTTCCACGGGGATTTCTTCTGGTTCCATCGGAACACGGTGCTCAATGCCAACGAGTGGTTCAATAATGCGGCGGGCCTGGAGCGGCCAACGCTCCTGTTGCATCAATTCGGCGCTTCGGGTGGAGGACCGATCGTCAAGAACAAGACATTCTTCTTCGCCAGTTGGCAGGGGAATCGCATCAAGCAGACGATGCCCATCACGCAGTCCTTCGGCGTGCCACTCGTCTACACGGACACGCTGAAGAAGCAAGGCATCTTCCGCTACTTCGTCCCAGATCCGGCGAACCCGCTCATTCTCGATGGGGTCATCGTCACGCGGAATTCGCCGCGTTTGGTGGATCCGATCACGGGCGCTCTGCGGCCGGGCGTGCGCATGTGCGCGACGCCGACTGAGCTTGGCTGTATCCGAACGTACAACATCTTCGCGAATGATCCGGCTGGGATCGGGCCCGATCCGCTCATGATGGAGATGCTCGCGAAGTTCCCATCGCCCAATACGTTCAACGTCGGCGATGGCTTGAACACGGCGGGCTTCATCTGGAATCCACCCTCGCGATTCAAGGGCCCACATCTGATGTTCCGCGTGGATCACAAGTTCGATGAGAATAACAGCGTGTTCGGACGAATTGGGATACGCGCGAGGGCGATTTCCTGAACGCGCGGCCCTCGATCTTTCCCGGCTTCGCTCCACTTGGGGAGGTGAGCCGAGAGTCGCAAGGGTTGGCGCTCAACTACCGACGCGTCATCTCCTCCCGGATGGTCAACGAGTTCACGACGGGCTTCAGTCGCTTCATGTTCACCTTCCTCTTGCGGGAAGCCAATACGAAGTTCGGTGTGGAGCCACCGCCCTATGGGCAAGAGTGCTTCGGCACCGATTCCCTCTCGCTTGTGGACACACCGTTCTGCAACACCCCCTTCACACGCCGAGCGGTGAGCACGATCCAATTCATCGACAACCTGAGCTACATGCGCGGATCGCACAACGTCCGCACGGGGATCAACTTCCGGCTCTATCGGCACAACGACAATCGCGGCGTGCCGGGCGGATTCAACATGTGGCCGACGATCATCTTCAGCCAGAGCGTGCGTCCACCGACGGCTAATACGGCGCCGGGCGTAGCAGCTGGATTCCCTGGCGCTCCGGGGATTAACGCGAGCGACAACGTCAATCTCCAGCAGGCGATCGTCGAGCTGATGGGCATCCCGGCTCGCGTGCAACAGGCGTTCGTCGCGGATTTCAAGCGCGACCAGTATATCTTCGCCCCCTTTGTCGCCGGAACGCGCGTCAAGCAGTACAACTTCTATGCCCAGGACGAATGGCGCGTGCGGCGGAACTTCACGCTGACTTATGGATTCCGATGGGAGATCAATCTGCCGCCGAAGGACTGCTGCGATCGCGTCTTCGTACCGGATCGTCCGCTGGATGGGAGTCAGGGCCCAGTGACTTACGTGCCTTCGGACAGGTGGTTCAAGCGCATGAATTGGACGACGATCGCCCCGCGCGTGAGCTTCGCCTGGGACCCGCGCTCTTCGGGCAAGATGGCGATTCGCGTCGGATACGGGCTCGCCTTCGATACGGTCTCCACGTTCCAAGTGACGGCCATCTCCGGCATGATCCCCGGGAGTGTCCTTCGCTGTGTCGTGAACGTACAGGACCCCCCGACGGGGCCGTGCCGGGACATTCCGAACGATGTGCGATTGAGCCAGCTCATGGCTGCCTTGAAGCCGCTCGATCTTGGTCCGCCGACGCAGAAGCCGTCGGAGCTGCTGCGGCTTCCGGAGCGACCACTCGGCTTGGCGCCGCAGGTCGGGGCATTTGATCCGAATCTCAAGGTCCCGACCGTGCACGAGTGGAGCCTGACGATCCAACGCGAATTGCCCCATGCGTTCGTGGGGCAGGTCGGCTACATCGGTAAGCGCGGGATGCGGCTCTATCGCGCATACGATCTGAACCAGTTCCGTTATCCACCGGAGTTCCTGCAGGAGTTCCTGAAGGCGCAGAAGAACCTCATGATCTGCAAGCTCAATCCGGACGCTTGCTTGGCCGCGCAAGCGGCGGCGGGCATTCCGACCGCGAGTCGCACTGTGGACAATTTCGCTTACTTCGGATTGCCGGGACAGGAGCCCTTGCCCTTGCTCAGCCGATTGCTCAACGCGACGTCGCCGACGTCGGCGCGCTATCGCGGGGCTTTCGCGACGGACGTGCTCAACGGCGGCGTGGGCGATCTCGCGGTCCGGATCGACCAGCTCTCGGGTGCGGACTGGATCGTCAATCGCGGCTTCCCGGCTAACTACTTCCGCCCCAATGCGCAGTTCGGGCAGATCTTCTACTTCGATTCCGGCGGCAGCTCGAGCTACCACGGCATGATCGTGCAACTGCAACGTCGCTATGAGAAGGGATTGACCTTCGGCTTGGCGTACACCCTCTCGAAGTCCATTGACGACATGTCGGTGGATCCGGTGGCAGCGACTTCTGGCGGTGGCTTGAGCACGACCAATTCGCGCACACCCACTGATGTGCGGAACTTCAAGCTCGATCGCGCGCGTTCGGACTTCGATAACCGACACGTGCTCGTCGTCAACTGGCTCTATGACCTGCCGTTCGGTCGTGGGCAGAAGTGGGGGAGCGATTGGCCGGGCATCCTGCAGCACATTCTGGGTGGCTGGACCGTCACGGGTATCTCCATCTATCAAAGCGGCGAGCCGTACACGCTCAATTCGGGCGTGCGCACTGTCCATCAGACCAAGCAATCGCGCGCCGAAGTCCGCGGGCCGATGCCGAAGTCGAAGCTCCAGTTCGTCCCCGGAATCCAAGGGCCGGTGGTCTTTCATGTCGGGGATCGCATCGTGGATCCGGCCAGCCCCTTCTTCAACTGCCGTCAGGTGATCGGGACCGAGAGCTACTTCTGCATCCCGGCTCCGGGACAGCACGGAATGGGGCGCAACGTCGTTCAAGGTCCCGGGTTCTGGAACATGGACATGGGGCTCATTAAGAAGTTCCAGCTCACCGAGCGCGTGAAGCTCGATTTCCGTACGGAGTTCTTCAACGTCTTCAATCACCCGAACTTCGAGAACCCGCGGAATGCGAGCGTGGGATCGCCGACGATCACCAGCTCGCTCTTCGGGCAAACCTGTTGCGTGACGGCTGCCGTGCCCAGCTCGGCGACGATCATCGCTACGGGAGAGCCCAATCGCGTGATCCAGTTCGCCTTGAAGCTCAGCTTCTGAATCGAGAGCGGCCGGGCTTCGATGCCCGGCCGCTCCGCCTCTTCTTTGGGCGTTTCCCTTCGCGCTGAGCCACGATCTCGACTCCTGCGAAGAAGGGAGCTACTCCCGCTCATTGAGAAAAAAGTCCCGCCCATGGTATCCTTCTGCCTCGGATGCGGGGAACGCGACGATGATCCGCGTCGGGCCAGCTGGATGGTCATACGAGGATTGGAGAGGAACGGTGTACCCGGATCCTCTGCCGCGCGGATTCGATCCGCTCCCATACATCGCCGAGTATTTCGATACCGTTGAGATCAACAGCAGCTTTTATCGTCCCCCGACGGAGCGGATGACCCGCAGTTGGGTGCGACGCGTCGCGCATAACCCTCGGTTTAAGTTCACGGCGAAGCTCTATCGGAAGTTCACGCATGAGCGGGGGACAGTCGGCGTCGAGGACGAACGCCTCTTCAAGCGTGGGATGGAGCTACTGCTGGAAGCCGATCGGCTCGGAGCCCTGCTCGTTCAATTCCCTTGGTCGTTCAAGAACACGCCCGAAGCGCGCGCGTACCTGCGGGAGCTGCTGGAGCGATTCCGCGAATATCCGCTCGTCGTCGAGGTGCGTCATAGTTCATGGAACGCCGAGGAGGTGTATCGGTTCCTCGCCGAGCGCGGTGTTGGATTTTGCAATATTGATCAGCCGCTCTTCCATCGCTCTTTGCCGCCGACGTCGCGCGTGACGGCCGCCGTCGGCTACGTGCGCTTACATGGTCGAAATTACGAGAACTGGTTCGCGGAGAACGCCGATCCGGGAGCTCGCTACGATTATCTCTATTCGCCTGAAGAGCTGGAGCCCTGGATCGAGAAGATTCGGCACATTGGCGAGATTGCCCGCGAGGTATACGTGATCACGAATAATCACGTGCGGGGGAAGGGCGTCGTCAATGCCTTGGAATTGCGAGCGGCCTTGGAGAGGGAGAAGGTCGCCGTCCCGCCGCCACTTTTGAGCCATTATCCGCGCCTGCACACCATCGCGCGTCCGTCGGAATGAGGGAGCGCCTCACCATCGTGATCGGCTATGAGGACGAGGCGATCTTCGAGCGGCAGAGGGCGTGTTTTCAGCAGCTCGGTGAACCGCTGCCGATTCGCGGCCTGCGGCTTGATCCCGGATTCTCGGGCACAGCGTTGAACGCGCTTCTGGAATCGCTGACGACCGACTATCTCTTACTCTTTCAAGCAGGGGCGTTCGTCGAGATCAGTGAGCGATCCCTCATGCGGCTCCTTCAAGTCGCCGAAGAGAGCGAGGCGGGGATCATCTATGCCGATTATTTCGAGGCGAGCGCGGGCCAACTGTGCGCGCGTTCGCTGAACGATTATCAGGAAGGAAGCGTCAGCGAGGAGTTCGATTTCGGACCGCTCCTACTGCTCTCGCATCGGGTCGTGCGTCGGGCGATCGAACGGTGCGGGCCGATCCCCTCAGAGCTGCGATGGGGAGGGCTCTACGACTTGCGGTTGAAGATCGCGACCGTTGGCGATATCGTGCGCGTTCCCGAATGTCTCTACATCGCTCATCGCGAGCTTCAAGAAGGGACGAGCGCCGAATTTCCGCTTGAGGCGATCTTCCGCTACGTGGATCCGCGACATCGCCCGGCACAGCGGGAGATGGAGTGCGTCTTCACCGAACATCTTCGACGCGTGGGGGCATATCTGGAGCCGACGTTCGTCCCTCTCCCCCCACCCGAGGGAGAGTATCCGGTGCTCGCGAGCGTGATCATTCCTGTGCGGAATCGCGAGCGAACGATCGCCGATGCCTTGCGGAGCGCGCTCTCGCAACGCGCGTCCTTCCCCTACAACGTGATCGTCGTGGACAATCACTCGACGGATCGCACGACGGAGATCGTCCGGCAATGGGCGAGCACCGCTTCGCAGGTCATCCATAAGATTCCCGAGCGTCGGGATTTGGGGATCGGGGGGTGTTGGAACGAAGCCATCTTCGCGCCGGAATGCGGGATGCTCGCCGTGCAGTTGGATTCGGACGACCTGTATGCGAATGATGCAGCGCTGGAGACGATCGTGCGCGCCTTCTTCGATTCGGAGGCCTTCGCCCGAGCGGCATGGGAGCGACCGTGTCGGGAATGGCCGACGCCGCGCTATGCGATGGTCATCGGCGCCTATCGCACGGTGAATTTTCAACTCGAGGAGATTCCGCCCGGCATCGTGGATCATCGCGAATGGACGCGCGAGAACGGGCGAAATAACGCCTTGCGCGTAAAAGGCCTGGGGGCTCCCCGCGCCTACTACGTGCCGCTTCTGCGGCGCTTCGGATTTCCCAACGTGAGCTATGGCGAGGATTACGCTGTCGGCTTGCGGCTCAGTCGCGAGTACGAGATCAGTCGTCTCTTCGAGCCGATCTACTTGGCGCGCCGATGGGAGGACAACACGGATCGCGCTCTACCGTGGGAGGTGCGGAATCGGTACGAGGCCTATAAGGATTGGGTGCGGACGTTGGAGATCCGCGCGCGGCAGCGGCGAAATCGCGAGATCGGGGGGAGGCCATGATCGTGATTGATGGGAATTCGCTCACTCTGGAGCAGCTGGAGGCCGTGGCCGTGGACCGGGAACCGGTGGAGATCGCGCCGGAGGCATTCGCTCGCATGGAGGCATCGCGCCGTGTGATCGAGGAGATCTTGCGGAGCGGGCGCGTCGTCTACGGCGTGAACACGGGCTTCGGGAAATTGAGTGGAGTGACAATCCCGCACGAGGCGACGCGCCAGTTGCAACTGAACCTCGTGCGCAGTCATGCGGCGGGCGTCGGCGAACCGCTCAGTGAGGCCGAGACGCGAGCGATGATGTTGGCGCGCGCCAATGTCTTGGCCAAGGGGTATTCGGGCGTGCGCCCGATCGTCGTGGAGACGCTCGTGCGCATGTTGAACGCGGGCATTCATCCCCTTATCCCTTCGCGCGGATCGGTGGGGGCCAGCGGCGATCTCGCTCCGCTCGCCCATCTGGCCCTGGCGATGATCGGCGAGGGGGAAGTCCTGTATCGCGGGGAACGCCGGAGCGCTCGCGAGGCGCTCGCTCAGGCGGGGATCGCGCCCTTGCAGTTGGAAGCGAAAGAGGGGATCGCGCTTTTAAATGGCACGCAGGCGATGGTGGCCGTCGGGGCGCTCGGCGTGCAGCGCGCCAAACGTCTGGCCGATGTCGCCGATGTCGCCGGTGCCATGTCTCTGGAAGCCTTGCATGGGACGAATGCCGCTTGCGATCCGCGTATCCATGCCGTGCGACCGCATCCCGGACAACGCGAGGTCGCCGAGCGCATCCTTCGCCTCACCGAAGGAAGCGAGATCATGCTCTCGCACAAGGATTGCCCCCGTGTGCAGGATGCCTACAGCTTGCGCTGTATGCCGCAGGTGCACGGTGCCGTGCGCGATGTCATCCGCCATGTCGAGAACGTCGTGAGCATTGAATTGAACAGTGCGATTGACAATCCCTTGGTCTTCGCCGAGACGGGCGAGGTGCTCCTTGGGGGGAATTTCCACGGCGAGATCCTCGCGCTCGCATTCGATTATCTGGCGATGGCGCTTGCGGAGCTAGGGGCGATCTCCGAGCGTCGGATCGAACGGCTCGTGAATCCGGATTTGAGCGAGCTGCCGCCGTTTCTGACGACCGACCCGGGCATGTGCTCCGGGATGATGCTCCTGCAGATCGTCGCCGTCTCGCTCGTCGGGGAGAACAAAGTCCTCGCGCATCCGGCCTCTGTAGATTCGCTGCCGACATCCGGGAACAAGGAAGATCACGTCAGCATGGGGATGACCTCCGCTTGGAAGCTCCGGCAGGTGCTCGAAAACGTCGAATACATCTTGGCGATCGAGTTGCTCTGCGCCGCTCAAGGGCTCGAGTATCTGGCCCCTTTGCGTCCCGGACGCGGCGTGCAATTGGCCTATGAGCGCCTCCGTGCGTTGGTCCCCCGGTTGACCGAAGATCGCGTCTTGGCGCCCGATGTCGAGCGCGTGCGCGCGCATCTCAGGGATTTCGCCGACCTCCTGATCTGACGCGGCCATGGCGTTCCCCGTTTCGGGAAAGAATGCCCCGGCTCTCGGCGCGCCTCGCGGCATTTGGCGGTCGAGACGATTCTCTTGAAACGCCGGGGATGGCCCCTTATCATATACTGCTTGCGCGAGGGCTCTCATGCGGTTCTCGGGAGAGCGAGGTCGAGCGAGCACAAGGCCGTTGGATACGTCCGGATGGGCAGGAGAAAGTTACGACAGCCAAGGAGGAGCCTTCGATGTGGGATGCGATCAAGGAAATGCTGCTCATTAATGTCATCTCTCTGGTGATCGCCCTGGTTTCATTTGGGCTGGCGATTTGGGCGGTGGTGAGCGATCGCTTCAAGGGGGGCATTGATGACCTTTTCCTTGTGCTGGCGGGCGCGCTGCTGGCGTTGCTCTTCTCGATCCCGCCGATCCTGACGCTCAAGCGCAGCGGCGTGTTCGAGCGCCTTCGTGTCCGCGCGAAGCGTCCGATGACCGAGCCGGCCCAGCCGACGTCTCCTTCGGTAGCGGAGGAGAAGGTCACAGTCGAGTGAAGCCTTTGCGAGAACGCATGCCTGAGGTGAAGGACGTCGCAGTCTCGCTTTCGGTCGAGCGGAAGGCCCGTCTCCTCCCGATGCGCCCCTCGGTTGGTCTCTTGGCCACGATCTCGCTCTGGCATCGGGAGCTGATCCGCTTCTATCGCCAACGGAGTCGCGTCCTGGGGGTCATCGGCTCTCCCCTGGTCTTCTGGTGGCTAGTCGGGTCCGGGCTGGGAGATTCCTTCCGCGCGGACGGACATGGCACGGGGTACTTGCAGTACTTCTTCCCCGGCACGGTGTTGCTCATTATCCTGTTCACCTCGGTCTTCTGCATGATGTCGGTCATCGAAGATCGGCACGCGGGATTTTTACAATCGGTCGTGGCCTCGCCCATCCCGCGAACGGCGCTTGTGTTGGGGAAAGTTCTGGGGGGGACGACGCTCGCCGCTCTGCAAGGAACGATCCTACTGCCGCTGGCGCTGTTTATCGGCATCCCGCTGACGCTCGGGCAAACGGCGGGGCTGGTGGCCTTCCTCTTCCTTCTCGCGTTTGGGATCACGGCGTTCGGGTTCCTTCTCGCGTGGCGACTGGATTCGACGCATGGCTTTCACGCCGTCGTCAACCTGATCTTCATCCCGATGTGGCTCGTCTCCGGAGCGCTCTTTCCGATGAGCGGTGCATCCCCGTGGATCGCTTGGCTCATGCGGGTGAATCCGCTGACCTATAGCACGGCGGGTTTGCAAAGATTGCTCTTCCTGGAACATCCGTCGGTCGCGCCGGGACCCAGCTTTTCCCTTGCGCTCGGCGTGACGCTGCTCTTCAGCCTCCTCGCCTTTCTCTTGGCTTTAGTGGTCGTCGTTCAGCGGCCGTATCAGGTCGCTGGATGAGCAGCGCAGCTGGAGTCCTCGTCTCCGAGGGGATGACCCTCACAGGTGGTAGAGCATCACGTAAATCGCCACCCCGGTGGCCGAGACGTAGAGCCACAGCGGAAGCGTCCACCGAGCAATCCGCCGGTGTCGGGCGTATTCTCCGCGCAGCGCGCGAACCAGCGTCGCAAGAACCATCGGAAGGATCGCGAGTGCCAGGACCGTGTGCGAGGTCAGAATAGTGAAGTACACGGCTCGGAGAGCTCCTCCCTTCGGAAAGGGCGTAGCGCCGTGAAGGGAGTGATAGACCACATAGGAGATGAGGAAAAGCGCGGAGCTGGTCACCGCCCCGAGCATGCACGCGCGATGGGGATTCACCTCTCGCCTTCGAATGAACCAATACCCCGCGAGCAGAAGGAGCGTGCTCGTCAGATTCAGTGCCGCATTCACCGCCGGCCAAAGCGTCCGCATGCGCTCAGGTAGCAAAGCATACATTATACGCGACGTCTCTTCTACAGGCGAGGAGACAGGGGGGCCGACGCGAGCGCCCGGTTGACGCCGAAGGAGGCGTTCGACTACGCTCTCCGATGGCATGAGGGAGTCGGCCATTCAGATCGTGATCCCGACGTACAATGAGCGAGAGAACATCGCGCGTCTCATCGCGGAGGTTCGCGCGCGCCATCCCGAGGCGGGCATCGTGGTCGTGGACGACGATTCGCCCGATGGCACGGCCGAGGTTGTGGAGACGATGACCGCGGGCGATTCACGGCTTCATGTTCTGCGCCGTCGGGGACGTCGAAGCTTTGCGCGTTCGGTCATGGAGGGGATGCTTTGGGCACTCGCGCGCGAGCCGCAGTTCGTGATCCAAATGGATGCCGATCTTTCGCATCATCCGCAGTACATCGGGGATCTCCTTGGCGCCGCCCGTGAAGCGGATCTCGTCATTGGGTCACGATATGTGGGGGGGCGCGTGAACGTCGTCAATTGGCCGCTCTCACGATTGCTCCTGAGCGTCTTCGCCAACGCGTACGTTCGGGCAATCACGCGCCTGCCCGTCTTCGATACGACTAGTGGTTTCCGTTGCTGGCGCGCCGAGGCGCTTCGGGCCATTGATCTCCCTTCGATCCGGTCCGAAGGCTATTCGTTCCAGGTCGAGACGCTCTATCGCGCTCATCGGCTCGGTCATCGTATCATCGAGGTCCCTATCATCTTCGCCGAGCGAAATGCCGGCACCTCTAAGATGAGCGCGCGCATCATCCTGGAGTCGACGATCCGACCGTGGATGCTCGTCCTCGGAAGAAGCGCACCTAAATCCCGCGGGTGAGCCAATCGCCAAGGCGCTGCCGCCAATGCGGCGCATCTCTCCCCACGCGATGGCCCACATAGCGCCCGAGGGGAAAGGCGAGCCCTTTCGTGATGGCTTTAAGGATGACGCGCGGCGTCATCCGTTCGTGGGGGAGCTTAAAGAGATTCGCATAGATGTTGTAGGGGATGGCGTTGAATAGGGTGAACCAGAGCGAAGGAGGATCGCCGCCGAACAGCTCCTGATACAGGCGATAGCTTGCGACGAAACGCTGGAAGTCGTACCAAGCCGAGCGATCATGCGAATGGATGACGACCGAATCGGGTTGGTAATAGATCGCATAACCGGCCTCCATGACCCGCTTCGCCCAGCGGATGTCTTCTCCGAAAGCGGCGCGTCCGAACGGGAATCGCTCCCACACGGACCGTCGGATTGCCGACGAGACGTTGTCGAAACTGAAGAGCGCGATTTTCTCCTCAAGGGGCATGGCGGGGAGAGCCCTCGGATCGTCGAGCCTTTGCCGGCGTGGCTCCAAACGTGAGGCGACGTGATCGCTCACATGCCGTCGGACGAACGCATCACTTCCAGGGCGGGGGATCTGACGGCTATACGCTCCGGCGATGGTGGCATCTTGAAGCATTGGCTCGAGGAGTCGTTCCAACCACCATTCGTTCGCTGGCAGGGCATCTTGCACCAAGAGAGCGATGAAAGAGCCACGAGCGTAACGGATCGCGCGATCTCGAGTCTCACCGTGGTCGAAGTCCTCCGGCGGGATCGTGAGGACCGTCACGGGGAACCGAGCGCAGCGCTCGACCGTCCCATCCGTGGAGCCGGAGTCGATCACGATGATCTCGAGAGAGAAGGAAGAGCGTTGCGCCAGAAGGCGCTCGAGCAACTCGGGGAATTCCGGTCCGGCGTTGCGCGTCGGGATCACGATGGAGACGACTCCGCTCATCGGTCACTCGCCGACGTTTGATCATCGAACTCCGTGTGGCGGGCGAGCACGAGGTTCTTCAGCTCGCGCAGTTCTGGGCGGAAGAGGATGGTCAGAGCGAGCGCGTGAATGATCCCCCCTCCGAGAAGGAGCGCCACGAGCATTTGCCACGGTGGGAGCGCGAGCGATTCGAGGACTCGGCGAAGCAGCCCCATCGTGAGCAAGACGCTTCCCGCCGTGAGGCCGACGGGGCGCATGGCCGTCCAGAAATCCGAGGGCTTCCATCGAAGCGTGCGAAAAGCGATCGCGATGATGACTCCCGCCAGGCCCAGGAAGACGAGCGCCGTCGCGACGGAGACGCCCGCGATCCCCCATCGCAGGCTCATGGCAACGGCCGCGACGAAGACGGGGGCGGCACCGAGCGCACATTTGAGGTTGAGATCGGGACGTCCGATGGCATTGAATAGCTCTCCGGCTCCGAGCATCAGGCATCGCCCGATGGCGTGGAGGAGCAGTAGCTGGAATGGAAAGATGGCGGGCGCCCATTTCTCTCCGTAAATGGCGCGCACGTATTCCGGAGCAGCGACGAGGAGGAGAAGGAGCAGAGGGATTGCGATCCCCGCGTTCGTTCGCGCGAATCGAAGATACATCGCCCGCAGCTCGGCCGACCTCTCGCGCAGCCGCGCGAAGATCGGGAAGGCGACGTGCGAGAAGGCGCCCATGAGCAGCGTGGGCAGCATCATGCTCTGGTTATAAGCGAATGTGTAAAAGCCCAAGGGCAATGCGCCCAGCCATTTTCCGATGAGGATGTAATCGGCGTTTTGCATGGCGTAGGCGGTCAGATCGTTACCGAGGACATGCCGCCCGTAGCGGATGATCGCTCCCCACGACCGAGGAGACCAACGAGACGCAGGGCGCCACGAGCAAAGCTTCCAGTTCCATGCCACCGTGATAGGGGCGGCGATGACGAAAGGCACGACCAAGCTCCACACGCCAGCTCCGGCGCGCGCCAAAGCGAGACCGATTCCCGTCCCGATGAGCGTCGTCGCGACTTGGGGCCGGACGAGCTTTCCGATCTCCAAGCGTCGGCGCAAAAGCGCCGCATGTACGCTCCCCCACGGGGCGATCAACAACGTGAGGCTCAAAGCGAGGAGGATAGGAACGAGGTCGGGGCGACCGTAGAACCCGGCGATCACGGGGGCGGCCGTAACTTGAAGCGCGAAGAGACCAAGGCCTATAATCACGCCGAGCCAGAACCCCGCCGTCAGGACTTCCGAATGCTCCTCGGGATGATAGACGAGATAATGCTCGATCCCTACATTTCCGAAAAGGGCAATGAGCGTCGTCACGGTGAGAGCTAAGCTCATGAGTCCAAAATCCTCGGGCATGAGCCAGCGGGCGAGCGCGATCCCGGCGAAGAAGTTGACAGCGCGCACCAACACCTGCGCGCCGATCCAAGCGATCGAGCCTCTGTAGAAGGCGCGCTCCCAGACGTCAGGGCGCAACGCTTCGTGACGGGCGCTCTCGCGCATGCTGGTCAACCGCTTATGATAGAAGGCGCGCGGGCGTGGAACAATGGTGCGCGAAATGGTCGAAGCGCTTGCGCCCTACGCTAGGAGCGCATATCATCTTCCTTATTTCCGAGGGAGAACGAAAGCGCATGGAGATCCGAGGCCGAGGTGCGTTAGTCACTGGGGCGGCCAAGCGCATCGGGAGGGCGATCGCGCTCGCTTTGGCCGAACGCGGCGCCGATGTCGTCGTACATTACCATCGGTCCGAGGAAGCCGCGCGCGAGACCGTGCGCGAGCTCGAGGCTCGGGGTGTTCGTGCCCTCGCCGTACAGGCGGATCTTGGTGAGGTCCGCCAGATCGAGCGATTCATCGAGCAGGCGGCGCGTTTCCTGGGCCGTCTCGATATCTTGGTGAACAACGCCTCAGTCTTCTTCCGAACACCCTTTGGTTCAGTCACCGAGGAGCAGTGGGATCTCAATCTCGATGTGAATCTCAAGGCTCCCTTCTTCTGCGCCCAGTATGCGGCGCGCTTCATGCGGGAGCAAGGCGGGGGGAAGATCATCAACATCGCCGATTGGGCCGGATTTCGGCCATACGTGGGCTACATCCCGTATTGCGTCTCGAAGGCGGGGCTGATCGCGCTGACGCAAGTCCTGGCGAAGACGTTGGCGCCAACGATCTTGGTCAATGCGGTCGCGCCCGGTCCGGTCCTTCTGCCGGAGGACTATGGTGAGGAAGAGGCGCGTGCGATCATCGAGGGCACGCCGCTCAAGCGGCTTGGATCCCCAGAAGACGTCGTTCGCGCCGTCCTCTTTTTGATCGAAGGGAGCGATTTCATCACCGGACATACGCTCGTCGTGGATGGGGGTCGGCTCATCGGTTCCTGAGCCGAGCGCACGAGCGAAAGGGGGAGGGCGAGATGTTCAGGGCGACGAAGGAGATCTTCTTCTGCTACGGCCATCGGCTCTTGAATTACGCGGGCAAATGTCGCAATCTGCATGGGCATAATGCCCGCGCAGAGGTTGAGTTAGCTGCCGAGCGCCTCGACGACCGCCACATGGTCGTAGATTTCGATGAGATCAAAGCGGTTGTGAAGTCGTGGATAGACGAGCACATTGATCACAAGATGATCCTGTGCAAAGATGATCCGCTGTTGCCCGTGTTGCGCGAGCACGGTGTGGCGTGCTTTGTTCTGGAGACGAATCCGACGGCTGAAGCATTGGCCAAGCTCATCTTCGATGTGGCCGCCGAACGGGGATTTCCCGTCGCGCGCGTGACCGTGTGGGAGACGGAGAGCTCGTTCGCGACGTATGAGCCGTCACGGGGAGGGCGGAGCTGAGCGAGGTGCGCGTTCGGAGGGGAGGACATGGCGTTGCTTTTGACCGAGGCGGACGTGGAGCACTTGTTGACGATGGAGCTGGCGCTGGAGGCTGTTGAGGAGGCCTTCCGCGAGCAAGCTGAAGGTCGCGCGATCAATGAACTGCGTCGCCGTCTTCGCGTTCCGCGTGGGACGTTGCACATGATGAGCGCTGCGGTGCTCGCGCGAGGCGTTCTCGGCTTCAAGGCCTACACCTCGTTCCCAAGCGGCGTGCGGTTCCTCGTCCTTCTCTATGACGCGGAGGCGGGATCGCTCTTGGCCCTCATCGAGGCGAATCGGCTCGGGCAGATGCGCACGGGAGCGGCCAGCGGCGTCGCTACTCGATACATGGCGCGACCGGACGCGCACACGCTCGGAATTTTCGGAACTGGTTGGCAAGCGCAAAGCCAAGTGCTGGCCATCTGCGCCGTCCGACCGATCCGGCGAGTCCTCGCCTACAGCCGCACGCCGGAGCGACGGGAGGCGTTTTGTCAGGAGATGGCGGCGAGATTGGGCATCGAAGTCATCCCGGCCAAGCGTCCCGAAGACGTCGTCGCCGCGGCCGACATCCTCGTCACGGCGACGACGGCGCGCGAGCCCGTCTTCGATGGGCGATGGATACCTGAAGGTGTCCACATTAACGCGATTGGGGGCAATGCCCTCTTTCGCCGCGAATTCGATGACGAAGTGATCCGACGGGCGCGCACCATCGTCGTGGATTCCAAGGATCAAGCGCGGATCGAATGCGGAGAGTTCCTTCATGCCATCGAGCGCGGACGCTTGGCGTGGGAAGCCGTCCATGAGTTGAAAGAAGTCGTTGCCGGACGCCTTGTCGCCCGGCAGCACCCTTCAGACATCACGCTCTTCAAATCCCTGGGAATCGCCCTGGAGGACGTGGCGGTCGCTGTTCGCGTCTTCGAGCGCGCTCGCCAGGAGGGCTTCGGTCAGGCGATCCGTCTCCTGGAGTGAACATCCTGTGAGACTTTCAAGCATCGCCGTGGGGTTGGGCGAGCAGACAAGGAGGATGTATGGTGCGCGCGTATATGGCCATTGACGTTCATGTACACGTCATGCCATGGTGGATGATCAAGCCGGAGGTGGCGGCAAGCCTGAAGCGCGACGCGCGCGCATTTGAGGATCTGATTCGCCTCATGGAGGACCCCGATCGCTTCATTGAACTTCTGGACGCCGCGGGCGTTCAGAAGGCGGGACTCATCAATTATGTGAGCCCGGACATCATGGGGTTCACCGATGAAGTGAACGAGTTCTCCGCACGATATGCCCGCCGGTATCCAGATCGGCTGATTCCCTTCGGTTCCGTCCATCCGCGATTCTCCAAAGACCCGGCCGGAGAGATGGCGCGACTGGCCGATCTCGGCATTCGCGCGATCAAGATCCACCCGCCGCATCAATTGATCTATCCGAACGATTACCTGAACGGTATGAGAGCCCTTGAGGTCATCTACCGCAAGGCCATCGAATATCGCATGCCCGTGATGATCCACACGGGGACGTCCGTCTTCCCCGGCGCGCGCAATAAGTTCGGCGATCCGATCCACGTGGATGATGTGGCCGTTGATTTCCCGGAGCTGACGCTCATCTTGGCGCATGGCGGGCGTCCGCTCTGGATGTCGACGTGCGTCTTCTTGCTCCGCCGACATCAGAACGTCTACATGGACATTTCGAGCATCCCTCCACAGAACTTACTCGCTTATTTCCCTCAGCTCGAGAAGCTGGCCGACAAGACCATGTTCGGCTCGGATTGGCCAGGCCCTGGCGTTCCAGGGATCAGGGCCAATATTGAGGCCTTCCTTCAGCTCCCCCTCTCGGAGGAGGCAAAGCGGAAGATCTTGCGGGAGACAGCTCTGAAAGTCTTCGGCGAATGAATGGGCTGGCGGTTTCCCACAAGGAGCGCCCTTTGGCGGAGACAAAAGCTCCGTTGAAGTCTTGACTCCAACGGAGCGAAGAGGCTCTATGAACTGTGGCGGTGAATAGGGTAGCGGAGTATGAGCTCATCGGCCATACGGCGATCGCCGTATTTTCCGCCGGCGGAGGTCGGATTTTGCCGGTTAGACGGGACATCGGCTCTCGCTGCTGGTGGAGGCGCGCCTTCTTCCGCGTCTTCAGGGGAATCCCTTGACGCCACTGGGAAAACGTACTATAAGATGCGGTCGTGCGATGAGTGGCTTGAGGAAAGGATAGCGATCACCATGCCGCAAGGTAACGAAGGCTTTTGGGAAAGGCTCTCGCGCCTGTCTCCCCATGTCGAGGCGACTGCGGTGTTGAGGACCCTCGAGCAATTGGATCAGGAATTCGGGCACTTGTCCCATGACCAGCGGCTTCTCTTCTTGGCCGAAGCTCTGCGGAAGCGGAACTTCTTCCCCTCGTTCCAAGACTGTTTGGAGGTGGCGGCTCTATGGATGGAGGCGAACCTGCATGACCATGCGAATCTGGAGTCGATCGTGGGAGCGACCTCGGCTTCGTCCGATCGGCCACGGGGCGAGGAGAGCGCGATGCCCCTTGGACTCGGCGCAGCCGTTTCGCCCATACGGAGGGAGAACGAAACGCCGCCTTCGACTGGCGAACGAGAGGGGTTGATCCGAGAGTTGGTCCGCATGATCGTCGGCCAGGTCGAATCCTCTTGCGGGTGGAGCGAGCGCGAATTGGTGAGCGTGGAACGCGATGGGGTCGTTCAAATCCTCGACCTTCTACGTCTGCTGCGCGCGGAGCCGGCGCTTTTCGACTATGCGATCGAAGAGGTGCGCGGTCTTTTGGATCGGCTGGAAGCGGAGCGGAGGGCTTACGTGCGAAGGGTTCGGCGGGAAGCAGAGGCGGAGGGAGAACCGCCACACAGCGAGGGGGGGACATAAAGCGCGCGATCTCATCGCCCCTTCACGAGACGAGCTCTAAGGGAGCGAGTCCTTCCACGAACTTTCGTTTCCCGGCGCCGGGGAAAGCGACCGTCAGCGTGACGAAGGCATCCGTTTCCTCTCGATTGATGATCTGGCCAACGCCATAATGCGGATGGCGCACGCGGGCGCCGATCGGGAAGCGTGGGGGGGCGAGGGGCGAAGCGTTCCCTTGTGGCTCGCGCAGGAGACCTTGAGCAGCAATGGGCGATTTCCTGAGCGAGGCTGTCCGGTCGTGCTCCTGAAAGAACTGCTCGATCTGTGTGATCGAATGATACGTGGGGCCGGTGTAGGAAGAACGCCTCGCCGTTGAGGAGAGGTCTTCCAGAAGATCGGACGGGAGTTCCCGCAAAAACCGTGAGGGGGTCGTCGAGGTAGGCTCTCCCTGGCGGCGTCGCGTGCGCGCATACGTGAGATAGAGCTGCCGCTTGGCGCGCGTGATGGCGACATAAAAGAGGCGGCGCTCTTCCTCCAACTCTTCGGGATCATCGCTTGAGCGCGCGTGAGGGAAGAGTCCCTCTTCCAATCCCACGATGAAGACGGTGGAGAACTCGAGCCCTTTCGCGCTGTGCATCGTCATCAGCGTGATCGGAGCGTCCGGATCGTAATCGTCCGCGTCGGAGACCAGCGCCATGCGGTCCACGAACTCGCGCACTGTTTCGCCTCGTTCATCGGCTTCCGCAGCGGCGCCCAGCAGCTCTTCCAAATTCTGCAATCGGTTCTCGACCTCCAGCGGGTCAGTCGCCAGGAGCGTTCGCTCGCGCAAGGCGCGCGCGTATCCCGTCTCATGGATCGCGAGGCGAAAAGTCTCAGCGAGAGTTCCATGTTGGGCGCAGGCGCGGAGGCGCTCGATGAGGTGAACGAACGCGCGCGCGCTCTCCAAAGTTCGCTCCGGCAGCTGTCGCTCGATCAGCGCCACTTGCAACGCGTCCCAAAGCGGCAATTGGGCCGTGTGCGCCAAGTGCTCGAGCGCATCGAGCGTCTTCTTCCCGATCCCGCGTGGCGGGACGTTCAGGATACGGCGCAGACTCTCGTCATCCCAGGGGTTCAGCGCGAGCCGCACGTAGGCGAGCACGTCGCGAATCTCAGTCCGCTTGTAGAAGGAGAAACCGCCGACGATCCGGAACGGCAGGCCCGCCCGACGACAGGCGTCCTCGAAGAGTCGCGATTGCGCGTTCGTCCGATAGAGGACGGCCACCCAAGCCTGCGGATCGCGCTCCATATGCCAGCGAATTCGCTGCACCACGAATTCGGCTTCCTCCTCCGCCGTCCCTGCGGCGTAGTATCCGACCGGAGGACCGTCTTCGTTCTCCGTCCACAGGACCTTCTCCGGGCGTTTGGTGTTGTGACGAATCACGGCATTGGCGGCGGCGAGAATGGTCCTCGTCGAACGGTAGTTCTTCTCGAGCGTGACGATACGTGCGTTTGGGAAGTAGCGCTCGAATTCGAGCACATTGTGCGGATCGGCCCCGCGCCATCGGTAAATGCTCTGATCGGGATCGCCAACGACGCAGAGATGGTGTTTGCGTTCCTTCGCTGTCACACGCGTGGGCTCGTCCGCGGCGAGCAAGAGCAGAAGCTCCAGTTGCAAGCGATTCGTATCCTGGTACTCGTCCACGAGGATGAAGCGGAATTGCTCTCGATACCGGTCGCACAGGAGCCGTTCCTGTCGAAGCAGCGCCACAGCTCGGAGCAGGAGGTCGTCGAAATCGAGAGCGTTCGCGGCGCGCAGTCGCTGTTCGTACTGCTCGAAGATCGAAAGCGCGAGCGCGCGTTCGGGCGTCTGCGTCCATTCCGGATCGTCCTGGAGGTCGGTCGGGGTGAGCCCGCGACTCTTAGCGCGACTAATGCGCGCCTGAATCGCGCGGGGATGCAGCATGCGCTCTTGGAGTCCGTGCTCGCGCAGACATGTTTGAATGAGGCGGAGCTGATCGTCTTCATCGTAGATGGAGAAGTCTGAAGTATAGCCTTGGTGGAGGCTCTCGATGTGGCGTCGAAGGAGGCGCGCGCAAAATCCGTGGAACGTCCCGATCCAGGGGAGGGCTCTCGATGAGTCGGTACCGAGTAGCCGCGCGACGCGCTGTCGCATCTCTTCGGCCGCCTTATTGGTGAATGTGACGGCGAGGATGTGGGCTGGGTCGGCACCGAGCCGATCCAGCACGTAGGCGATCTTGTACGTGATGACGCGCGTCTTCCCTGATCCCGCTCCCGCGAGCACAAGCAGCGGGCCATCCGTGTAAAGGACGGCCGCGCGTTGGGCGGGGTTGAGGTCGTTCAGATAGCTCATGGCGTCTTTTCTCCAAGGTGAAGAGCGGCAATTCCGCCGGTTAGATTGATGTACCGCACGGTGGTGAATCCAACAGCTTCCATCAAGCGCGCCAATTCGCGTTGGTTCAGGAAGGCTTGTACAGAATCGCGGAGGTAATCGTAAGGGCCCGGCACGCCGGAGATCCAGTTCCCGATGCGCGGGAGGAGGTTTCGGAAGTAGAAGCGGAAGACATGGCGAAAGATCGGGAGCAGGGGCTGTGAGAATTCCAGGACGGCAACGACTCCTCCCGGGCGAAGCACACGGTAGATCTCGCGGAGCCCTCGCTCAGGCGATTCCAGATTTCGAAGGCCGAAGGCGATGGTCACGACCGAGAAGACGCCATCGGGGAAGGGTAACTGCAGCGCATCACCTTCGACGAGGAGAACACGGGCTCGACGTCGCGCGATCTTCGCCTGCCCGATCCGGAGCATGGGACGACAGAAATCCACGCCGATGACATCGGCCTGTTGAGCCAGCTCGAGCGCCAGGTCGCCCGTGCCGCAGCAGAGGTCAAGGACGGGAGCCTTTGAGGAGAGATGCGGACGGAGTTGGCGTACGGTGAAACGACGCCAGAACCGATCCACGTTGAGCGAGAGCAGATGGTTGAGCAGATCGTATCGAGGCGCGATCGCCGCGAACATCCGCCGGACGCGCTCTCGGTGTCCTTCCCAGGCGTGACCGCCAGTGGCTTTCCCCCCTTCGCCTTGCACCCCTTTTCTCACGAGAAGTAAAATACCGTCTGTGGTGACTTCCGGCAATAGGGAAGCCAATTGGGAGCCGCGTCTGTGGGTGACCGAGATCTTCCATTCCATTCAGGGTGAGTCTTCGTACATGGGGCTGCCGTGCACGTTCGTCCGCCTGACCGGTTGTAATCTCCGCTGCGTCTACTGCGACACGACCTATGCCTTCACCGAAGGTCGAGCGATGAGCGTGGAGGAGATCCTCGCTCGGGTGCGCGCGGCCTGGGAGGGAGCCGAGCCGATGGCATCCGTGCGCGGGGCCTTTCCACTTGTGGAGATCACCGGCGGCGAGCCGCTTTTGCAAAAAGGCGTCCATCCGCTCGCCCGAGGCCTCTGCGATCTCGGCTTCACGGTTCTCATCGAGACGGGGGGACAGCTTCCCATCTGGACGCTCGATCCGCGCGTCATTCGCATCATGGACATCAAGACGCCGGGAAGCGGGCATGCCCACGCGAACCTGTGGGAGAACGTCGAACACCTGCGACCGCAGGACGAAGTGAAATTCGTCCTCATGGATCGGCGCGATTTCGAGTGGGCCTGCGACGTCATTCGGCGGTATGATCTTCCGCGCCGGGCGCACGTGCTCATGTCTCCCGCCTATGGAGTTCTCGATCCGAAGGCGCTCGCCAAGTGGGTGCTCGAAAGCCGCCTCCCCGTTCGGTTGCAGCTCCAGCTCCATAAGGTCATCTGGGGGCCGGAAGCCCGAGGGGTGTGAGAGTCACCGGTGAAGTCCGCATGGCCAAATGCCCTTTCTGGCCTCTTTCCGTGAGGGAGTGGTACACTTACTAAGCCCGATCGCATGAGGAGACGGAAGATCGGGTGCAGGGATCAGTAAGAGGAGGTGGGTCATGAAACGAATACTCGCGCTTCTCGGTTTCCTCGCGGTGGGTAGTGCTCTCGGCCTTTTGCTCGATGTGAGCGCGCAGACGGCAGGGATCGAGGGGGAAGTCATCGTCGTGCGACCGGATGGGTCGCGCGTTCCGGCTGTTAATGCGCTTGTGGAGTTGTATCGGCTGGACGTCAAGGGGAAGTATCAAACGAAGACGGACAAGAAGGGGCATTTCGCTCACATCGGTCTCCCGTATGGGCGATATGCCATCATCGTCTCGGGCGAAGGGTTAACGCCCTATTACGAGTACAACGTGCGCATTCCGCCTCCGGGAGAGGCGACGTTGCGGCGCACGATCGAGATGGTCCCCGGAGATGGACGACGCCCGACGCTGGAGGAGGTGCAACAGGCTGCCGCGCGTTCGGGACAAGCTGGAGCGGTTGTGCCGCAAGTGACCGAGGCCGAGCGGAAGCGTTTGGAAGAGCAAGCTCGACAGATCGAGGAGCAACGCAAGCGAGCGGCGCGAGATGAGGAGATGATCCGGCAGTTCAACGCGGCCAACGAGCTGGCGCGCGCTGGGAAGTATGAGGAGGCGATCCCGCTTTATAAGTCGGCCTTAGAGGCGAGCCCGGATCACCCTCAGCTCTACGTCGTGCTGATTCGCATGGCCGAGGCCTATCATAATCTCGGCGTGGAGCGCTTCAACAATCGGCAGCGGGAGGAAGCCAAGGAGGCGTTCAACCTCGCCATCGAGACGGCCCGCAAGGCGATCTCGATGATCCCTCAGGACAAGCCGGAGCAGAAGCCTGAGTATCACGGAGTGCTCTGTCGCTCGCTGGCGGTCATGGCGACGTATTTGGATCCGGCGCGGCTCTCCGAGGCCATCTCCGCGCACGAGGAATTGCTGGCCATGCAAACGACGCCGGCGGATCGCGCGCGCACGCAAGCGCAGATCGCCAAGATCTATCTCGATACGGCGAAGTCGGAGGAGGCTGTCGCTGCGTATCGGAAGGCCCTGGAAATCGATCCGAACAGCCTTGATGCCCTCTTCGGTCTGGGGAATGCGCTCGCGCAGTCTCCCGATCCGTCGAAGTATCCGGAGGCGCTGACTATTTTGAAGCAATTCGTCGAGAAGGCGAAGAGCGATCCGCAGCGCGCCAATCAGGTGCAGCAGGCCAACGAGATGATCGCCGCCTTCTCACAGTTCCTCGAGGAGCAGAGGAGAGGACAGCGGAAGCGACCGTGAGCGGTGCGGCTTCGCCTTCTTCCAGCGTCCTCGCACGGGGGCGGTATGGAAACTCCCCCCGTGAGGCGTTGTGAGCAGAGGAGAGGAGGAGGATGCGCGAACGGGGATTCTCACTCATTGAACTCTTGATCGTCATCGCGATCATCGGCATCATCCTGGCCATCGCGATCCCGCGATTCACGCGCATTCGCATCCCGGCTAACGAGACGGCGGCCATCGCCAATCTCCGGGCCTACAATCAAGCGCAGCTCAGCTTCTCGATCTCGCACAATAACCTCTACGGTGATCCCGCCGACTTGCTCGCCAGTGGGGAGATCTCCGAGAGTCTCGCGGAGCTTTTCGGCGCGAAGGGAGCACCGGTCGCACGATCCGGATACGAAGGGAGCGCAGCCGATACGGGCGATGCGCCGAATGGCTTGGGGACGGGGTACGCGGCCGAATTGCATCCGACGGCTCCGGGCTCGACCGGGACTCGATACTTCGGCACGGATCAAAGCGGCACGATCTACGAATCCTCGACAGGAGCGTTCTCAGCGAGCAATGGGGTTCTCTCCAAACCGGGGGACGCGCGCCCCGTGCAGTGAGTTAGCGCTCGCCGAGAGACGAGACGCTCTGGCAAGGATTCGACGTTCAGCGGCTATCCGGAGAGCGTGACTGTCGCGAGAAGAACATCCTCACTTGGGACCATAATCCTGCGCGTGGCTGCGGACGATGACCGCGGCTCATGAGAGAGTGTCGGCGGCTTCGGAAGTCATGATCGTTTCGTCGCTCACGTGGGCCCGCTTCTCTGGAGTGAGACGAATCACCGCCGTAGCTCTTGCGTCGTCTCGCGAGCTGCTTCGAGAGCGCATCCTTTATATCCTCACCGGCTTTGCCCTGCTTCTGATCGGCACGGCGCTTTTGCTGGGCGAGCTGTCCGTTGGCCAGGAGCGCCGGATCGTGCTCGATGTGGGACTCGGGGCGATTCGGGTGCTGGGAATCGCGATGGCGATCGTCCTTGGCGTCCGGCTGCTTGAGCGGGAAATCGAGCGTCGAACGATCTACGTCCTGTTGACGAAGCCCGTTCGGCGGTGGGAGGTGCTTCTCGGCAAGCTGCTCGGTGGGGCCCTCCTTCTGTTCGCGAGTGTGGTGGTGATGACCGGGGGACTCACACTCACCCTCACCGCCATGGGGCGACCTTGGAAGGAGGAGCTTCCGCTTCTGATCCCTGTAGTATTCCTCCTTTGGCTTCAGTTCCTCATGGCGATGGCCCTCGCCCTCTTGTTCTCAACGTTCTCCACATCCGCACTCTCGATGCTCTCCGCCCTCGGTCTTGTCCTCATCGGGCATGCCAGTCGAGAATTCCTGCAATGGGCAGAGGTCGTTCGCTCCCCGCTGCTGGCGCTGCTGTGTCGCGCGCTCTACTATGTGCTCCCGAACATGCAGAATTTGAATCTCACGGCTGCTGTTGTTCATGGGCGAGAGGTCGTCCCTTCGATCATCGGGATGGCTTCGGCCTATGTTGGACTTTATCTCGTCGTGGTGTTCGTCCTGGCGGCGATCGTGTTCCATCGGCGGGAATTTCGATGAAGGGCCCATCGGCGATCATCGGTGCTCTGTTCGTGCTCGCGATCGGGGGAGTCGTCGAGCTGGGGCAACGCTTGGAAGAACGAGTCGCCGCGTATCAGCGGGAGGACGAAGTCTTATGGCTGCCTTCCGCGGCGACCCTCAAGCGATGGAGCTTCGGATTCGAAGGCCTCTTGGCCGACCTCTATTGGCTGCGCACGGTGCACTACTACGGACGGCGCGCCTTTCGCCCCGGAGTGCGATTTGAGCAGTTGGACGCCTTGCTCGAGTTGGTGACGACGTTGGACCCGCACTTTCTCGCGGCATATCGATTTGGGGCGATCTTCCTCGCGCTTCCACCGCCGCAGGGGGCGGGGCGGCCGGATCGTGCGCTGGCGCTTTTAGATCGAGGTATTGCGACGAATCCTGGGGAATGGCGGCTGCTGCTCGACAAGGGATTCGTCCTGCTGTGGGACGTGCGCGATTATGCGAAGGCGGCTGAAGTCTTCCTGCAAGTGAGTCGGCATCCGCGGGCTCCCACGTGGACGCGGGACTTGGCCGCTGCCGCTTACGCACGCGCGGGCCGTCGCGAGATCGCGCGACGTATCTGGCGAGATCGCCTCGAGCACGGCGAGAGCGAGCAAGTGCGGGAGAACGCGCGATATCAGCTTCTCTGTCTTCAAGCCGAAGAAGAGTTGGAGCGCTTGCATGAGGTTGTGCGCGCATTTTGGCGAGAGCGCGGGCGGTGGCCGGCTTCCTGGCAGGAGCTTATCCTTTCGGGCATGTTGAAGCATCCCCCGCGAGACCCCCTGGGGTACCCGTACCAATTGGATTCGACGACGGGAGCAGTGCACCTCTCCGCACAGTCGCCCCTGATCCTTCCGCGATTATGAGTGCTCGGTTGGCGGTCATCGTCGTCGAAAATTTGACGAAGGATTACGCGAGCGGATGGCTCGGTCACCGGCGACATCGCGCAGTGGATCACTTGACCTTGGAAGTGCAGGAGGGGGAGATCTTTGGTTTGCTTGGTCCCAATGGCGCGGGGAAGACGACGACGGTCAAACTCCTCCTGCGATTGATTCGGCCAACAGCCGGGACCGTTCGTCTCTTTGGGCGTTCGCCGGAAGACCCCGTGGTGCGCGCGCAGCTCGGATTCTTACCGGAGCATCCCTATCTCCCGGAGGCTTTGACGGCGTGCGAACTCTTGGACTATTTCGGGCAGCTCTGCGGCCTCTCCCGTTCGGATCGCTTGGCGCGAGCAGCCGCTCTGTTGCATCAGGTCGGGCTTCCCGCGTCGGTCGCCGACCGACCACTGCGGCAACTCTCGCGGGGCGAGCTTGCGCGCGTTGGACTGGCGCAAGCTTTGCTCCATGATCCGAAGCTACTCATCCTGGATGATCCGTTTGGAGGATTGGATCCTGAAGGACGGCGCCAGGTGCGCGATTGGCTGCTCCGGTGGCGCGAAGAGGGGAGGACGATCTTCCTCAGCACGCCG
The DNA here is from genome assembly GCA_030550025.1 of Acidobacteriota bacterium. Lineage (GTDB taxonomy): Bacteria > Acidobacteriota > Blastocatellia > HR10 > HR10 > HR10. The sequence continues at coordinate 262,449 of JAUQQC010000003.1, read as the reverse complement.
CTGATCGCGGAGGCGGAGATCATCTGCGATCGCGTGGCGCTCCTTCATCGCGGGCGCTTGTTAGCGTGCGGATCGCCGGCGGAGCTCGCCCCGCCGACCGCACGAGGGGCCGTAGAGATCCTCGCGCGGGATCTCACCCCGCAGACGTGCGAATCGCTTCGCGCGCGAGGATGCGACGTCCGCGCCGATCGCGCTCTGGTACGCGTCTGCGCGCCGGCGTCGGCCAATGGATGGGAGGCGGTGGACTTCATCCGGCGATCCGGCGGGTGCGTGATCGCCGTAAACCCTATTCGGAGTTCGTTGGAACGATTCTTCGAGGACGCTGTCACCGCTTCAGAAGCGTCACCGGCTTGATCAAGTCGTCCAGGGCTTGGAGATATGGCATGGGTAATCGCTGCTGAAGCCACGGGCGTTCGGCCAGATAATAGGCGCGCATCCGCTCCAGGTCTTCCTGTGTGCGGAGAGCGAGCAACACGCGGGCGATGGCGCGAAAGAGCGCGGGGTGATCGCGGTCAGTCATGGGCTGCTTGCTTAATCGGTGCTTGAGCGTCTCATACTCGGTGCGCGCAGCGCTGGCGAATTCGGCGAAATGGGCAGTATATCGGCGAAGCGGCACGCGGCGAAAAGTGTTCTCTTCATAGGCGAAGACCTGCGCCGGATAGAGCACAGGAGCTCCCGGCTCCATTGGATCCGCGTATTCCGCGTGAAGCACGATCTCCATGATCCCGTCGCCATCGAGGTCTCTCAACTCGGGTTCCCCTTCCCAGGCGGCGAAGAGCTGGTGCAGGTATCGCCCGCGCTTGGCCAGGATCACCAAGCCACTGGTGCCGTTCGGTAGCGTCGAGGGCCTTCGGGGACGAAGGATGATCTCCATCCGGCCGTCGCGCGTGACGTCTTCGAGCGTCACCTGCGTCTCCAAGGGGAAGAGTCGGGATTCGCTCTCCTGACTTTCGTTGGTGATCTCCGTCGGCACCCACGTCCGCGACCATGCATCGAAGTCGAAGAAGCGAATGCGGAGGCCGTCGCCTTCCTCTCGCGAGATCTTGCGCAAGAGGACGAGATATTCCAGCTCGGGATCCTCATCCACGTTCCCGACCAGCACGTTGACGAGCACCCAACCCTCCTCCGAGATCGGTTGGGGAGGAGGGATTTGTCGAGCCAGGGGGAGAGAGAGACCAAAAGCGAGGATCGCGGAGAGAAGGATTCGCGGTCGCATGTTCGGCCAATGACAGACGTTCCTCGGCTTTCGCCCGCGGCCACGCCGCCTATCGCACAACGCCTTCCAAGGGACTACTGGCACTGGCATAAAGCCGTTTGGGAATGCGCCCGGCGAGGAAGGCTTTTCGGCCCGCCTCGATCCCGAGCTTCATCGCCTCGGCCATGAGCGGAGGGTCTTTCGCCATCGCGATCGCCGTGTTCATCAAGACGCCATCGTAACCCATCTCCATCGCGATCACGGCGTCGGAAGCCGTGCCCACGCCCGCGTCCACAATCAGCGGCACCGAAGTGATTTGTTCGCGAAGGATGCGCAAGTTCGTGTAATTCTGAATGCCGAGACCGGAGCCGATGGGAGCAGCCAACGGCATGACGGCCGCGACCCCAAGGTCCACCAACTTCTTCGCGACGACGAGGTCGTCGTTGACGTAGGGCAGGACGATGAATCCTTCCTTCACCAACTGCCGGGCGGCTTTGATCGTCTCCTCGACGTCCGGAAAGAGCGTCAACTCATCGCCGATGACCTCGAGCTTGAGCCAAGGTGTGCCGAGCGCTTCACGCGCCAGGTGGGCCGTGCGGATGGCCTCTTCCGCCGTGCGGCAGCCCGCCGTGTTGGGCAGCAACAGGTATCGGCTCGTGTCAATGTAATCGAGCAGGGATGGCTCTCGCCGATCCAGATTCACGCGACGCACGGCGACGGTGACGATCTCCGCCCCGCTCCGCCGATGCGCTTCCACCATCACTTCCGGCGAGGGATACTTCCCCGTCCCAACGATCAATCGCGAACGAAACGCGCGACCAGCGATGACCAGCTTGTCATCGTCCATAGGCCTTTATTGTACTCCGTCCGCATCGCGAGCGAAAGGGGGATCGCTTACTGGTTCAACAGCTCCTCGAGCTTTCGGTTCATCCGCTCCACATGCGTTCCCGCCCAATACAGGCGCGCGCAGTTGGGGCAGCGATAGAACTCCCGCTGTTGCTCGTAGACCTTTGGGGGGACTTGTGAGCGAACGCTCTCCCGATCTACCTCGACGAGTGGCGTATTGCATTCCGGGCATCGGGTGAAGGCGCGGATAGAGGCGCGCAGGTGGAACTCGGCGATGACCTCCCGAAGCTGTTCCTCCCATCGCGTGCTTCGGACCAGATAGCCGTTGACTCGCCGGTCGCGGAGCAACCGGGCGTCCTTGGTGAGGAGCGTGCGCTCTTCCGCCTCAGCGATCGCGATGAGCTGATCGTCGTGGGCATCGGGTTGGTAGAGGACGTCGAAGCCGAGCAACCGCAACCATCGGGCGAGGCGGCCGAGCATGACGTCCACGACGAATCGCATAGTGCGCCGTCACAGATATCCCGCCTCGCGCAGCCACGCTTCCGTGCGGCGCATTCCCTCCTCAAGCGAGACGCGTGGAGCGTAGCCGAGGCGTTGCTTCGCCTTCTCGATTCGGAACAACGCGCGATGCTGCAGATAGTCTACGACCTTCGGACTGAGCGGCGGGGGATGGCCGCGCACGCGAGCGGCCCATCCGACGAATCGCAACAGCGCCTTCGCCGGCGCCGCCGGAAGTTGCGGGATCGCATTTCGACCGAGCATCCGCGCGTAGTGACCGAAGAATTCCCTCCAGGTTGTCGCCCGTCCATCGGTGATGATGAAGGCCTCCCCCACGACGTCGTCGTTCGTCATCGCGAGCAGGAGGGCATCCACAACATTATCCACGTAAGCGTGATTGCAAAATCCATCGGCGCGACCGAGGAGGAACAAGCGATTCGCCTTCAGCAGTTCGATGATGCGAATCGTCCAATGTTGGGAGCGCGGACCGTAGACGATCCCCGGGCGCACAATGACGAGCGGTACGCCACGATGCCGGAAATATTCGAGCGCGACCTTCTCGGCCTCGATCTTCGTATCGCAGTAGGCATTCCCGCAGGGCTGGTAGGGGGAGGATTCATCCGTGTGATCCTTGGGGAAAATCCCGTAGACGGCGACGCTGCTCACGTGCACGAAGCGCTCCACACCGGCGCGGGCCGCGGCCTCAAGCACATGGCGCGTGCCTTCGACATTGCTTCGCCAAAATTCCTCCCACGACCCTCGCTCGGTGACGCGGGCCGCGCAGTGGACGACGACGTGACAGCCAGCGAGGACCTCCGGGAGCGTCTCCGGACGCGTGATGTCTCCTGTGGCGATCTCGACCGAGAGCGCTTGAAGTCGGTCGGCCTTCGTCGAATCGCGCACGAGCGCGCGGATCGAGACATTGGAGTGCTCCCGGAGGCGCTCGATCAGCCGTCCGCCGATCAAGCCCGTCGCGCCGGTGACCAGAACTCGCTTCCCCGCGAGGTCCATTCGCTCCCTTCCTCCTGAGCGTCATTCAAAGGGTGAGCGACGCTTCGGCCGTGCGCACGGCGCTTTGAAGGAGCAGGAGCTTGGAGCCGCTCGCCTCATCGCTGCCGCGCTTTCCTCAAAGGCTGGGGGGAGGCTGCCTGGGGAGTCGGCGGCTGAAGCGCCTCGTGTAGGATTCTTCCCGTCGCGCCTGCGGGAAATTCAATGCGGAGCAGCGCGGCCAGGGTTGGGGCGAGATCGGCTGGCGTACAGGCATGCCGGTGCGTCCCCGGAGCGATCCTTCGGCCAAAAAGAATCAGTGGGACGTGCGCATCATAAGTGTAGGGGGAGCCATGCGTTGTCCCCGTTCGACCGCCGGAGATGAAGGCGAAGGGCTCAGGGACGAGCATGACATCCGGGCTGCGTGTGGGATGAAAACCGGCCGCCACGCGCCGACCAATCGCCTCCCCATGGAGATGGCCGAGGAGAAAATGCGTCCTCGTGTACGCTCGGGCGATGCCGGGGATCTTCAGCGCCGCCTCTGCGGCAACGCGCTCCACCTCAGCTGGGTCGAGATGTTTTCGGGCGATCGTTTCACGATCGAGGTACACGAATCCGCTGGAGAGAAGCGGAAGAGCTTTCGATTCAATCCACGGCCCCTCTCCAAAGCGCGCACTGAGGGCTTCCTCGATGGCCTGACGAATAGCCGTCGGAGGGATGCGCCGGCCGCCAAGCTTCAACCGCGTCGCGTATTCGGGAATCGGCGCGACCCCATGATCGGCCGTGAGAGCGAGGACGTAATCGGAACCGGGCCGCGCATCGAGATACGACAGAAGTGAAGCCAGAACGCGATCGGTCCGCAACGTTAGATCCACGACCTCCTGGCTGTCAGGACCGAAATAGTGACCAACGAGATCATTAGTGGAAAAGCTGATCGCCAGAAGATCGGGGAACTCATCGCGCCCGAGTTGCTCGCCTTCGATCGCACGCTTTGCCAGCTCCAGGAGCACCTCATTGGCGAAGGGGGTGAAGGTGAACGCCGTGTAGAACGCTGGCCCAGGCTGCGCGAGACCACCAGTGATGTGATGGGGGAAGGTGCGTCCCCCACCCGGCAAAGGGGTCTCTTCCGGACGATCGTCCGGAGCCGCGAGCGCATAAGCCGCTTCGGGGAAGGCTTTCTCCCATCGCGCGCCAAAGTACCGATCGGCTGGACGCGCGGCGTTGAAGCGCGCGACCCAGTCCGGCAGCGCGTTCGCGTAATAATCGCTCGTGATGAAGGAGCCGCTCGCCTCATCGAACCAGAGGGCCAGATTCGCGAGTTTCCCCCCCAGGAGAATGGCCGAGCGATCCTTATACGAGAGTGCGATGACCTTCGATCGGAAATTCGTGCTCAGCCGCAGCTCGTCGGCGAGCGTCGTGCCGAGCAATCGGTGTGGGGAAGATGCCCGCCCGGAAGAAGCGCCGACGACGTGTCGAGACGGGTCGGAGACGCTCGTCACCACCTGGCCCGTCTCGCGATCATACCATTCATTGTTGATGATCCCGTGAATGGCCGGTATCGTTCCCGTCGCAATGGTCGCATGGCCGGGGGCCGTGACCGTCGGCACGTGTTCGTAGCGGCAATTCGAGAAAACGGCGCCCTGTGTGAGGAGCCGACGAAAGCCTCGATCGTTGAAGAACGGTTCGAGCCGAAGCACGTACTCCTCGCGGAACTGATCAATGACCACGAGCACAATCAAACGCGGCCGATCCTCTTGACTTTGCCGCTGCGCCGGGGCGGAAAGGGTCAGCAGAGAGAGCAAGAAGAACGCACCGATTCGCCGAAAGGATGATCTCATCGGCAAGGCCTCCGAGGCAGTGACGCGCTCCGCATCCGTTATCCTTCACACGGAAGAGAGCAGGTGACCAAGCTTCTCCTTCTTCGCGCGCAAGTAGGCCACCGTCTCTTCAGTGGGTTCGACTTCAAGGGGCACGCGCTCGACGATGCCCAAGCCCGCCCTCTTGAGCGCCGCGATCTTGTGCGGATTGTTCGAGAGGAGGCGGATCCGATGAACACCGAGCGCGCGCAGGATGGCGATGCAATCCTCATAGGATCGCTCGTCCGGAGCGAAGCCCAACCGGAGATTGGCCTCCACGGTATCGAGTCCTTGGTCTTGCAACTCATAGGCGCGGATCTTGTTCAAGAGGCCGATGCCGCGCCCCTCCTGCTGCTGGTAGATGAGGACGCCAACACCCTCCCGCTCGATCAGCTCCATCGCGCGCCGGAGTTGCCGCCCGCAGTCGCATTTCATCGAATGGAAGACATCTCCCGTCAAGCACTGGGAGTGAATGCGAACCAAGCAGGGGCGGTTTGGCGAAAGTTCGCCTTTCACGAGCACGATATATTCGCGTCCGGTCGTCACGTCTTGAAAGCCGATCACGCGAAATTCGCCGACCTCGGTCGGGAGTCGGGCTTCGGCCACCTTCTCCATACGCACGGGCGTGTCCGATCCCCTCACGATTCGGCGATCCCCGTTTCCCGCCATCGCCTTCCTCCAGATACGGTCTCATGCATGCGTGCGTCGAAGCGAAAATTATCCCACATTCGCCATCATTCGGCAAACTCTCGTCTTGGCCGGAGGCGTCTTGACAGGTCGGTGGATTCGCCTCATAATCGCCACTCACGAGCGGAAGGGGGGTGAGCAAAATCAAGAGGCATCGGGAGGCAAACGGGCATGGCGCGTCAACTCTTCGTGAAGAAATCGGTCGAGGTCCTGAGGGCTGAAGCGTTCGATACGGAACATGGCTTGCGGCGGGCGCTTGGTCCGATCAATCTCATCTCCTTGGGCATCGGGGCCATCATCGGGGCTGGGATTTTCGTCCTCACGGGGAACGCAGCGGCGCAATATGCAGGGCCGGCGATCGTCCTCTCGTTCGTTCTGGCCGGGATCGGATGCGCCTTCGCTGGGCTGTGCTATGCGGAGATGGCTTCGATGATTCCGATCGCCGGGAGCGCTTACACCTACTCGTATGCGACGATGGGTGAGTTCTTCGCCTGGATCATCGGATGGGACTTGATCTTGGAGTATTCGCTCGGAGCGGCGACGGTAGCCATCGGATGGTCCGGGTATGTCGTGAGCTTTCTGCGCGATCTGGGCATCGAGATCCCCCCGCAGTTGACGGCAGCGACGGGAACGCGGCTCGTCGAAGTGCCGGGCGAAGGATGGCGCACCTTGACGGCCGAGCTCACGCGACATTTGGCCGAGAAGGGCGTAGATGTCACCACCTTACCGCAAGTGACGGCGCTCTTCAATCTTCCGGCCGTCTTCGTCATCGCCATCGTGACGGCGATCCTCGTCGTCGGGATCAGGGAGTCGGCCAACGTGAACAACGTCATCGTTGGGATCAAGGTCGCCGTCCTCTTGATCTTCTCCGTGGCCGGCCTGGCGTACCTGATTCAGCATCCGGAGGTCTGGCGGGAGAATTGGAGCGACTTCATCCCAGCGAATCAGGGAGAGTTCGGCAAGTACGGCTGGAGCGGCATCCTGCGCGGCGCGGGCGTGATCTTCTTCGCGTACATCGGATTCGACGCCGTCTCCACAGCGGCGCAAGAGGCGAAGAACCCGCAGCGGGACATGCCGATTGGGATTCTCGGGAGCCTAGCCATCTGCACGCTCATTTACATCCTGGTCTCCGGAGTCTTAACGGGTGTCGTGCATTATTCTCGCTTGCTCGTCCCGGACCCAGTCGCTGTCGGCATTGACGCGACGGGGTTGAAGTGGTTGGCGCCGATTGTGAAGCTTGGTGCGATCGGCGGCCTGACCTCGGTGATCTTGGTCATGCTGCTTGGGCAGCCGCGCATCTTTTGGACGATGGCGCGCGATGGGTTATTACCTCCTGCGTTCGCGAGAGTCCACCCACGCTTTCGGACGCCGTACATCACGACGATTGTGACCGGGATCGCCGTGGCGATCGCCGCGGGCCTCTCGCCGATTCATGTGGTGGGCGAGTTGGTGAGCATCGGAACGCTTCTGGCCTTCGTGCTCGTTTGCGCGGGTGTGCTCGTCCTCCGGTATACGAATCCGGAGGCACCGCGACCATTCCGCGCGCCACTTGTGCCGCTGACGCCGATTCTCGGCGCTTTGATCTGTTTGGCGCAAATGGCCGGGTTGCCCTGGCATACGTGGGAGCGCTTGATCATCTGGATGGCGATCGGATTGATCGTGTACTTCGCCTATGGTATTCGCCGAAGCAAACTGCGGCTTGCGGTCTCCGGCACTCTCGGGACGTGACCGGTTTTAGGGGGAGCGAACGGGCGTTGGGCGGATCCAAGGGACGGGGGGAAGGTATGGCACAACCACGCGAAGCCGTCGCTCATCGCGAAGAGACATTCATTCGGGGATTGGGATTGCTCGATTCGACGATGATCGTCGCTGGCTCCATGATCGGATCGGGGATCTTCATCGTCTCGGCCGACATCGCCCGGCAGGTGGGGTCGGCCGGATGGCTCTTGAGCGTGTGGGTGATCACGGGCGTGCTCACGCTGGCGGCGGCGCTCAGCTATGGCGAGCTGGCGGCGATGATGCCACGCGCTGGTGGGCAATACGTCTACTTGCGCGAGGCTTACAGCCCTTTCTGGGCATTCCTCTACGGGTGGACGCTCTTCCTCGTCATCCAGACGGGCACGATCGCGGCCGTGGCGGTCGCCTTCGCGCGATTCCTCGGCGTCTTAGTCCCTCAGATCTCTGAGGAGCGGAAATTTTTCGAGTATGGCCGGCTGACGCTCTCGCCGACGCAGCTTGTGGCGATCGCCGTGATCGTCTTCTTAAGTTGGACGAATTCGCGAGGCCTCAAGACGGGGAAGATCGTGCAGAACGTCTTCACGGTGGCGAAGATCGCGGCTCTCATCTTGCTCATCGCCTTGGGGCTCCTCGTGGGCCGCAACGCGGAGGCCATCGCGGTGAATTTCCGCGATTTCTGGTCGGCGACGTTCACGCAGCCGATCGCGCGCGGGGCGAACCAATATACGACGACGCCGCTTGAGGGCATGGGGTTGCTGCTGGCGCTTGGCACGGCGATGGTCGGCTCACTCTTCGCATCCGATGCATGGAACAACATCACGTTCACGGCCGGGGAAGTGAAGAATCCCCGGCGCACGCTGCCGCTCAGCCTCACGCTCGGCGTGGGGTTGGTCTCGGTGCTTTACGTGCTGGCGAACGTCAGCTACTTGTGCGTGCTCCCCTTGCGCGGAGACCCCAATGGCGCGACCGCCTTGGAACGGGGCATCCAATTCGCCGCGAACGATCGTGTCGGGACGGCGGCGGCCGAGGTCATCTTCGGACCGAGCGCGGCGGCCATCATGGCTGTGCTCATCATGATCTCGACCTTCGGGTGCATGAATGGATTGATCCTCGCCGGGGCGCGGGTATATTATGCGATGGCGCGTGACGGGCTCTTCTTCCAGAGCGTCGGAGCGTTGAACGCGCATCATGTGCCGGCCAATGGGCTTCTCGTTCAATGCCTCTGGGCGTGCCTGCTCGCGTTCTCGGGGACGTACAGCGAATTGCTCGACTACGTGATCTTCGCCGTTTTGATCTTCTATATCCTGACGATCGCCGGCCTCTTCATCTTGCGCCGGAAGCAGCCGGAGGCGGAACGGCCCTATCGCGCCTTCGGCTATCCGTGGGTGCCGGCGCTTTACATCCTCGCTGCCTCTTTCATCGCGCTCGATCTGCTCATCTCTCCGAAGACGCGAGCCAATACGTGGCCGGGACTGCTGATCGTCTTGGCCGGAGTGCCGGCCTATGCCCTTTGGAGATGGAAGGCGGCACGAAAATTCGCCCTCGATCACGGGCCCGTGACGGGGGATTAGGCGTATGGGCGGTGGCCTAGTGAAGGAACGGCGTTCGCTTCCCCTGCACACGAAGATCTTCCTCGGGCTGGTCGGGGGAGCCGTCACGGGGATCGGCGTCAACGTCTTTCTCGGCCCGCGGCCAGAGGTCCAATGGGTCGTCCAAACGGTGACTGAGCCGATCGGGCAAATCTTCCTCCGGATGCTCATCATGGTCGTCGTGCCGTTGGTCTTCGCTTCCCTGGCTCTGGGGGTGGCGGGGCTTGGAGACTTGCGCAAGTTGGGGCGCATCGGCTTGAAGACGCTGCTCTATTTCCTCTTGGTGACGACGTTGGCCGTCACGATCGGCTTGCTCTTGGTGAACGCCATCCGACCGGGCGAAGGGTTGCCCGAGGAGGTGAAGGTGCGGCTCTTGGAGACGTACCGCGGGCAGACGACGCAGACACTGGAGCAGGCCGAGCGAACGCGCTTTGGAATTCAAACGCTCGTTAACATCGTCCCCCGAAATCCGATCGCGGCGGCTGTGCAGGGGGATATGCTTGGGATCATCTTCTTCGCCCTGCTGTTCGGCATCGCCTTAACCTTCCTGCCTCCGAGTCGTGCGGAGCCGGTGATGGCAGTCCTCTCGGGGATTGGAGAGGCTATGGTCGTCCTCATTGATCTGGCGATGCGACTGGCTCCTTTCGGAGTGGCCGCGCTGATCTTCAGCGTCACGGCGCGCTTCGGCTTCGACTTGCTCATCAAGCTTGGGCTTTATGTCTTCACGGTCATCCTTGGACTCGCCCTCCATCAGTTCGGCGTTTATTCGATCCTCGTGCGTGTCTTCGCGCGGTTGAATCCCTGGCAGTTTTTCAGTGCGATCCGGACCATCATGATCACTGCCTTCTCCACTAGCTCCTCTAGCGCCACGCTGCCGACGACGATGCGTATCTCGGAGGAGAATCTCGGTATCCCTCGGGAGATCGCTGGATTCGTGCTCCCGCTGGGGGCGACGATGAACATGAACGGGACGGCGCTTTTCGAGGGAGTCACTGTGCTCTTTCTCGCTCAGGTCTTCGGCATCGAGCTTTCGCTTTCGGCACAGCTGATCGTCGTCATCATGTCCGTGCTCACGGCCATTGGAGCGGCTGGCGTGCCTGGCGGTTCGCTCCCGCTGCTCATCCTCGTCTTGCAAACGGTGGGCGTGCCCGGCGAAGGCATCGCTATCATCCTCGGTGTAGACCGATTGCTCGACATGTGTCGGACGATGTTGAACGTCACCGGGGATGTTACCGCGGCGGCCTTCATCGCGCGTTCGGAAGGGTATGCGCTCACGCCTCTGCCCTCGATCGCCGAACCGATCGCGGAGATCGAGCGGACGGATGCGCGAGGGGAAGGGCGATGGTAGAACGTGTGGAACCAAAACGATTTAGTTTCTGGGGGATCCTCTCGATCCTGCTCATCGGCGGAGTGATCTATCTCTTCATGCAAGGCGGCCACCTGATGCTTTTGTATGCGGCGGCGACGATCGTACTCTGCGCCATTCTGATCGTAGTCGCCTTCGACCTCGGCGTGCGAAAGGGATCGAAGGAAGAAGAACGCTCGTGATCGCGCGTTCGCCGCGCGCTCATGGGCGAGGTTCGGGGGGCACCCGCTCGTCTTCGGCTGAGCGTTCGGCCCGAGCGCGATAGCGCGCGCACACGATACTCCTCATCCCTCCTCGAGTGTTGAATTCTCCCACGACCTCCGCCCATACGGGCCGACAGGCCGCGACGAAATCCCGAAGGATGCGATTGACGGCGTTCTCGTAGAAGATCCCCAGTTGACGATAGCCCAGGATGTAGTACTTGAGCGATTTCAGCTCGACGCATAGCTCATCGGGTTCATAGCGGATGGTGATCGTCCCGAAGTCGGGCAGCCCCGTCCGCGGGCACACCGAGGTGTATTCGGGGATGACGATGGTGATCTCGTATCCCTTGAACTGATTGGGCCAGCATTCGATCTTCGGTAATTCGGCCTCTAGGCCCGCTCGGGCATGTTCCTCAGTGTACTCCCTCATAGGGAGAAGACTATAGCCAAAGGGCGCGCCGAGGGACAAGGCAGGAGACTCCCTCGCGGACCTTTCGCCCGGAGGGAGCCGACCCATTTCAGCGCAGAGAAGGAGCGAAGAGCACGCTGTTGAGGAACAAACGCGTGAGCGAATGCCAGAAGAGCCGGAAGTTCGGATCCTGAGCGTAGAGGATGACGTGACCCCGCCCCGTCGGCTCGTGAATGAGATATGCGGTTCCGCTCAAAAGCTCCACCGTGTTGTTGGGCCAGATGAAGCCGCTCAGATGCAGCTCCTTGCCCTCGAAGGTGACGACGTTCGCCCCATCTCGGCTGCGGGTGAAGAAGCGCGCCCCGTTCACTAGGACGGGCAGATGCTCGGCCTCATATCCGAAGGTCAGGAAGTGATGCCGGTCCACCGTCGCTCGCAGGATCGCTCCGGGGACGGGCAATGGTCGCATTGGCCTCTCAGCCGATGCCTGAGCGGATGCAGGGCTTGGGGCGCTCGATCCGGGCGAAGCGGGCGCTTCTTCTTCGGCGCCGAGGACCCTGGCGGTCGTCAGCTCAACTCCTTTTTGCGTGAACAGCTCTGCGGCTCCCCCGATGCCGATGAGCACGCCGCCTTCGCTCACCCATCGCTTGAGCCGTTCAAGGCCTCGATCGCCCAAAGTCGCGCGATAGATGGAGGGGCTGCCGTCGGGGAAGAGGATCACATCGTACTCGAAGATGTTGGCGCGGTGCAGCGAGGAGAGTGTCATTGGGATGAACGGGATGCCAAACCGCCGCTCGAAGAGGAACCAGATCGCGCCGAAGCTCGTGACCGAGACGCCATCTCCGGCGATGACGACAACCTTCGGTTTTCGCAGGGGGATGACGGCCGGCGATCCGATCCCCGTCTCTCCACGATCGGGATATGCGCTCGCCGCGGCATAGACGTTCACCCCACATTCACGGGCCAGTTGCGCGATGCGCTCGTGCAGGGATTCGGGATTGCGCTCGATAGGGACGACGAGCGTGCCGCGTGGGAAGTCCCGGCCATCAGCGCGAAGGGGTCTTGTCGAGACGGCGATCTTGTAGCCTTCGTGGAGCAAGGCGAAGGCTAGGCGCGCTGCTGCATTCGTCTCGTAGGAGAACAAATACGCCGATGTCGCGCGACCGGAGACGCCGCCGGCGACAACCGGCTTGCGCTCATCGCTGATGATGACGCGCCCGGATTCATCGAGAGTCAGCGGGATCGAGCGCACGCGCGGGGCGTCCTCGGTCCAATACGCTTCGACGCCGAAAGCCAGGGGCAAAGACCACGCCGTCACATCGTAGAACTCATAGCGCTCCTTCGGGACGTTCTTCCCCCGCCGCTCGTTTCGCTCGCGAATCTCCAATTGGCGCTTGACGAACTGCGGATCCAGCTCGGCCTCGGGCTCCAGTAGCGCTTTCGCCAAACGCATCTGCGGTTGCGCCAAATCCACGATGAAGGCGCCTGCGGGGAACGAACGCGCCGCCGCCGTTTTGCTCAGGTAGTCATGAGCGGCGCGCGAGGAGAAGCTCTCTTGAGTCACCTGCACTTCAATCCCGGCGCGCAGCAACGTCGCGACGAGTTCGGCGGCTCGTCCCGGATCATTCCCCGGCAAAAGGACGAACCGTCGCATCGGACCGCGTGCACCTTCTTCGATCGCCGTGCGCTTGAAGTCGTAGAAGTACTGAAGCAAGCGCTCGCGATGGCGGACCGCCGTCTCCACCGTGGCCAAGCTCGCGACGAAATGTTTCGCGATCCCATCGCGCAGGGTCACCAGCGCCCCATCCTCGCGCAACCACCGCAGCCCCCGACTCCCACCCCCATCGGTTTCGTAAGTCATGCCGATCGCCCCATTGAGCGAAGGCCAACTGTCCCAGTAACCCGGATAAAAGAGATCGAACACATCTCGAGCGAAATATGCCCACCCGTGGCGGTCGAAGGCGTCGGCGTTCCCTCGCCCGAAGATCTCCATCCACTCGTGATAGGCCTTCGGGAGATTCGCGTTCACAGGGGACGCCGGCGGAGGAAAGAAGAAGGTCGTCGTCTGACCATGATGATCCACGAAGACCTGCGGGTTCCACTGCAGATAGGCGCGCATGAGGGCTTGGGTCTCGATCTGCGTGCTCGCGAGCGCATCGCGATTGAGGTCGATCTGATAGTGGTTGTTATTCGTGGAGAGCCCCCAGGGCGCGTTGTGCTCATAGGCGAAGCGATCCTCAGCTCCGACGGCGAAGGCGTTGTACCACGTGACGAAGCGCTCATGGCTCTCCGGATTATGGGCGGGATTGATGAGGATGAGGGCATTCTCCAGCAGCTCTCGTGTCTTCGGCTCCTCGCTCGCAGCCAAGTGATAGGCGACTTGCAGTGCTGCTTCGAAGGCAGCTGATTCGTTCCCATCATTGGCATAGTTCAACCAGACGACGACGGGCGTCGTCCGGATGATCGCCGCCGCCTCCTCCGGCGAGCTGAGTCGTCGGGGATCGGCGAGCTTTTGAATGCGGGCCCGGAGCTCGTCGAGCCGGTTCATATTCTCCGGCGCGCTAATGAGAAGCAGGCGTAGAGGGCGTCGCTCGTAGCTCTGCCCGTATTCGATCACGCGCACGCGATCGGCGGCCGCTTGCGCGATGGCGAAGATGACGCGCTCCATCCCGCGGAAGTCCGTATGGAATTCGCCCGGTTCATACCCGAGAAGTTGCGATGGGCGCGGAACCGACGGGCGATAAGGCCCTCGCGCGTAGAAATCGAAGGCGTCGGCGAAGATCGGGGGCCGTGTCGAAGAGAGCAGGATGGAAAATCCACACAGGATCGTCGCACCAAGTCGTCTCATCACTCACTCCTCCTCTTTTGCGGATTCGCATCGTCCCTCCGAGACGATGCGTCCTAATCATACGCGGCGATCGGTGGCGCGCCAAGCGTCGTTTGATCGCATCGGGCGCGCCGGGTAGGCGGGGGCTGGAAACGCGCGTTGACTGTCGGGGGATTGACGCGCTCGCGCTGCGCTTGCTTTGATTGAGCGTGCGGCGCGAAAGGGGAGTCTGCCGTCATGCGACGTGGCGAGAGCGGTGGCGCGCATTCCTTGAGCGTCATCGAAAGCTTGGGCCGCTTCTGGCCTTCGTCCTTGGGTTCGTGTATGACAGCGTGACACTCACGCGTATCGACCGATGGGGGGACAACCTGATCCTGCTCGGATATCTTCTGGCGTCCGGCCTTTTGATCGCGGTGATCGGGCGAGCTGAGTGCGGACGCCTCCGATCGCCGCGGCTGCTCCGACGGCTCGATCTGATGACCTGGGGCGTGCACTTCTTCCTCGGTGGCCTGCTCTCGAGCTACGTCGTCTTCTATTTCAAGAGCGCGGCCGTCGGCCGATCGTTCATCTTCGTCGGATTGCTCGTGGGCCTCATGCTGGCCAATGAATTCTTCGCCCACCGGCTGCGAGACCTGAAGCTGCTCTTGCCCCTGTACTTCTTTTGCGGTTCCGCCTTTTTGACCTTCTTTCTGCCAATCGTGGTTCGGCAGATGAACGCGGCGCTCTTTGTCGCAAGTGGAGTGCTCAGCCTCCTCCTCACGGGCACCCTCAGCGTGGTGATCTTCGGCTGCCGGCGCGAAGCGGTGCGGACCCTTCCCATCCCGATGGCTGTGTTCGGCGGCTTGCTTCTCGGCTATTTTGGCGACCTCATCCCGCCCGTTCCCCTGGCATTGAAGGACGGAGGGATTTACCGGAACGTCCGGCGCGTGGGCGCGCGGTATGAGGTCGTCTATCGCGAACCCCCACGCTGGTTCTTCTGGCGCCGGGATGAGCGCGAGTTCGCGTACACCTCGGGGGATGCCGTCTATTGCTTCGCGGCCATCTTCGCTCCGACGGCGTTCACTGAGCGCGTTTGGCACCACTGGCAGCGGCAAGATGAGAACGGACGGTGGATCACGACGGACCGGCTCGCCTACCCGGTCATCGGCGGGCGCGAAGGAGGGTATCGGGGCTATACCCTCAAGCGGAAGATCACACCCGGCCGGTGGCGTGTGGAGGTGCGTACGAGTGAGGGACGGCTACTGGGGCGGATCTCCTTCGTCGTCGTCCCCGCTTCTCGTCGGCCCGAGCGCCTACGGGTCGAATACCGATAGCGACTTCCCCCGTTGTGGGAACAAGTCGGCGTTGTGTGTCGTAATACGGAGGGCGATGAATGAGTGATGGGTGATCGAGAAGAGCAATGGGAAGAGGAGGTCGAAGCTCGATCTTTGCGCTTCTCCTGATGCTCTTGCTCGGTGGGAGCATCACCGGGCTCGCCCAAGCGGAGCGTCCGCGCCTGCGCGTTCCCCGCGTCTCCACTCCTCCACGGCTGGAGGATTACATGCGAGGGGCGAGTAACGCCAATGAGGTCTGCGTCTCCGACTTTCGCCAGCGAGAACCGGGAGATGGCGTCCCCGTCAGCCTGGCGACGACGGCCTGTCTCTCCTATGATCGCCAGCATCTCTACGTCGTGTTCATCTGCAAGGACGATCCGGCGAAAGTCCGCGCGCGCCTGTCTCGACGGGAGGCGATCTTTGAGGACGATGTGGTCGGCGTGATCTTGGACACGTTTCGAGATCGTCGCCGCGCCTATCTCTTCCTGGTCAATCCCCTGGGCATCCAGGCCGATGGGATCACCGGGGAAGGGCAGGAAGACGACTACAGCTTCGATACGCTTTGGTACTCCGAAGGTCGGCTGACCGAGGATGGCTTCATCGTATGGATGGCCATTCCCTTCCGCAGCCTCCGGTTTCCCGCGGCGCGCACGCAGACATGGGGGATCGCGCTCGCGCGCGGCATCCCGCGTCTCAACGAGCAGTCCTTCTGGCCCTACATCACCCGGCGGGTGGCCGGATTCCACCAGCAACTGGCGACGCTCGAAGGGTTGGAAGACATCTCGCCGGGCCGTAACTGGCAGTTCATCCCGTATGGAGCGTTCGCCGCCGCCCGATTCCTGGACCCGACGGGGACAAATGGGCCCGTCTGGCGCACGGAGATCGAAGGGCGTGGCGGGATGGATGCCAAGTTCGTCTTGCGCGATGCCGTCACACTTGATCTCACGGTGAATCCCGATTTCAGTCAGGTCGAGTCCGATGATCCGCAGGTGACGCTCAATCAACGATTCGAGGTCTTCTTCCCCGAGAAGCGCCCGTTCTTCTTGGAGAACGCCGGGTTCTTTCGGACATTGGAGAACCTCTTCTTCTCCCGCCGTATCGTTGATCCTCAATTCGGCGCGCGGGTGACGGGGAAAGTGGGGCATTGGGCGCTCGGAGCGCTCGCCATTGACGATCGGGCGCCGGGCCGAAGCGTCGCTCCCGCCGACCCCGCATATGGGCGAAGGGCGGCCATCGGCGTCCTGCGCGTGCAGCGGGAATTCGCCGAGCAATCGAGCGTCGGCGTCCTCCTCTCGCGTCGTTCCTTCATGTCCCAATCCAACAACGTTCTGGCCCTCGATACGTTGCTGCGGCTGAGTCCAAATTGGACGCTCAATGGCCAGATCATGCGCAGCGTCACCCGACGCGATGGCGGACGATTCTCCGGCCCTGCGTATTCGCTTGATCTCTCCTACTCGGGGCGGCGCTTCTTCTATTCCGGAGAGTATGTGGATCGCAGCCCGCGATTCCACTCGCAACTCGGCTTCATCCGCCGCGTGGACGTGCGGCAGATGGAACATTTCGTCCGATACCGCTGGTTTCGTGAAGGGAAGCGATTGCAGAGCTTCGGGCCGAACGTCTTCACCCTGGTCAACTGGGATCGGCGCGGTCGTCTTCAAGATTGGATCATCAGCAGCGGATTTCAAGCGCAGTTCGCCGGACCGACGGAGATCGGCTTCCGCCGCTCGGAATCGTTCGAGTTGTTTCGCGATCTTGGATTTCGGAAGCACGAGACGTCTGTCAGCGCCTCGACCGCGTGGCTGCGATGGCTCTCGCTCGGAGGGAGCTATCGCTTCGGGAAGGGGGTCAATTTCTACCCCGCGCCGGGCGTGGAGCCTTTCTCCGCGACCACGGCCAACGGGGAATTGGAGCTGACCCTTCGCCCCACCGCGCAGCTTCGGATGAGCCAGGTCTATCTTTACAGCCGCTTGGGCACGCACGGCGACTCCTTGCCGTGGTCGCAGGCGCAAAGGGTCGCGCCGCGCGGGGAATCCGTCAGCGTCTTCAACAACCATCTGTTCCGCACGAAGCTCAACTATCAATTCACCCGCGAACTCTCGCTCCGAACGATCCTCGATTATTCCGCGGTGCTTCCCAATCCGTCTCTGGTGCGCGCGGAGCGGGAGAAGCGGATCGCCGTGGACGTCTTGATCACCTATCTGGTTAATCCGTGGACGGCGCTCTACGTGGGATACACGAATCGTTGGGAGAACCTCGGACTCGATCCCGCTGCTCCGGGAGGGATTCGGCGTCTCGGCGCGCCCACGCATTCGACGGGACGGCAGGTCTTCGTGAAGTTCAGCTATCTCTTCCGGTTCTGAGGGGCGGCGCGATATGCTGAAAAACCGATGTTTGCATCGCGGACCAATTGGCCGACGGCAGTGAACGAGCTAACGCGTCGGGTGCGCGAGCGGCGCGAGCGGGGATTGCCCATTTTAGATTTGACCGAGTCCAATCCCACGCGATGCGCCTTCGAGTATCCCGGCGAAGCGATCCTCGCGCCCTTGCTCTCTCCGGAGAACTTGCGGTATGAGCCGTCTCCACGAGGCGCGCGAGCGGCTCGCGAAGCGATCGCAGGCTATTATGCGGAGCACGGAGCGTCCGTTGACCCCGAGCATATCCTCCTGACGGCGAGCACGAGCGAGGCGTATGCCTTTCTCTTCCGATTACTGGCCGATCCGGGAGATCGTCTTCTTGTCCCTCGCCCGAGCTATCCGCTCTTTGGATTTCTCGCCGATCTGAACGATGTGCGGATTGACACCTACCGATTGGTCTATCACGAAGGATGGCGGATTGATGTGGAGAGTGTGCGGGGAGCGCTTCAACCGACGACGCGCGCGCTCATCCTGGTGAATCCGAATAATCCGACCGGATCGTTCGTGAAGCGCTGCGAGTGGGAGCTACTCCGCACCTTCTGTGCGGAGCACCATCTGGCGGTGATCAGCGATGAGGTCTTTCTGGATTACGCCTATGCGAAGGATTCGGAGCGCCTTGGGACGCTTCTTCGAGAGGGGGAGGATGAAGTTTTGACCTTTGTCCTCAGTGGGGTCTCCAAGCTTCTTGGACTCCCACAAATGAAGCTCGCCTGGATCGCCGTCACCGGTCCGAAGGCGTTGGTGCACGAGGCGCTCCTTCGGCTGGAGATCATTAGTGACACCTATCTCTCCGTGAGTACGCCGGCGCAGCAGGCCTTGCCGCATTGGATGATGCTGCGGGAGACCATTGGCCGACAGATCCGCGAGCGCGTGAAGGCGAACTGGGAGTACTTGCGAGAGAGCGTCGCACGGATCGAGGGCTGCCGCTGCTTAGAAGCTGAAGGGGGATGGTACGCGATCGTGCAGCTTCTGGACGCGCGCGATGAGGAAGCCTTCGCGCTCGAGCTGGTGGAGCAGGAGGGAGTTTTGGTGCATCCCGGATATTTCTTTGAGTTCGAGGAGGAAGGGTATCTTGTCCTCAGTCTCCTCCCTCCCCCGGAGGTCTTCCAAGAGGGCGTTCGGCGGATCCTTCGTCGAATGGGGGGAGAGTGAGCGCGCATGGCGCGGAGTGCGTTTCGACTGCAAGGGAGATGAAGCGATGGTGGAGAAGGATGAGAAGCGTGAGCCGAAAGACCGCGTGATCCTCGCGCTCGATGTCCCGACGGCGGAGGCGGCGTTGCGCCTCGTCGAGGAGACGCGGGGATTGGTCGGCATGTACAAGATCGGGAGTCAACTCTTCACAGCCACCGGACCGGATCTTGTACGCGCGCTCCTTCGGGGAGGGGAACGCGTGTTTCTCGATCTCAAGTTCCACGACATTCCGACGGTGGTCGCGCGCGCCGGAGTCGAGGCGGCGCGCTTGGGCGTCAGCATGTTCACCCTTCATGCTCTCGGTGGTGAGCCGATGATGCGGGCCGTCGTCGAAGCCGTTGCGGATTTCTGCGCGCGCGAAGGGATCGCTCGACCACGCGTCCTCGCCGTGACGGTTTTGACGAGCCTGGAGGCCAAAGACCTGGCGAAGATGGGTCTGCAAGCTGAGCCCGAGGAGATCGCCGTCGCTCTAGCGCGTTTAGCCCATGCATGTGGCGTGGGAGGTGTCGTCGCTTCCGCGTGGGAGATCGCGCGGATTCGCGAAGCCATTCCCGATCGGGAATTCGCGATCATCGTCCCCGGGGTTCGCCCCTCGGGCACTCCTCCGCATGATCAACGACGCTTGGCGACGCCGCAGGAGGCCATACGAGCCGGAGCCGATTATCTCGTGCTCGGTCGTCCGGTCTTAGAGAGCGATCGTCCGCGAGAGATCCTGGAGGATATCTTGCGACAACTGTCGTCATGAGCCACGAGCTAGGCATCTGGAAGGCTCCGTCGCTTCTGGAGCGATCTCAAAGATCCTCCTTTTGAAGCGAGGAGACGAGGACCTCAACGATTTGATGAGAGCGCACTTCGATCACATGGGCCGAAGAGAGGTTTTTCTCGAGTAGGGTCTCGATCCGGACAGGGACTTCCGCGGGAGCAGCGAATAACCAATATCGGCCTGCTGGTACACCGCGAAAGATGAACGGAGTCGAACCGGTCGTCCAAGCGGATCGCACCTGTCCAAGATCACACCGCTTCACCGGGTCTTCGGGAATGAGGATGAGGCGGTACGAAGTTATGTCTCCTTCTGCGACGTTCACACGACCGCGCACCTCTCCCACGTCATCCGAGAGCACGATGCGGACGCCCGAGAGTGTGGCCCCGGGGCGAAGAGAAAGCTCGAGATCAGGAACTTCGCGGCCTCCAACAGTGAGCGCTTTTATGTAGTACTGCTCGTTAGGAGAGAGGATCGAGAGCCGCGCCCTCCCTTTTGGCAACCCTCCGATGCGAAAGGCCCCATTCGGTCCCACCGATTTGGAAAACACTGAGGGGGCGCCTTCGGGTCCCTCGATTCGGGTCATTGTGAGCGATACTGTGAGAGAATGCATCGGGTCCAGGGGGCGGCGATCCTCAAGCTCAACCCAACCCTCTATCCAAGCGGCTTCTGGTAATGCGAAGTCATGACGAACTGATTGCCGAGGTGGAATGTGAACGAATTGGGAACACCCCACAGCATCCTCTTCAAGGGGCTCCACGCTCACGTGGTACTGCCCTGGAGGTAGGTCGAGGAACTTGTATCGCCCGGTGGCGTCGGTGGACGTCGAGAGAACGAGAAAGGCTTGCCCTGAGAGCGTCAGACGTGCGCGAACAGGTTTACCTTCTTTTTCCAAGACGACGCGCCCCGTCAGTTGGGCCCCTTTCAGGGGCTTGAACGCGATGTTTATCCCCTCGGCTTCCTGGCCCCCGCTCACCGAGATGGGGATGGCCTCTCTATGGGAGAGAACGCCAGGAAAGTATCGAAGTGTCCATTGACGGCTTTGCCCGTGATCCGGCAAGCGGACGCCGACCACATATTGTCCCGGTGGGAGTCCGAAAAGGCGGTACACTCCGCGATCGTCCGTCTGAGCGCTGTTGTGGTGTACAGTTTCCCCGTTGGCTTGAAGCTGTAGGGCAAGCACTTCTGCCCCGATCACCGGATCGCCATCTTCATCGGAGACGCGGCCAGTGATGACTCCTCCCGCGATCAGCCGGAGATCGAGGTGTTGCAGATGCTGACCTTCGCGTAGCTCTATGGGCTCGGTGGACGATTGCTCGGAGAAGAAGCCAAGTTGAGAAGCCCGAAGAACATACGTTCCGGGTGCGACATTCTCGAAGGTGAAAGCTCCATGTGCATCCGTGCGCGTCTCCGCGACGAAGGCGGAATACGTGTCGGAGACCCGGTGTAGCTCAACGCGCGCGTATTTCACCGGGCGACCGGCGTCCGAGAAGACGCGCCCGGAGATCTTCCCCATCGCCGATTGGAAGGGATCGGCAACCGACGGTTGAAGGGAGGCGAGGACGGCCATTGCGGCGATGAACGGTTCGCAGAGCCTGCAAGCTCGTCGCATACATGCCTCCGCACCCACTTCGTCTTAGATGAGGATAACCTTCATGGTGTTCGACGTCGTCTCGCGATGAAATGTTCCCACGCGGGCGAGGGACGAACGTTCGCTGATTGGCATATGGAGAAATGATCTGGTAAGCTATGGCGTGATGCGAGGCCGGATCGTGATTGGGATGCAAGTCGTTCTCGTGCTTATGGGAGGGGCGCTTGGTCATCTCGCGCGCGGTCAGGAATTCCCATCGCCGCGAGGCTACGTGAACGACTTCGCCGGCGTGCTCAATGTGGAGAGCCAGACGCGAATGGAGGCTCTGATCCGCCGAGCGCGCGCGCAGATGGGGGTGGAGATCGCCATTGTGACCGTCTCTTCGCTCGAAGGGATGCCGATCGAGGACTATTCGATCGAGCTGGCGCGCCGATGGGGAATTGGGCGGAAGGGGGAGGATACGGGTTTGCTCATTCTCGTCGCTCCGAACGAGCGCAAGTGGCGCATCGAGGTCGGGTATGGGTTGGAAGGGGAGTTGCCCGACGGGTTGGTTGGAGAGGTGGGGCGGCGCATGGTCCCCTATTTCCGGGAGGGGAAATATGGCGAAGGGCTCGAGTTGGGCCTTCAAACCATCGTCGCGACGCTCGCTAAAAAGCGCGGTGTGACGATCGAAGATGTGGATGCCTCGCTCGCATATGCGCCGGAGCGGCGGTCCGTTCGAGCGGCGGGCCTGAGTCTTGTGCTCCTGTTTGTGGTCCTCTTCATCCTCGCTTTCGTTTTGGCGGCGACCACGGGGACGGGCTGGCGAAGAAAGGGGCAACTCAGGCGATCGCGGCCATATCAGGATTCGGACTGGTTATGGTATCCGATCATCTTCAGCGGTGGAGGATCCGGGGGCTTTGGCGGCCACATTGGCGGCGGCTCGCACCGATCGGGGGGCTTCGGCGGCGGTGGCTTTGGCGGCTTCGGTGGGGGATCTTTTGGGGGAGGGGGCGCGAGCGGGAGTTGGTGATGCGTATCCCGATTCATCATGGCGGATGAGCTGGTCAAACTTGTCGAGGGGTTGAAAGCGGCGCATGGGGCGCAGCTTGTCTCCATCGTACTCTACGGATCGGCTGTGATGGGAGACTTCGATCCCGAACGATCGAACTATAATGTCCTCGTCGTTCTGGAGACAATCACCCCGGCGGATCTTCGAGCCGTCCGTCCCCTCATCGAAGATTGGCAAGCGCGCGGACATCCCTTGCCGCTTTACTTCACGCGAGAGGAGATGGTGGACGCATCGGATGTCTTCCCCATGGAATTCCTCGACATGAGCGCTGCCCATCGCGTTCTCTATGGCGAAGACCCCTTCCTGGGGCTTGAGGTCTCGACCGTTCACCTTCGCCACCAGATCGAGTACGAATTGCGGGGCAAGCTCATCCGGCTGCGGGAACTCTACATTCCGGCGAGCCAGAGCGCCGAGCGGGTGACGGCGCTCATGACCGATTCGATCGTGAGCTTCGTCACTCTCTTCCGCCATGTCTTGCGGCTCTTTGGGATCTCCGAGCCTCCGCTGAAGAGGCGGGAGGTTGTGCAGCGATTGGGCGATTCGCTCTCGCTTGAGGTGACGCCGTTTCATGCCGTTCTCGATCTCCGAGAGGCGAAGCGATCGCTTCCGCTTGAGGAAGCCGATCGGCTCTTCGCCGCCTATGTGGAAGCCATTCGGGGCGTCATCGAGCGAGTTGATCATTTGGAGGTGCGGCCATGAGCGAATGGTTGGGACCGGAACCCGGAACGCGCGAGGAGTTCCGCCAGGTCTATCTTCGTGAGCAAGAACAATTGGCCCGGGCGCGAGCCGAGCGGCGCCGTCGGACCTTGATGGCGGGCGTCGTCCTCGGCGTGGTGATCCTCATCTTCGGCGGCTACTCCGTCTCGACGTACAACAGCCTGGTCGCGAAGCGCGAGACCGTGCGCAGCCGGTGGTCGCAGGTGGAGAATCAGATGCAGCGACGTGCTGATCTGATCCCGAATCTCGTGAACACAGTCCGCGGGATCACGAAGCAAGAGCTGGAGGTCTTCACCCGCATCGCGGAGGCGCGAGCCAAACTCCTCAAACCCGATGCGACGCCGGAAGAGCGCGTCCAAGCGAACGCGCAGATCGAGACCATTCTGCCGCAACTGCGCGTGCAAGTGCTCTCACTCGCTGAGCAGTATCCCGAGTTGCGCTCGAACGAGACGTTCCAACGGCTCATGGATGAGCTGGCCGGAAGCGAGAATCGGATCGCCGTCGCGCGCCGGGATTACATTCAAGCCGTTCAAGAGTATAACATCGCGACGTCCCGATTCCCCTCGGTTCTCGTCGCTCGCCTCTTTGGCTTCGAACGGGCTGAGGATTACTTCAAAGCCGCGCCGGAAGCGACGCGCGTCCCCCAAATTCAGTTCTGAGCCTTGGGGAGACATCGCGGGCGCATCTTCATTCTTCTAGCGAAATCTTCGAGACCTCCCGTAGCGCACGACGGGCATGGTCGTACTCAAAGCCGAGCCGCATGAGGTGATCGAAGAGACGTTTCGCATCTGCCTTCGTCTTGGGCACTCCCTTTGTCCGTACCCACTTGCGAACGGCGCGCATGATCAGGGACTCTTCGTCGGTTTGATCGTAGGCCTGGTTGAGGGCCGCTTCGATCGCTTCTTCCGGCAAGCGCTTTCGGCGCAGCTCCTCGCGAAGGCGCCGTCGGCCCATCGGCTTGAGCTGCAAGCGCAGGGCGGCGTAATCGCTCGCCAATTGCTGATCGTTCAAGTAGCCGAGTTCCTGCAAGCGGACGATCACCCGTTCGACCAGCTGTTCTTCCCCCGGCGCTTTCTCCAGGAGTTTCGCCCGAAGTTCGGCGGTACTGCGCGCCTTCCGCGACAGCAACCGAAAGGCTCGAGCCATGAGCTGTTGATAAAGCGATTCCATCATGGCGTAAGGATTATCTTCGTCTGCTCCCGATCCCGTCAATGTGCCCTCGGCGGAAGGAGGGCGTGCAAAGAGTGTGCCGCGATATGAAGCGAACTCACGTCCTTGGAGAGATGGGCATACTGTCCCACGCCTCTTGACGGGGTCGCGGGAGCAACCCGACCTATTAGGTCCTGTCATCTGGCGGCGTGATGTGGTAAACTTCGAAACGGTTTTTCAGGACTGTGAAGACTTGCCGAGGCGCCCGTGCGGGTTGTCGCGTGGCAGCCTCACCCGGTGGGGATCGCCAAGGGGGAGGTGGCCATGGTGGGCGGCGATCTCAGAACGGAGCTGGAATTTGGAAGTGAGAGCGAGCGATGGGCCCGGTGGGATCAAGTGCACGAAGAGATCTTACGGCTCGCTCATCAGCTCATGGAAGCGCGCGAAGACGCTGTGGAGACCCATTCCCTGGTCTCCCGTTTAGAGCAACTCCTCGAAGAGGCGGAGCGGTTACGGCAGTGTTCGGCTTAGTCGGTGTGGTCGCTCTTTCGAAGCGGGCTCATCTGAGGCAGTATACGGCATGGCGCTCCTGGATGAGGCGGCGTCAACGCCGGTGATGTATAAGGAGGACGTCGCCATGGCGAGAATTTTGCTTGTAGATGATGAGCCCAACATCCGCCTTTTTTATTCCGCTGTCTTGGCCGATGAGGGACATGATGTCGTTGAAGCCCCCTCTGGGGCCGAAGCTTTGCGATTTTTGGAGGTCGAACCGCCCGATCTCGTCGTCCTCGATATTCGATTGGGGTCTCAGAGCGGGCTTGAGCTGCTTCAGCAGATCGCGAGTCATCCGGCGCGCGTCCCCGTCATCATCCTCACGGCCTATGCGTCTTTTCAGGACGACTATACCACGTGGTTAGCCGAGAGCTACGTCCTCAAATCGAGCGATCCGACGGAGTTCCTCACGGAGGTTCATCGCGTGCTCGATCGCCGATCGGGACGATCGGTGAGCATCCCGTTTCAACCGGGAGGCACCTTTTCGAATACCTTGCTCCCGTAGTCGAGCCAAACGTCGAGAATTCGTGCATCTTTGAGGAGAGCCCGTTTGCTAGGGGAATGCGAGAGGCCGAAAAAAACAGCGTCTCCGCTTCGCGGGATTCCTCTTTCGCTTGCGCCTTGTCGCATCAGGCTGCGAGTTTAATCGTCCAGCTCATGCCACGCTTTTGGACAACCACTCCAAGCGCATGTCCAAGTCTTTCCAAGATACTCCATGACGGCGGTGACTTGTGGAGTCCGCGCTCGATCCGACTGAGGTATTCGACGGAGATCTCCGCCCGCTCACTCAAAGCCTCTTGTGTGAGTCGGCGCGCCTGACGCAATTGGCGCAAGGCATGACCGAACTCCTTGGCGAGATCTCGCTTCACGGCCTCCTCCCCAACTTTTAGTATATTCTCGCCGAATGACTTTTTCAAATCGCGCGTTCGCCTCGTGGTGAGGAAACTGGGCGTTCTCCACCGTCGCGAAGGAGGATTCGGCTCACGTGGCATCTTTCGGAGTCGGTTCACTCTTTATGCCGAAGAAGGCGTTGCGAGGGCGTACGACTTCTTCTCTGCGCCTTGCCGTGAACTCTCGTTCATCCGATCAACTCGCGCGCGCGTTGCACGATGCGGCGGGCGCTGATGCCATAGCGATCCAGCAGTTCCTCCGGCTTGCCCGAGCGTGGCAGATCGTTCACAGCCAGTTTCACGACCCGAAGACCTTCCTCAGCGGCGATGGCCGCGACGGCATCGCCCAGTCCTCCCTCCGGGTAATGATCCTCCACTGTGAGGATGGTCCCCCCGGCCTCGCGGGCCGCCCGACATAGGGTCTCGCGGTCCAAAGGCTTAACCGAGAAGAGGTCAATCACGCGGACGAGAACCCCTTGGTTCTTCAACTCCTCATATGCCCGCAGCGCTTCATGAAGGGTGATGCCGGCGGCCACGATCGTGAGTCGATCTCGTGCATCTCGCCGCAGAATCTTACACCGACCGATGGCGAATGGTTCATCATTCGGGTACAGGACGGGCGTCTTCGGTCGCGTCGTGCGGATGTAGACGATACCTTGATGCGCAGCAGCCAGCTCTACGGCTCTCTCGGTCGAGACGGCGTCCGAAGGATAGAGGACGACTGATCCCGGGATCGCACGCATCATGGCCAAGTCTTCAAGTCCCATCTGCGAGGGCCCATCCTCGCCGATGGAGACGCCAGCGTGTGAGCCGCAGAGTTTGATGTTCGCGCGCGAGATGCCGGCCATTCGGATTTGATCGAACGCGCGGGTGAGGAAGCAGGCGAACGTGGAAGCGAAAGGGATGTAGCCGCGTGCCGCGAGTCCAATCGCCGCGCCTACCATATTCTGCTCGGCGATGAACTTCTCGAAGAAGCGATGGGGATACGCCTGTTGGAACTTCTCCGAGAACGTGGAATTCTTCGTGTCTCCATCGAGAGCGACGATCCGCGGATTCATACGACCGGCGCGCACGAGCCCCGTCCCGTAGGCTTCGCGCGTGGCCACCTGATCGCCGATGCTGTACGCGGGCAGCGGCCACGATTCGATTGAGCCGGCTGTCTCCGCGGCACGAACTCCATCGGGGAGAGGCCGGGGAGGTCGCAACTCAAACCCAGCCGGGGGTTCGATCTGCTGAATCGGCCATTGCTCCGGGGCGCCGAGGTCCCGTAAAGCGCGTTCGGTCTCCTCGCCTCGCTTGAGCGGTTTCCCATGCCATCCCTCTTTGTCTTCGAGGAAGGAGACGCCCTTCCCTTTCACCGTCTTGGCGATGATGGCCACAGGCCGTTCTTCGCTCTGGCGCGCTTCGTCCAGCGCGCGGGTGATCGCCTCCAGATCATGCCCGTCCACGACGAGCGCATGCCATCCGAAGGCGCGAAAGCGTCGCTCATACGCCTCCAGATCGTGGCCGTACATGGTCGCTTGACTTTGACCGAGGCGGTTCACATCTACCAAGGCGATGAGGTTATTCAAACGGTAATAAGCCGCCAGTGCGATGGCTTCCCAAACGGCCCCTTCCGCTGTCTCCCCATCGCCGAGCAGAACGTAAATGCGATAGTCAAGCCGATCCAGGTACTTTCCCGCCAGGGCCATGCCTACGCCGATCGAAAGACCTTGTCCGAGCGATCCCGTCGCGACCTCCGCCCATGGGAAGCGGGGCGTCGGATGGCCTTCCAATTCGCTCTCCACACGTCGCAAAGTCATGAGCTTCTCGGCCGGAAAGGCTCCGGCTTCGGCCCAGGCGGCGTAGAGCAGCGGTGCTGCATGACCTTTCGAGAGAATGAACCGATCGTTCGTCGGGTTGGGAATATGGCGGACGTCATAGCGAAGAGCATGGAAGAAAACGGCGGCCACGAGATCAGCGGCCGAGAGACAGGACGTGGGATGCCCAGATCCCGCCTCGGTCGTCATGCGCACACTGTTGCGTCGTAAGCGTTGCGCCAGTTCTCGCAGATCGGTGATCTTCGCCCTCATAGTCTTCCTCACCTCTCCTTCAAGATCATGTCCTCCAGTGCGCTCACTGGGGGTTCTCCGTATCCGAGCAGATGGTCGTGGAATTCCTTGAGCGAGAACGCATCCCCACGCGCGCGACGGTAGGCCTCGCGCAAGGCGCGAATCTGCCATTTCCCCCATGAGTAGACGAGCACGAGCGGATCGCGCGTGTACCGCCACGCCTCGCGGCGCGCGTTCTCCGGCTCTTGATAGCATTCTCGTACGAGGAACTCGATGGCTTGCGAGAGCGAGAGTTGTCCCGTGTGCATCCGCGTGGCGGCGATCAATCGGCCGATGCGCCAGAGCGCTTCGTGGAGTTGAAAGAGCCGAAGACGCAGATCTTCTCGTCCGAACCCTTCGTCGAGGACCATCTCTTCGCAGTAGTGCGCCCATCCTTCAACGAACGTCCCGGCGGCGAACACCTTTCGCACCAGCGACGGACATCGCTTCACATGCAGCGCTTGCACGTGATGGCCGGGATACGCTTCGTGGATGATCGTCGAGACCTGAGCATAGACATTGTGAGCGCGCAAATAGGCCTTTTGACGATCGGGCGGTTGAGTGGCGTCCACCGGCGTGACGTAGAAGAACGTGGGGTGTTCCGCCACCTCGAAAGGGCCCGGCGGATCGAGCGCGGCGAAGATGAGGCTTCGGTAAAACGGGGGCGTCTCGGTGATCTCCAGCCAATCCCTTTCGGGGATGCTGACCAACTCGCGCTCCAGGACGAAGCGTCTCACTTCCTCACAACGCCGACGATAGGAGGAGATCAAATCGTCAGCCGCCGGATGCTCCTCGGAGAGGTGATGCAGGAGATCCGGGAGTGTACGGTTTGGGGCGATCTGATGCGCGATCTCCCGCATGCGCTCCTGCGTGGCGTGCAGCTCTCGCCATCCATGCCCCAGGATCTCCTCAATGGGCGTGAACACCTGTTCTTCCGCCGCAAGGAGGCGGGCGAAGATCTCCCGACCGAGGGCGAATTCTCCTTGAGCTTTCTCCAAAAGCTCCTCGGCGAGAAATCGTCGCATTCCTTCGCACGCGTGAAGAGCCTCAGCGTTCGCTCGCTGAAGCGAACGCGCTTTCTCCGAATCGGTCACCTCGGCGATGAAACCAGGAATAGCCGTGGCGAAGAACTCGCGCGCGCCTTCAAATTCCTCAAGAGCGATCTCGACGAAGATGCGGGGGACTCCATGAGCGGGCGCTTGGCGCGCTTTTTCCGCCGTGCGAGCCAGGTGCTCGCGAGCCTGCGCCAACAATCGCGGGACGGCGCGCAGGCGCTGTTCAATGGCCTCTAAGCGTTGGGACAGCGACGTCGTCGGCCTCACCAAGAGGCTGTAGACGGACCAGGCAGCCAGGTCACTGAAATAGCTCGGATCGCGCGCCCACCATCGGATCGTCCGCAGATGCAGAAGTTGTGCCTCGATCTTCGACCGAAGGATCGCAAGGTCCATCTGCGCCTCATCGGGGAGCTCCTCGGGCACGATCTCTCGATCCAATCGCTTCCGAAAATCTTCTAAGCGGCGCAGCTCTTCGGCGATGGCTTCGGCCGACCGGTCCTCCAACCGATCATCGTACTCGTGTACGCCGAGGGCCGTCGCGTGCGTGGGATTAAAGGCGAAATATCCGCTCAGGAATTCCTCGACCAGATGCTCGAAAGCTTTCGTCCCCTGCCTCGGCATAAAGCGATAGCGTTCCACGATAGCATGAGAGGGAGACCTCAGACAAGGTCGCGCTTTCGCACGAGCCTTTCCACCAGAGGGAGATTTCCCTATAATTGCTTGTTACATTCAGCTCGCAGGAGAGGAAGCGATATGGCCATACGAGTCGGCATCAATGGATTCGGTCGCATCGGGCGCAATGTGTTGCGCGCCTCTTTGGGAAATCCAGAGATCGAGTTCGTCGCCGTCAATGATATCACCGACGCCAAGACCTTGGCTCATCTGCTGAAGTACGATTCGATCCTCGGGCCTTTGGACGCGGCGGTGACCTTCACCGAAGATACGATCACAGTGGACGGGCGGACGTTTCGGGTCTTTAAGGAGAAGGACCCGGCGAAGATCCCATGGGAGTCGGTCGGGGCGGAGATCGTCGTCGAGTCCACAGGGCTTTTCACGAATCGCGCGGATGCAGAGAAGCACCTGCGCGGCCCGGTTCGGAAGGTCATCATCACGGCTCCGGCCAAGGAAGAGGATATCACGATCGTGCTCGGCGTGAATGAGAAGATGTACGATCCGGCGCGGCATCACATCATCTCCAATGCGTCCTGCACGACGAACTGCTTGGCCCCGGTGGTCAAGGTGCTGCATGAGCGATTCGGCATCGTGCACGGCTATATGACGACGGTCCATGCCTATACGAACGACCAACGGATTCTGGACCTGCCGCATAAAGACCTGCGCCGCGCGCGCGCGGCTGCCGTCTCGATGATCCCCACGACGACGGGAGCCGCTAAGGCGATCGGACTGGTGATCCCGGAGCTGAAGGGGAAACTCGACGGCATTGCCATCCGCGTTCCCGTTCCCAACGTCTCGGTTGTGGATTTGGTCGCCGAGCTGAAGCGTCCGGTGACGACCGAGGAAGTGCGCGCTGCGCTCAAAGAGGCGGCCGAGGGGGAATTACGCGGGATCCTCGCCTACTGCGAGGAGGAGTTGGTCTCGGTGGATTTCCTGCGGAACTCGCACTCTTCGATCGTGGACGCCAGCTTCACGCGCGCGCTGGATGGGAACCTGGTGAAGGTGCTCGCTTGGTACGACAACGAGTGGGGGTATAGCTGCCGGGTGCGCGACCTGATCCTGTTCATCGCTCAGAGGGGGTGATAAGGGGTATGGCCAAGCTCTCGATCCGCGATCTGGAGTTGCAGGGGAAGCGGGTCTTCCTCCGCGCGGACTTCAATGTCCCGATCGAAGGGGGGGAGGTCGTCGAAGCCTGGCGGATCGAAGCGACGCTCCCCACGGTTCGCTATGCCTTGGGGCGGGGGGCGCGGGTGATCTTGGCCTCCCATCTTGGGCGTCCCAAGGGCAAGCGCGATCCGAAATATTCGCTACAACCGGTCGCGCGGAAGCTCTCCGAGCTGCTCGACCAGGAGATCCCGCTGGCCCCTGATTGCGTAGGCGCGGAGGTCAAGGCTCTCGTAGATCAGCTATCGGATGGACAGGCCCTCTTGCTGGAGAATCTCCGCTTCCATCCGGAGGAAGAGAAGAACGATCTGGAGTTCGCGCGCCAGCTCGCTCAGCTCGCCGATCTTTATGTGAACGATGCCTTTGGGGCCGCCCACCGAGCCCATGCTTCGATCGAAGGGATCACGCGCTTTGTGCCGGTGGCGGCGGCGGGGTTCCTCATGGAGAAGGAGTTAGAGTATCTCGGGCGCTTGCTCGCGCAACCGGAACATCCTTTCGTCGTCGTCCTCGGTGGGGCGAAGGTCTCGGACAAGATCTTGGTCATCGAAAACCTGTTGGCGCGAGCCGATACTGTGCTGATCGGCGGAGCTATGGCCTATACCTTCTTGCGTGCGAAGGGAGAAGACGTCGGCGCCTCGCGCGTGGAGAGCGATCAGTTGGAGTTAGCGCGGAAGCTCATGGCGGAGGCCGAGGCGCGGCAGATCGCCTTCCTGCTGCCGGTGGATCACGTGGTGCTCGAGCGGATGGAAGAAGAGGTGCAGACGCGCGTTGTGCGAACCGAGGAGTTCCCCGAAAGAGCCATCGGGATGGACATCGGGCCAGAAACTGCGCGCCTCTTCGCCGCGCGGATCGCCGAAGCGCGAACCGTCTTTTGGAACGGCCCCTTGGGCGTCTTCGAGCAGCCGCCGTTCGATCAAGGGACGATCGCAATCGCGCGGGCTTTAGCCGAATGTCCAGGGGTGACGATCGTCGGTGGGGGCGATTCCTTGGCTGCGATCCGTCAGGCGGGCGTTGCTGAGCGGATCACTCATCTTTCGACGGGTGGAGGCGCGACGTTGGAGTTCTTGGCCGGAATTGAGCTTCCGGGGGTGAAGGCATTGACCGAGAAGACATAGCGGGGCGCGTCCGGAGAGGAGAGATGCGAAAGCCGGTGATCGCCGGAAATTGGAAGATGTACAAGCTCATCGCAGAAGCTGTCCAGACGGTCGCGGAGCTGAAGCCTCTTGTCGCTGCGGTCACCCATTGTGAGATCGTCGTGGCTCCGCCGTTCACGGCGCTGTGGGCCGTCGCCCAGCGACTTGAGGGGAGCAATATTCAGCTCGCGGCTCAAGACGTCTGCGAGATGAATGGCTTCGGCGCGCGAACGGGCGAGATCAGCGCCCTCATGCTCCGGGACGTCGGGTGCCGATATGTGATCATCGGGCATTCTGAACGACGCCAGTTCTACGGGGAGACGGACGAGTTAGTACGGCGCAAGATCGGCGCGGCGCTTGAGGCGGGCTTGAACCCCATCGTGTGCGTGGGGGAGACGCTTCAAGAACGGGAGGCAGGGATGGCGGAAGTCATCGTGAAGCGACAAGTGGAAGCGGCATTGAGTGGGTTGCATCCCGAGGAGGTCGCCCGTCTCCTCATCGCCTACGAGCCGGTATGGGCGATTGGGACAGGGCACACGGCCTCCCCTGAACAGGCGCAGACGATGCACGCCTATATCCGGCAGCGCGTAGCCGCCCTTGTTGGAGAAAAGGTGGCTGATGGCTTGCGTATTCTCTACGGAGGGAGCGTTCGGCCCGAGAATATCCGCGCCCTCATGACCGAGCCCGATATTGATGGTGCTCTGGTCGGGGGAGCGAGTTTGGATCCCCGAAGCTTTTCGGAGATCGTGCACTACTTTTGAGGAGAGGATGCCGTGTGGTGGGTAGACGTTCTGATCGCCCTTTATGTTCTTGATTGTTTGCTGTTGATTGCCGCCGTCTTGTTACAGCCAGGGAAGGCTGATGCCGCGGCTCTTTTCGGGGGTGGTGGGAGTCAAACGGCCTTTGGTCCGCGAGGGGCCCAGCACTTCTTGGGATGGGTCACGATCGTGACGGCAGCTATTTTCATGGGACTGGGACTTATCTTCAGCTTCCCCAATGTGTTCGGTCCGGCGTCGGTCGTGCGTGAAGTGAAAGAGCCTCCGCCTGTTGAGCGCCCGGCTCAGACGCCACCGGCCCCTGGAAAGTGAACATCGGCCCTTGAAAATAAGCCGGAGTTGGTATAAAGTTCCTTGTGCGAAACGCCGGCAGGAAGGTGCCGAAGTGGTGGAATTGGTAGACACGCACGTTTGAGGGGCGTGTGGGGCAACCCGTGGGGGTTCGAGTCCCCCCTTCGGCACCATGCCCTCCCTCCTCCTCGACGAAAGATACAGGAGCTTTGAGCATGATCTTCCGAACCGTCGGACGCAAGGTGTGCGAAACGTTGCAAACCCTGGGCGTGCCCCGACCAACCCTGGAACATTTGGTGAACGCACAAAAGGAAGCGCTTCTAGCTGTTCGCTCGCTTTTGGACGCCGCGATCGAGGACATCGAGAGCTGGTTGAAGCCGGAGTCGGAGAAAGGTGTCGAGAAAGTGGAGATCCA
Organism: Acidobacteriota bacterium; assembly: GCA_030550025.1. GTDB lineage: Bacteria > Acidobacteriota > Blastocatellia > HR10 > HR10 > HR10. The sequence continues at coordinate 229,022 of JAUQQC010000003.1, read as the reverse complement.
GTAAAGGGGCTTTGGGGCGCGTTCGGACACGAAATCTACGTCGTTGGGTTCACTTCGCCTTGACGGAGAGGGTTTTTTTTGGTAACTTCAAATGCGATCTAGACTTAGTGGGTCAAGGCGGAGGGAGCGGGATTCGGTGGCCAAGGCGATTCGGAGAGCGAAAAAGTCAAAGCCCATATCTAGGCAAACTCCCGCTTCGGCTCCGGCGGTTTCCCGGAGAAAGGTCAGTGATCGGGGAAAAGCGGCGGCTTCTAAAGGCCAAGCTAAGACTCGAAAGGAGTCGTCAGCAGCGCGCCGCCGGGCCTCCCAAGGGACCTCTTCGAGGAAGGCTGTAGGGCGAACTCTGCCAACGGGCGGGGAGCGAGTGCTTGCCTCTCCGGCCGTGAGGGCCTTCGAGCAAGCTGTTAAGCTCTTCAATCGTCAGGAGTTTGAAAGAGCGCGTGAGGCGTTCCAATCTCTGATCGAACGTTTCCCGACGGAGGCGGAGGTGTTGGCGCGGGCCCGCGCCTATCTGGCGATTTGTGAACAGAAGCTGAGGGCCCCTCGCCCGGTACCACGCACGGCCGAAGCGCTCTATGACCAAGGGATCGTTGAACTCAATCGCGGGCAGATCGCTCCAGCCATCGCCTATTTTGAGAAGGCGCTCAGACTCGATCCCCGTGCCGATCATGCGGTGTATGCGTTGGCCGCCGCTTATGCCCGAGGCGGGCAGGTTGAGAAAGCTCTCGCGGCCCTGCGCCAGGCGATCGCCATGCGGGAGACCTATCGGCTCCATGCGCGCCGGGACCCCGATTTCCTTCCCCTCTACGCGAATCTGGAATTCCAAAGACTCGTCGGGATCGAGGTCATCGAGTAAAACGCCATCGGCGTCTTCCTCACGGTCTCCCTACCGGGGGTGAGCCCTTCGCTCCTAAAGCCCCCAGGTCATGGGGCTCGGTCTTCATTCCTCCGAAGACGCCTCCGCTTCGGCAGGAGGCAAATCCTTGTACAGGTACTTGATCGCATGTTTGAAAATGAGCAAATTGGGCTCTCCGTTGCGATGCAATTTGATGCAGTTCTTATCGTACCATTCGATCGTTCCCCGAACGACCTCCCCGTCAGTGAGCACGACGACCATCGGGGTCTTGGCCTCCATCTGCTTCCGGTAGTAGTAGTTCTCCGCATGCGTCTGTTCGGGCGGCACGCGCTTCTTCGGCTGCGGCTGCACGACCTGCGTGCGCGTTAAGTTATTGGGATCATAGAGGCCCCGGCCGCTGACATCCGTATATGTCGCTCGCACTGTCTTCTTAGTCACAAACGTACCCTCCAAATGGTTTCTTCATCTTGTTCCCATTGGGGAGAGCAAGCTAGGCGAATATTACAAGAAAACGCGCCGTTTGGCAAGATGCAGATGGAGAGGCGAACGTTCAGCATGATGGTTGAGGGACGGGGGTGAGTCAAGCGGTTGACGTCATCGGAGCGAGGGTGCTATAGATTGAACTGTAATGTGAGCGAGTGAGTGCGTATGTTGGAATCATTGCGGAAGCGTTTGGCGGCACATCTCCGGGAGTGGATTCGAGAGCGGTTCGATCTCGCGTTGGGAGAGATCCCCATCGAAGTCCCGCCGCAGGTTGAGTACGGGGATTTGGCCTTTCCCGTTGCATTTCAACTCGCGCGGAAGCTTAGGGAACGTACTGGACCGAGGCCGAATCCACGAGCGTTGGCTGAGGCGATTGCTGCTTCTCTGCCGCCGACGGAGGAGATCGCTCGTGTCGAGGTCGCCGGGGCGGGGTATATCAACGTCTTCCTCGACCGGGCACGCCTGCTATTGGGACTTCGGCAGCCGGAGCCTCCCCCGGAGCCGTCCGGGGAGAAGATCATCGTCGAGCACACGAGCATCAATCCCAATAAGGCGGCGCATATCGGACATCTGCGGAATGCAGTTCTCGGTGATGCCTTGGTTCGATTGTTGCGCCACAGTGGAGCGCGCGTTGAGGTCCACAACTACATTGACAACACTGGCGTTCAGGTGGCTGATGTCATTGTCGGCTTCAAGTATTTGGAGAAGAAAGGCCGAGCGGAGATCGAAGCGATCCCGGGAAAATTCGATCACTATTGCTGGGATTTGTACGCGCGGGTGACGGCATGGTACGACGAAGACCCGACGGCTTTGGCGCTTCGGCGCCAAACGCTCAGTGAGATCGAAGAGGGCGGCAATCCGACGGCTGAGCTGGCCGAGTATGTTTCCATGCGTGTGCTCAACGCCCAGTTGGATACGGTCGAGCGCCTCGGCATCTACTACGATGTGCTTCCCCGCGAGAGCGAGATCCTTCATCTGAAATTTTGGGATCGGGCCTTCGAACTGCTCAAGTCTGCCGGATTGGTCACCTACGAGACTGAGGGGAAGAATCGGGGGTGTTGGGTGATGCGCTTGCCCTCGGAAGGCGAGAATAGTGCGCCGGAGGAAGACGGAAAGGTGCTCGTTCGCTCCGACGGGACGGTCGTCTACACGGCGAAGGATATCGCGTATCATCTCTGGAAGCTCGGACGATTGGATGTGGACTTCAGCTATCGGCCTTTTCGCCGATATTCGAATGGGCACACGACGTGGATCACGACGACCGAGCCTACGGAGGAAGCGCATCCGGAATTCGGACACGGATCGGCCTATCTGAGCGTGATCGGGTCGGAGCAGACGTACTTGCAGAAGTTCGTGAAGGAGGCCGTTCGCGCCTTAGTTCCTGATCCACGCGTCGAACGAAGCGCGCATATCGCCTACGAGAAGGTGACCCTGACCCCTCGGGCGTGTTTGGAGCTTGGGATCGAGCTGTCGCCGGAAGAATTGGAACGACAGCAGATCAGCATGTCGGGGCGGCGCGGTCTTGGGGTGAAGGCCGATGATCTCATCGCGAAGCTCGAGGAGAAAGCGCTTTTGGAAGTGCGCGCTCGGCATCCCGAACTCTCCGACGCCGAAGCGCGGCACCTGGCTCATCAGATCGCCGTCGGCGCGTTGCGCTATTTCCTGCTCAAGTACACGCGGACGACGGCCATCGCTTTCGATTTCGCTGAAGCGCTCTCCTTTGAAGGGGAGACCGGCCCCTACATCCAATATGCTGTCGTGCGCGCGCGCAGCATCTTTCGGAAGCTTCAGGAAGCGGAAATAGAGCGACGTCCATTGGGGCCGGAGCACGTGGCCGAGATCAATCGTCTCTTGAACGCGCGCGATGACCTATGGACGTTGCTTTACTTCGCCGCGCGGTTTGAGGAGTTCGTCCGTCAGGCATGCGAGGGATATGAACCGGCGATCCTCGCGAAATATGCTTTCCAGCTCGCTCAGCGCTTTAATAACTTCTATCATGGTTATCACATCCTGAGCGAGGGCGATCCGCTCAAGCGCGAGGTCTATCTCGCCATCACCGAGGCCGTGTGCGAGCGCTTGGTGCGCGCGCTGGATCTTTTGGGCATCGAGGTCCCTGAGCGCATGTGAGCCTTATGGGGAGAGAACGCGTGCCTGCCGCCGCTCGCGCTGAGTGCGCCAGAACCAATTCGCTAGAGCGAGCAGAGAGGTCAGGATCAATACGATCACTTCTCCGCGCCCCATGCGGGTCACTAGGACCGTGGAGAAAGCGAGCGCGAGGATGGCGAGAAGCGGTCCGTGCGGGAGTCGAAATGCGGGCTCTTCGCGCCCCTTCCGTCTCAGAACGATGAGCGCCAGGCATGTCGAGGCGTACGTGAAAAGGCGCGCGACGGCTGAGAGCATGACATTCCAGGCGAAAGTGCCGGCCAATGCTAATCCCCATGTCAGGAGCGCGAAGACCACGATCGAGATATGTGGCGTGCGAAATCGGGGGTGAACGGCGGCGAAAACGTCCGGGAAGTCACCACGTTCGGCCAGGGCGAACGTCAACCGTGGCGCGTTCAGCATCATCGAGCTGAGGTACCCATAGACCGAGATGAGCGCGCCCGCACTGATCATCCCGGCCCCCCATGCGCCTGAGAACGCGCGCGCTGCGGCAGCGAGCGGGCGCTCCGTGCGCGCGGCGTCTGGCAGAGCGCTCATGACGACCACTTGAATGAGTGTGAAGATCGTCGTGACCATCACCAGTGCGACGAAGAGCGCAAAGGGGGCGTCTCGCTGGGGATTCCTCGCTTCCGCCATTGGCAAGAGCGCGGCCTCAAAGCCTCCATAGGCGTACACGAGCACGAGCACGGCGTGCAACCACGCCTCGACCGAGAGCGTCACGGGACGAGCCTCGATCGGTCTCATGAAGAGGAGCCCCAGACCGATGAAGAGCAGCAGTGGGACGAGCTTCAAAACGGCGAAGACGTTGCTCACTTGAGCGCCGGTGCGCACTCCGCGATAATTCACAGCAGCGAGTCCGCCGATGAGCAGCGTCAGAAGAAGCGCGCGCGGGAACGGGTCGTCGGCCGGTGGCCAGAATTCCGCTAGGTAGATGACGAAGAGATTGGCGTTGGCCGCAGCGGCCGTGATTCGGACCAACCACGTGAGCCACCCGATCTGCATGCCGATGAACGGGCCGAAGGCCTCTCGCGCGTACAGGTACGGGCCTCCGGCCGCTGTGAAACGCGAAGCGACCTCGGCGAAACAGGCCATGATCAGGCCCATCCCCATCGCCGTGAGGAGGTAGGCGAAAGGACTCCAGGTTCCGACCAGTCCGGCGACGATCGAAGGGAGGCCAAAGATCCCACTCCCGATGATGGAATTGAGGACGAGCGCCGCGAGGCTCCATCGGCCGATCGCTCGTAGAAGTGGGGTGTCCGACCGCTCGCTCATCAGACTCGTCGCCGTCGCCAATCGCGCAAGACTTCTCGCGCCGCATGGTATCCGGGCAAGCCCATGACGCCGCCGCCCGGGTGTGTCCCAGCGCCGCACAGGTAAAGGCCGCGAATGGGCGTGCGATAACGCGCCCATCCGGGTACAGGACGAAAGGCGAAGAGTTGATCCGCACTCATGTCCCCATGAAAGATGTTCCCTCCTGTGAGCCCGAACTCCTCTTCGAGATCCTGCGGCGAGAGTACGTGCCGGTCCAGGATACGATCCTTGAAGCCCGGCGCATATTCCTCAATGAGGTCCATCACGCGATCGGCATAGGCCTCCTTCATCGCGCGCCAATCGCCTTCCCGAAGACGATAGGGCGCATATTGGAGGAAGATACCCATGATGTGCTTCCCGGGCGGTGCGAGCGAATCGTCGTAGGTCGTGGGGATGGTGATCTCCAGCATTGGGAAGGAGGAAGGACGTCCGTATTTTGCTTCATCCCACGCGCGCTCGATGTAATCCATGTCCGGGCAGATGTGAATTGTCGTCCTGTGGTGCGGCATGAGGTGCGTTCCCGGCTGCGCCTTGAAGCTCGGCAAGCCATCGAGCGCCAGGTTGATCTTCATCGCATACCCACTCATGCGAATCGCCTTCACCTGATGCACGAACTCCGGATCCAGCTCGGATTCACCCACGAGCGTGAGAAATGTCCGTTTGGGATCGGCATTGGAGAGGACGCAGCGAGCGCGAATCTCTTCACCATTGGCCAGCCCGACGCCGAGGACGCGTCCATCGCGCACAAGGATACGCTGCACCTCGGTTTCGGTTCGAATCCTTACTCCGGCCGCGCGCGCGGCCGCGGCGATCGCTTCCGAAAGCGCTCCCATCCCTCCGCGCACGAATCCCCATAGTCCGCGATGTCCGTTGACCTTCCCCATGACGTGGTGCAGCAGCACATAAGCTGTTCCCGGGGTCCTCGGGCCGCCAGCCGTCCCGATGACGCCGTCCGTCGCCAGCGTGACCTTCACCTCTTCAGACTCAAACCAGGACTCGAGGAAGTCGGCCGCGCTCTGCGCGAGAAGCTTCAACAAGCTCACCCGCGCCGGCTCTTCCAATCGAAGGATGGCCCATCCCAGCTCGCCGAACTCCCAAAGATCGCGCGCGCGCATCCGCGCGAGATTAGGCGGAGGGCGCCAGAGGATTTGCTCGACCCATTGCGCGAGCTGTTCCAGATGCGCCTCATAAGCCGGGTAAGTTTCAGCATCCCGGCGGGAGAACTTCGCGATCTCCCCACACGTCCGCTTCTGATCTTGCCAGAAGAGAAGGAAGCGCCCGTCGGGGAAAGGGGTGAAGAAAGCTGGGTCTTTGGCGTAGACGTGGTACCCGTAGCGCGGCAGATCCAACTCGCGAATAAGGCGTTCTGGGAAAAGGCTGCACAAATAGGCGGCCGTCGAGACGCGGAAGCCGGGGAAGACTTCTTCCGTCGCGCTGGCCCCGCCGACGCGCGATCGGCGTTCCAGAACCAGCACGCGTAATCCCGCACGCGCCAGATAGGCTGCGGCCACCAGGCCATTGTGGCCAGCACCGACGATCACGGCATCCCAGCGGTCAAGCATAAGGGTGGATCGCCGCATCTTCGCGGTTCAACGCTTTGAGCTTTCGATGCTCCTTCAGCATGCACCGATTCATGACGACCAGCAAGCCGGCCGCTCGAGCGCGGCGCGCCGCCTCCTCATTGACGACCCCCTCTTGCATCCACACGGCCCAGGCGCCGATCCGAATCGCTTCCTCCACGATCGGGAGGACGGCTTCTGAACGACGAAAGATGGTGACCACATCCACGCGCTCGGGCACGTCGGAAAGTCGAGCGTAGGCGCGCTCACCAAGCACGTTCACCTCGTTCGGGTTGACGGGGACGATCCGATACCCCTCCGATTGGAGATATTGAGCGACCCCGTGGCTTGGCCGTGTGGGCTTCGAGGAGAGGCCGACGATAGCGATCGTGCGCGCCTGCTGAAGAATTCGCCGAATCGCTTCCGGATCGTTGACCCGCATATCCCCTCTCAATCAGGCGCCGTATATGAGTAACACAGAATTGGGCGTCGCGCAAAGTCGGACGAGCAATTCCTTCGCCCTTCTCTTGCGCGAGCTCTCGCCGCAGGGGGCGACCGTCGGATTTGCGCGCCGCGCGCTTGACCCACTCTTCGGACCGACCTACACTTAGCGCGAGGATCAAGCGGTTTGGAGAGGGCGATGAGAGGGTTCCTATTGGGGCTTCTCCTCACCGTTTCGGCTTTTGGCGCGGCGCAAATGAGTAGTGGGCGCCTCTCGGGGGTGGTCACCGATTCGCGGGGAGGCGTCATCCCAGGCGCTGCGGTCATCGCCGTGCGAGCCAATGCCGAGCCGATCCTGACATACACGAATGAGGCGGGACGTTACACGTTCACCAGCCTGATTCCCGGCCGATACACGCTCGTGGTTGAAGCGCTGGGATTCAAGAAGGTGAGCGTGAGCGATATCCTCATCGAGGTGGGCGGTGTGGTCGTGCGCGATATCGTGCTCGAGCCGGGTGGGATCACCGAAGAGGTCACGGTCACGGCTGCGAGTCAACCCGTCGTGGAGATCGGCAAGGGGCCATCTCTTGGAGATGTCGTGGATGCGCGCCGATTGCTCGATCTCCCGTTGAACGGGCGGAATCCGCTCGATCTCATCCAGCTCCAAGCGGGAGTCGTCGGCAGCAACGTCTCCGGGACGCGCACGACCTCGAACAACATTCGCGTAGATGGAGTTCAAGCACAGGACAATTTCATCCAGGAGCCGATCAACGTCGCCATGATCCCGCTCTCGGTGGATGATGTCGCCGAATTCCGCGTGACGATATCGCCAGTGGACGTGGAATACGGGCGCGGGGCTGGAGCGCAGGTGGATGTCGTCACGCCTTCGGGGACGAACGAGCTTCACGGCAGCCTCTTTGAGTTCCACCGCAATACGGTGCTGAACGCCAACAGCTTCTTCAATAACGCTATCCCGCGCCGCACCGACGGCTCCGAAGTCGCTCCGCGCGACATCTTGCTGCGCCATCAATTCGGACTTCGTCTGGGTGGACCGATTCGCCGGGATCGCACCTTCTTCTTCAGTGCGTACGAAGGGTTACGAGAGAGCACGGGGACGACGGTGACGCGCCTGGTCCTGACTGAACCGGCGCGGCGCGGCCTCTTTCGATACTTCTCCAATGTCCCCAATGGGCACGCGGCGAGCGCGAATCCGACGGTGGATTTTCAGGGGAATCCACGACCGCCAGCCGGAATGACGCTCGCCGATTTGCGCACGCTCGATCTTTTCTCGCTGGATGCGCGTCGCGCGCAGCCGGATCAAACGGGGCTGATTCGCCGACTGCTGGAGGTGATCCCGCCGCCCAACGACTTCACCGTCGGCGATGGGTTGAACACAGCTGGTTACACCTTCTTCGCGCCGATTCGTACGATCTCCGATCAATTCACGCTTCGCTTGGATCATGTATTCACGGATCGGCATCGCCTGTATGGCGTCTACCGTTTCCAGGACTTCGCCATTCGCGGCCTGATCGCGCCGGGCGAAGGCTTGCAGACATTTCCGGGGTTGGGCGTGGGCGGGCAGACGTTCCGTGCGCAGAGCTTCTCGGGAACGCTCGTTTCGACCTTCACGCCGACCTTCATCCATGAATTCCGCGCGGGATTCCAACGCACCCCTGTTCGCTTCGTGCCGCCTGAAGAGGGAGGATTGGCCGCTCGGGGCGTGCGCTTGCCCACCTTACAGGGCGTCCCCGTCTCCCTCGAATTCGGATCCTTCAGCAATCCGATCAATAACTTCGAGCTGCAGCAACGCGTCTCTCCCGTCTATCAGTACACCGACACGGTGACCTGGATTCGTGGTACCCATGAGTTTCGTGGCGGCGTCGAAGTGCGCTTCATTCAGGCGAACTCGCGCGATACGGCAGGCGTTCGTCCCACGGTGACTCTGGGGGAGGCGCCGGCCAGTCAAGCTCCTTTGCCACGGGATGTGAATCCGAACAACGCTACTTTAGCGCGCGCCATTCTGTATGACCTCACTGGCTCGATCGCGCGCGTCGAACAGCAGTATCGCACGCCGGACGGACGCACGCTCGTTCCCTTTCAAGCCGAGACGTTCGGCTTCCGTCATCGGCAGGTGAATCTCTTCTTCGGCGATTCATGGCGGCCGCGGCGCACGCTGACGCTCATCTATGGGGTGCGATACGAGTATAACACCGTGCCATTTGAGGTGAATGGGTTGCTTGTGCAACCGACGCTCGGGCCGGGGCGCACGCGCTTTGCGGCAGCGCTCGGCATCTCCCATCGCACGGGCACATGGGCCGATCTCTTTCAACCTTCGGCATCGGTGACCGATCCTCGAGCCATCGGTCCTGTTGGATTCGAGCTGGTGGGGCCGGGACGCTCGAATCCGCTCTTTCGCGATGATCGGAATAATGTTGCTCCGGCGTTTGGGATTTCTTGGAGTCCGCGCGCGCGGCTCTGGGGCCTACGCCATCTGCTCGGGCGCGAGACGCAGAGCGTGCTCCGCGGCGGATATTACATCGGATATGAAGCCTTCCCGCTGGTGCTCTTCGCTCAATTCAGCCGCTTCAATCCTGGCATCTCGACCACGGCCCTTCTCGTCCCGGCGGCGACGGCCGAGGCCATCAGCCGATTGGATAATCCGGTAGGCATCACGCTGCCTGTTCCTCTGGCCGACACGCGCGCACTGCGACCGCCGGATTTCCAGCGGCGCGATAGCGGCTTTTTCATAGATGAACACTTGCGCTCGCCCTACGTTCAGACGTGGAACCTCTCCTGGCAGCGCGAGCTGGACCGTGATACGCTCTTGGAACTTCGCTACGTCGGCACCAAAGGGACGAAACTCGTGCGTACGGCTAATCTCAACGAGATCAACATCATCGAGAACGGATTGCGCGACGATTTCCACGCGCTGCGCGAGGAGTTGCTTCGAAGCGGTGATCCTTTGGGCTTTACCCCATTGCGCTTTCCGAATCCGACGGGCCCGTTGGCGCGCATCTTTCGCACGCCCGGCCGATTCCTCAACGTCTTCGGCGCGCGAAACGATCTGCTGTTAGGGAATTACGTCCTCATCGCCTTCAACATCGATCGTCAGGTCTTCCAGGGCGCGCAGGGCGGATGGCTCGCTGTGGCCGGCCTTCCGGTGAACTTCATCAGCGCTAATCCGCAATTTGCCAGTGTCCTTTACATGTCGAACTTCTCCAACTCGACCTATCATGCGGCCCAGGTCGAGGTGCGCCGCCGCTTCGCGCGCGGATTGCAATTTCAAGCGAATTACACCTTCAGCCGCGCGCTGGGCGATGGTACCGATGATGGCATGAATCAGTTCGCCTTCGCCTCAAACTTCCGCACGAATCGGAATCGGCGGATCGAGAAGCGGCGCCTGGTCTTCGATCGAGAGCACGTGTTCAAGGCCAATGCCATTTACGAGCTGCCGGTGGGACCCGGGCGGAGATTCTGGGCGCGCTCGCGCGGGTGGTTCGGTAAGCTCCTTGAGGGGTGGCAAGTAGCCGGCATCTTCCTCGTCTATTCCGGAGCGCCGCGCACGTTCAGCGCCGGCCGCTTCACGCTCTTTGGTGCCGGGGGGCTCAACGTCGTGCCGCCCAATCCGGCTCCGGGATTCGAGATTCGCAACTTCTCCGGGACGGTCACGCGCTTGCCCGATGGGGTCACGTTCTTGCCCGGTGTGACCAATCCTTTCCAGGACCCCTTCGGGTTCAATCGCAGGGTCGTGGACAAAGCGGGCCGGACGATTCTTCTCACGCCCGAGCCGGGGACGGCAGGCACACTCGGTGCCGGGACGTTCACCGATCCCGGCCAAGTCTACTTTGACGGCAGTCTCCTCAAGCGTACGCGCGTGGCCGAACGTTGGATCGTCGAATTTCGAGCCGAGTTCTTCAATCTCTTCAACATCGTCAACTTTGGTGGCCCCGACCTCAACATCCAGTCGCCGAGCTTCGGACGCATCAGCGCGCAAGTCAATTCGCCTCGCGTCATTCAATTCGCCCTTCGCGTGAGTTTTTGAATGCGATCGCACGTGGGGTGAGGCGCCTGAGGGCGTCGCTCGTTGGCTCTGTACGAGGAAAGGGGGAATGTGCTACGCTTTCGACGTGGTGAGAGAACGCACGAAAGGAGAGCGCGCCGTGAGACGAACGCTGGGGATCGCGATCGCCTTGTTCTTCCTTGTCCCCCTCGCGCCGCGTCGGCCGGCGGAGCGCTCGCCGGACGAGCAGACGATCTTGGCCGATTTCGCCGAGGCGCTCACGATCATTGATGAGAACTATGTCGAGAAGATCGACTACGAGAGTGTGGTGAAAGCGGCGATCTTAGGGATGCTGCATACGCTCGACCCGCACTCGAATTTCTACGACAAGCGAGAATTCGCGCGGTTTCGGATCGAACAGACGAGTCAGTATTATGGCATTGGGGCGACCATCGGCGCGCGCAATGGCAAGGTGTATATCCTGGCGCCGTTTGAGAACACACCGGCGCATCGGGCCGGATTACGCTACGGAGATCAGATCGTCGCCATCAATGGGGAGTCCACCGAGGGGTGGCCATCGACTCAGGTCTCCGAACGCTTGCGCGGGCCGCGCGGGACGGCGGTCGAAGTGCGCATTCTGCGCGCTGGGGAGCGGGAACCGCGCACGGTTCGCATCGTGCGCGACGCCATTCCGTTGCCGAGCATCGTCAATGCATACGTGATTCGCCCTGGGATGGGTTATATCGCCCTCTCGCGCGGATTCAATACCACGACGGATGAGGAGTTGCAGAGCGCGCTTGCTGAGCTGCAAGCGCAAGGGGTGACTCGCCTCATCCTCGATCTGCGGAGCAATCCCGGAGGCTTTCTGGAGCAAGCCGTGCGCGTGGCGGATCGCTTTCTGGCGGCTGGTCAGTTGATCCTCACGCAGAAAAGTCGGACCGGTCGTCGCCAGGCCGAGCGTCAATACCATGCGCAGAATGGGAATCCCAATCTCATGCCTCTGGTGATCTTGGTGAATCGGGGGACGGCGTCGGCTTCGGAGATTGTGGCCGGGGCGATCCAAGAGCATGATCGCGGACTGATCGTCGGGGAGCCCACCTTCGGCAAGGCCTTGGTGCAGACGATCATCCCTTTGCCGTTTGGAACGGGATTGACGCTCAGCACGGCCAAGTATCTGTTGCCGAGCGGACGGTTCATTCAGCGCAGTTATCTGGGGCTCTCGTACCACAGCTATTACGCGCAACGTCGTGATACTGAGATGCCGGCTCAACCTCAAGGACCGGGATTTCGTACAGATACTGGCCGAGAGGTCTATGGCGGCGGGGGAATCACTCCCGATGTCATCGTGCCAGCGGTGACGCTCACGCGCGAGCAATCGGCTCTCTTGGGGCCGATCTTCGCCTTCGCGCGTGAGCTGGTAGCCGGACTCATTCCCGGGCTCGAACGGTATCGCGTTCCTGGGATCACGTTCCGCCATGTCCTCAAGCCGGGAGAGTATCGCATCACCGACGAGGTGATCGAAGCGTTCAAGAAATACCTGCAAGAGCATAGGAGCGAATTCCGCTTGAGTCCTAAGACGGTGGATGAGAACCGCGAGTTCGTGCGAAACTATATCCGCTATGAAGTCGTCACGGCGGCCTACGGAATCGAAACGGCTGCACAAGTGCTCAACGAGATCGATGTGCAGCTGCTCAAGGCGATCGAAGTCATGCCGAAGGCGGTGGAGTTGGCCGAGGGATATCGGCAGCGGATAGCGAAAAGGTAAGAGGCGTAATCTGCCAGATATCTTCGTGGCAGGATCGTTCAGTCCCTCGCCCGTGATCACTCCTCTCGCTAAGACGCGCCCGGTTATTGGAGCCAGTCAGATGTATAGGATTGCCTCGTGTACGAACGCAATGCCATAATTGATCGGGGTTCTTGAAGGAGGTCTCCACGATGCGGGAAGAGTTCTTAGAACTTTTGCGGACGGACCAGGCGTTTCGAGATGAAGTGCGCCGATATGTTCTGACGGAGGAATTATTGGCGCTTCCGGTAGAGTTTGGGCGGTTGATGGTAGTAGTGGGGGAAGCGGTGACCCTGTTGCGAAGGCTCGCCGATGCACAAGTGCGGTTAGAGGAGCGGGTTGGGCGGTTAGAGGAGGCGATGGCGCGGTTGGCTGAGGCGCAGGCGCGGACGGAGGAGCGAGTGGGACGGTTGGAGGAGCGGGTTGGGCGGTTGGAGGAGGCGATGGCGCGGTTGGCTGAGGCGCAGGCGCGGACGGAGGAGCGAGTGGGGCGGTTGGAGGAGCGGGTTGGGCGGTTGGAGGAGGCGATGGCGCGGTTGGCTGAGGCGCAGGCGCGGACGGAGGAGCGAGTGGGACGGTTGGAGGAAGTCGTTGCGCAGCTTGTGGAGGCCCAGGCGCGGATGGAAGAGCGAGTCGGGAGGTTGGAGGAAGCGGTAGCGCAGCTGGCTGAGGCGCAGGCGCGGACGGGGGAGCGAGTGGGGCGGTTAGAGGAGGCTGTTGCGCAGCTCGTGGAAGCACAGGCGCGGATGGAAGAGCGAGTTGGGAGGTTAGAGGAAGTGGTAGCGCAACTGGCTGAAGCCCAAGCGCGAACGGAAGCTCGTGTAGAGGAGCTCGCTAAGGCGCAGATCTCTATGCAGGAGGCTGTCCGGGCCTTGGCACAGCAAGTCGGAAGATTGAGCGAGGCAGTGGGCTTTACATTGGAGGATTTGGCGCGAGAAGTGACGCCCGCGTATTTGGCGCAGCATTATGGGATTCAGGTGGGAGAGTTGGAGCGGCGATTCTTCACACTGGATGGGGAAGAGGTAGAGGTCGATTTGTACGGAGAGGGGTGGCGGGAGGGAGAACCTGTCGTGGTGATCGGGGAAGTGCGAAGTCGGATTCATGGGCGGGATGTGGAGGCGGCGGTGCGACGGGCACAGGAGCTGAAGGCCCAGTTGATCGGAGCGCCAATTGTGGTCCTGTTCGGATTCGTCATCCATCCCTTGGCCAAGGAAGTCGCCAAGCGATTGGGCGCTATCGTCATTTCCTCCTCAGGGCGCCTGTAGAAACTCATTGACGAATTGGCGGAAGTGGAGTAACGTAAAGTAGTCACAGCTCAAACTAAGGAGGGGGGGCAATGAATAAAGTACGAATTGTGCTTGGTGGTCTTGTCGCTGGCGTGGTCGTTAATGTCATCGAAACAGTCGTCCACCGATTTCTCTTCAGGTCCTATGAGAAGCTTGGCCGGGAGCCCCTGACGATGTCGGGGGCTATTCAGCTGTGGATCATCGGCTTGATCTTTGGCATCTTGCTGGCGTGGTTATATGCGGCGCTCCGGCCTCGGTATGGGGCGGGGCCGAAGACGGCGATCCTGGCCGGTCTTTATCTCTGGATCGTGGCGGGGCTTTTGGTGTGGATCGGATTCTGGCCGCTGCTTCACTGGGGGGCGCGGTTGATGGCCATTGGGATCGTGACGAATCTAGTTGCTTACGTCCTCGCTGGATTGGTGGCCGGGTATTTGTATAGAGAGGGAGCGGCGGCCGCATGATTGGCTGATCTTCTTGCTCCGTCCGTTGGTGTGGGAGAAGGCGTCCAAATTGAGCCGCTCACGGACGCAGGTTGAAAAAATATATCGTGAGTTAGCCACGCCTTATTCCCTGGACAAGTCCTGAGTTCCTGTGACAAAGTTACTGCCTGCTTATGGCGAAGATCTATCCGTTTCGGGGATGGCGATATAATCGGGGGAAAGTTGGCGATCTCGCTGCCGTCGTGACGCAGCCGTATGATAAGATCACCCCTGCGATGCAGGAGCGATATTATGAGCGGAGCCCGTATAATTTCGTCCGGTTGATCCTTGGGAAGAGATTTCCCGAAGACACCGAAGCGAACAATGTCTACACGCGAGCGCGCGAAGAACTACTTCGATGGGTACGCGAAGGAATTCTCGTTGAGGATCGTGCTCCGGCGATCTACGTGTATGTCCAACGGTATCGTGTTCCACTGGATGGGTCGGTGAGAGTGAGGAAGGGATTTTTGGCGCTTGGGCAGCTTGAGGATTTCGGACGAGGTGTCATCTTCCCACATGAGCGCACGTTGCGGGGACCGAAAGAGGATCGCTTGCGCTTACTTCGCGCCGTGCGCGCCCATCTCGAGCCGATCTTCATGCTCTATGATGATCCGGTGTTTGAAGTTCAAGCCGTCTTGGATCAGTATATCGCGGAACCGCCGGAGATCGAGGTCACGGACGAGTATGGCGTCGAGCATCGGTTGTGGCCGGTGTATGCTCACGGAGCTATTGAGGCGGTTCAACATCTGATGGCGCCACGGCCGTTAGTGATCGCCGATGGTCATCATCGGTATGAGACAGCCTTGATCTATCGCGATGAGCAACGCGCTCGGGCGGGACGAGTGGATGAGCAACAGCCTTACGAACGCATGCTCATGGCCTTTTTCAACCTGCGGGATGAAGGGCTGGCGATCTTGCCGACGCATCGGCTGATCTTCGATGTGGAAGCTTTCGATCCGGGAAAATTCCTCGATTTCGTCGTGCGCCATTTTGAGGTGACGAGAGTGCCTTTGGAAGACTTCTCGGCGGAGGCGCTCGCCCGTGTGAGAGCGCGCCTAGCGGAAGAAGGGAAGCGGCGAATTACTTTCGGTCTGATGCTCGCCGGAAGCGCGGCGTTTTATCTCCTTGGATTTCGACCGACGGCGGAGACGGAGGCGTACTACGAAGGGATGACGTCACTTGAGCGGACGCTGGATACGGCCGTGTTGCATCGCGTGCTCATCGAGCGGGGGCTTGGTGTGAGCGAGGAGGCGATTCAGAGCGAGCGATATATTGTGTACGTCCGGGAATTCGAAGAGGGCGTGCGAGCCGTTTGGGAAGGGCGTGCGCAACTGGGTTTCTTCTTGAATCCGACGCGCGTGGATCAGGTTTACGAGATGGCGCTCTCTGGGCGCCTTATGCCGCAGAAGTCCACGGATTTTTATCCGAAGCTCCTCTCCGGGCTTGTCCTCTATCCGCTTGAGAGGTTCGCGTCCATCGCAGCGGGGTAAATCCGCTCAGCGGGCGGCGGAAGCGCGCTGGCCGCTTAGCGATCTAAAGGAACGGGCGTCAGTGGGACATCCCAATGCGCTTCCAGCAGCTCGAAGCGCCGACGTTCTTCGGCTTGGAACCGCTCTTGATCCGGGAAGAGGCGGCGCAACAACTCCTCGCGTCCCGATTGATCAATGACGGCATTCCAGTTCCTGTACACGATCACGGTCATGAAGTGCCAATCCGCTCGTCCCTCACCGTGAAACGTCGGTTGATAGGCTTCGACGCGCAGGATGCGTCCTCGCTCTTGCTCAGCTTTGAGAAGCGGCCAATGGTTCTTCCTGAACAGTTGTAGGAACTCATCGTAGTGTCCCCACTTGACCTTGTAATAGTAGGCGACGGCGTAGGGTTGTTCTGTCGGCTTTTGCGCCGCAGCGTGAAGGGTGGCAAGGAGGCCAAAAGCGAGGGGGAGGGAGAGGACGAGCTTGAGCGATGGCCGAACTTTCCTAGATCGGAGCATCATGATTCCTCCATCAAAAGGTGTATTGGTAGCGAAGGAAGAGGCTGCGCCCGGGGGCATCTAAACCCCAGCTGATCCCACGGTAGTTGCGATCCGTGAGATTCTCCACTTCGACGATGAACTGATGGTTCTCACCCAGCTGGAACCCGGAACGGACGTTGAGGACGACATAGCCGGGGATGGCGCGAAACAGCGGTGCACTTTCGACGCTCGGGCCGAGCACGCGGTTTTGAACTTGTGCGAGCGTCTCTCCAGTAGGGATCAAAATATCGTCTTCTGTCCCCAGGCGGCCATCCGGTCCCGGACCGACGAGTCCGCGCACCGTCGCGCCGTTGCGGAAGAAACTGGCGATACTCGTGCGCGAGCGCATTGCACCCGTGCGCCGGTCTTCAAGGGCGAGCGTCGAAAGCCGCGTGTGGCGAGCGGCGGCGTGGAGGTACGGTTCGATCCAGAAGCGGCGCGTGGGCACGTATCGGAGCCGGAGCCACCCGTCAGGGGCCGGGAAACCTCCTTCGATGTTTGGCGGTTGGCCGGTGCGCCGATCTTTCGCAGCAATATGCGTATGTATGAACTCCAGAGACCAACGCTCAGAGAGCTCGACGCTCCACCTCTGTTCGACTCCCCAGAAACGCGCGCTGCCGAAATTGGCGCGCACAAGCACAGGGGCCGAAGAGGTTGCGACGAAGACCACGCCATTCGGAAGCTGCGCGACGATGGGTTCGCCACCCAGCGAGAGGCCGACTGCTCCCGGCGGAAGAATCAAAGCGTGTTTGGCGATCAGGTTCGAGATGTCGTTCAGGAAGAACGTGAGTTCGCCACGCAATCGAGCATACCGGTAGCGCATGCCGATCTCGTAGCTGGAGCTGAGTTCGGGCTTGAGGGGTGCGACCGCACGTCCTGTCGAAACGGCCGTTCGATCAGCCGTTGAGCCAACGAATCCTCCGAGCGCCGCGATATCGCGAGCGGAGACTTCGAAGCCGGAGCCCGTGAGGCCGAGCGTGCCGAGATTAGTCATACTAGGCGCCCGGAAGCCACGACTGAAGTGAAAGGAGAGATTGAGGCGATCACCCAGAGGAAGAAGGAGGCCGAGCCGTCCACTCACGTTGGAAACGCGAAGGGCATCGCTTGGCCAGAGAGGGCGTCCGCCGACAAGCGGGGCGTCTTCCGCACGAGAACGGTAGTCGGCGCCGCTGTACCGCAGGCCGCCGATCAGCTTCACGGATCCTTGCCAGGGCTCAAAGATATCGAGGACATAAATCCCCCAATTCCGATACCGCGCGCGGTCCGGCACGCGAGGACGCCGCAGGGTCACGCGCGATGTGACCGGGTCGACAGCGAAGGCGGGCGCGCGCATGCGCTCATGATAGGCTTCACCGCCTAAGCGAAGGTAGTGTCCGCGCCAGGTCCGCTCAGCTCGGGCCTGTAGCCCGTGAACACGCATCTTCTCGTATTCGTGGATAACGGCCGCGCGCGGGTTTCCGGCGCCGCCTTGGTTCACGCGCTCCTCACGCTGCGCGTTGAAAGAGTACGAGAGGGAGAAGTGATCGAAGCCCGCCCACGCTTGGCGATCATAGCGGATGTAGAAGAAGTCAAGCATGAGGTTCCTCAGATCGGCGATGAGATTGCCATCGCCACCGAGGAGTTGGTCGAAGCGTCTCCCCCCGTCCTGCTGTCCGCGCTGAAAGTGGAACCGGAGAGCCTGTCTGGGGGATAGCGTCCACAACAGGCTCGTACTCCCCCCATACTGTGTGAAGCCTGTGTCCGGCAAGCGAGGGCCGTAGAGTACGCTCGAGGGGAGTCCCAAAAAGCGCGTCACCGCTGAATGGGAATCCACCCCGCGCCCGGGGCGCAGCGTGTTCACGCGCCGCCCTACAGCATTGACCACAAGGCCGAGCGTTCGTGTTCCGATGCTCGCGCGAAGGTTCGATCCCATGCTCCAATCCGCCGTGTTCATGGCCATCGCCCAGCTGCCATGCCATTCGACCTTGTCAGGAGCCAGAGGCGGCGGCCAGGTCAGGAGTTGAAAGCTCCCACCGAGCGCGTCGCTTCCATAGTCGGCGCTGCGCGGTCCACGAAGGACTTCGATGGTTTCCACGTGGGTCGGATCGAGCAAGCTGAGGAACGTGTGAATGCCTGAGCGCATGGCAGAGGTCGAGTAACGGATCCCGTCCACGTAGACGTTGACCTTATCGCCGCCAAGCCCTCGAATGAAAACGCCCGCGATCGTGGGACTCGTTCGTTGCAGGTGAACGCCCACTTCCTCATTCACCGCCTGTGCTAAGACAGCCTTCGCACGAGCGAGTATCTGGTCCGACGTGATGACGCTCACGGATTGAACAGCACGGGATGTCTCCTCGATGAGTCCACCTTCTCCCGTCACGGTCACCTCTTCCGTAACGGGCGCGATCTCGAGCGTCACCTGAAGATAGACTTCATCAGCAGTCACGAATCGAACGGGGAGGCGGCGTTCGGCGAACCCCTGCGCGCGGACGATCAGCTCGTAAACTCCGCGCGGCAGATCGGTGAATACGAACTCACCGGCTTCACTCGACATGGCGCTCGCCATCGTGCGCTGCGCCTGTCGCAAGAGGATGTGCGCGCCGGAGATGCGGGCCCCGGTGGCATCCATCACGACGCCTCGGATTTGCCCCCGCGACTCAGCACGCACGCGATCCGGCGCTGCGCTCAGCACGAGCATCCCAAGGAGGAAGATCGTTGCCCAAGTGCGCTTCAGACATCTCATCGTATGACCTCGCATCCGGATTTGAAGGACAGCTCTTCATTTTACGGCTTCTCCCCAGAAGTGCCAAGAGTCAGTGCGCACGGGAAGAGGTGCTCCTCCTCTTGAGGAGGCAACTTCTCCAATGCTCATCTCCGTGCGTCCAAACAAAGTGTAACCGACGCGCGGTCCGGGAACGTGTTAAAGAAACGGTGAGGGCGGACGATATGGTCGAGAGGCACAAAGTTTTCAGGCTCTTCGGTCAAGGAAGTCGTCTTAAGGGAACGGGCGTAGTGCTCGGACTGAAGCCGGCGCGATGTGGAGTCTGTGGGCGTGTTGCGAAGGAAGCGAAGTGGCGGCGGGTTTCCCGCTAGAGGGTTTTGCGGGGGGCCTCCGCCGTGGAGAAGCGGCACATGAAGGCGTTCTTTGGGGGAGAGCATTGGCCGGTCTGAAAGAGGTGAGCCCAACGGAGGTCGCAGACCGGCCAAGGGTAAGGCGCAGCTATTATAGCGGGTTTTGGGGAGAGGCCGCTATAGTGGCATAGCGAGTACCCTCAGCTCATCCCCCGCCTTTCCTTCTTCTGGGGATGAGCCGTCCTTTTCGCGTTCAACCGGTGATCATCATGGGGATGCATCGGTCGGGGACGACCCTTTTGGCGCGTCTCTTGAATCGGCTTGGCCTCTTTCTCGGTCACCTCATGGAGAGTCATCACGAGGCTCTCTTCTTCTTGCACCTGAACGAAGTCATCCTGAGGCAAGCCCGGGCGTCGTGGGACCGCCCGGATCCCATCTGTGATTTTTTACAGCATCGAGAGATCGTGCAGATGACGCTCCGTTGCTTGGAAGGCGATCTCCTCTCGTGGCGAAGTGCACGCTATCTGGGATGGCGGAATTTTCTCCGCTATCGCTCCCTCGCGCGCTTCGATCGGCCTTGGGGGTGGAAAGATCCGCGCAACGTTCTCACTCTTCCGTTATGGGTGGAGCTCTTCCCAGGAGCGAAGGTCGTCTACATCGTGCGCCATGGGGTGGACGTGGCACAAAGCTTAGTCGTACGGGAACAACGGTATCTACATTGGCAGCGAGTCCGATTCAGCGAGCGATTTCACCGCCCCAGTCTTCGGACGCACGTGGAGCGCGTGGGCTTTCGGGGCTCGACGCGCTGCCTGACGCTCGAAGGCGCGTTCGCTTTATGGGCGACTTATCTCGCTCACGCCGAGAAGTGGCTCACGTACATCACTAACGAGCGAATAGTCATTCGATACGAGGACTTCGTGCGCGAGCCGATCCCACTTCTTCGCGCCCTTGCCGATTTTTGCGAGCTTCGGAGCGTTCGTCGGTGGGATATCGAGGAGGCAGCGCGCGAGGTGGAGGCTCGACGAGCTTATGCCTTCGTTTCTGATCCGGTGCTCGTGGAGTTTTTCCACAGTGTGCGCACGAACGCGTGGATGGAGCGCTACGGATATTCGGAAGTCGTGTTGCCATCTCATACCTTGGCTTGATGTGGCTGATCGGCGAGAGGAAGCGCGGGACGCATTGCCGGAGCAAACGACTCTTCCCTCTGGAACCCCTTGCCCGAACGGGAGTCTCTAGATGAAAATAGAAGGCGCAGCGCGCAGGGAGTACGGTGTGATGGAGGCCGAGGAAGAGGAAGCGATGAGGCGGAGCATCGTGTGGGGATTCATCGTTGCGCTTCTGTTCATCCCGATACGGCCGGCGACGGAAAGCCTTTCGTTTTCCCGAGAAGCGGTTGGCACTGCCGCTGAGGCAGGGGGACGGAGGCTTGTTACAGGGCTTCTCGAGGGGAGGAGGAGTGAGGCGATATGGGATCGCGACACTCCGGAGCTGTATCGGCGGACGTTTGAGATCGTCTGGAGTCGGGTGAAGGAAACATATTACGACCCGACCTTCGGAGGAGTGGATTGGGACGCCGTCGGGCAGCGATATCGAGCCCGACTCGGAGTGATCCGCACGGAATCGGGACTCTATGAGCTATTACAGCAGATGCTCGGAGAGCTGCGGCGCTCGCACTTTCACATTTATCCTCCCGGGACGTTCGTCGAAGAGGGCGATTCATTGGAGAAGCAGGGGAGTGTAGGTCTCGATGTGCGGGTTCTCGGGCATCAGGTCGTCATCACGAGCGTGCGCGCGGGATCCTGGGCCGAGCGAGCCGGGATGCGGCCGGGGTTCGTCCTTCGACGGATCGGCGATCGCGAGGTGGATTGGCTGTTGCGATCGCTCTCGGTGGGGTGGGAACCTCAATCGCGGCGGCGGATGCGAGTCGCTCGAGCCGTGCTCGCAGCCTTGGATGGGGAGCCAGGGACGTGGGTGCGCGTGCGATATTGGGATGCACGTAATCGGGTTCGCGAAACGCGCCTGCAGCGCGAGCGGATCGCTGGGGAGTGGTCCGAGCGCTTTGGGAATTTTCCGCCAATGCCGGTCGAGTTCGAGGTAAAGCGCCTAGGGGACGTCGGGTATATTCGCTTCAACATCTTCGTCGTCGGTTTGATGGAGCGAATCCGCGCGGCGATTCGGGAATTATCCTCGGCACCGGCGCTCATCTTCGATCTGCGGGGCAATCCCGGAGGGATGGGAGGGATGGCGGCGGGCGTGGCCGGGATGCTTTGTAATCAACAAACGAGCTTGGGGACGATGAAGATGCGCTCCGGGCATTTGAATCTCGCGGTCTTCCCTCAGTCGAATCCCTACACGGGGATCGTCGTCATTTTGATTGATGCGCATACCGGCTCGACGGCGGAGATCTTCGCCGCCGGACTTCAAGAACTCGGGCGCGCCATCGTCGTGGGCGAGCGGAGCGCCGGTGCGGCGCTGCCATCGCTTTTCGAACGATTGCCGACGGGCGCGCTCTTTCAGTACGCCATCGCCGATTTTCAAACGCCGAAGGGAGTTTTGATCGAAGGGCGTGGCGTGATCCCGGACATCGAGGTCTGGCTCACGCGGCGAGCATTGCTTGAAGGAAGAGATCCTCAGCTTGAGGCGGCTCTTAGCGAGATCGCGCGTCGCCTCGCTGTGAAGGAGATCGAGAAAGGAGGCTGAACCGATGAAACACCGATGGATCGGAATCCTCATGCTGTGGGGTGTCCTGTCCTCGTGGGGGTGGGCTGGGCAGGAGAGACCATCGCAGGCCGTCACGCCCGTTGAGGTGACGGTGGAACAGGTGCTTCAGCGATATATTCAAGCGTGCGGAGGGAAAGAAGCATTGGGGAGAGTGACGAGTCGGATTTCTCGCGGGACGGTGGAGATCCCCGCCGCCGGTGTGCGGGGCACATTCGAGTCCTACGCCCAGGCCCCTAACAAGGTCGCGGTCACCATCGAATTGCCGGGGTTGGGGACAATTCAGGAAGGTTTCGATGGCGCCGTGGCGTGGGTGAAAGATCCGTTCACGGGTGTTCGGGAGAAGAGCGGGCGGGAGCTTTCGGCGACGCGGTTGGATGCCGATTTCTACAAGCCGCTCCGATTGACGGAGCTGTATCCGAAGATCACGCTGAAGGGGAGAGAGACGGTGGGCGGAAGCGAGGTTTATGTGTTGGAGGCTACACCAGCGGAGGGGAGTGCCGAACGATGGTATTTCGATGTCACAACCGGGTTGCTCAAACGAGTGGACGTGGAGCGCGAAGGGCCGCAGGGGAAGATCCCGTTGGAAGTATACTTAGAGGATTACCGCGAGGTGGATGGCTTGCGGTTGCCTTTCACGGTGCGACAGGTCTCTCCCGTGTTCTCCTTGATCCTCAGGACGGAAGAGGTGAAGCACAATGTCCCGATCGAGGGGGGCAAGTTTGCGAAGCCGGCATCGTGAGGAGTTTCCGAAGGGGAGTCATGTGAATATCGTCAAAGGGGGCATCTCCGTGATGAAAGGGCGATTGATCTTCGGCCTCAGCCTGCTGCTGGCGGCGTTGGTGCTCGTCGCCTCGGCGCAGATACATCAAGGGCGTCGCATCGTGACGCCGCGCCTTGTGACGGATGTCGCTGCCGTGCAGCCCGGGCGGGCGTTCACTGTCGGCGTGTATTTTCAGATCGAGCCTGGATGGCACATCTACTGGGAGAATCCGGGAGATGCCGGGCTGCCAATTCGCGTCACCTGGACCCTTCCCGAAGGGTTCCGCGTCTCGCCGCTTCGATGGCCGACGCCTCGGCGCTATACGGAATCGGGAGGGATGACAGCGTTCGGTTATCAGGATGAAGCGATGGTACTGGCGACGGTGATCCCGCCGGCGTCGCTTTCGGGCGAATCGGTCGTGCTGGAAGCGGCGGCGAATTGGCTCGTATGTAAGGAAGTGTGTCTCCCTGGTGCGGCGAAGCTTCAGCTCACGTTGCCCATCGGGCGGACGGAGCCGGGTCCTGAGGCGGAGCTGATCGCGCGCTTTGCGCGCGCCGTCCCGCAGCCGATGAGTCGGAGTTCGATTCGCGTCGTTAAAGTAGAGTGGACGCCGCAAGAGGCGCGTCGAGGAACGCTGCGCCTTGAACTCGCGGGACGCGTTGCGGTGCAAGAGTTCTTCCCGCGACGCATGAAAGGCGCGGCGATTCAGCATGGGGGGGTGAAGGTCTCCGGGCGTTCAATCCTCATCCCCGTGGAGCTGGACGCTCGGGAGACGATCGGCGATACAGTGAGCGGCATCGTGGTGACGGAGCGGGGAGCGTATGAACTGCGCGCGACGCTCGGCTCTGCGTTCGCTCCGGTCGCTTCCGAAGGCGTCGAGTCCGCCAAGCCCGCTCCTGCTGAAAGCGAGGCGCGCGAGGAGAGGAATGAGCTCGAGACCGTGCCGGAGGGAAGCGCTGCAGGTGGAGCGAATTGGTTGAATCTGTCGTTCCGTGTGAGGGGGCCACAGGAGCGTTCGCACTCGCTGGTGATGATTTTGCTGTTGGCACTACTTGGCGGGATCATCCTCAATATCACGCCTTGTGTGTTACCTGTCCTTTCGATCAAGATTTTGGGCTTCGTGCATCAAGCGGGGGAAGACCACCGGCGTGTGCGTATGATGGGCATGAGCTTCGCCGCGGGCGTGCTCGTCTCGCTGTGGGCGTTAGCGCTCATCGTGATCGCCCTTCGAGCAACGGGTGAGCAGGTCGGGTGGGGCTTTCAGTTTCAGTCTCCGACGTTCGTCGTCGTCATCAGCACGGTGGTCTTCGTCTTCGCGCTTAGTCTCCTGGGCGTCTTCGAGTTTCGGAGTCCGAGCGTACGCTCTCGGTGGTTGGAGCAGCCGGGTCTAGTCGGCGCGTTCTTCAACGGTGTCCTGGCGACGACGTTGGCGACGCCCTGTACGGCGCCCTTTTTGGGGACGGCGGTGGGCTTCGCTTTCGCGCAGCCGGGGCGCATCATCTGGCTCGTCTTCACGGCGATCGCAGTGGGGTTGGCGCTCCCCTATGTCGTGCTCTCGTGGCATCCGCAGTGGCTTCGATTCGTTCCCCGACCCGGAGCATGGATGGTGCGGTTCAAGCAAGCGATGGGCTTTCTGCTGCTGGGGGCGTTGCTCTGGCTCCTGGATGTGTTGGGGAGTCAGCTGGGGGTGGAAGCCGTCATCTGGACGGGCGTTTTCCTTCTCTTTGTGGCCATCGCCGCGTGGATGATTGGGCAACTGGAGCCGCACACCTCATCGTGGCGACGATGGGGAACGTGGGGCATCGCGGCGGTGCTCGTCATTGGCGGTTATCTCTGGGCCTTCGAGAAAGAGCTGCGGTGGCGAGAGGCACGCGCGCTGGCGTCCGAGCAGTCGGCCACCCCATCCGCCGACGAGATCGAGTGGAAGCCCTTCTCACTGGCGGACATCGAGCGACGCGTGCAGCGCGGGGAGACGGTCTTCATTGACTTCACCGCTGACTGGTGCTGGAACTGCAAGGTGAATGAACGAGCGGTCCTGCAGTCGGAGGCCGTTCGCCGAAAGATGCGCGAGTTGCGCGTGACGGCCATTCGGGCTGATTGGACGAATCGAAATCCGGAGATCACGCAGATGCTCAATAAATTCGGCCGCTCCGGAGTGCCTTTCTACGTCATCTTCCCGGCCGGCCGATTGACCGAACCGATCACGTTGCCGGAGCTTCTGACGCCCGGATTGGTGATTCGGGCGCTCGAAGAAGCCGGACCGAGCCGAGTCGCCGGAGGGTGATTTGGCGATCCGATGGCTGGGCGTTGATGGGCCATCGGTTCTTCGGACAAGGAGGAGGCGTATGCGACTGGCAACACGCATGGCGCGTTTGGGGACGGAGACGGCTTTCGACGTCCTGGTTCGCGCTCGCGAGCTGGAGCGGCAGGGGCGAGAGGTCATTCATCTGGAGTTGGGCGAACCGGATTTCCTCACGCCGGCGCCTATCATCGAGGCGGCTTACCGCGCCTTGAAGGATGGTTGGACGAAGTACGGTCCCTCGGCGGGGCTGCCACAGTTGCGTGAGGCCATCGCGGAAGAGGTCTCGCGACGGCGTGGCATCCCCGTCACCCCGGATCAGGTCGTCGTCACGCCGGGAGCGAAACCGATCCTCTTCTTCTCGATCCTCGCCCTCATAGATGAAGGCGATGAGGTGATCTATCCGAATCCCGGATTCCCGATCTACGAATCCATGATCGCCTATGTGGGGGGGGTGCCCGTGCCGATCCCTCTTCGAGAGGAGCGCGATTTCGCTCTCGATGTGGAGGAGTTGATCAGCAAGATCACGCCACGGACTCGGATGATCATCCTGAACTCTCCCCATAATCCGACCGGAGGCGTGCTCGGATACGACGACCTGAAGGCGATCGCGGAAGCCGTCGTGGATCGAGACCTGATGATCCTGTCGGATGAGATCTACAGTCGCATCATCTTCGAAGGGGAGCACGTGAGCATCGCGCAGTTTCCGGGGATGTTGGAGAAGACGATCATCCTCGATGGCTTCTCCAAAACCTACGCGATGACGGGGTGGCGATTGGGCTATGGGGTCATGCGGGCGGATCTGGCGGCGCAGATCGCGAAGTTGCAGACGAATTCGACCTCCTGTACGGCCTCGTTTGTGCAGATCGCGGGGATCGAAGCCCTGCGAGGGGATCAAACGCCCGTCGCGGAGATGGTTGCCGAATTCCGACGCCGACGGGATCGGATCGTCGCGGGATTGAACGCCATCGAGGGCTTTTCGTGCCGGATGCCGAGAGGCGCGTTTTATGTCTTCCCTAACATCACGCGGACGGGTTGGACGTCGAAGGCGCTGGCCGACTACTTGCTCGAAGAAGCGGGCGTCGCGTGTTTGGCGGGGACGGCCTTTGGGCAATATGGAGAGGGATACCTTCGCTTCTCCTACGCCAATTCCCTGGAGAACATCGAGCGCGCGCTTGAGCGCATCGCGCGCGCGATGGCAAAGGCGCGGGCCGTCGCGTGAGGCCGGCGGCTGGAAAACCCGGAGGAGGTGAGTCGCGGTGAGGCAGGTCTTAGCCGAGTACCTCGGGAAGACGATCGAAATTCACTACGGGGGACCTTCCGCCGTCCGGGGGACGTTGGAGACGATCGTAGATGGCGTCGCGCGATTGAAGGACGAAGAGGGAACGATCTTCTATGTCGCGCTCGATAAGATTCATGCCTTCTGGGAAGTTCGCGAGAAGGAGAAACCCCTGGGCTTCGTCGTGAAGTGAGGGATCAGCGCTCCGGACATTCGATGCGGAATCGCTCATCAGTGGGGGCGACGATCGCTCGACCGGCAGCCGCCTCGCGGCGGATGAAGGTGAGCAAAGCATCGCGAATCGTCACTCCGGTTGGAATGGCGGTTCGAGCCGCTGCGAGCATCGTATATCCACTCCCCCCTTGGTGCAGGTAGTCGGACGTCGCAAGCCGATAAATCGCATGCGGCTCGATCGAGCGGCCATTCACCAGGGCGCTTTTCAACTCTCCTCGACACGCGACGATCTGAACGCCGGAGAGAGCGTCAGTGATCCGCTCGTTGCCGCGGGCGACCAGATGGCGAATGATGGCCAGAAGCGTCTCACCGGAGATCTCCAGGACGACGATCTGGTTCTCGAATGGCATGACTTCGTAGATCGTTCCCAGGGTGATCTTCCCGCGCGCGATCGGACGGCGCAGGCCACCGGAGTTTTGCAAGGCGACATGAACGGGTTCACCGGTGATCTGCTCCGCCGTACGCCGGATCACGTCGGCCACGAGGGCGCCGAGCGATCCTCCGCCGAGGCCCTTGATGAGGTCCTGATCCGCTCGCCCGATGACGGTACGCATCTCCGCGCGAAGACGTTCCCCATAGCGGGCGACCAGCTCTTTGACCATCTTGTCCTCGCCCGCGCTCGCATCCACACGAATGGGCGCGGGCTTGATCCGAATGTCAGCCGTCGGCAGCGTCTGAGGTTCTTGGGCGAAGACGCTCTGGCCTCCCGATAGCAGCAGGAGCGCTGCCGCGAGGTTCCATCGTCGTCGTCGTCTCGTGATCTGCGATGCCCGCACGTTCGATTCCTCCTTGCTCGAAGTATAGCACAAGGTTCCGCGCTTGGAGGGGATTTGGTATAGTGCCGACGTTATGACGCTGCCGATGAAGATCGTCGCCTCGGTGATGGAGCCGACGCCGGAGCGCGCGCTAGCGCTCATGGAGCAGGTCGATGCCGTCGCGGATGGGATTGAGCTGCGCCTGGACGCGCTTGGGATCCCTCCGGCTGAAGATCCGACTTCGGTGCTCGCCTCGGCGATTGGCGCGACGTCGAAGCCGGTCATCCTGACCTATCGGCCACGCGATGAAGGAGGGGAGGTTGACGCGTCGCTCTCCGAGCGGTTGTCGTTCTGGTCGAGGGTGCTCGCGTGGACGGAGCGTCGGGTGGATGTGCGCGCGCGCCTCTTCTACGATTGGGAAGCGGATCTAGCCGAAGCGTTCCTTCATGCGGCGCAGCTCACACGAGCGCGCACCGGGCCGGTGCTCCCTTGGGAGCGGGTGATCGCCTCACATCATTGGGATGAAGCGCGGCCTGAGGTGGTCGAGGCGATATACGTGCGCCTGAGCGCGCTGCCGGCGCGCGTCCTGAAGCTCGCCATCTTCGCCCACGACATTGGCGACTCTCTGGTGATCTTTCGCCTTCTCGAACGCGCCCGGCAACAGGGGCGAGCGCTCGTGGGCATCGCCATGGGAATGGCCGGGCTCCTCACGCGCGTTTTGGGCGTGGCCTACGGAAGTGCGTTCACCTATGGGGCAGCGGTTGCCGGACGCGAAGCCGCTCCCGGACAGATCCCCGTCTCGGATTTGCGCACGCTCTATCGGGTGGCGGAGATCGGACGCCAGACGGCGATCGTCGGGGTGATCGGTCATCCCATCGGCCATTCGCTCTCGCCGCTTGTGCACAATACGGGTTTCCAAGCGCTCGGACTCGATTTCGTCTATGTGCCACTTGAGGTCGCGGCACTCGATCGCTTTATGCGCGAGTTCGTGCGGCCGGAGACGCGGCAACTCTCCTGGCCCTTGCGCGGCCTGAGCGTCACAATCCCGCATAAGGTCGCGGTGATGGAGTTCGTGGATGAGGTGGATCCACTGGCGCGGCGCGTCGGGGCCGTGAATACGCTCGTCATCGAGGGCGAGCGACTGCGCGGGTATAACACCGATGTCACCGGGGGAGTGGAGCCACTCGCCGAGCGCATCGCTCTTGAAGGTGCGCGCGTGGCGATTGTAGGGACCGGTGGTGCCGCTCGCGCATTGGCCTACGGTGTGCGCGAGCGCGGCGCTCGCGTCTTGCTCTTCGGACGACGCTGGGAGCGCGTTCGCGAATTGGCAGCAGAAGTCGGCGCGGATGCTCACCCGCTCGATGAGTTGGCGGCCTGTGCGTTCGAGGTGTTGATCAACGCGACGCCGGTGGGGATGGCCGGATACCCGGAGCAAGAGTTGATTCCGGAAGCGGCCTTGCGCCATCGGCCTTTGGTCTATGACCTCGTCTACAATCCCAAAGAGACGTCGCTGCTGCACCGCGCCAAGCGCATGAACTGCCCGATTCTTTCCGGTGTCGAGATGTTCCTTCGCCAAGCGGCCGAGCAATTTCGGCTCTGGACGGGCGCGGAGCCGCCGCTTGATGCCATGCGTGCGCGCGTGTATACTGCCTTGAGTTGAACTTCGGAAGCTGTAAGAGGTGCATGCGGCGATGATTGAGATCAGGGTACCGGGTTCGACGTCCAATCTCGGAGCTGGATTCGATACGCTTGGGCTCGCGCTTCGCGTGTATCTGAAGGTTCGCGTGGAGAAGCTGAATGCCAGCGCGACGGCGCATCAGGTGACGGTGGAGGGCGTGGATGCGTCGCTCATCCCTTCGGATGAGAGTAATCTCATCGTGCGGGCGATGCACTTTGCGGGGGAGCGCGAGGGCATCGCCGTCCCGAAGGTGCGCCTCTGGATCGAAAATCACATCCCGGTCGCTCGGGGGCTTGGGGGGAGCGGCGCCGCCATCGTCGCCGGGCTCACGGCCTTCGAGGCGATGACCGGGCGCGTGCTCGGCGAGGAGAAGCTCCTGGCGTATGCGTATGCGCTCGAAGGCCATGCCGACAATGTGACGCCTTCGGTCGTCGGATCGCTTGTTCTGACATGTCAGACTGAGGACGGAAAGGTGCGATACCTTCAGGCCGAGTGGCCTCGAGAATTGAAAATCGTCGCAGTCGTCCCGAACGTCCCGCTGGCCACAGCGGCGGCGCGGAGTATCTTGCCTGAACGGATTCCGCTTCAGGACGTGGTCTTCAATCTCCAACGCGCGGCGCTCTTTTGGCCGGCCCTCGTGCATCGTCGGTTCGAGTTGGTGCGGGAGGCCATGCGCGATCGCGTACATCAACCGTATCGGCAGAGTTTGGTCCCTGGCCTGACTGAGGTCTTGCAGCTTCGCGACGTTGACGGTCTGGTGGGCGTGGCGTTGAGCGGCGCGGGCCCGACGGTCATCGCCCTCGCGTCGAGCAATTTCCAGAAGATCGCCGAGGAGCTGAGCGCCTGCTTCGAACGAAACGGTGTGTCCGCCGAAACCCTGATCCTGGATGTGGACACGACTGGGCGTACCGTCTCGCGGTCGGAGATCGAGGAAGAAACCTGACCGCATCTCTCAGCAGGAAGGGAGTGCTTCGCGAATTCCCTCAACGGGGGCATGCAGGGATCGCTCCTCTGGCTCCTCCTTCAAGAGCGCTGCCGAATCTTCTTGGGGGAAGGGGTCGCTCGGGAGCGTGAAATAGAACGTGCTGCCTGTGCCCGGCTCAGATTCGACCCAGATGCGCCCGCCGTGCGCCTCGACGATGCGCTTGCAGAATGCCAATCCCATGCCGCGTCCGGGGAATTCTCCCTCGGGATAAAGCCTTTGGAAGACGTGGAAGATGCGCTCCCGGTCTTTCGCTGCGATGCCGATGCCGTTGTCGCGCACGTAAAACGTATGCATGCCTTCGGCGGGGGGGAGGCACCCGATCTCGATCAACGGGTGTGGCTTGTCATTGAACGTGATCGCGTTCTCGATGAGGTGAAAGAAGACCAGGCGCAGATGGGCGGGATCAGCTCGGACGGTGGGCCAATGGCCGGTAAGAGTCAGGTGTGCACTTCGTCGCTCCAGGATTGGCTCGAGCGCTTCGCGAATCTCCTCAAGGAGTTGTCTCACGTCGGTCAGCTCCCGATGTAGCGCGTTGGTCGTGATGCGCGAGAGTTTCACGAGATCGCCGATCATCTCGCTCAGGCGCAAGGCCGAACTTTTGATCACGGCGAGATATTCGCCGGCGGATTCGTCCAACCGAGCGCCGGATTCTTCTTCGAGGAGCTGCACCGCGTTCACGATGATTTGAAGTGGCTGTCGGAGATCGTGAGAGACGACATACAGGAACAGTTCCTGCTCGTCCTGAGCGTGCCGAAGCGCCTGACGCGCGCGCTGGAGTTCCGCTGCGAGCCGTTCGCGCTCGCGTTCCAGAAGGTAGAGCCGTTCTCTCGCATCCAGGTCTTCAGAGAGCCGTTCGGCCCGATGTTGCGAGAGGACGAAGTTCCCCTGTCGGTCGAACAACGCGTGCGAGGAGAGCGCGACGGGGATGAGCGTCCCGTCCGATCGTCGTAGCGTGAGCTTTCCTTCGGTCACCCCTTGGGTCCTCACCTTTTGCAAGAGAGTCGAGAGCGATTCGCGCGCGGATTCCGGCACGAGCGCCGCCAGGGGAGTTCCGAGCAGTTCGGCTTTCCCATAGCCTAGGGCTTCGGTCATTTTCTCGTCGAGACTCCGCAGGATGCCTTCGGCATCGAGGAAAAAGGTGAAGGCCAATGGCATCTCTTTCGAAAGCGGGGTGTCCGCCGTCGTAGTCGGAATCGGGCGCGGGAGTTTTGACTGGCCATGGGCGGAGTGCGCGCGGTGAAGCGCGCGCAGTTGCGAGGGGAACACATGAAGCAAGCGTTTGAATGCCCGGGCGAGTTCGTCCATCTCCCGCAATCCGTAGATGCGCGTATTCGCAAGCCTGGCAGTGACGCGCAAGAGTTCGGTGGCGAAGATCTTGAAGGCTTCGATGACCCCAGCCGTTGAAGCGCCGCGCACGCGTTGAAGATCAAAGAGAGCACCGTCCGGTTTTCCTTGTTCTGGAGATGCGAGGAGTGGAGATCGTTCGGCCGCCTGTCGCAAGGCGCGCTCGACCAAAAGGAACGTCGGATGGACGCCAAAGAGCAGACTCAAGCACGGGCGCACGTGATGTCGAAAAGCTTCCTCCAACAGACGAGCGATCGGTTCGGCCTCCTCCGGGAAAGCGAGGGCTTCATCGAGCCGGGAGAGATCCAGGGGCGGGATCTCGTGGGCTGAGGAGCCGGAGAGGACGCGGGAAAGACGTGCGAGCAGGTCATCTCGCCTTAATCCCTTGACGATGAAATCCTCAGCGCCCACCTCCAATCCCCGCAGTACGTCCACGATTTGATCGCGCACGCTGTAGAGGACGACGGGAATGGCGCGCGTCGCTTCGTCTTCTTTCAAACGCCGGCAGACCTCGTAGCCGTCCATCTCCGGCATGTTCAAGTCCAGCAGCACGAGATCCGGTCGGCTCTCACGAGCGAGGGTGAGCGCCTGCGCGCCGTTGGTCGCCGCGATGACTTCATAGCCGGCTTGGCCGAGGATCCTCGCCGTGAGCTTCAGCTCGATCGGCGAATCGTCTACGACAAGAATGCGTTTCGTCATGTCTCCTCCTTCTCCGTCATCCTCCTCATGACCCTTTGCCTGGGAACGGCTTGAAGATCGCGCGGCTCACTTCCGCACAGGTTCGACGCATGGCTCCGACAGGATGCGCCCGATGGTCTCTAGGAGCTGCCGTGGGGTATACGGCTTCTGCAAGAAGTGCGTGTTCGTCAGATGAATGCCCTTTAAGCCGCCCTCCTCGGGGTTATATCCGGTGACGAGAAGGATGCGCGCCGTCGCATCTCGTTCCAAAATGCAACGAGCGGCCTCGATGCCCGTGACCTCCGGCATCAAGGCATCCAGGACGATGAGAGCGACCTCCGACCGATGTTCTTCGTAGAGCTTCAAGGCTTCTCTCCCGTTGCGCGCCTTCAGGACGCGGTAGCCGTGAGTGCGCAGGACTTTTTCTTCCAGATCGAGCAGAACGGGCTCATCGTCGGCGAGCAAGATGAGCTGATTTGTGCCCCGAGGTGGGCGCACCATCGCTTCTTCCTCTCGGCTTGCTGAACGTTCGGTGATCGGCAGGTAGATGTCGAAGCGACTCCCTTGGCCGAGCGCGCTCTGCACAGTGAGGAATCCGCCGTGCGCGCGCACGATCCCGTAGACGACCGAGAGGCCAAGACCCGATCCCTTCCCCACTTCCTTCGTCGTGAAGAACGGCTCGAAGATGCGGGCCTGCACTTCGGGGGACATCCCTATGCCCGTGTCAGCAACTGAGAGGCGCAGGTATCGGCCCGGAGGCGCATCGGGGGGAAGAGGCGGCGTGCCCGGCTGCGCGAGCGTCACAGACGCGCACGAGATCGTGAGCGTCCCCCCTTCGGGCATGGCATCGCGGGCATTCACCGCCAGGTTCATGATGACCTGCTGCAGTTGCACGGGATCGGCCTCCAGGTTCCCCACTCGTTCGGAGACGTCCAAGCGAATCGCGATCGTCTCTGGGAGGATGTGCCGAAGCAAGCCGACCATCTCGGTGAGGAATTCTCGCGGGTCGAGGACAGTGCGGTGGGCTTCCATGCGTCGGCTGAAGCTCAAGAGCTGGCGCACCAACCGCGCACCGCGTTGACCCAGAGTGAGCACGTTCCGCAGGAGCTCGGTGCGTGGATCTTTCGGCCCCAGTTCGCGCAACGCTAATTCGGTGAAGCCCAACATTCCCGTCAGGAGGTTGTTGAAGTCGTGGGCGATCCCGCCGGCCAATGCGCCCACAGCTTCAAGCTTCTGCGCCTGCAGAAGTTGTCGCTCCAGAGTCTTCTGCTCAGTGATGTCGCGCACCGTCGCCCGACACCCGCGATAGCTCCCCTGTTCATCGAATTCCGCCACGATGTTCATGCGCACGGGAAGGCGCGTCCCATCGCGCCGGATCATCTCCAGCTCCAGTTCGTGAATCGTCCTCTCCTGCGCAAGCCGAGGGAGCACATGCTCAAGCACGCGGCGTCCGCGCTCATCCGTCACATCGAAAATGGTGAGCCGTCCAATGATCTCCTCTCGTTGATAGCCGAGCCATCGTAGCTCTGTCTCGTTGATCTCCAGGAACGTGCCATCGGGCGCAAGCGTGTGATACCCATCGGGCGCATTATTGTAGAGATCGCTGTATCGCTCCTCCGATCGGCGAAGCGCTTCTTCTTTCTGCTTCAACTCAGTGATGTCCACGGTCACCGCCAGAGCGCCCATGAAAGCTCCCGCCTCATCCCGGAGGGGACTGACGGCGATGAGGAACGCCTTCGTCTCCCCTCCTTTCGTTCGCATCCTCACCTCATAACGGGAGCTTTCGCCTCTTCGGCGCCTCTCCGTCTCGGTGATGACAATGGGATGGTCCTCTTCCGGGATCAGAGAGAGAATCGAGCGCCCGATCAACTCCTCCTCCGCATATCCCAGCGAGCGCGCGAAGGCCGGATTCACATACCGAATGATCTCCTCCGCATCCACGATGAGGATCCCTTCTTGAGCGAGTTCCACAAGCCGGCGGTATTGCTCCTTCATCCGATGGGTCGCTTGATGCAGCTCTTCCAACTCATGGTGTCGGCGTCGGAGCGCCTCGTGATACGCGCGGAGTCGAAGGATCATATCGTTGAAAGCGCGGGCCAGCTCGCCCAATTCGACGAGGCGCGGGATGCGAACGCGCGCGCTCAAGTCTCCGTGCTGAATTTGCCGTAAGGCCATCGCTAGGCGGCGGATCGGAATGGTCACCGCCTGATCCAAGATCAGGAAGATCAGGAGGGCGAAGACCGCGCCGTTGAAGGCATGGATGAGGAGGCTGACGCTCAGGTGCGTCTTCAAGCTCGCTTCAATGGGCGCCAGATCGAAAGCGAGCACGAGGGCGGCGGTCGCTCCCGCCGTGAAATATTGCTCCGCCGTCGTCGAAATCGGCGCGACGGCGAGATAGAGGACGTCATTGGAGAGCGGTTGACAGAGGACGCGCTGCTCCTCCAGGGCCCGCCTCACCACGGGGAACGCGTCCGGAAGAATAGCGCGGATCTCCTTCCCGAGCAAATCGGAGCGATAGGCTGCCAAGACGCGTTGTCGTTCGTCGAGGAGAACGGCGTGTTTCACGCGGCGATCGCTGGCCACGCTCTCGATCATCGCGCGCAACGTCCCGTAATCTTTGCGGGCGAGGAACACTTGGATCGGATGGCGCAAGCTGCTCGCCAGAGCATACGCATCCGCGTGTACTCGTTCTCGCGCCATGCGCTCCTGCGTGTGATAGTCCAGCAACAATAGCATCCCTGCTAACAGGAAGACGCCGGCGAACGTGATGAACGCCAACGTCACCGAGAGCGAAGGGGCAAATCGGCTTCGTGCTCCTTCCCTCATGGGCGTTCTCGAATGAGCGTGAGATCGAAGAGACGCGTGACGTCCCCGACCTCACGAATGACGTTCAAGCGACGGTGATTTTCGGCGAGCTGCCGCCACGTCGCCAATGCGGCAGGAGTGCCGAGTGCGCGAAAGTTCTCCTCCCAATCGAGGAAGCGAACGCTTCTCAGCATCGCCCTCGCGTCCTCTTCTGAGACCGACCAGCGCTCGGCGAAGAGGCGCGCGATCTCTTCTGGATGCTCGCGACCGTATCCCACAGCGCGAAAATAAGCGCGCAGCAGCCGCCGACACTCCTCGCGCCGTTCCCGAAGCAGGCGCTCCTGAATCGAAAGGACATCCACGATCTCCCCAGGCAGCTCGCGACTCGTGAAGAGGACGTTCGCCCGCGTTTGGCGAACCGTGGGCGTCAGCCATGGCTCGAAAGTCAATAGGGCGTCGATCTCGCGCTGGAGGAACGCGCGTTGGCCGTCAGCGGGGGAGAGGTTCACAAGGCGGACCTCGCCCTCCTTCAGCCCCAGGCGTTCGCGCAGGCGCGCCCAGAGATAGCCTCCGACGCCCCACTGGCTGATGCCCACGCTTTTGCCGCGCAGCTCGCCAATCGTTCGGATCTCCGGCTGCGCGATGAGGCCTTCGGCGCCTTCGGAGTATGCGAGTAGAGCGATGGCCCTCACGCTTTTCATCCGCTGCGCCAGTTGCAGCAGGCCACTGAAACTGCTGGCCAACGCATCGAGCCGACCGGCTTCGTAGGCTTGAACGGCTGCTGAAAAGGAGCTGAATTCTCTGAGCTCCACCACTACGCCTTCCTTTTGAAAGAACTCTTGCCTTTCGGCCACCTCGAAAAAGATGTGTCCGGGGAAGGGGCTATATCCGATACGGATCGGACTCGGTGCAGGCTCCCGGCAACTGCCGCCAAAAAGCGCGAGTGCGAAAAGGCCCGCCTTGAGCCCGTGACCAAAGAGCCTTTGAGATATTCCCCTCCACACATCGAATTCGACACCCCACCTCCCGAGCACCAAGCATCCACCCACACAAAGTCATATACGCCCCTCTCGCGAGGGCTTTGGCGAACCCTCACTATTTTCGGCAGGGCGATCGGCAGGGACAATACGGCGTTCGCCGGATTTTCGAGGCAGCAAGGACCGGAAAAGAAGCGCCCGCGAGCGATCCTGTGCCAGTCTTATTTCGCAACGGCCCGGACCAAGTCGCGCCCGCGCTTTCCCCACCCGAGGCGGCCGTTGAGGAGAAGGCGCGATCACGCTTTATCTCTTTCCCGGCCCGTAGAGGATCCGTCCCGGACGAGCCCCCGTATGCTGCCCATCCTGGATGACGAGGACGCCGTTGACGAGCACGTGGCGAATTCCCTCGGCGTACTGGTGCGGGTTCTCGAACGTCGCGCGATCCGCGATCCGTTCGGGGTCGAAGATGACCAGGTCCGCTGCCAGCCCCGGTCGAATCACGCCGCGATCCCAAAAGCCAAAGGCCTGTGCCGGAAGGCTCGTCATCTTGCGGATAGCTTCCTCCAAAGAGAGGAGCCTCTTCTCTCGTACGTATCGGCCGAGAACACGGGCGTTGTTCCCATAGCCCCGAGGGTGCGGCACGCCTTGCCCCGGCTCCAGGATGCCCGCATCGGATGCGATCATGGTGAACGGTTGCCGTAGGATGTGCTCGACGTCGCGCTCGTTCATCTTGTGATAGACCATCTGCACGCGCGCTTCGCTGGCCAGGAACATCTCGATGATCTGTTCGGCCTGTTCCTCGACGCTCGCTTTTCGCCGGGCGAGCCGCGTGATTTCGGCGATATTCTTGCCGTTGAAGCTCGGGTCAGGGCGATATTGGGCGACATAGGCGTAGGCGTAGTCCTTGAACCCCTGATCGCGGATGGCGCGAATCATCTCTCGCTTGATGCGCTCGCGCAATTTCGGATCGCGGAGCCGTTCGACGGCCTTTGCCCGGCCGCCGTCGTGCACCCAGCTTGGCAAGAGCGTCTCCAGGCCTGTGCTGGAGGCCGGGTACACATATTGGTCAACGGTCACCGGAAGCCCCCGGGCGCGCGCCTCCTGGACGAGCTGGACCGTCCGGCGGCTCTCTCCCCAGAGCTTCTTGCTCGATACCTTGAAGTGGGAGATTTGCACGGGCACGCCCGCGCGTTCGCCGATAGCGATCGCCTCTTGGATCGCCTCCAGGACGCCATTGCCCTCATCGCGAATATGGCTGGCGTAAATGCCTCCGTACCGAGCGACGACGCGGGTGAGTTCGAGGATCTCGTCCGTCTGGGCATAGGTCCCGGGGATGTAAATGAGTCCGGTCGAAAGGCCAACGGCGCCCTCTCGCATCGCCTGCTCGACGAGCTGCTTCATCCGCTCCAGCTCTTCGGGAGTCGGTTGCCGCGCGTCCTCGCCCATCACAGCGCGACGGATCGAGTTGTGTCCGATGAGCGTCGCCAGGTTGATCGAAAGGCCCTGCTCCTGCAAGCGGCGGAAGGCGTCTCCGATAGGGAGCCAGGAGCCTCCGCAATTCCCCGTCACGACGGTCGTCACGCCCATGTGCAGGAAGTTCTCGGCTGTCGGTCGGCGCAAAATCCCCCCTTCCACATGCGTGTGCACATCAATGAAACCGGGAGCGACAATGAGCCCCTGCGCGTCGAGGACGCGTGCCGCTTCCTCCGGTTGAATCCGTCCGATCGCCGCGATCCGCCCTTCGCGAATCCCGATGTCGGCGATGAACCACGGATTCCCTGTCCCGTCCACGATGCGTCCGTTTTTGATCACCAGATCGTAGGCCGGAGCCGCCGCCCGCGCGGCCGACCAGAGGATGATCGCGCTCAAAATCCACAGCGCCCATGTTCGCCTTCGCATCGCTCACCTCCTCAGTGTGGAGTTGGGAGGAAAAAAATATACTCGCTCTTCTCGCCTCTAGCCACATCGGGCGAGAAAAACAGGCACCCCGGCTCCAAGAGGGGGCGTGTTCATTTGAAACCCAGCGGGGAGCGCACGTTCAAAAGCTGCGCGAATGGCTCCGACGCTCTTCTCTCATCGGCGGAGGATCATCCAGAGCCCAGCCGCGATGAGCACTCCACCGAACAACCGCTCGAGGGTCGTGCCCTGAAGGGAGATGGAGAGGCGGGCTCCCCAGTATGCGCCGATGAACAGCCCAGCGGCTAGGAGAGCGGCATATCCGATGTGAATGTATCCATCGCGGTAGTACTGGAGCGCCCCGAGGAATCCAACGGGCAACAGCAAGGCGGCGAGACTCGTCCCCACGGCCTCGTGGGGGGAGAGCCTGAGGCCATACATCAAGATCGGGACGATGAGGATTCCCCCTCCAACGCCGAACATCCCCGAGAGCAAACCCGCTCCGACGCCGAGCACCAGCACGAGAAGATGCTTCATAAGCGCCATCCTCCCCGCGAAGGTCTTGGACCTAGAGCATAACAAGAGATCGGGCGAGGGACAATTCTTCCCGCTCGTGCACAGCGAGGCGAGTGCTTCTGTTAAGGCGTCTTGAGGATCACTTCGCCTTCGGCAAGGCCATCGAGGACTTCCACGTGCATTTCGTCGCGCGCGCCGAGGCGCACCGGGCGTTCGATCCACCGATCCTTTTGCCTCACCTTCACGAACGTGCGGCCTTCGCGCGTGATGACGGCACTTGTGGGAATGGTGAGGACATTCTCCCTCTTGGCCAGCTCGATGAGGACGTCCACGCGCAAACCGATGACGAGCCGTCCGCGCGCGGCCGGATCGAGTTCGATCCATGTCTCCAGGACCTCGCGATCGCGCTTCTCGGCGGGATCATCGCCCAAGAGCGTCTTTCGACCCACGGCTGCGCCGATCTTCACGACACGTCCGGTGAAGACCTCACCGCGGTAGGCATCAGCAGTGATAAAGGCCGGAGCGCCGAGGCGAATCTTTGCGACGTCAGTCTCGTCGATCTCAGCGCGGACGCGGAGTCGGGAATCGTCGGCCATGGAGAGGACCGGCTGCCCGAGCATCTCCGGGCGCACGATCTCGCCCGGGCGCATGAAACGCCGAAGGATGAGCCCCTCGCAAGGGGCACGAAGGCGTGTGCTCTCATAGTGCGCCTCGGCTTCGCGCACGCGCGCTCGCGCCAAGCGAACTTCGGCTTCGGCAGCGGCGATCTCTTCAGGGCGGCTTCCGGCGAGGACGCGCTCGTAGTGCTGTCGCGCGGCTTCCCAGCGGGCGTGAGCCGTTCGCCACTCTCGTTCGGCCAGCTCCAGCTCCTCGCGGGAGAGAATGCCGCGCTCGTGAAGCCGCTGAGCGCGTTGATAGGCAGCATCGGCGTGCGCGGCGATGGCGCGCGCTTCTTCGACCGCCGCACGCGCCTGCTCCTTCTCCTCGGCGCGGGCTCCAGCCCGCAAAAGGGCCAGTTGCGCTTCGGCCTTAGCCAGAAAAGCGCGTTCGGCCTCCAGACGCGCCCATTGCTCCGCGTTCTCCAACTCGGCGAGGACTTGCCCTTGACGGACGCGCTCGCCTTCTTCAACGAAGATGGCCCGAATGCGGCCCGGGACTTTGAAGCTCAGCAGAATCTCTTCAGAGGCACCCTCCACGCGCCCATTGGCGGCGATGCGCCAGTGAATCCGTCCGCGGCGCACACTCGCCGTCGGCAAGGGGTCCCGCTGGTTCCGAATGAGATACATGCCCAGGGAAGCCAGAAGCGTTAGCAGCAGAAGCATTCCGCCGAGTCGCGTTCGCGTGATCATCTTCCCTCTTTGCCAGAGACGACTTCCCGAAGGTCGCCAGTGCTCTCGCGAGCGACGATACTCCCATCTTCCATGAAGAGGACGTCATCGGCGAGGTCTCGCACGCGCGGATCATGCGTGACCATGAAGACGAGTCGTCCTTCGGTGTGCGCCAGATCGGCGAGAAGCTCCACGATCTGTCGGCCCGTCCGGGAGTCGAGCATGCCCGTCGGCTCATCGGCCAGAATGATCGGTGGATCTCCGGCGAGGGCGCGCGCCAGGGCGACGCGCTGCTTCTCCCCGCCGCTCAAATCCCGGGGGAGGAAATGGAGACGCTCGCTGAGGCCCACGCGGGCGAGCAAGGTGAGAGCACGCCGCCGCGCCTCCCGCCCGTTGATTCCCTTCAAGTTCAGTGCCAACTCGACGTTCTCCACGGCCGTCAGCGCCGGAAAGAGGTTGAACGTTTGAAAGACGAAGCCGATGTAGCGCCGTCGCAGAGGCGGCAACGTCCGTTCATCCAAGGCCGAGATTTCGCGCTCGAAGAGGAAAAGGCGTCCCTGCGTCGGCTTCAGCAAACAACCCATGAGCATGAGCAACGTCGTCTTGCCACTGCCGGAGGGGCCCATCAGGAGGACGAAGCGCCCTCCTTGTAACTCCAAGCTCACCTCGCGCACGGCGACCACGGCTGAGGTGCCATCGCCGTACACCTTGCTGACCCGATCGAGAACGAGCCACGGCGCGCTCATATGATTCAACTCCGGAAGACGAGTGCTGGATCGAGCTTCGTGACCTTGTAGATCGAGAGGATCGAAGCGCCGATGCACATGAGGAGCGTGAGCCCGAAAATCCCTGCGAGGACTTCGAGGGGGAGATAGGCCTCCAATCCCGCCCGCCGCGCCACATTCAGAAACGCACGCGCCAGCAACATGCCCGTCGCATAGCCGACGGTGGCCATGATAAGAGCTTGCGCGATGATGATGCGATAGAGATCGGCGTTGGATGCCCCGATGGCCTTGAGCGTGCCGAACT
Source organism: Acidobacteriota bacterium (assembly GCA_030550025.1). Classification (GTDB taxonomy): domain Bacteria; phylum Acidobacteriota; class Blastocatellia; order HR10; family HR10; genus HR10. The sequence continues at coordinate 188,315 of JAUQQC010000003.1, read as the reverse complement.
CTTTGAGATGCTCCATAGTGGAGGCATAAATCGTCTGCCCCACGATGACCGTTCCGACTAATAGACCCAACAGAGCCGTGCTCAACAGCGCGATCCCAGCCCCCGTCACGAGCAGCCAATATCGCCGCGACTTCCAACTGAATTCGCGCTTGGTATAGACGTCCACGCCTGTGAGCGTCCGCGCCAGATGCTCCTTCACTTCCTCGATCGAAAAGCCCGGGGCGACCTTCACCAGGATGTAGACCGTTTGCCCCGGGGGGATGAACGAGAGTTTGAGCGCGTTCTTGAACGAAGTGAAGACGAAGGGGCTGCCGACGAAGGATTTCGCCCCGCGCGTGATCCCCGCGATGCGCGCCCTTTGCCCGATGATCTCCACCTCATCGCCTACGCGCGGGAAGCCCAAGCGCTCCCGATCCGCCTCGTCAATGAAGATTTGTGTGAAGTACTTCACATCATCGAGATTCCCTTCGACGATGTCCCACGGCGCTCCGATCCGCGTCTCCGGATTGAAGCCGATGACCTGGATGGTCTCTTGTCCGCCGTCGGGCATCTTCCAGTAACTGAAGCCCATGAGAAACCTCTCCGCCCAGAGGACACCCGGGACACGCCGCGCTTCGTAGAGCTTCTGTTCGGAGAAGGGGAGGCCGAAATCGAAATTCTTCAGGTTCTTCGCCGTGATCCAGATATCGGCTTCAATATGATCAATGAGGACGGAGGCATTGGTCATGAATTTCAGGAAGAACCCGATCTGCAGGGTCATGAGCACGACGGCGAACTGAATGCCAAGCAGGGCGACCACAAATCGAACGCGATCGTGAAACAGATTCTTTCTCGCCAGCGAGACCATCGTTGCCTCGACCCGTTCGCCTCCGCGCGCCTCTCATGCCTCAAGTATACGCGAGGGCCGTCGCGCGGGAAAAGGCGAGCCCTTGCCTTCGGCAGGAGGACGGCGTACATTAATGACGACAAGAAGGCCACGCCGAGGACGGAGGAGCGGGGTATGATCACGGCAGCCGACCTCAGAGCGGGCATGGTGATTAAGATCGAGGGCGAGTTATATCGCATCATCGAGGCCGAATACCACGCCGGTGGCGGACAATTCGGCGGGATGATGTTCGCCAAGGCGCGGAACCTTCGGACCCACCACATCAAGGAGTGGCGCTTCCATCCCGATGAGAAACTCGAAGACGTGATGCTCGAGCGCCAGGAGATGGAGTATCTCTACACCGATGGCGAGGACTTCTACTTCATGAATCCGGAGACGTTTGAGCAGATCAGTCTCCCGCGCGAGGCGATCGGGCATCGCGAGCGATTCCTGCAGCCGAACATGCGCATCCCCGTCGAGATGTACGACGGCGTGCCGGTGAACGTCGTCTTCCCGGAGGTCGTGGAGTTGAAAGTCGTCTCGGCCCCACCCGGATTGCGCGAGCATGAGACGAGCACCTATAAGACCGTGATTCTGGAGAACGGCATGGAGGTGCTCGTCCCGCAGTTCATCAAGGAGGGGGAGATCGTGCGCATCGAGGTGGAGACGGGGAGATATCTCGAACGGGTGCGCGAAGTGCGGAAGCCGGGGACGTGACCGAAGCGCCACTCCGTGCGCGGGCTTCGGGAGAAAAGGGAGGGAGATCATCTCGCAAGGAGGAACGCCAATGGGGAGAAACGTTTTTCGATACGCGGTGTGCCTGGGCGTCTTCCTGTTCCTGCTGTCGGGGGTGCGGTCGCCGCTCGTGCTCGTGCAGGAGCGCGCGGCCCCTTCAACCCCTCTGAAGGTAGGGGATCCGGCCCCCGATTTCACGCTGCCGGATCAGGAGAATCGTCCCGTGCGCCTCTCGGACTTTCGGGGGAAGAAGAATGTTGTGCTCGCCTTCTATGTCCTCGCCTTCACCGGCGGCTGAGCGCGCGAGCTGAAGGCCTATCAGGATGATGTGGCCAAATTCGAAGCGATGGAGACGCAGATCTTGGGCATCAGCGTGGACAGCCCCTTCGCCAATAAGCGCTTCGCCGAGGACTTAGGCATCACCTATCCGCTGCTCAGCGACTTCCAACGAAAGGTCTCTCGGCTCTACGGCGTCTTAGATGAAGAACGCGGCGTGGCCCGTCGCACGACCTTCGTCATTGATCGGGAGGGGATCATTCGCTATATTGAACAAGGTGCCTCGGCCATTGATCCCTCGGGCGCGCGCCAAGCCTGCCAAATCCTGAGTGGGAAGGAGAAACGATGAAATTCGCGACGAAAGCGATCCACATCGGGAGCGAGCCGGACCCGACGACGGGGGCCGTGAGCGTCCCCATCTACCAGACCTCAACGTATGCGCAGGAGGGGTTGGGGAAGCACAAGGGCTATGAATATGCGCGCACGCAGAATCCGACGCGCTTTGCTCTGGAGCGATGCCTGGCCGCGTTGGAGGGGGGAACGGCGGCCTTCGCGTTCGCTTCGGGCATGGCGGCCATCAATGCGCTCGTGGAGGCCTTCTTGCGCGCGGGCGATCACGTGATCGTCTCGGAGAACGTCTACGGCGGGACGTTTCGGCTGTTCGAACGCGTATGGCGGAAGTACGGCGTGGAATTCAGTTACGTGGATACGCGCGACGTGACGCGGGTGGAGCAAGCGATCCGGCCGGAGACGCGGATGGTTTTCTTGGAGACGCCGACCAATCCCCTGATGATCTTGGCCGACATTCGCGCCATCTCGGAGTTGGCGCGTCCGCGGGGCATTCGCGTGGTCGTGGATAATACGTTCATGAGCCCATACTTTCAGCGACCTCTGGAGCTGGGGGCCGATGTGGTCGTGCATTCGACGACGAAGTATTTGAACGGCCACAGCGACAGCGTCGGCGGCGCGCTCGTCGTGCGGGATGCGGAAGATGCCGAACGGATCAAGTTCGTGCAGAACGCCGCTGGGGCGATCCTCTCACCGCTGGACGCCTGGCTCGTGCTGCGGGGGATCAAGACCTTGCCGCTGCGAATGCGGCAGCACGATGAGAACGGACGGGCAGTGGCCCGCTTCTTGGCCGAACATCCGCGCGTCGAGCGCGTCTACTATCCCGGGCTGCCGTCGCATCCGCAGTATGAGTTGGCGCGACGCCAGATGTCGGGATTCGGCGGCATGGTCGCCTTCGACGTCGGTTCGCTGGAGAAAGCGCGCACGGTGTTGGAGAACGTGCGCCTCTGCGCTTTGGCTGAGAGTCTGGGGGGCGTCGAGACGCTCATCTCGCATCCGGCGACGATGACGCATGCCAGTGTGCCGCCCGAAGAGCGCCAACGCCTGGGCATCACGGAAGGCTTGATTCGGATCTCGGTCGGATGCGAAGATGTCGAAGATATCCTCGCCGATCTCGATCAAGCGCTCGCGCGCCTCTGATGACCTGCGCGCGACGGCTCGAAATCGCGGAATGGAAGCCGTATAATGTCCCGTATGAGGGATGAGCCGCGGGTGGTCGTCGAATGGCATGCCTTGACGGATGTCGGGCTCGTGCGACCGAACAACGAGGACAATTTCCTCATTCTCGATGTGGGAAAAGGGGCGTACTGGACGGCGGCTGATGGGGCGCGCGTGCCCGAGCACGTCGGGCGCTTCGAGGTCGGCGCATCCGGTCTAGTGCTCGCCGTATCTGACGGCATGGGAGGAGCCTTGGCCGGGGAGGTGGCCAGCCATCTGGCCGTCGCGACGGTCGCTCGCTTGATGCATCGCTTTGACACGAGACCCCCGTATGTGCAGCTCCCGTTCTCCGAGCGCCTGCGTCTGGCTCTGGAGCAAGCGAATCGCCTCATCTACGAGAAGAGCCAAGAGCATCCGGAGCTCGCGGGCATGGGGGCGACCTTCACCACGGCGGCGTATCATCGCGGATGGCTCTATCTCGGGCAGGTGGGGGACAGCCGCGCATACCTAATTCGCGCCGGACGAATCCGTCAGCTCACGAAGGATCAATCGCTCGTGCATCGTTTGGTCGAGGCGGGATTCCTCACCGAGGAGCAGGCCGAGCGGCACATCTATCGGAACGTGATCCTGCAAGCCCTCGGAGCACATCCGCACACGGTGATCGTCATGGATCGCCTGCAGCTGCGGCGAGGGGATCGTGTGCTGCTCTGCAGCGACGGCCTCTCCGGCAAGGTCGCGGCTTCGGAGATGCAAGAGATCATCCTCGGCGCGTCGGATGTGGCCGAAGCGGCTGAAGCGCTCGTGCGCCTGGCCAAGGAGCGCGGGGGAGACGACAATATCACCGTGTTGCTCGCCACATTCGGCGGTGAGGCTTTACCGGACGCGCAGGAGGGGGAAGACCTCATCCTCCTCCATGTAGAGCGGGATGATCGGCTCCCGGACGTCGTGGACCCGGAGCTGTGGGATGAACTCGTTCGCTTCGTCCCCACGGTCTCCGCATCGGTTGCTGATGCTTTGCAGGCTCTCCGCACCGCGGCGAGCGCGTCGGAGTCCCCTAACGATCCGCATGAGATCGCCGAAGACCCGTCGGGTGAGGAGCGCGGCGTTGCGTCGCGCACGGTCGCGCGTGCGCTGCTTGTCCTTCTACTGCTTTTGTTTCTCGGCGCCGTGCTCTCGACGCTCTGGTATTTCTCGGTGCGCGAGCGTCGACTGGACGAAGAGGAAGGACCGGCCCTCGTTCTACACTGGGCGGCGATCCGCTGAATGAGGTCTGCCGGTCGAAGGAGCGGCCCGGCATGCGCAAAGGCGCTTCGACGACGGCTCCTGAAGATTCCCTGAGGAGGAGAGGACGACGATGATGGAGGCGCAACAGAAGCTACAGGTCAAGCTCGACGAGGAGATGAAGCGCAGCTATCTCGACTATGCCATGTCGGTCATCATCGGTCGCGCCTTGCCGGACGTGCGCGATGGATTCAAGCCCGTGCATCGGCGCGTCCTCTGGGCGATGTATGAGATGGGGAACACGCACGACAAACCCTTCAAAAAGAGCGCGCGCGTCGTCGGCGACGTCATCGGAAAATACCATCCGCATGGGGATGCGGCGGTCTACGAGACGATCGTGCGCTTGGTACAACCCTTCTCCATGCGTTACCCCCTCATCGAGGGGCAGGGGAATTTCGGGAGCCTTGATGGCGATGAGCCGGCGGCCATGCGCTACACCGAGGTCCGGCTCGCGAAGATCGCTGAGGAGGTCCTGGCCGATATTGAGAAGAACACGGTGGACTTTCAACCGAATTACGACGAGTCGTTGAAGGAGCCGACGCTGCTCCCCGTGCGGTTCCCGCAGCTTCTGGTCAACGGCAGCTCCGGCATCGCCGTGGGGATGGCGACGAACATCCCTCCCCACAATCTGAGCGAGGTGATCGAAGCGACGATCTACCTCTTGCAAAATCCGGAGGCGACCGTCGAAGACCTGATGCGCTTCATCCCAGGGCCGGATTTCCCGACCGGGGGCTACATCTACGGACGCGAAGGGATTCGGCAAGCCTATCTGACGGGCCGGGGGATGATCATCATGCGCGCTCGCGCGGCCATTGATCGCGTCGGGCGCGGATCCTCGCAGCGGGAGGCGATCGTCGTCACCGAGATCCCGTATCAGGTGAGCAAGGCGAAGCTGATCGAGAAGATCGCCGAGTTAGTTGCCGAGCGACGCATCGAGGGGATCGCCGATCTGCGCGACGAATCGGATCGCGAGGGCATACGCATCGTCATCGAGTTGAAGCGCGAGGCCGTGCCGCAGGTCGTCCTGAACAAGCTCTACAAGCTCACGCCCATGCAGGAGACCTTCGGCGTCATCAATCTGGCGATCGTCAATGGGCAACCGAAGGTCCTCAATCTTTTGGAGACGCTTCAGGAGTTCATCGCCTTCCGGCGCGAGGTCGTGCGACGACGCACGCAATACGAGTTGCAGCGGGCGGAAGCTCGGGCGCACCTCCTGGAAGGCCTCAAGCGCGCGCTCGATCGCATAGACGCCATCATCACCCTCATCCGCCGCTCGAAATCGGGTAAGGAGGCGCGCGAGGCGCTCATCCGACAATTTCGCTTCTCCGAGGCACAGGCGCAGGCCATTCTCGACATGAAGCTCGAACGCCTGACGAATCTGGAGCGGCAGAAGCTCATCGAGGAGTACGAGGGGATCATCAAGAAGATCGCTGAGCTGAAGGAGATCCTGAGTAGCGAGCGCACTCTGCGCAACGTGATCATCCACGAGCTGCGGGCGATCCAGAAGGAGTTCGGCGATGCCCGGCGGACGCAAATCGTGGATGAGGAGGCAGAGTTCAAGCTGGAGGACCTCATCCCCGATGAGGAAGTCGTCATCACGGTGAGCCATAGCGGATTCATCAAGCGCACTCCCCTTTTGGCCTTCCGACAGCAAGGGCGCGGCACGCGCGGCCGCTCGGGGATGCTGACGCGCGGCGAGGATTTCGTCACCAAAGTCTTCGTCGCCTCCACGCACAGCACCGTCATGGTCTTCTCCGATCGGGGAAAGGTCTATAACATCAAGGCCCATGAGATTCCCGAAGCTCAAGCGGCCAGCCGCGGGCGCGCCATCACGAATCTCGTCTACATGTCAAGCGAGGAGAAAGTCGCGGGCATCGTCGCTGTCCGGCAGTTCGTCCCGGATCGATACGTCGTCATGGTCACGCGCAATGGGGTGATCAAGAAGACGGCGCTCTCGGAGTTCGATTCGCTGCGAGCGAGCGGCTTGATCGCGATGACGGTGGACGAAGGCGATGAGCTGATCGCGGTGGAGCTGACCGATGGGCGGAAGAAGATCTTCCTCGCGACGCGCCAAGGGATGGCCATCTGCTTCGATGAGAGCGATGTGCGACCGATGGGGCGGCAAGCGCGTGGCGTGCGTGGAATTGACCTGCGGGAGGGGGATTACGTGGTGAGCGTCGCGGCCGTTCGCGGAGACGAACAGATGCTCACGATCACCGAGAAGGGCTTCGGTAAGAAGACGTCGCTGGAGGCATATCGCGTCCAGGCGCGCGGTGGCAAGGGGGTGATCAACGTCCGCACGACCGAGCGCAACGGCCGGGTCGTCGCCGTCATGCCCGTGCGCGAAGACGATGAGGTCATGCTCATCACGACGCAAGGGAAGATCCTCCGCTTGGAGGTCTCTGAGATTCGCGAGACCGGACGTGGCACGCAAGGCGTCCGCTTGATCAAACTCGCCGCCGATGACCTAGTCGCCTCGGCCTCGCTCGTCGGTCGCGAGGAAGAGGAGGAAGCGACAACCGGCGCATGAGTCGGGAGGCACCTGCGACTTCACCCGAATATCTGCAAGCGATCGCTTGCTTTAACGCGGGCGAGTATTTCGCCGCGCACGAGTGGCTGGAGATCCTGTGGCGTCGTTCGGTGGGGACGGAGCGACACTTCTATCACGGGCTGATTCAAGCGGCCGTCGCGCTTCATCACTTTCACCGGGGCCATCGGCGAGCGGCTCACCGCCTGGCCGAGCGCGCCCTGACGCATCTGGCCGAAGTGCCCACGCCCTTTCGTGGGCTCGACGTCGCCGACTTCGCCGAACAACTTCGCCGATTCTTCGAGCGTCCGGAGCAAGCGCCCGTTCCGCGGATCCTCCTCGGACGACCGGAGGCTACCGAGCGCAGGTGAGCGCGCGCCCGCCGTCAATGCTGACGGTCGCGCCCGTGATCCAACTCGCGCGATCGCTCGCCAGAAAGAGGATGAGGTCGGCGACTTCGTGCGGTTCCCCCACGCGCCCGAGCGGATGCGTCGTCTTGCTCCGTTCCAGGAAGGCTGCGTACTCCTGCTCGCTCATCCCCCCGGCCCGGTGTAGATTCGTCCGCACGACGCCGGGATTGACGGCGTTCACCCGAATCCCCTTCGCCGCCAGTTCCAAAGCCGCGCATCGCGTGAGGTGATCGAGCGCCGCCTTGCTCACGCAATAGGCGAGCACGCCCGGAAACGAGCGTAGTCCCGTGACGCTGGAGACGTTCACGATCGAGCCGCGCGTCTTCTCCAGATGTGGGACGGCGAGCTTCATCAGGTAGAAGATCGAGCGGAGATTGATCCGCATCGTCTCATCCCACAACTCCAGAGATGTCGTCTCCAGGCTTCCGCTCTTGAGGATGCCGGCCGCGTTGACGAGCACATCCAAGCCGCCCATCCATTCGACGGCGCGCTCGATGCAGATTTCGCATTGACGTTCATCGGCGAGATCGGCCACGATGACGTGCGCGCGGCCGGGATGACGGACGGCGATCTCGGCGAGTGCCGCCTCCCGACGCCCGACCAGTGCGACTTCGGCACCTGCCTCTAAGAAGCGCTCGGCCGTCGCCTGGCCGATGCCGCTCGATGCGCCCGTGACGAGCACGCGCTTGCCCTTCATCTCAAGTCTCATCGTACGCTCTCCTTCCCTCATCGCATCGGGACGAAGGGGACTTCCACGCCGTCGCGCTTATAGACGATGCCGCCTTTCATGACGAAGTCCACCTGCTTGAGCCGCGTGATGTCTTGCCGTGGATCGCCTCGCACGGCAATGAGGTCGGCGAGCTTCCCCGGCTCGATCGTCCCCAGTTCGTTCTCCACGCCGAGCAATCGCGCCGCGTGCACGGTCGCGCTCTGGATGGCCTCGATCGGCGTCATGCCCGCCTGAACGAGGAGCCGAAATTCATCCGCATTCTCTCCGTGTGGGAAGACGCCGGCGTCCGTCCCAAAGGCGATGTTGACGCCCGCGCGAATGGCCATCTGAATCGAACGGCGCGCATGCGGCTCGATCTCCAACGCCTTCTTCGCCGACCATGGGGCGAGCTTTCCACTTCTCGCTCCGGCGACAACCGATTCGAACGCCATGAGCGTGGGCACCAGATAGGTCCCATGTTCTTTCATCAAGCGAATGGCTTCTTCGTCGAGCATCGAGCCGTGCTCAATCGAAGCTACGCCTGCGCGAATGGCCGTCTTAATCCCTTCGGTCCCATGCGCGTGAGCAGCCACGCGGCGCTCGGCCATCGCCGCCGTTTGAACGATGGCGCGAATCTCCTCGAACGTGAGCTGCGGAACGCCCACGGCGTCGCCGGCCGAGAGTACCCCTCCAGTCGCGCAGATCTTGATCACATCGGCACCGTACTTGATCTGATACCGCACGGCTTTGATCGCCTCATCCACGCCGTTGGCGATGCCACGCTCGATCCCCGGCTCAGGCCAAGCATCCGGGCGGTAGCCGTTCGTGTCGCAGTGCCCGCCAGTGATCCCGATGGCGTGCGCCGAGACGTACATCCGCGGTCCGGGAACGATCCCATTGCGGATCGCGTCGCGCAGGGCGACGTCCGCCCATTCATCGGCGCCGACGTTGCGCACGGTCGTGAATCCGGCCAGAAGCGTTCGCCGTGCATTCTTCGCCCCGATGAGCGCCGCGTACCCGGGCCATTCGTGCAACCGATGATCGGAATAGCCGAAGCTCGGATCGCCCGTCAAATGTGTGTGCATGTCCATGAGTCCGGGCAGCACCGTATGGCGACTGAGGTCGATCACTTCCGCATCGGCCGGGATCGCGACATCACGCCCGACAACTTCGATCCGCTCGCCGCGGATCAAGATCACGACGTTCTCCAGCACTTGCCCGTTCTTCACGTCAATCAGCCGGCCAGCCCGCACAGCGATCGGGCGGGGTTGACCCCCCGAAGCACGCACCATCGCGCCCAACTCCATGGGCGATCCGGCGAGACTCCATGTGGAGCAACCGACCACAAACGTGAGCGCAAGAGCTTTCGATCTCATCATGCGACTCCCTCCTCTGTTCGCTTCCATGGACACAGGAGGAAGGATTTTATGACGAGGCCCGAGCAAGTCAAGAGAACCACCCGTCCTCGCTCGCGTCTTGGGCCCGCCGAGCGAGCGATCGCGTATCGCTTTGGGCAAAGAAGTGGACACACCCATGTGGTCCTCTCCCTCGGTTTTGGGGGAGAGATGCGATGGCCACCTACTCACACGGACTTGGAGGGGAATTGTGGGAGAATGCCGCGCGGTCTCCATTCGGACCGCATCACTTCGCGCTTCCTGCCCTCAGCGGGACGATTCGAAGCAGGACGATCTCCGCCGGTGCATGAAATCGCAGCGGGGCGAAAGTGAGACCCAGGCCATTGGTCACATTCACCCAGAGTGTGCCCACATCATAGGTGCCGGAAACGAAGGGCGTCTCCAATCGAGCCAGTGCCAGACGAAATCCAAAGAACGGGAGCGCGACTTGCCCCCCATGGGTGTGCCCAGCCAGGAACAGATCATAGTCTTGCGCCTTCGCCCACTGAACCAGGGGCGGAGAGGGCTGATGCGCGATGAGGATCGAAAAGCGGCTGGCGGGTTTCTCCGCGGCCAAGCGCGCGAGCGTCTCCGGCGAAGGCCGCCGCCGATAGATGTTCGTCACACCGGTGAGATGTACCGCTGCAGCTCCGGCTTGTATCGAGCGCGACGCATCATCGAGAAGGATGACGCCACGACGACTCAAGCTCTCCGGGATGCGGCGCGCATCGGCCCAATAGTCGTGATCGCCCAAACAGGCGTAGACTCCGTATCGAGCCCGCACGGCACCGAGCCAGGCGGCGGCCGGTTCGATGTATTCGGTGCCAGACGTCACCAGATCACCCGTGAAGAAGACCAGGTCCGGTTGCAGGGCATTCGCCCTCTCGATGTAACGCTTCACCAAAGAGGCGTCCGTCCGGGCGTCCAGTTGAAGGTCGGAGAGATGAACGATGCGTAGTTCGACGGCCTCGGGGGGAAGCTTCTCCGAAACGATCACCTGCTCTCGCACACGAATCTGCCGCGTATCCAGGTAAGCGCGAATCGGCGTGTAAATGAGAGCGATGACACTGAGGCCGAGCATCAGACGGGCCACCCATCCGTCGCAGTTCCGCCGCCAAAGGCGGGAGAGTGCGCGAGCGAAGTCCAGGAGCAGAAAGCTCAAGAAGAGTTGAACCGCCACCAGCAGTCCGACCCAGAAGGGATAGGTCAAGAAGGCATCCACGATCGGATGCCCTCCGCGAAGCGCCATTCGCCAGAACGAAGCGTCGAGCGCATAGCCCACAATGGCGACGATGGGATAGAGGTTCAGCAGAGCGGCTACAAGCCACAGGCGCTTCTGCCATCTTCGAGCCGGTTGTCCGGTCCATTGTGCGAGCGCCCAGGCGAGCCGCCAGATCGCGTATCCGTAGAGGATCAGCAAGCTCGCGCACAACAATAGCAGCATTCTCACGATCCATGGCATCGGCGATGATCCCTTTCTGTTTCTGGTCCTTTCTGCAGAGGGAAAGAATACCACGAATCGTGGCTCCCGCGCATCTCGGTGAGAGGCATTGGAGAGCCCGCGCGCACGGGCTTGCGGAATGGGGATTCACTCGCCTCTCGCTTTTCGCTCGCTTCGCGCACTCGCGAACGATGCGTGCTCAGGTTGACGGTCATGAAAAATACGCTACACGCGCGGGCGATCTACTCCCTTCATCCGATTGATTCCCCGTGAAGGGATGCTAAGATGAGGGCGCGAGATGATCGCGAAAACTTTTGGGGAAGGAGGATGGATATGATCGAGTTGCTCAATCGTATTCGGAACGAGAAAGGGCAGGGCATGGCCGAATACGCTCTGATCCTCGTGCTCGTCAGCATCGCGGCCATCGCCGCGCTGACGTCCCTTGGCCATAGCATCGAGGGTGTGTTCGACCAAATCGTCGCCACACTCTGAATTCGGTTCGCAGCGGGCGGCTAGAAGACATCGTGCGTTCGGCTGTCAGGCGCGAAGGAGGAGGGAGAGGGGAAGATCGCGGCCAATGGTCCCCGTCCCCTACGGGATGTTCTTTGAGTGTGCATATGGCCTCTTCCTCCTTTAGTGCGCCTGGTTGAGATGGTGAAGGTCCTATGCGATTCGGTTAATGGGGCTCATCGTGAGATGGGCCCCATGCTCTCTCGTCGAGTGGCCGCCGGAGGGGAGAAATGGCGAGCGCATTCCGCATGCGAGGACAGGCGGTCTTGGAGCTGGCGCTTCTTGCGCCGCTTTTGGTGTTTGTCGTCGTCGGGCTTGTTCACCTGGGGTGGGCGCTCAATGTCCATCAGGTCCTCACCAATGCCGCGCGGGAAGGAGCTCGGGTCGGCACGCGGGCTGGAGCGACGGCGGCCGCGATGCGCGCCGTCGTCCTCGACATTTGTCAGGATGCCGGATTGAATACGGCGGACGTCACGGTCGAGGCCACGCCGGGCGCTCCGAACGTGCCGAGCACCGTTACCGTGAGCTACGCATTCCACTCCCCGTTCGATACCCTCTTCGGCCACCTCTTCGGCGGGCAGGGGGTGATCGTGCGGGCGCAGTGCGTGATGAAATATTGAAGCGAGGGAGGTCGACGGTGAGCGGGCCGAATGCAGCTCTGAGGTGCGAGCGCGGGCAAGGATTGGCCGAATTCGCCCTCGTGCTCCCGGTGGCGATGCTGCTTGTCGTCGGCGCTCTGGAATTCGGTCGGTTCCTCATGGTTCGACAGGTGGTGGTCACGGCGGCGCGGGAGGGAGCGCGCATGGCGATCTTGCCGACGACGCGCTTTCAGTCGGAGGTGGAAGCCGTCGTGAGGGAATGGCTGCGGAATGGGAGTCTCGATCCGGCGCGGGCGCAAATCTCCGTCAGCGGACTTCGAGCGAGCACGGGCGAGCCCACGACCGTGGATGTGCGTTATCCCTTCGATTCCGCGCTGTTCCGAATGATCGGACGAAGCGGGGCGGTCACCGTGCGCGGGGTCTCGACGATGTTGCATGAATAGGAGGCGCGCATGCATAAAAAAGCTCTCATCGTCTTAAGCCTTGCCGCGATCTTCGGCCTCCTCACGGCTGTGCTCGTGCACCGTACGCTGAAAGGCAGTTCGTCGGCGCAGGCGGGCCAAAAGACGAAGCCGGTTGTCGTCGCAGCCGTGAAGCTCGGCTTGGGGACGCAGATCAAGGCAGAACACCTGAACCTCGCGGAGTGGCCGGAATCTCTGCTTCCCCGGGGCACCTTTACTGAGGTGGAGAAGCTCGTCGGCCGAGTCACCATCGCCGAGATCTTCCCCGGTGAACCTATCCTCGAGACCCGCTTAGCCCCCGAAGGCTCCGCAGCAGGGCTTCCGGCCATTATCCCCCCGGGCATGCGGGCGATGACGGTGAAAGTGGATGAGGTCATCGGTGTAGCGGGATTCGTCGCTCCGGGCACCTATGTGGATGTCGTCGGGACGGTCGTCGAAGGGGCGGGGCAGAACGCCGTCTCGCGCGTGATCTTGCAAAACGTCAAGGTCCTGGCCAGCGGTCAACGCATGGAGACGCAGAAGGATGGTCAGGCCATCGAGGTGAAAACGGTCACGCTGCAGGTGACGCCAGAAGAAGCGGAGATCCTCGCGCTCGCGAGCAACGCCGGGAAGTTGCAACTGGTCATGCGCAATACGGTAGATCGCGAGATGGTTCAGACCAAAGGGGTGGACGAAGCGACACTCTTTCGCGGGGCGGGCGCGGAAGCGGGATCGAGAGCTATGACGGTGGGGAGCTCGCAAGCTACCGCTCGCTCGACCAAGAAGAAGACGGAGACAGCGCCGAGCCCGGAGACGCTCAGCAAAGCCACGATCATTGAATTGATTCGCGGAAGCGAGCGCACGACGATCACGTTTCAGTGAGAAGGCGCCGAAGATCGGGCTGTGGGGGCTCGTTTCATCGGAGAAGGGGAGGCTATGAGGGGACGACTCACCTGCCATGTGTCTCTTGAGGGGATGACCGATCGGTGGATCGCTCGGAGCCTCCGGTCGAGTCGCGCTCTGCACGGGCTGATGTGTGGGGTCCTGGTGAGCGCGAGCCTTCTCTTTGGCCAAGCTTCGGCTCTGGCACAGGGGCCTGGGCTGCGCGTGCGTTTCGCCGACATTCGGCAGCAGGCCGCTCAGATGCTCCTCTACACAAATCGCTCCGTGCTCCTGCAATTTGACGAGACATTGCAGCGAGTGGCGATCTCCGAGCCGAAGATCGCCGAGGCGGTGATCGTGACGCCCACGCAAGTGCTCGTGAACGCCAAGAGCCTCGGCCATTGCACACTCATCGTCTGGAGCAATGTAGATCCCGATCGGCCGGGCTTTTTTCAAGTGACGGTCGGCGCGGACCTCGAACCGTTGATCCGACGCGTGCGAGCACTCCTCCCTTCGGAGCAGATCACGATCGAACCGGTAGAGGATCGCCTGATCCTCTCCGGCACGGTCTCCTCGGAGAAAGTCGCCGAGCGCGTGGCGCAGCTCTTCGAGGGGACGGGCTTGAAGGTCGTGAATCTCCTGGCGCCAGCGCCGGCTTCGACCAAGCAGGTTCTCTTACAGGTTCGCGTCGCCGAGGTGAATCGGCGCGCGCTGCAGGAATTGGGGGCCAATTACACGATCGCACAGCAGGCCGTGCCGGCCTTCATCGGGACGAACATGTTTCACACGCCGCTCGGCAGTTTAGTCGGCGGGGTCGCCAACATGACCTTCAGCGACATGGTCAATCTCGCGCTCTTTCAGCGAAGCAGCGGGGCCGGCGCCTTCATCCGAGCGCTTCAATCGCGCAATGCCATTCGCACGCTCGCGGAGCCGAACATCATCGCCTTGAACGGGCAGAAGGCGAGTTTTTTGGCAGGGGGGGAATTCCCCTATCCGGTCGTGCAAGGGACGGGGAGCAATATTGCCATCACCATCCAATTTCGCGAATTTGGCGTGCGCTTGAACTTCACGCCGACGATCGTCGAAGGGGATCGCATTCGCTTGGAGCTGGAGCCGGAAGTGAGCGCCCTGGATTTCACCAGCGGCGTCACGATCGCCGGGACGCGCATTCCCGGCTTGGTGAATCGAAAGGCGAAGACGACCGTCGAGCTGGAGGATGGGCAGAGCTTCGCACTGGCCGGATTGCTCTCGAACGAAGTCACGCGCATCGCAAGCCCGATTCCGGGGCTCTCGTTTTTGCCGGTCCTCGGCTATCTGTTTCGCAGCCAGCGGTACGTGAACAATGAGACCGAGCTGGTCTTCATCTGCACGGCGCACATCGTCAAGCCCGTGAGCCCGGAGCAGCTGCCACCGCTGCCGGGGCAGAACGGGTGGGAGCTTCAGGGGCTCGAGGGGTTCTTCGGTCATCGCCCTCCGGCCGTGCGCAAGGAGGAGAAGAACAAATAGGAGGGGGAGGGGATGCCTGTCCCGATCTCCGTCATCGTGGTCGGGAAAGACGCGCAGGTGCGGAGCGAGACGCGCGCGTATTTGGCGGCGACTGGGCGCGTACACGTCATCGCCGAGAGTGCGGATTATCAGCGGGCAGTGGAATTGATCGAGCAGTTGCAGCCGCAGGGAGCCGTCATCATCGTGGATGGGGAGGAGGCGGCGGCGCTCAAGCTGGTGCGGGAGATCGGTCGCGCGTATCCGCATACGGCGATCCTCTGTACGGGTCAGCACTGCGCAGGCGAGACCATCGTGCGCGCCTATCGCGCGGGCGCGCATGAGTTCCTCATGCAGCCGCCCGATCCGCAGGAGTTGCGGGAAGTATTGGAACGGTTGGAAGCGCTCTTGGGGGAAGGACAGGGGTCGCGCACCGGGCGCGTCATCGCCGTCTATAGCAGCCGAGGGGGGAGCGGGACGACGACGATCGCCGTCAACGTGGCGGCCGCGTTGGCACGCCGCATGCATCAGGAGACGGTCCTTGTGGACCTTAATCTTCAGTACGGATGCCTGCCGGTCTTCTTCGGGGTCGAGCCGACGTATTCCCTGACCGACGTCGCGCATAACGAAGCGCGATTGGATATTCAGCTCTTGCGCAGCTTCCTGACGAAGGTCGCCGATGGGTTCTATTATCTGGCCGCTCCGCTCAAACCGGAGGAGGCCGATGACATCTTCCCCGCGCATCTGGAGATGGCGTTTGGGCTGCTGCGCACGCAATTCGCCCACATAGTCCTGGATACGCCGCACATCCTGGATCCGCATACGATCGCGGCATTGGACCACGCGGATTTGATTCTGCTGGTGACGTTGGGGGATCTGGTCTCGCTCTACACGACGAAGCGGGGGTTGGAGGTCTTCCGGCGCATGGGTTATGAGGCCGAGAAGATTCGACTCCTCTTGAACCGCTACAAGAACAAGGAGGTGCCGTTGGGGAAGATCGAGGAAGTCTTGGGGCAGAAGATCGCCTTCACCCTCGCCGAGGATGCGCGCGCGACGTGGGAGGCGATCAACGTGGGAAAGCCGGTCGTGCTTTCGGAATCGAAATCGCCGCTTGTGCGGCAGTTCATTGAGTTGGCGAAGCTCGTCGCACCGATGGAAGCAGCATCGGCCTCTTCT
Organism: Acidobacteriota bacterium; assembly: GCA_030550025.1. GTDB lineage: Bacteria > Acidobacteriota > Blastocatellia > HR10 > HR10 > HR10. The sequence continues at coordinate 172,082 of JAUQQC010000003.1, read as the reverse complement.
GGGGAGTCAGGACGGAGGTTCTTCAGTGCGCTCTTTGGAGGGGGACGATGAGCGTGTTGAAGAATCGCTTAAGACGGTTCGCTCCGGCGATGGAGCCCGAGGGGAATGGGGCCAATGGTCACGCGCGCGAATCGGGCGAGGGACGGGCCTCGGAGGTGGAGCGCGTGGCCCCCTTCGAGCCGTCGAAGGAATCGGCCGCGTTCTCGCGCGAGCGTGGACCTTCGGGGAGTGAGGAGCCTCGATATGCTCCGGTGGGGACGCGACGGCCAGCGCCCGCGCGCCTGGAAGAATATCAGGCGCTGAAGACGAAGATTCATCGGGACCTGATCAACCGGCTGGATCTGACGCGGTTGGAGAAGATCGAGCCGAGCCTCCTGCAAGCTCAAATCGCGCAGATCGTCGAGCGCATGCTGGAGGCGGAGGCGACGCCGCTCAGTATGGCCGAGCGGGAGCGATTGATCGCCGAGATTCGCGATGAGCTGTTCGGACTCGGTCCTCTGGAACCGCTTCTGAACGATCCGACGATCTCAGATATCCTGGTCAACACGTATCGGCAAGTCTACGTGGAGCGCTTCGGCAAGCTCTATCTCACCGACGTGCAGTTCAAAGACAATGATCATCTCATGCAGATCATTGATCGGATCGTCTCGCGCGTTGGTCGGCGCATTGATGAGGCCTCGCCCATGGTGGACGCGCGACTGCCGGATGGCTCGCGCGTGAATGCGATCATCCCGCCCTTGGCTATTGATGGGCCGATCCTCTCCATTCGGCGATTCGGGACGATCCGTCCGACCATTGACGAGTTGATCCGACGGGGAACGTTGACGCCGGAGATCGCCTACCTGCTCGAAGGATGCGTGAGGTGCCGGTTGAACATCATCATCTCCGGCGGCACCGGGGCCGGCAAGACGACGCTGCTCAATGTCCTCTCCTCCTTCATCCCGAACGACGAGCGGATCATCACGATCGAAGATTCGGCGGAATTGCAGTTGCAGCAGGAACACGTCGTGCGGCTGGAAACGCGACCGCCGAACATCGAGGGGAAGGGCGAGGTGACGCAGCGCGATCTGGTGCGCAATAGCTTGCGCATGCGTCCGGATCGCATCGTCGTCGGTGAGGTGCGCGGTCCCGAGGCCATTGATATGCTCCAGGCGATGAACACGGGGCACGATGGGAGTCTGACGACGATTCACGCCAATTCCCCGCGCGACGCGCTCTCGCGCTTGGAGACGATGGTCTCGATGGCCGGGCTGAACCTTTCGGATCGCGCCATTCGGCAACAGATCGCCTCGGCGATCAACCTGATCATCCAGGCGGCGCGCCTGAGCGATGGCTCGCGCAAGATCGTCTCCATCTGCGAGATCACCGGGATGGAGGGGGACGTGATCGCTATGCAGGAGATCTTCTTCTTCGAGCGGTTGGGCGTGGCTGAGGACGGCCGCGTGATCGGTCGGTTCCGCGCCACGGGCATTCGCCCGAAGTTCGCGGATAAACTCGAGCGCTCGGGCTTCCGACTCCCCAGCACCCTCTTCGACGACGCGGTGGAGTTGGGGACGGGCGAATCCGTGTGGTTCGAGCATTACGGCGCGCGGTGAGGATGGAGGGGGGCCCATGCTCGTCCTCTTCATTCTTGTGACATTCAGCCTCTTCGCCTTCGGGCTCTATTTGCTCCTGGTGCGAGGGCAGGAGGAGTACCAGCGCGTCATGTACAAGCGACTGGAGAGTCTGCTGCGATCGGAGACGGCCGGGAGGACGACCGAGGAGGCGATTCAGATCCTGCGTGCGGAGATCGAGGGCCAGCTCCCGTGGTTGCAGCGGCTCGCCCTACGCTTTCGGTTGGGCAACGAGTTATTTCGATTGATCGAACAAGCGGACGTCAACATTCGTCCGCATCAGCTGCTGATGCTGGTCCTCGGCTTGGCCGTGGGCGTAGGGGCTTTCATGTGGCTCGTTCGAGGATCGCTGCTAGTGACGGCGGTCACGGGCGCGCTCGCTGGGGCAGCGCCGATCATCTACCTCGTGCGCGTGCGACGACGCCGATTGAATCAATTCTTGGAGCAGCTCCCGGACGCGCTCGATCTCATGACGCGCGCCCTGCGTGCCGGTCACGCATTCGGCAGCGCGCTCAATACGGTGGCCACTGAGATGCCCGACCCGATCGCCAAGGAGTTTCGCCGCACGTTCGAGGAACAGAACCTCGGGATGAGTCTGAAGGTGGCCCTGGAGCATTTGATCGAGCGCGTGCCGCTTCTCGACCTTCGGCTCTGCGTGACGGCCATTCTCATCCAGAAGGAGACCGGAGGGAACCTAGCCGAGATCTTGGAGAATATCGCCATGGTCATTCGGGATCGGTTTCGCATTCTCGGGCAGGTGCGCGTCTACACGGCGCAAGGGCGGATGACGGGATGGATCATCGGCCTGATCCCGTTCGCGTTGGCGTTTTACATCTATCTGGTCAGCCCGGACTACATCGAGCTGCTCTTCACCCATCCGGTGGGGAGAGCCATGGCGCTCATGGCGTTGGTGTTCGAAGGGCTAGGCGTGCTCATGATTCGCCGGATCGTGAACATCACGGTGTGAGAGGAGGACGATGGCGACGGCGATTGCCTTCCTGACCTTTCTGACGGTCACGTTCTTGGTCTTAGCCGTGTACTACGCGCTCGCGCCGCAGGCGCCTCCGGTGGTGGAACGGCTGGAGCAGTTGAAGGAGCAGCGAGCGGTTCGCGTGGTCTCGAACGCAGTGGAGCGGAAGGCGCCTTGGGGGCAGTGGGCGCGTCGGTTCATTCAATCGGTCGGCCAACGATTCAGCTCGGCGGAACGATCTAATGAGGCGTTGCGGAAACGGCTCATGCGCGCCGGATTTTACGGCGAGATGGCCGTCGCTAACTACAACGGGATTCGCTTGGCCTTGGCCGTCGGCTTGCCGCTTGTGTTCACCGTCATCCTGACGCTGCTGCACATCCCGATCGTCGGCTTGATGTTCGCGCTGCCGATCCTGGCGCTGACGGGACTCTTGGCCCCTTCGCTCGTGTTGGACTCGATGATCGTGCGACGACGGGAGCGCATTCAGCGAAGCTTGGCCGACGCCGTGGACCTGATGGTCGCCTGTGTCGAAGCCGGATTGAGCATCAATGCGGCGATCTTGCGGGTGGCCCAGGAGTTGAAAGCGGCTCACCCGGACATCGCACAGGAGCTGCAATTGTGCGCTCTGGAGATTCGCGCTGGAAAACCGCGCGATGAGGCATTTCGCGCGCTGGGCGAGCGCACGGGTGTGAGAGATATGAAGGCGCTTGTGGCCATGCTCATTCAAACCGAACGATTCGGCACGAGCATCGCCCGTGCGTTGCGCGTGTTCGCCGATTCGCTGCGGACGAAACGGCGGCAGCGCGCCGAGGAGGCGGCCGCGAAGACGACGATCAAGTTGATTTTCCCATTGGTCTTTTTCATCTTCCCTGCTATTCTGGTTGTGCTGTTGGGTCCCGGCTTGATCCGAATCATGGAGACGCTGGGGACGTTGGCGGTGAAGAAGTGAGGGAGATCAAACTAAGGAGGGGGATGATGTTCAACTTGGCGATGGTGCTGCAAGAGCAAGCGGAGCAGGGAGTGCCGACGACCAATTTGATCGTCCTCGCCGTGCTGATCGTCATCGCAGCGATCCTCCTGGTGGTGGTCGTGAGGAAGCGGCGAGCGCGAGAGTGAGCAGTTGACCGGCCAGCGGCTCTCGCGCTCAGCATCGGTTCTCGGGGGAAAGACCCACGAGAGGATCACACATCGGGTTGCATGAAGGTCTGGAACGCGACGCGAGAGATCTGGCTGGCCTCGCAGGTTGAGGTGGCGGATCGGTTCGTCCGGCGGCTCGTGGGGTTGCTCGGGCGAAAGTCGCTGCCTCCCGAGCATGGCTTGCTGATCACGCGGTGTGACTCGATTCACACCATAGGGATGCGTTTTCCCATCGATGTCGTCTTTGTGGATCAAGATGCCCGAGTCGTCAAAGCGATCGAATCGCTTCGGCCGTTTCGCGTCGTCTTCCCGGTCTGGCACGCCGTCGCCGTCCTCGAACTCCCGGCGGGGACGATTCGGCGAACGCGCACGCGCGTGGGCGATCAGTTGCACTTGTTCGATTGAGTGAGGTGCGCGCTCGACGATCTAAAAGATTACAAGGGAGGTGAAGGATGAAGGACGCCCGAGGATGGAATGCGCTGGCGGTGCTCGGCCTAATGGCCTCCTTGGCCTTTCTCGGATCGGGATGCATGAGCTTGCGAACGAGCTTGCGAAAGCTCTTGGTCGTCGAAGTGAAGCCGAAGCAAGAAACGGCGCGCCGCTACGCGACTGAGATCCCTGTGCGTCCGCGCGCAGAGGTGCGGAACGGCGTGCCTTCCGAGCCCGGGGAGAAAGGCGGCGAAGACGAGGAGCTCTCGGTCTATCAAAAGCTGGTCGTGCTTCGACCTGAGGACCCGCTAGTACGGTTTCACCTGGGAAGGGCTTATCTGGAGCGCGGGTTGCTCGATCAAGCGATCTTCGAGCTGGACATGGCGACATCTCTGGATCCGAGGCAAGCGGAGGGGTTCCTGTTGCTCGGACGGGCGCTGCGCCTGAAAGGGCAGTACGATCTGGCGATCGCGAAGCTGAGGGCGGCGACCGTTCTCGATCCGAACTATGTGGAGGCCTTCATCGAACTGGGCATCTGTTGGGATCAACGGGGATTCTACGAACGGGCCCGGCGCGCGTATCAACACGCGCTGCGCTTGCGTCCGAAGGATCCGGACATCTACAACAATCTTGGCGTCTCTTACTTGTATGAGGGTGATGTCGAAAGGGCGTTGAAGCACCTCAAGAAAGCGTGGGAGTTAGATCCGACCAATCCGCAGACGAATAATAATCTGGCGCTCATTGCCGCGCGGCGGCGCCAATACGATCTGGCGTTCGAATATTTCGCTCGCGCGCATGGAGCGGCCATCGCGCACAGCAACGTGGGGTACCTTTTGCTCCGCGAGGGCGAACTGGAGAAGGCCATCGCTCATTTGCGAGAGGCCGTTCGATTGCGGCCGAATTCGCTGCGCGCGCTCGCCCATTTGGAATCGGCCTTGCGCTTGAGCGGGCGCGTAGCGGAAGCCGAACAGGTCCATGCGCAATATGTAAAGGCCCAGGCGGCGGAAGCTCTCTCATCAGTCCCCCCGCCAAATCGGTGAAGTCCCCGTGCACCTGCGGGCCTTCCCCATAACGTTTCCTTTTGCGAATGAGGCATGACCGGGCGTTTCTTCCTCACGGGGAACATCTCCGGACGCCCCATCTCTTTCGGAAGAGGACTTGACTTTGCAGTTCGCTGCAAGGTTTATAATGGCCAACGGTTGGAGGTAAGAGATGTCGGGCGAGCGGTTCTATATTGGCGAGTTGGCGCGGGCCGTCGGGGTGACGCCCCAGACGATTCGGTACTATGAGCGGGAGGGGTTGTTGGAACGACCACCCCGCACGCCCTCGGGCTATCGGCTCTACGGGGACGATGCGCTAGGGCGACTGCGGTTCATTCGAGCGGCGCAAGGCTTGGGATTCTCGCTTGGGGAGATTCGGGAGCTGATCGCCCTCAGTCGGGCGGGGCGATCTCCATGCGCGCGGGTGCGGGAGCTATTTCGAAAGAAACTCCAGCTGCTCGATCAACGGATCACCGAGCTGCGAGCCTTTCGCCGCGAGCTGGCTGCTGCCGTTCGCGCTCTGGAGGCGTTGCCCGATCAGGCGGATTCCTCCGAAGCGGTCTGCTCGCTGATCATGACGCTGGCTCGACTTGATCACTTTCATCAAAGGAGGGGATAATGGCGATGTCACGCATACGACGGCTCATGCTTCTGGTTTTCTTGAGCGCGGCGCTCGGGACGGGTGTGCTCTATGGGTTCAAAGCCTCAGGGAACCCATCGAGCTGTCCTGGGCGGATCGTTTGCCCGCTCACAGGGAAGCTTATCTGTCGGGACGCGTGCCCGATAACGAAATAAGACGGTGAGGCGACTGGTCTGGGGAGCGCCCGCGAGGGCGCTCCTTTCATCAGTTGCCGTTACGTTCGCGATAAGGGAAGTGGAGTCCAGCAGGAGGGAGAGAACAATGCTGCGAATCGGGCATGTGGCCGCTCGCAGCAGCGTCAGTGTTGATACCCTTCGCTACTACGAACGGCTTGGACTTGTGCCAAAGCCGGCCCGAACGCAGAGTGGCTACCGGCTCTATGAGGAGCGCGTCGTGGAGCGGATATGATCGTCCACTGGGTATACGCGGATGGACGATTTCTGCCGGTCGAGGGCGGAGCCTTGCGCGTTGCCGGAAAAAAGAGGGAGCCTGACTCTGGAGGCAACTTCAGGGAGTACACTCTCGCTTGTGGAGTATAATGAAAGGAGGCTGGAACGATGAAGGAGAAACTCGCACTGGGGGCATCACTCGTCGCCGCGGTCACGGCATCGCTTTGTTGTCTTTGGCCACTTGCGGCTGTGCTGCTTGGCCTGGGCAGTTTCGGTGCAGTCGCCGTATTCGAAGCGTGGCGACCGTATGGGCTCGGTGTCACCGTGACGTTGCTCGTTGTGGCGTTTTATCTCACCTATCGCAAGCGGGGAGTCGCTTGTGCTGACGAGGCGTGCACGGTGCCCGAGGGCTCGCGATGGAGTAAGCTCGTGCTGTGGATCGCCACAGTCGCGATCGTGGCCTTTGCGGCATTCCCATATTATTCCGCGCGGCTATGGGCGGCACTCCACGCGAGCGAGCATTCTGCGTCAAGCGCGCAAGCGGTGGCCGAACGGTTCGCCAGGGTACGGATGGCCCTCAGCGGAATGACTTGCGACAGGTGCGCGGCGCGCGTGGAGGTTGCATTCAAAGAGATCCCCGGCGTGCGGTCTGCGATAGTGAGCTACGAAAAAGGCGAAGCCGCTGTCGAGTACGATCCGACGCGAGTGAAGATGGATCAGTTAGTCGAAGCGATCCGGAAGGCCGGGTTCAACGTCAAAACCATGACGGCGACAATCCTCATCGAGGGGATGACGTGCGCAGGCTGTGCCGAATCGGTTCGGCAGACGCTCGCTCGGCTCGATGGGATGAAGGCGGTCGAGGTGCGCTTCCAGGAGAGGCAGGTCGTCCTGACCTTCGATCCGGCGAAAGTCACTCTCGGGCAGTTGATCGAAGCCATCAACCAAATCGGATTCAAGGCCAAGCTGTGAGAGGAGGCATGTCCGAATGTTGCTCGGGAGCGGTCCTGCCGCGGAAGGCGCGATCCCGTTGTCGCATTTGCGGACAGGAAGGGCAGACGGTGAAGCGAGTGACGATGGAACACTTGCTCACTGAACCGGCCCTCGCGCGCCTGATGAACGCCGCCTATTTCTTCTGCCCGACGCCCACGTGTCCGGTCGTGTATTTCTCGAACGAGGCCGATTCATACTTTCACAAGGGCGAGGTGAAAGTCCGCGTCGGGATCAAAGAGACCGAGGATCCGGTGCCACTTTGCTACTGCTTCGGCATCACCAAGCAAATGGTGCTCGAAGAGATCGGGGCGACAGGACGAACGACCATCCCCGATTTCATTAAAGCGCAGGTGAAAGCCGGCCGCTGCGCCTGCGAGATCAAAAACCCTTCGGGCCGCTGCTGTCTGGGCATGGTGATGCACGTGGTGTTCGCGACCATACGCTCAAAGGCGGGGGGCCAGAGCGCTGGCTAGGCATCTGCGCTTAGCTGTGGGTTCGAAGCCGTCGCTGCATGGGGGGCTTTATAGAGCGATCGGCGGCCCGCTCATTCTGCCGCGTATGATCTGCCGGCGGTGTCGGATTAAGATGGTCGAACAAAAGCGGAGCTTTCACAAGCAGCGGAAGTGGATCTGTCCCCGCTGCGGGCGGGCGCGCATGCAACGGCAAAGGCCCAAGCCTTCGCGCCGATGAGATTGCGATCGCTGCGATCCAAAGCAAAGGATCACCTTCGGCGTCTACCGCGCGTAGCGCGCATCCGCGAAACGACGCTTTGCGATAGGCGTCCCAGGGAGAAGTCCGCGATATAGTCCGCGATGCTTTCCCCTTCCGTCTCTTTAGCTGGGCGGGGGCGAAGATCTCCGTCTATCTGATCGGGATTGTCAGGGGGATTCACTTTTTGGTATTTTGGAGGCCCATGCGCGTCTGTCTGGTAGTCAATCCACAAGCTGGGCGAGGGCGAGCGGGCCGATTCGCCATGCGCGTGTGGACGCTTTTGCGACAGACGTTTCGTGATCTGGAAATGGCACTCAGCCAGAGCGCCCAGCACGTGACGGCGCTGGCTTCGGAGGCCGTGCGTGCCGGATATGACCTGCTCATCGGATGTGGGGGAGATGGTACGGTGCACTATCTTCTACCGTCGGTTTTCGGCAGTTCGGTGACGCTCGGTATCATCCCGTTGGGGAGCGGAAACGATTTGGCGCGCGGCCTTGGTATCCCGTGCGACTATGGGGCTGCCTGTAACGTTCTCGCTCGGGGGCGGACGCGAGTGCTCGACTTGGCATGCATCGGCGATCGGTTCTTCGCGTCCGTGGCGAGCGTGGGCTTAAGCGCCGAGGTCAATCGGCTCGCGAACGCTCAAGTCACGACCGCCTTCGGCCGCCGATGGCGGTATTGGAGGGCGCTCTTACATGGGCTCCGCTTATATGTGCCGCGTTCGCTCCACCTTTGGGTGGACGGACGCGAACTCGAGCGCGAGGTGGTGCTCGTCGCTGTAGGCAATGGGGCATTCTTCGGAGGGGGATTCCGGATCCTCCCGGAGGCGAAGATGGATGATGGATGGCTCGATCTCTGCCTCGTGAATCGCATGGCGCGACGTCACATCCTGTGGGCGATCCCCTCGGTGTATCGGGGCCGCCATCGAGGGCATCCGGCTGCGGAGTTTTACCGCGCGCGGCGGATTCGAATTCTTTCGACCGAGCCGCTCTCGGTTTTCGCCGATGGGGAATACGTTCAGGAGACGCCCGTGACGATTGAGATCGTCCCACGGGCCATCCGCGTTGTCGTTCCGTGAAGGAGAGGCTATGCGCACGCCGTTTTATGAATGGGAGGCCACACTCGGAGCGCAATTCGGCGAGGAGGCCGGATGGCTTATTCCCTTCGCCTATTTGCCGATTGAGGAGGAACATCGAGCGGTCCGCGAGGCCGTCGGGCTTCTGGATCTCAGTGGGAGAAGTCGCATCCTCGTTCGAGGTCGAGAGAGCGCGCGCTTTTTACAAAGCGTGCTCTCCAACGATATCCTCAATTTACCAGCTGGTCGTGGCGTGCTGGCCACCTTGTTGACGAACAAGGGGCGGATGATCGGCCTCATGCGCGTATACAATCTCGGCGTGGAGTATCTGCTGGATGTCGAACCCCGAGCGGCGGAGAAGACGCTGCAGGCGCTTCGAGAGTACAAGATGGCCTTGCGCGTGGAGATCGAAGAGGTGACCGATTCGCTCCTCGCGCTCTCGCTTCAAGGGCCGAGAGCGCGACAACTTCTCTCGGCAGCTCTCGGAGAAGAGCTCACGATCGAACGCGATGGAGAGATCGTGGCCCACTCGATCGAGAGGGTCCTCGCTCAAGGAGGGGAGGTTGCCGAGCCGGTGTTCCATTCGAGCGTCTGGATCGCTCGCGCGAGCCATACGGGCGAGGAGGGGTATGACGTGTTCATGGATCGCGTCGCGGGGCCGATGATGTGGCGTGCCCTCTGGCGCGCGGGCGAGGCGTTCGGGCTTCGAGCTGTTGGCTTCCGTGCGTTCTTCGTCCTGCGGTTGGAGGCCGGGATTCCCTGGTATGGCTACGACGTGGATGAGACGACGATTCCGTTGGAAGCGGGGTTGGAATCTGCGATCAGCTTCACCAAGGGGTGCTACATCGGTCAGGAGACGATCGCGATGATTCGGTATCGTGGGCACATTAATCGGAAGCTCGTGGGGCTTCGATTGGAGGGGAGGCGGCTTCCCGATTCAGGAGATCGCATTGTCAGGGACGAGATCGAGGTCGGGCGCATCACCAGTGCGGCGTTCTCGTTCTCGCTGCGAGCGCCTATTGCGCTTGGCTACGTCAAATGCGCGTGGGCGGAGCCAGGGACACGCCTTCGCGTGAAGGCGAAAGATGCGGACATTGATGCCGAGGTCCATCCACTGCCCTTTGTTTCAAGAGGTGGGGGACAGACGGATGCGTGAGATCATGCCGAGAGGAGCGACGCGCACGGGGCGGGCATGACGGTGGAGCCGATAAGCGAGGGAGTAGAGCGAATACCGTCTTCGAGTTGGGGAGAACTCCCACCCTTTGGCGCGCGGCCTTTGCCGGCTTTTCCCGGATGGCGAGCGATGCTCGGTCCGGGGGTCGTTTGGATGGCCTTAGCGCAAGGGAGTGGAGAGCTGATTTGGTGGCCGCGTTTGGTTGCCAAATACGGGGTGGATTTCCTCTTTCTGCTTCTTCCGGCATGCTTGCTGCAGTTTCCGCTCAATTATGCCATCGGGCGATACACGCTCCTGACGGGCGAGAGCATCTGGCAGGGGTTCATCCGCTTGAACCGATGGTTCGCCCTGGGGCTGTGGTTGTTGATGACGGTGCATTTCCTCTGGTTTGGCGCTTTCCTCACGGCCGGAAGCACGGGCTTAGCGGCGCTTTGGGACTTTCCTTCGGGGTGGAGCCAAGAGGAGAAGACGCTGCTTTGGTCGTGGGCCGCCGTACTCGTTCTCTTTCCGGCCTTGCTTCTCAGCCCGATGGCCTATCGGCTCATCGAGCGCTTCATGCTGGGGATCGCGGTAATCACCGTCGTGGGCTTGGTGATCTCGTGCGGGCAACCGAGCGTGCGCGTGGCTGTACCCGCCTTTCTCCGGGGGCTTATGCGTCCGCAATTTCCGCCGTTTGCGGAGCTGTCGCGTCCATGGGAGGGACAGGATGCGACGCCGCTTCTGACGGCCATCACGTTCGCTGGCTTGGGTGGATTCTGGACACTGTTCTATTCCTATTGGCTGCGAGAGAAGGGCGCGGGGATGGCGGCGCATATAGGGCGCATCACAAGTCCGTTGACGGGGAAGCCGGAAGCGATTCCGCTTGCCGGCTATGTGCCTGAAGCGAAGGCCGAACTGCGCGAGCGCTGGCGGCGATGGCGGCTCTATTTATGTGCGGATAGTCTCATTGGGATCATCGGGAACGCGCTGACGACGCTATTGACCTGTCTCCTCGCCTTCGCCCTGCTGTACCCGCGGGGACTCGTTCCAGAGGGGTGGGAGCTGGTCGTGCATCAGATGCGTTTCTTCGAGGTCAGTTGGGGAAATGCGGGGAAGGTGCTCTTCGCACTTGTGGCCGCGGCGTTTCTCAGTGATACGTGGTTGACGACGCTCGATGCCACCAGTCGCGCGCATACGGATTTCGCGCTCACATATTTTCCGGGGGCGCGACGCTATCATCCGCGGACGTGGTATTATGGGATCGCGGCGGGATTGACTGCGGTCACGATCATCACGATGCATTTCGCCAGTCCGGTGACGCTGATTCTCTTGACGGCTGTGTTGGGCTTTCTCGGGACGGTCATCTTCACTGGGGCACTGCTTCTTCTCAATTACCGATGGCTCCCCGCATGCTTGCCCGAGCCGGTGCGTCCCGGTCGCGCCGGAGCAGTCCTACTGGGGTTCGCGTGGTTCATGTATCTGATTCTGGCGGGTATTTATGTCTGGCTCAACTGGCTCTGATGAAGGGAAATGGTTTGAGAAGCTGGATCCGATGAAGGACGCGCCCCCCCGGGGGACTACGATCCTCGATCGCGCGGTGATCGGGAGCTTGGTGCTCTTTGCGCTCGCGGCCCCGCATTCGATCGCTGTGACACAAGGTGCATTCCTTCTTGGCATGGTGCTTTGGGTGATTCGGTGGGCGATCCGGCGATCCCTGGATTATCGGCCGATGGTTTTGGAATTGCCGATTCTCGTCTTCGTGTGGTGGAGCATGTTGGCGGCGATCTTCTCCTATGAGCCGGCCTTGAGCTTGCTGAAAGTACGGAGCGTGGGACTCTTCCTCATCGTCTTCCTCGTCGCGCAGAATCTCCCGAATCGGGAATGGGGAAAACGGTTGGCGCTCCTTCTGATCGCTTCTAGCTTCATCAACGTGGGGTATGTCTTCTGGCAGAAGGCAGTGGGGCGCGGGCTGCGCGTCCTGGAGATCGCTGAGGGAAGTCCGCTGTCTCAAGCGGGGATCAGATCGGGCGATGTCCTTCTGGACGTGGAAGGGCGGACCGTTCGTTCGCTCGAAGACGTAGCCGCGGCGATCGCTTCTCGGCGTGGGGAGCGCGTGCGACTCTTCGTCTTCCGACCGGAGATTTACTTCCGTCGCGAGGTCGTGGTTCCTCGGGATGCGCCGTCGGAGAACCCCCTTCAGATTCGCCAATGGGAGCCGTGGAAGCACTTTCGCGCGTCGGGATTCTACGGGTGGAACTATTTCACCTATGCCGAAGTCGTGCAGCTCATCGGATCGCTGCTGCTGGGACTCTTCCTCACGCTTCCGAGGAAGCGGAGCATTCATGGCCTCCTGGTGATGTTTGGGATCGGCGCGATCGCCTATGTGATCCTGCTCACGGTCACCCGGGCCGTGTGGGGGGCGTTTGCTCTCTCGGCGTTCGTCATGCTCTTCCACCGATGGGGGAAGAAGGCGTTGGTGATCGCACTCCTGGTCCTTGCGCTCGCAGCGCCTGTGGGGATGCAGTTCTTGCGGCAGGTTCGGTCCATCCCCCTCGTCTCCGCACGGGAGCCGAGCACGGCTTACCGTCTCACGGTGTGGCGAGAGGGTGGGCATCTGCTCCTCAGCCGTCCGAAGCATTGGGTCTTGGGTATCGGCATGGATAGCCTCAAAGCGCGCTGGCGCGAGTGGGGGATGTTCCAAGGGGGCCGTCTGCCGCTCGGACATATGCATTCCAGCCCGCTTCAGATCGCGCTGGAGCGCGGTCTTCCGGCCCTCCTCTGTTGGCTTTGGTGGTTCGCCCGCTATCTTCAGCTCCTCTGGCGGGGGATGCGATCCGAAACGGTGAACCGGGATCCGACGATTGCGGGGATTTATCTCGGGACCTTTGGGGGAACACTGGGTTTCCTGGCCAGCTCGCTCGTGCACTATAACTTCGGGGATTCGGAGGTGATCATGATCGTCTACTTTCAGATGGGGCTCATCGAGGGCTTCCATCGCCTGACGCGCGAGGGGGAGAGGGCGTGAATCCGCAGCGCCGAGCGGGGCATCGGAGGGGAGCTCGCCGCGCGATTCGTTTCGGCCTTTGTGCTTTTGAGAAGCTTTGGTAGAATGTGCGCGAACATCGAACGAGGATACGTCATCTGATGGGGGAGGAGAGTATGTGGAGACGGAGACGGTGGGAGATGGGCGCTTTTATTTTTCTTTTGGTCGTCGCGTTCGGACGCGGACCGACCGTGAGCGCCCAGCAAGAGGCGACGACGGCTGAGCAGGATTTGCAGCGCGGCCGCGTCTTCTTCTATCAGCAGAACTATCCGGGAGCGATCGAGGCGCTCAAGCAGGCGATCGCGAAGAAGCCGGATTTGGCCGAGGCTCATTATTTCCTGGGCATGAGTTACTATCGCCTCGCCGATTACGCGCAAGCGGAAGCGGCGCTGCGCACGGCGCTCAAGCTCAAGAACGAGAATTATCCCGAGGCGCATTTCGGGATGGGAATGCTTCACTTCCGGAGGCGCGAGGCGGATCTGGCGGTGCGGGAGTTTCAAACGGCCATCGAGCAGCGGGGAGGGAACTATCCCGATGCCTTCAATGTCCTCGGGGTCATCTACTATGGGCAGCGACGATTCACGGAAGCAATCCAGAGCTTTCGGAAGGCGATCGAGCAGCGGCCCGAGGGACCGGAGGTCTACTTCAACCTCGGCATGGCCATCGAACAAGAATTGATGGAAGGAGCGGGTCCGGCGGCGTCCGGCCTGACGTGGAACGATGCCATTGCGGCCTATCGGAAGGCCATCGAGCAACGCGGTACGTACCCGCTGGCGCAACGAGCTCTTGGACTCGCCTTGATTGGCGTGGATAATGAGGCGGCCATCACGGAGCTGGGAATCTATGTGCAGCAAGCCCCGCAAGCGCAAGATCGCTTGCAGATCGAGGAGATCATTGATCTGCTCAAGAAGCCGGACGATCCGACCGCCCCGGTCGAGGAGTTGGGGAAGGTTCCGCGCGTGAGCAAAGTGGCACCTGTGCGCCTGACCGCGGAGGCGATGAAGAACAAAGTGCAAGGGAGCGTGGTCCTCTCCGTGCTCTTCTGCTATGACAAGCGCGCGCGGGTGGTGAAGATCGTCAAAGGACTCGGCTACGGCTTAGACGAAGTGGCCATCGAGGCCGTGCGTCGAGTGCAATTTGAGCCCGCGGTCGTCGGCGGTCGTCAGGCGTCCGAACGTCGCCTGGTGAAGATCGATTTCAAAATTTGAAGTGCGATCCCCCTTCCTCTCGCCAGAGGGGAAGGGGGAGAGGCGTTAAGTGCGATGCTCCTATAGGGCGCGAGGTGGTGATCCCTCTGTCGCGTGGTGTTCGTGAACCCGCCTTGAGGAGGCTGATCTCCAGCGCGGGATCGGACTAGCTGCTTTCAGTCTTAGGCGGCTATAATCTCCGCTGAGGTGACGATCGCCATGGCGGGGAAGGAGCAGACGCCCGGCGCCGTGCTCCGGGTCATTCGGGGAGAACGTGAAGAACGACTCATCGAGTTGGGGGAGCGAGCGCTTCACGTCGGCCTCGTCGACGGCGGACAATTAGAGATCCAGGCAGGCGAAGAGGTCCCTTTGGGGGTGGTGCTGGTTACGATCGCTCGAACGGAGCGCGGATATCTCCTGACGCCCTCGCTGACTTCCCCTTCGGTCGCAGTGAATCATTTCCCGGTGGAGGGGGAGATCCTGCTTCAGGATGGCGATCGGATCACATTCGAGGGCATCCCCACCCAGCTCGAATTTCGCACGCGTCGCGAGCGGTGGGGGCACTTGAAGAAGGCGCTTCGATGGGAGCATGCCGAGCGCGAGCTGCGCCGCTGGCTCTGGCACGACCGGACGATGCGTAGGAAGGCCCTGGTCATCGTGGCTCTCCTTCTGGGACTCGTTTTCTCGATGTGGTTCGTGGTCAACGAGTATTCTCTCCGTGTGGGCATCAGAGAGCTGAACGAGCAGTTGCGGCAGCAGGAGCGCGCGTTCTCGCGCGTGAGTGAGGAGATGGAGGAGGTCAAGCGGAAGCTCGATCTACTCGCGTCGAACGTCGAAGGGGAGTTGACTATGGCCGGGCGTATCTCTAACACCTACGGCCCGAGCGTGAGTCTGATTGAGGCCACCTATGGGTTCGTCGAACAGGGGACGGGGAAGGTCCTGCGGTATGCCGAAGCGACTGAAGGGGGGATCGCGATCACGCACGGAGAAGAACGCTTCCAAGTGACGACGGAGGGGAACGGCCCGGCGGTGGAGGAGACGGTCCTCGGGACGGGATTTCTGGTCGCGCGCGGGTACCTGCTCACGAACCTCCATGTGGCCCGCCCCTGGTGGCAGAACGAAGCCGCCGAGCAAATCATGGGGATGGGGTTTCGTCCCCGACTCTTAGCGCTGAATGCGTACTTCCCGACGATTCCGACGCCGGTGCCTTTGGAAGTCGCGCGCGTTTCCGAGGAGTACGATCTGGCGCTCTGTCGGTTGGGGCGCCTGGATGTGAATCTCCCTATCCCGCCCCTGGCCAGTGAGGAGGTCAAAGTGGACGTCGGACAAGCGGTCATCTTGCTTGGTTATCCTGCGGGTATTGAGGCCTTGCTCGCCCGACTCGATGAGAGCGTGGCGCGACAGATCATCACGGCGACGGCTATGCGTATCCCCGAGGTCACGCGCGAGTTGGCGACGCGCGGCTTGATTCGCCCGATGGTGACCCAAGGGCATGTGAGCGCTCGCCTCCCGGGACGCATCGTCCATGACGCCGCGACGACGACCGGTGGCTCCGGTGGCCCGCTCTTCAACCGCAACGGCGTCGTCATCGGCATCAATTATGCCGTGCTGCGGGAATTCTCGGCCTCGAACCTGGCTGTGCCCATTACGCTCGCGCGGCAACTCCTGCGCGAGCAGGGGATTCTGCCATGAGCCGTCGGCGTCGTCGGCTCGATGCGGTTTTTCACCCACCTTTGTGGGTCTTGTCTCGCCTGTGCCAATCCGCCCCTTTGGACGAGAGTCGTGTATCTCCTTCTTCAAACACGCCTTCGACCGCGCATCCTCTTGACCGAGAGATCGGCATGCGACTTGCTTCTTGGGATCGTGCTTCGAGCCAAAGCGAAAATATTGAGCGGGAGGGATGGATATGCGATTCATAAAGATCCTGGTGACAGTCATCATCACGGCCTTAATCGGCCTTTTGATGTTCGCTTCCGAGCCAGTGGCGAAGCAAGAGTACTCGAAGAAGGAGAAGAAGGCGTGCACCTACTGTCATACGTCGAAGAACCCGAAGGAGTATTCGGATAAGGATTTGAACGAGGCAGGCAAGTACTACAAGGAGAAGAAGACGCTCGAGGGGTACAAGGAGAAGAAGTGAACACCGTGGACGTGAGTACCGCCGCGCGAGCGGGAATGGCTCGCAGTCAGGGGTGAAGTTCTCTATGGGGGGAGTGCTTGATCGTTCGGCGAAGGGAACGACTCAAACGGCACACGAGGGATGGTCGCGTGCGCTGCTTCTTCATCTGCTGGTGCCACTGGGGGCAGCGGGAGCTTTTCTCCTCCTGCAGTGGCGCGCCGTGCTCGCGCCACTGGAGAGTGAGACGCCGCTTGTCGTGCTCGCGCTCATCCACTACATTGGGGCTGCCGTGTTCCACCTGACGTATCTCTATCAGCGGGAGGCGTTGCTCGAACGACTGGGACTATGGGTGACGGCAGTGGGGTTCGGGCTGAACGTGGCCGCTTGGGGAGCGCGATGGCTTCTTGTCGGATATTATCCGCTCAGCAACTTGTATGATACGGCGCTCTTCTTCGCGCTGGCGACAGCGGCGGCGAGCCTCATCGTGACGCTCTCCTCGCGTCAGCCCTTGATCGGGGCGCTCGTCATGCCGGTGGCCGCGTTGTTGCTGATCTTGGGACTCCTCTACGGAAACGAAGCTCAGGACCTCCCGCCCGTGCTCGTCAGTTATTGGCGGCCGATCCATGTGACGCTGGCGATGGCCGGTTACGCCGTATGCGCGGTGAGTTTCGTCACGGCCTTGCTCTATCTGCTGAAAGATCGCGTTCGGTTGGAGGTGATTGCTGTCTTCGCGTTGGCCTTCCCGGTGCTCACGTATGCCGTGATCTCCGACGGTTCGATTCTCACGCAGGGCGTCTTCTTCGTGAAGGTCCTCATGGACGGGCAGCGCATCCCGATGGACCCAGAGAATCGGGAATTCCTGCGGGCGAGCATCCCGCAGATCGGGATGATCTTCCGCGGAGCCTTCGTCGGATCAGTCTTTGCTCTGATCGCCTTCGCACTCTACCTCTTCACGGCTCGTCCGTCTCTGCGGGCGATCGGACATTGGGCGACGCGCCTGGTCTTCTTCATGCAGGGGGCGGGTGCCTTCTGGCTGCTCGTCCAACTGCGGCGTTCGCAGGATGTCGTCGCGTTCCTTGACCCCGCACAACAGAGCATGATCTCGGAGGCGTGGCTCGAGCAATTCGGCGGCCGATTGGAGCTGCGCGCGCAGGGGAGTGCGATCGAAATCGCCGCGATTTTCGCCGCCCTGGCGCTCACCGGATTCGTCGCCCTTTTCGGCTGGAGATGGGAGCGACTCTTGGATGCCTTGCCATCGCTTGAAGTGCTCGATCGGCTCACATATCGCGCCGTGACGCTCGCCTTTCCTCTTTTGACGCTCATGGTGATTACGGGCGCCGTATGGGCGAACGAATCTTGGGGCCGATATTGGGGATGGGATCCCAAGGAGACGTGGGCGCTCATCACCTGGCTCTTCTATGCGACGTTTCTGCACACGCGCCTGACGCATGGATGGAAAGGGCGTCGAAGCGCCGTGCTCGCCGTACTCGGCTTCGTCGCCGTCATGTTCACCTATCTGGGGGTGAGCTTCTTGCTCCCCGGCTTACATTCTTATGCCAGAGGGCCATTCGGACAGTGGCCGATCGGGTGACTTGCGGCGCCGCGTTCAAAACCGGGGGTAGATGACGACGCGGCGGAAGGGGTCTTGCCCCTTGCTCTCGGAGAGGAGGCCGTAGCGTTGGACCAATTCGTGTTGCAGCCGACGAATGTACGCACTCTGCGGGGAGAGTTCGACCGGCCGCCGATGTGCAATGACTTCGGCTACGGCCTCTTCGACTTCCTCCAGCGCGCGTTGCTCCTCGGGTGAGAGATCCTCCTTGGGCGCCTGAAGTCCGAATTCCTCCAGGAGGAAATTCCGCACCTGCGTGGTCGTGTTGCTCTTGAGGGCGATGACGGGGATATTCCACTGTGCGGCCTCACGAAGACGTGGCGTGCCCGTGCGCGCGTGCGATTTGAGCGTGAGCACAACGTCCGCTTGTTTCACATCGGTGGTGATCACGGCTGGCACGCCTAACTCGCGGATGGCGCGCTCGATCTTATCGCGGCTGACAGCGTAGGGGAAGATACGGAGCACGCGTTGGCCGGCCGGACTGCTGGCTGGCGCGACCGAACGTTCCTCCGGCGTGACGGGCGGCGCCATTTCCCTCACGATCTCGATCTCGCCGCTCGGTTTCCGGAGGCGAAGTTCCGGGCGAGGGGGGATGCCTCGCAGCAGGCGATCCACGACCGTCGCGACGTCGTGGTGGACGGCCAAACGATCTTTGTCCTGAATCTCAATGAGCACATCGAACGTGGGCGGGGCCTTACGCTCCAGCACCGTCTTCTGCGTCCCGCGCCGCTTGGCTTCCTCATCGCTCAGGGTGACGGCTTGGATGCCTCCGACCAGGTCACAGAGCGTCGGATTCATGAGGAGGTTCTCCAGGGAGTTCCCATGCGCCGTGGCGATCAATTGGACGCCACGTTCGGCGATCGTGCGGGCGGCGAGCGCTTCGGCCTCAGTCCCGATCTCGTCAATGACGATCACCTCGGGCATATGGTTCTCGACGGCTTCGATCATCACGGCGTGTTGCAGTTCCGGCGAGGGGACCTGCATGCGGCGTGCGCGCCCGATGCCCGGATGTGGGATATCGCCGTCGCCCGCGATCTCATTAGAGGTGTCCACGACCATCACGCGTTTGCCCAGCTCGTCGGCGAGCACGCGCGCCGCTTCGCGCAGCAGCGTCGTCTTCCCGACGCCCGGCTTCCCCAGCAACAGAATGCTCTTGCCCGATTGAATGACGTCCTTGACGATGTCTACCGTCCCGAAGACGGCGCGCCCAACGCGGCAGGTGAGGCCGATGATCTCGCCGCGGCGGTTCCGCAAGGCGGAGATACGATGCAGCGTGCGTTCGATCCCCGCACGGTTGTCTCTGGTGAACGTCCCGACACGACTCACGACGAAATGGAGATCCTCGCGGGTGACAGCTTCATCGCGCAGAGTGATCGAGCGGGAGAGAAACCGTGCTTCCGGCGGTCGCCCAAGATCCAAGACCACTTCGATCAGCTCGTTCACATCCGGTTGCTGCAGGAGCGCCTCCCGAATCGCTGGGGGGAGGACATCCAACAGCGCGTCTAGATCATCGGCGATTTCGATGCCTCGATGTCCCATAGGCCCGTCGCATTTGCCAGCTCGCTCATGATCTTATCATAGCGGCCTCGCTCGGAAATGTCCAAAATTCCACTCCTGCCCGCCGGGTTCATGTGTTATCCTTCTCCCTCATGGAGCCAATACCGGACATGTCGTTTCAACAAATTCGCCATCATGTCGAGGGGATCCTGCGCGCGCTGCATCTTGATCCGACGCGCGATCCTGAGCTGCGGCAGACTCCCGAGCGCGTGGCCGAGTGGTATCTGGAGTTCTTCGGTCCGCTCGAGCGTGAGGAGGAGCCAGACGTCGTTCCTCTGGTCCACGAGGGAGGCGCCGAGGAAATGATCCTGGTGACGGGCCTCCCGTTCTATTCCGTCTGTGCGCACCATCTTCTGCCTTTCTTCGGCGAGGCGCACATCGCTTACGTGCCCGATCGCATGCTTCTGGGCATCGGGAGCATCGGACGACTGCTCGATCACTATTCCCGTCGTCCGCAGCTTCAAGAGCGATTGGCCGAACAAGTCGCCGAGGCGCTTGTGCGCGCGGCTCAGCCCCGAGGGGTGATCGTCCTCCTCAAGGCGCGACAGCTCTGCATGGAGATGCGCGGGGCGAAGAAGCCGGGATGGGTGACGACCAGCGCCGCGCGCGGATGTTTTCGAGACTCCGCCTGGCGCCAGGAGTTCTTCCGACGGCTGACCGAGCGGTGAGATCCTCAAGAGGCGTCGGCCAGAAGCGTGGGGTCGAAACAGACGATGGCCTTGATGATCTCCGCGCGCGCCATGGCCGCGACGGCTTCCGACACGCGCTCCAATGGAAATCGGTGAATTGGCAGATGGTGCGCGCGAATGACTCCCCGTTCGATCCAGCGGAGTGCTTCGCGCGTATCCAAAGGACCGCAGGAGTAGCTCGGGATGAGGCTGATCTCGTGCATGTAGAGATGGTACGGCTCGATCGCGAATTGCTCTTCCGGCGGCAGTGGCGTGAAGAGGATCACGCGGGCGCCCGGGCCGGCACAGGAGATCCCGAGCGCGAGAGCCTCGCGTGATCCCGGACCGACGATGACAACATCCGCTCCATAACCCTCGGTCAACTCGCGCACGCGCTTGGGGACATCTTCTCGTTCGGGGTTCAGCGTGCAAACGTCACCCAGTCGCTCTGCCGCACGGCAGCGAACGTCGAGCCGATCCACGCCAATGAGCGGATGGGCCCCCCACGCGCGCGCCAACAGCAGATGGAGCAATCCCATGATCCCTAGTCCGATGACGACGACGGCTTCCCCGGCATGCACGGCCGCCCGTCGGAGCGATTTCACCACGCAGGCCGTCGGCTCGATCAAAACGCCGTCCTCCCAAGCGAGCTGATCCGGGAGCTTCAACAGATCCGCCAGGTTCTCTTCCGGGACGAGGAAATATTCGGCCAACCCTCCCGGAACGATCTTCGAGCGCCGCCATGTCGCGCACTGGCTGTAGTGACCCCGGCGACAGAAGCGGCAGTGGAAGCACGGCGCGTGGTGGTGGGCGAAGACTCGATCGCCGACGCGAACGTCGCGCACCTCGGCGCCCACGCGCGCGACCACTCCGACGGGTTCATGCCCGAAGATCAGAGGCGCCTTCCGACGAATGTACCAGGGCAGGACATCGCCCGAGCAGATGCCACAGGCGACGGTCTTCACAAGGACTTCGCGCTCCCCCACCGCGGGGACATCCAGCTCTTCCACGCGAACGTCGTGGAGGTCGTAAAGACGCGCGGCGCGCATCCGAAAGGGGATGACCGATAAGTTCGACATCGCCTTCGCCGATCTTACGGGATCACAGCGTATTTGATGCAATTGCCTTGCTGCAGGAGGGTGAATACTTCCAGAAGGCGCGTGAGCGGATACTCCCCGGTGATGAGACGTCCAACCTCGATCCGCCGTTCGCATAACAACTCATATGCCCGTCGCACGGCGCGCTGCGTATAGTGGAATGGGCTGATCAGCGTGATCTGATCGTAGTGGATGCGTCCCGTGTCCAGCTCGATCGTCGAACCAGAAGGGCAGCCGCCGAAGAGCACGACCTTCCCACCACGGCGAACCAAGGTGATCGCTTGCTGCCAGACGGCCGGACGACCCGTGCACTCGATGACCGTATCAGCTCCTCGCCCTTGCGTGAGGTCGAGGACGATCTCGCGCACATCTTCGTTCTCGGCATCAATGACGCGGGCAGCGCCCAACTCTTGGGCCACGCGAAGTCGAAACGCACGTCGTCCGGCGATCAAGACACGCTCCAAACCCAGCGCTCGAAGCAGCAACAGGTGCATCAGGCCGATCGCCCCGGCGCCGATGATCAGAACCGTATCTTCGGGATCAAAATCGAGATGCTGCAAACCGTGCACGACGCAGGAGAGTGGTTCCAAGATGGCTGCTTCGTTGAAGGGGAGCGCCGCCGGCTTGGGGAACATGTTCTTCTGCACGATGTGCGCGGGGATCTTGATGTATTCGGCGTAAGCGCCCAGGACCTTGGCCTTCATCGTCAGTTCACAAAGGTTATCTTGGCCGCGCCGGCAGTAGTAGCAGTAGCCGCATGGAGCCGAATGGACAGACATGACGGCATCCCCTTCGCGGAAATTTCGAACGCCGGGGCCAACTTCGGCCACCTCGCCGGCGAATTCGTGACCGAAGAGCGTCGGCATGGGCATCTTCGGATGCCCGCGCAAATACGCCTTCAAGTCCGTCCCGCAAGTCAACGCCGCGCGGATCTTAACGACGACTTCGCCCGGCCCCGGCGTCGGTCGCTCGACCTCCCGCAATTCCAGAAGACCCGGTTGCACCAAGACATTCGCCCACATGCCGTTTCGCTTCCGTTCCATAGGCCAAAGACCTAATTCTAGCTCACGCCTTTCGATCTGCCAATTTCTCTCCAATGCGATGAACGGTTGAACGCTCCGGGAGGGAGAGCGTACAATACCCCGTACGAGGAACGCGCGCATGACGATGAACCACCGAGAAGGCCCGCTCGAACCGATCCACTGTGAGTGGTCGGGACCTGCGGATTCCGCCCAGATCCTTGGCGATACGGGCTCGCGACTCTATCGGCATCGCGGGAACTACCGTTGGGAGGGCGTATCGCCGGAGCCGTATAAAGCTCCCGCCGAAGATTGGGCTGCCGCTCAGCGCATGATCTTCGTCGGTCGGGCGGCGGAGCCCATCGATTTCCACCTCCGGTATTTCGAATTGGAGCCCGGTGGATTCACGAGCTTAGAGAAGCACGAACACGCCCATGTCGTGATCGTCGTTCGAGGCAAGGGAATGGTCGTCGCGGGCCCTGCGTGTTGGAGCGTGGGCTTCCTCGATACGATCTACATTGCCCCCTTCACGCCGCATCAACTCCTCAACGCGGGAGAGGAGCCGTTTGGTTTCTTCTGCATTGTGGACGCCGTGCGCGATCGTCCGCAACCGCTCGGCCCGAGCGAACTCCGGCGCTTGTTGGCGATCCCCAGCGTGCGTGCGGTGCTTCGAGTCCCGGTCGAGAAAGGCGAGGGGGAGGCTCACTCGGAGAGGTGAGCGCGAGCGTATTCGAGCAGCTCCCGCTTCAGTTCCTCCAGCTTGCCCGTGAAGAAGTGATCGGCGCCCTCGATCAGGATCAAATCTTTCGGTTCCGGGAGCGTCAGCATCAGGGCCTGAAGATGCTCGAGGGGGGCGAATTCATCCTTCGTCCCGTGGACGAACAGCTTTGGCTTCCGGCAATCCTCGAGGAATCGAAAGTCGGACAGCGCGACGGCCGCGCCGATTGCGATGAGCGTCGTCACGCGCTCGTCGCGCGTCCCGACTTTCAAACCCACCCAGGCACCGAAGGAGTATCCGGCGAGCCAGATCGGCACCTGCGGATACCGTTCGGCCACGAAGGCGATGGCCGCGGCGACGTCCTCCTGCTCCCCTTCGCCGAAGTCGAATGTCCCCGCACTCTTGCCGACGCCACGAAAGTTGAAGCGAAGGGTCGCCATGCCAGCTTCTTGGAAAGCTTGCGCCGCGCGCACGACCACTTTGTTGTGCATCGTCCCGCCATATTGCGGATGAGGGTGGCAGAGGACAGCGACGGCCTTCGGCGTGGGGAGCACCCCCTCTTCGAGGACCGCTTCGAGTGGCCCGACGGAGGATGAGAGCATGAGTCCCATAGCAGGATTGGGATAGCAGAAAACTTTGCATCTGGCAATGTCCTCGCCGTATGATAAGGAACGTGCGATGATGGACGGGAGGGGAGAGACATGTCGCTGACGCATCCCGAATCGGGAGTACGGCGCTTCGTTTTCGATGCCATCGCGATCTTCGTCCTCGTGCTCAGTGGTGGGTTCTTTGTACTTCCCATTCTCGGTGAGGATCCGAAAGGGGGAGGGAACGCGGCCATCACAGCCGAGGAGATTCGGGCGCACGTCCAGTTCCTCGCTTCGGACGAATTGGAAGGCCGCGAGGCTGGACTCGAAGGAGCGGAACGGGCGGCGCGCTACATCGCCTCAGCGTTTCGCGCCTATGGGTTGAAACCCATCGGCGATGGAGGGACGTTCGAGCAACGCTTCTCCTTCGTCGCCCGCGTCGTGCCGGGGCCGATGAACCGACTGCGCCTGAAAACGGAGGCTGGAGAGCGAGAGTTCGCTTTCGGGGGAGATTTCGTGCCGCTTGCACTCTCTAGCCGTGGCGCGGTCGAGGGGGAAGTCCTCTTCGCCGGATATGGCATCTCCGCCCCCGAACTCGGCTACGACGACTATATGGGCATCGAGGTCAGCGGGAGGCTCGTTCTCGTCCTCGATGGGAGCCCAGATGGTCAGGATCCACATGGGCGATTTCAAGGCTATCGAGCGCCGCAGCGCAAGATCGCCACAGCTCGGGAGAAAGGGGCGCGCAGTGTCCTCTTCATCGCCGCTGAAGGGAAAGCCGAAGAAGATCGGCTCGCGATGCTCCGTTACGATCCCATGTTCGGAGAAGCTGGCATCCCCGTCTTGCTCCTTGGGCGCGCTGCCGCTTCGGAAGTCTTACGAATTGCGGGGAGAGATCTCGCTGAGCTGGAACGCTCCTTGGCTTCGACGGCGACACCTCGCTCCTTCGTCCTCTCAGGCGTTCGCCTCGTCGTACAGGCCGATGTAGAGAAGGAGATGCGTCAGACGGCGAACGTCGTCGGTCTGTTGGAAGGGAGCGATCCGACGCTCAAAGACGAAATCATCATCATCGGAGCTCACTACGATCATCTCGGGCGTGGGGGAGAACACTCGCTCGCCCCTCATCGAATGGGGGAGGTGCACAATGGCGCGGACGATAATGCGTCAGGTGTCGCCGGCATGCTCGAGTTAGCGCAAGCGCTCGCCGCTGCGAGAGCCTCCCTCCGCCGCAGCGTCCTCTTCATCGCGTTCTCGGCCGAGGAGGTCGGCTTGCTTGGTTCCAATCATTACGTGAAACACCCGCTCCTTCCGCTGGAGCGCACGATCGCCATGTTCAACTTCGACATGATCGGGCGATTGCGCGAGAGCGGGGTGATCGTCTATGGCGTTGGGACGTCGCCGTTTTGGCAAGCGGCGCTTGAGCGGGCGAACGAGAACGCGCGGTTGAACCTGAGATTTCGCGATGACGGCGTTGGCCCGAGCGATCATACGTCGTTTTATCTGAAGGACATCCCCGTGCTTCATTTCTTCACCGGTGTTCACGAGGATTACCACAAGCCCTCGGACGATGCGGAGAAGATCAATGCCGAGGGGGCGCAACGGATCATCTCGCTGGCGTATGAGCTAGTGAGGGAATTGGATCGTCAGCCAACGCGCCCGGCCTTCGTCCGCGCGAGAGAGGAGAGGCGCGAGGCCATCGCGTCGGGATTTCGCGTCTACATTGGGACGATCCCGGATTACGCGGAGTCCGTCGAAGGGGTGAAGATCGCGGGCGTTCGTCCCGGTAGTCCGGCCGAGCGAGCGGGGATACGCACTGGTGATGTCATCCTCCGTGTCGGACGGCGAGAGATCCGAAACGTCTACGACTACACCTATGCCCTTCAAGAGCTGAAGGAGGGGGAGGAGGTGGAATTCGTGATCCTGCGTAGTGGTGATCGGCTTTCGCTGAAGGTCACTCCCGAGCGACGTCGCGCGTTTTAATCGGCCGGGCGGTTCGACAGTGCACCGCCTCTCGCTTCATCAAGGCGAGCTCCGCCTGCTGCTTCGCCTCCAGCGACCCCGTTTGTGAAAATCCGCTTGAGTTTGTGAAAAGCAGTGATAAAATCGGTACCCGAAAGAGGCCGCGAACCTGGGACGTGGTCTGGCCAGGAGGTCGTGCCGGATGTGCGTGGGGCAGGAGGCACGTGGCGAACCTCATCGGGGGAGGGGGGTATGAAAGCGACCAGGGAAGAGTCTGCATTGGTCGTGAAGCTCATGGAGGCGATTGACGCGGGAAGATTTGAAGAAGCGGATCGGATGCTTCCCCACCTCAGGACGAACGCCGATCCCCTCGTAGCGATTTTGGAGGCCGAAGTGAACCTCTACTTCGGTCGCCTCGAGTCGGCCCGGGAACGCCTCGCGCAGGTTGATCCTTGGAGATTGGGAGCGCGTTCGCTCTCGCGTTACCTTCTCGCTCTCGGCCAGTGCCATCTGGAGCAGGAACAGTGGGAGTTAGCGGGAGAGATTTTGGAAGGGGCGTGCTGCCTCTACAAGCTCCTGCGCGCTCGTTGTCATCTGGCTCGCGGGCTGTATTATTTGGGAGTGACGAAGTGCAAGCGCGGGGACGGAGAAGAAGCGGAAGCGCTGTGGGAACAAGCGAAGGCACTCCTGACCGAAGAGGAGACGGCGCGGGGCGATTTCGCCCTCGGCGTGCTCGAATACGCCTTGGGCGCGCGGCGCCTTCAAACGGGACGGATCGAGGAAGCCCGCGCCTCGCTGTACTCCAGCGTGCGGCTCCTCGATGAGGAACGTGGCCGATATTACGCTTCCGCTTTGGGCGCGCTCGGCGCTTTGCTCGCCTCATGCGGAGAATGTGCGGATGCGGTCGAGAAGCTAGGGGAGGCACAGCGCATCCTGATCCGATATATGATCGGCGATCCGCTGATCGAAGTGACTCCTACACTGGCTGCCGCTCTCGTTCGGATGGGGCGCTTCGACGAAGCGGAACACGCAGTACACGAGAGCTTGGATGCGTTGCAGCGCCTCGGGCATGGGCGGGGAGTCGGGCGGATGTTCAAGACGCTCGCCGAGATCTACCTCGAGCGAAACGATGTCGCGCGCGCAGAACATGCGGCTCGCGCGGCCCTTGAGCATGCCGAGACCCTGCGAGATGACGTCTTGCGAGCGGAGGCGCAGATCCTCCTCGGACGCGTCGCCGCGCGACGGCGCGATCACGAGGCGGCCGAACAGACCCTCTCGCGAGCTCGCGAGATCGCCCGAGGTCTGGACGATCGAAAACTGGAAGGCCTCGCCTGCCTGTATTGGGCGGAAGCTTGTTACGCTGTCTCCCCTATGCGAGCCCAGGAGTTGATCGCGCGCGCGCAGGAGTTGCTTCATCCATTCTCCGATCCGCAGATCGAACGCGAGATCGAGCGCGTCGCGCAACGGGCGACGAGCGAGCGCATCAAGCTGACGCCCGACAACAAGCTCATCTTCGACGGCAACTTCCTTCCCAATTGGTACGTGGCGCGCGAGACGCTGGAGCGTTTCCTGCTCAAGAACGCGCTTCGGCAAGCCGGGGGGAATCTCACGAAGGCCGGGGAATTGCTAGGGATCACGAAGGTGCATGTGCATAATCTGCGTCGGCAGTTCAATCTGTGAGGAAACGCGAGCCGTGGAGAGCTTCGGAAGCCACTCATCGGACAAGCGCAATAGGAGGGGGATATGGGAACGTTGGCGGGAAAGGTCGCGATTGTGACCGGAGGAACGCGCGGCATTGGTCGCGCGATCGTCGAAGCATTACTTGAAGCGGGGGCTGCGGTCGTCTTCTGCTCGCGCCGAGCGGAAGCGGTGCAACGGACGCTTGAGGAATTGAGTTCCAAGGCGCCGGGACGCGTCGCGGCTCTCCCGTGCGATGTGCGGGATCTCGCGCAGGTGCGCGAGCTGGTTCAATACGCGGTCCGCACGTTCGGTGGCGTGGACATTCTGATCAATAACGCCGGCGTTGGTATCTTCCGCAGCATCTATGAGCTGGCGCCCGAAGAGTGGCGCGAGGTCATCGAGACCAATCTCACGGGCGCTTTCTATTGTTGCCGCGAGGTCGTCGGTCATATGCGGCAGCGCGGCGGCGGATACATCATCAATATCAGCTCGCTCGCCGGCAAGAATGCCTTCGCTGGGGGAGCGGCCTACAATGCTTCGAAGTTCGGCCTGAACGGGTTCAGCGAGGCGATCATGCAGGATTTGCGCTACGATAACATTCGCGTGAGCTACGTCATGCCCGGCAGCGTCGCCACCGAGTTCGGCGGGCGCGAGCCGACGCCGGAATCGGCATGGAAGTTGAAGCCCTTGGATGTCGCGCGCGTCGTCCTCCATCTGCTCGAGCACGACCCGACGAGCCTCCCAAGCTGCGTGGAGATTCGTCCCGCGAAGCCTCCGCGAAAAGGATGAAGCGTGCCAACGTTAACGAATGGCCCGATACCCCCCGGGCACAAACGGGCACAAAAAAAGATCAAGGCCGGAGCACCCTTCGCTCCGGCCTTTCGTGATCCTCACGTCGCAGATCGCTTTCGGTAAGCGCGCTCCTCGCTCCGTCCTCGGCATCACTGATGCCGTTGAGCCTTCACCGGGCCAGGAGCGGACCGCACTTCTCCCCCCATTGGCGCTGATGGAGCGAGCATCGGCCGATGCCCGGCCGGCCCTTCCCCTCGCTCTCCAATAGTCGGACCGGGTGTGAGTGTCCCTCCGCGCTCCACCCGAATGTCTCTCGCGCGGAAGCTGGGTCGTGAACGCTCCGGATCGGTCGTCGGCAGCGTCACGCCCGGTGTCCCTCCATAGCCGGGCCCGCCCGCATAGGGTCCCCCGTACCAAGCCGTCGGATACGGGCAGCGGTAGATCAAACGCCGCCCCCAAGGCGAGGCGAAGTCGAAGCCAAAGGGCACGAAAGTGAAAATGCCCAGGAAGGGATCGAACACCCACGCGCTCGCCATCAATCCGTAGTCGAAATTCCGACGGCGCGTCAGCGACCGATTCGCCGCGATCAACACTTCTGCGCGATCCTTCGCCCACAGCTCGAACTCATCGAGCGGTTCTCGCTTTGGTAGCTTCGCGATCTCGATCTGAGCGGAGGTCACCACCGCTTGCTGTCCTTTCTTCAGCTTTTGCGTTCGCCCTTCGGCGAGCACTTCCATCTCTCCACTTCGGACCAGCAAGCGCGTCGCGTCTGCGCGCGCATCAATGCGATAGAGCCCACTCTTCTTGATTCGAAAGGCGGCATGCGGCGTTTGTCCCCGAAGACTGACCTCCCGATTCAGTCCCACCACTTCGAGGAGCGCCGTGCCCGCCCTGATCCCGAATTCCACACGGGGGAGGTCCGTTTGATGGAAGACGATCTCCGTGTGATGATCGAGTCGGAGCACCGATCCCGGATTAAGCAGAATCTCCGCGCGGCCACTTCGGGTGAGAACCGCGTCTCCGTCGTCCAGTTGCTGATGCGGGGCGAGCCGTTGCGAGAGCACACCCGCAGATGTCTGCAGCCAGACCTCGCCTTGCGTGTAATTGACCAGTCCGGCGCGCGCCGAAACGATGTATTGCGCCATGACCCCGACCCATCCTCCGAAACCCAGAAGCAGGCCGAGAGCGAACAGTGCGAAATGCTTCGTGACGGTTCTTCTCATCCTCGTCCTCCCGTCGCCTTAAGCTCCTGCGAAGGATCGGGGCACACTCCCCAAGCCTTCCGGCGCAAGGATACTACGAATCATGCCCCGATTCAAGACCCCATCGCCGCACCAGGTCGTCCTCGTGCTCGCATCAAATGGCGATCTCGGTCGAGAGATCGCCTTCTTGCTCTCAAAGGATGGACGCCGTATACTCCCCATTGGGGATCTCACGGTGAAGGTTCGCAGGATCAGGAGCGGAAGGGCCTATGGAACGATTCCTCTCGCCGGAACCCGTCGTGAAGTTGGAGAAGGCTTTTGTGAACCCCTTCAAGACGATCCTCACAGCGGCGCGGACGTGCTACTCCAACAAAGGGATCGTGCGCGAGGAGGACCTCAGGGAAGGAGCCGAGGCGCTGGCCGAGATGCTCTATCATGCCGGGCATCATACGACTATCGAACACGCGTATTTTCAATTTTCGCTGGCGAACGTCTCCCGGCAATTCATCTGGTCCTTCTTACATGCGCACCCCTTTTACAATTCCGAACAGGTGAGCCAACGTTACGTCGAAGTCGCACCGGGGAACTTCGCCATTCCACCGTTGCGCGGAGAGAGCTTGACGCTTTATTTGGAGACCCTCGAGTTCCAGATGGAAGCGTATCGTCGCCTGGCCGAGATGCTCTTCCCGATCGTCGAGAGCGAATATCGCCGCCTCTTCCCTTATCGCCGGACGACTGAGAAGAAATATCGTGCGGTGATCCAAAAGCGGTGCTTAGAGGTCGCCCGATATGTGTTGCCCGTGGCGACGTTCGCTTATCTGTATCACACGATCAGTGCGATCACTCTGCTGCGCTACCATCGGCTGTGTCAACAGCTGGATGCTCCTCACGAGCAGCGGCTCGTCATCGAGAGGATGGTGGGCGAGGTCTTGCGTTGGGATCCGCTCTACGCTCGGATCCTTGAGGATCCCATTCCGCTTGAGGAAACGCCCGAGTTCGCCTTCTTCACCGCCCATTTCGAGGCCTTGGGTTGGGAGGGGCGGCGTGCGTTTCGCGAGGAATTCGACCGCAGCCTCGATGGCCATGTCTCCAAGCTCGTGGACTACAAGCTCAATAATGAGGCGACGCTGGCTGATGCTGTGCGGCAGGTCCTTGGTGTCTCGCGCTCCGTGTTGGACGATGGGGCGGCCATCGCGCTGGTCCTCGATCCGGCGCGGAATCGGTTGCTCGGGGAGTCGTTGAACCTGACGATGCTCTCGAAACTCTCGCGAGCGCTCTACCATCCGAGTTACACCTTCCGTAAGAAGCTCAGCCATGCTGCCGATTCGCAGGATCAGCGGCACCGTCTGACACCCGCCTCGCGTCCGTGCCTGACGGCTCAGTTCAGCCCGGAACCGGACTTCATCACGCCCGAGTTGATCCGGTGCGAGGAGAAGATCGAGCGCTTTTACCTTGACGTCATGGAACGCATCTGGTCAGCCATCGCGCGACTGCGAACGCGCGGTGTCCGCGACGAGTACGCGATGTACGTGTTGCCCAATGCCGTCGCCATTCGCTACACGGAATCGGCCGATCTGCTCAATCTCCGGCATAAGCACGCCATGCGGCTCTGCTATCTCGCGCAAGAGGAGATCTGGCGCGCCTCCGTGGATGAGGCTCAACAGATCCGCGAGGTGAACCCGACGATCGGGAAATACCTGCTCCCTCCGTGCGCGCTGCGCAAATTGGCCGGGACCCGCCCGACCTGCCCGGAAGGGGAGCGCTTCTGTGGCGTCCCCGTTTGGCGACTCGACCTGAGCGAATATCAGCGATTGATCTGAGTGGGAAGGCCCGCGTTCTTTCCGAAGGTCGGGAGCCGTCTCCCGTCCGTTGCGCCTCCGGCGAACGCCGTATTTTCCTCCGACAAATACCGGATTTTCCGCCGCACCTCTTGACGGCGTCGCATCCATCGCCTACATATAGCGACGCCATTACGGCATGGTATTTGAGGAGACTGTCTTCTGGCGAGGGAGGGGCATACCGATGCCACGAGTCCGAGAGCTTCAGGTCACCGCATCCGTCATTGCTGATCTCATTGATGCTGGCCGGTTCACGACAGCCGAGAAGGCGTTGCGGGAGATTCGTGAAGACTCACCCATTGTTCACGTGCTTCGCGCCGAAGTGGAGATCTACTTCTCGCACCTGCATGAGGCCGAGCGTTTGCTCGATGAAGTCGCCCAGGAAGCCCGGGAGGTTGAAGTCGCCGCCCGCTACGCCATGGCGCGTGGGGAGCTGAGTTACTGGCTCTACCGCTACGAAGAGGCTGAAGAGCACTTCCATATAGCCCTGCACTTTTATAAATTCCTCGGCGAGACGTTCCGTCAGGCCGTCGCCCTCTATAACCTCGGACGCTTGGAGCGTCGACGCGCCCGGTTCGAGGAGGCGGAGAGACTCCTCAATCGCTCCATCGAGTTGAGCAAAGATCACGCTGACTCTCGTGCCGAATTCCTACGTGGGCTCGTGTTGTTCAATCTGGGAGCGATAAGGCTTTATGAAGGACAGCTTGATCCCGCGAAGGAACTTTTTGAGGAAGCCGCAAGGATCTTGAAGGTAAGCGAAGGCCAGCGGTATTATGGTTTGGTTTTGAACAGCCTTGGCGGCCTTCATCTCTACCTGGGGTGTCTTCATAAGGCCATAGCGGTGCTTCAAAGGGCTAAGGGCATATTTGAGAAAATTGGCATTTTTCATGACCTTGAGCACGCGAGCAACAATATCGCTTTGGCTTTGATCCAACTTGAACGATATAAGGAGGCTGAGCTGCTATTGAAAGAAAGCCTTGAGCTTGCTCAGAGGATTGGTGATGTGGTGAGTGCTAGTACATTCCTGACATCGTTTGCCGAGTTGTATGTCGCGTGTGGAGACCTTGAAAAAGCGCATCTCTATAGTAGGCAAGCGTCAGAATATGCCGAGTTGGCTACGAATCCGTTTGAGAAAGGTCGTGCCCTCGTTCAGCTTGGACGCGTTGCCCTTTTGAAGGGCCGATATTACGAGAGCGAGAAAGCCCTTCGGCAAGCGCTGGAGATCGGCGAGAAGTTGAAGAGCCGGGAGATCGAGACGCCCGCTTGTCTCTATCTGGCCGAGCTGATGCTCGCGGTCCAGCCCATGAAGGCACGCGAGTGGCTCGCACGGGCGGATCAGCTTCTCGCTACGTATCCTCATGCTTGGTTCCGTGCTGAGTTTGAGCGGATCCGGCGGAAGATGGACGAAGGTCGGATTCGGATCGAGGAAGAGCGATTCATCGTGGACGGGACGCGGCTGCCCAAGTGGTACGAGGCTAAGGAGGCACTTGAGATCTTCCTCATCCGGAAGGCGCTGGAGCAATCCGGGAACAACCTAACTCGAGCGGGGGAGTTGCTGGGGACGACGCGCGTACACGTCCACAAGAAGAAGAAACAATACGGCCTTTGACGGCTCTCTGATTCATCCTCGCTGCCACCCAATAGCCCGAGTGGGTGGAAAGAAAAAATCTACTTGCCTGAAATCTCCATTTGCATATAATAAAGCGCGAAAACCCGAAAGATCGCGGGTTTTCGCGTGGGCCGCTAGTCCGTTGGATTTGCCGGGTTAGTGGACGCGCTCGAAGGAACAAAGAAAGGAGGAAGGGGCTCTATGGAACTGTGGTTGCTGATTCTCTTTGCCTTCTACAGGTTCTTCATCCAGTTCGTGAACGTGCTGGACTCTGGGGTAAGTCAGGGTGGGTGAAGATCATAGCAGCTTATGAGGGTTAAGAGTTCCATCGGGATCACGATGTAGTGAGGGCTAATGTTTGTGAGTGAAGCTCTTGCTGCACGGTGATCATTTGTTCCGGCGAAGCGATATCTCGCTTTGCTGAGAGTCTT
The DNA here is from genome assembly GCA_030550025.1 of Acidobacteriota bacterium. Taxonomy (GTDB): domain Bacteria; phylum Acidobacteriota; class Blastocatellia; order HR10; family HR10; genus HR10. The sequence goes on along the minus strand of JAUQQC010000003.1, from coordinate 138,823 downwards.
CGCTGAAGCCCGACCGGTGCCTGTGGACCGCTTGAGGTCACATGGTGATCCGGAGCTTCTAGATGATCCTCCGTGAGCGAGGGGCTGGGGTATAAACATCTCGGCCCCTCCTCATCTTTTCGGCAGCAAGCCTTCGCCCGAAGGGAAAAAGCGAGCGCCGTTTCCTTTTCTCTTCCCGGACGGGTTATAATCAGCGCGTGAGAGCGAGGCTTCGGAGGGAAAATGACATGGCTGAGCGAAAGGGCGGGCGTTTGAGTGTCTCTAGCGATCGTGGGATCGCTGAGGAGCCTCATACGGGGATTGAGACCTTGCGTGAAGAGCATCGGGCCTTGTTGAAAGAACTGCGGCGTTTGGATCGATCACTCGCACGGCTCTCGGTGAAGCGAGCGGAGGCTGCCGCTGTGATTTCCGTCTTGGAATCACTCCGTGCCTTTCTCGCGGATCACGTGCAGCCGCACATGTTGCGGGAGCGCGAGACCCTGCATCCGCTGGTGGAGAAGAGTGGACTCTCGCGCCAGCAGGACATCCGGGCGATCTTGGCCGGCGATAATGGCTTGGAGAAGGAATGTCGGCAACTTCAACGGGCGTTGCAGCGACTCAAGCGCGAGGGGGGGAAGCGCGAGACCGTTCAGCAAGTGATTGCCATTGGCGAGGGGATCATCGAAGTCATTGTCGAACACGTTCATCGCGAAGAGCAAGTCCTCTTCCCCCGATTGGAAGAAGTCCTTTCGCCGTCTCGGCCTTCGCGTGGATAGAACCTCTTTGGTGAGAAGGGGGCAACGCTCCCGATCTTCGCCCGTAGCTCGCTCCAAATGTGAATTGTTCGCGATGGCGCGCCGGAAGTTCCGATGCATTCCCAGCCTGACTTAATCTCGTTCCATGCCGCCTTTAAATCGTTCAAGACACACCGGCGTGCGGAGCCTAAACTGAATATCCTGCGTGAAGCGGAGAGGACTTTGAAATTTGAGGAGGCTCCGCCATGGTGGGAAGACCTGGGATGAAGGAAGTGATCTTTTTAACTCTCGTGTTATCGCTCTCCCTAGGAGGCGGCTTTGTCTTCGGACAGGGGAGGACGACGGGGGCCATCTCCGGGACGGTCTTCGATCCGACAGGGGCAGTAGTGGCTGGGGCGAAGGTACAACTCAAGGATCAGCTCACCGGAGCCCTTCGCGAGACCGTTACGAATGAGGTGGGGGCCTTTCTCTTCCCGAATCTTCCGTTTGGGACCTATGAGGTGGTAGTGACGGCACCGGGGTTTCAGACGGCCGTCTATAGTCGGGTTGTCGTGGAATCGGCGCGGACGACGGATGTGATCGTTCATCTGAAGGTGGGCGAAGTCGTTGAGACGGTTCAGGTCGAGGGGGCGACGCCGGCTTTAGAGATCACCTCCAATACGGTCTCCAACACGGTTCGGAACGAAGCGATTCAGAAATTGCCGCTCAGCGGGCGCAATATCTTGAACTTCGCGCTCCTGGTGCCGGGAGCCCAGACGGTCGGTGGGGGAGGGCGCTTCAGCGCTTACAATGGTATGCCTGGGGCGACGATCAACATCATGGTGGATGGCATCAACAACAATTCGCAGGGGTTCAAGAGCGGCGGAACGAGCTTCTTTGCGACCGTTCCACCTCGGCTCGATGCCATTGAGGAAGTAACGATTTCGACGGCCGGGCTAACGGCCGACGCCGGCGCCGAAGGGGCGATGCAGATTCGCTTCGTCACGCGGCGCGGATCGAACGAATTTCACGGCGGGATCTTCCACCAACTGCGCAATGACGCGCTGAATGCCAATAGCTATTTCAACAACGCGCGGCGATTACCTCGGCCGCGAGTGCGGTTCAACGAATTCGGTGGGAATCTGGGTGGGCCGCTGTGGCGGAACAAGCTCTTCTTCTTCGTGAACTACGAACAAGCGCGTATCCCGAGCCAGTCCACGGCCTCCAATACAATCCTCACGCCGGAGGCGCAGCAGGGGATCTTTCGGTATCGGGGGACAGACGGCGTTGAGCGCGCAGTCAATCTCCTGCACATTGCTGGCGCCAATGGGCATCCGGATCAGCTCGATCCCATCGTGGCCGACTACTTCCGGCGCACGAATGAGACGTGGCGCAATGGGGTGATCACGCGCCTGGACCTGTTTCGGAACACGCTGAGCTGGCTCAATCGCACCAATACGATTCAGCACTATCCGACGGCTCGCATCGACTATCACATCGCGCCGAACCTCACCTGGACGGGGACATGGCACCTCTTCAATCGCGTCATTGATGGGACGCGGCCCTGGCCGGGGCCGGAGTTCAAAGAGCAGAGCAAGTTCACCAACAGTTGGTATATCGCTTCGACGTCGGTGAATTGGACGATCTCGCCGCGGACGCTCAATGAGTTCAAGTACGGGCTCCAGCACAATGTGGATCAGTATAACGTGGGCGAGGGGCCGGATCAGTTCTACGTGAACGGTCGGCTCATGCGCATCGCCTATCCGTTCGTTCCACCCTTGATTCGCAATCAGATGAACATCTCGCGCGCCAATGGCACGCATAATCTCTACAATAACCTCACGCTCATTCGGGGAGCGCACTCGATGACCATCGGAGGATCATTCCGTCATGTCGGCTGGTATGATGCCGATTTCATCGGAGCGGGGATTCCGCAGTACAACGTCGGGATCGCGACGGGAGATCCGGTGACGAGTGTGTTGAGCCCGTCGGTGCTACCGGCGATTTCGAGCACCGATCTGACGAACGCGTGGAACCTCTACGCCTTGTTGACCGGGCGCGTGGCGAGCATCAGCGCGACGCGCGGTGTGGACTACCGGACGAAGCAATATAAGGACCTGACGATGCTCGTTCGGCTCGATCGGCAACGGGTTGGAGGCTTCTACTTCCAGGATTCGTGGCGGTATCGGCCGACGCTCACGTTCAACTACGGGTTCCGGTGGCAGTTCTCGGGGGCGACTCACGATGCGCATGGCATTTACACGAGTCCGACGGTAGAACATCTCATGGGGCCTTCGCGTCAACTCTTCAAGCCTGGTGTCCTCGATGGAGCGATGGACCCGCAGATCTTCCTCCGCCCGCGTGCTTACAAGGGAGATTTCGTCAATCCGGGGCCGAATTTCGGATTCGCGTGGTCGCCGCGGGTGGAATCGGGATTTTGGCAGAGGCTTTTGGGGGGAGAGCAAAAGACCGTTCTTCGCGCGAGTTATTCGCTGAGCTACTACGATGAGGGGCTGCTGACGTTCATCAACTACGCTGGCGGGAATCCTGGGCTGATGCAATCGCTCTTCTCGAATCCGGGGATGCCGGGATTTCCCATCGGGCAGTTGCGGCTGAGCAGTCCGACGCCGCCACTGGCGACGTTCCCGGAGAGCTTCTCGCCGCCTTTCCGGCAGGCGGACTACACGTTCGCGCGCGGATTCAGCAGCATGTTGCCGCAGCTTCGGACGCCGTACATTCAAACGTGGACCTTCGGTTTGCAGCGGGAGGTCGCTCGTCATACGGTCATCGAAGTGCGATATGTGGGGAATAAGGGCACACACATCTGGCGCGGGTTCGATTTGAACGAAGTCAACATCTTCGAGAACGGGTTTTTGCAGGAGTTTCTGAACGCGCAGCGGAATTTGGCGATCAATCAAGCAGCTGGGGTGAACAGCTTTGCCCATCGAGGGTTGCCGGGACAGGTACCGCTGCCGATTTTCGAGGCGGCCTTTGGCGCGCGGGGATCGCAGCCGGCTTTGCCGCCGACTTCGGGATTCAGCAACGGCACGTTCTTGAACTACCTTCGTCAGGGACAGGTCGGGGCTTTCGCCAATGCGCTGGCCGGGTCTTCGATCTATCTCTGTCGGATGGTCGGAAATCTACTCCCTGCGTGTGCGCGCTTGGGGTTCGATAGTCCGGGGCCATTCCCCGTTAACTTCTTCCAGGCGAATCCCTTTGCGGCCGGAGCGACGATCAACCTCATGACGGACTACTCCTACTCCAGCTATCACGGACTCCAGCTGCAGGTGCGCCGCACGTACAGCCAGGGCCTGAGCTTCGTCGTCAACTACACCTTCAGCAAGTCCCTGAGTGACCTCTTCGCCGATTCGCCGACCATGTTCCGGAACTACACGACGCTTCGGAATCGGAGGCTTGATAAGGGGCCCTCGCCGTTCGATCTGCGTCATGTCTTTCAGGCCTACGGGAGTTGGGGATTTCCCTTTGGGATGGGACGACGTTGGGCGACGGGGAATGCGATCGCGGATAAGATCATCGGCGGATGGACGTTATCATGGATTCTCCGGTGGCAGTCGGGGCGCGTTTTCCGTCTCTCCAGTGATCGCTTCACGGTGAACCAACGCGATGCCGGCGTCATCTTGAATGGGCTCACGGCGAAAGAGCTGCAGAAGATGCTCACGGTGAGGCCGGGGCCGAACGCCACGGTGTTTTTCGTGGATCCGAAACTCATCGGCCCGGATGGACGGGCGAATCCGGAGATCCTGGCGCCCCCGATGACTCCGGGCGTCTTTGGTCAGTTCATCTATTTGTATGGGCCCTCCCTCTTCTTACCCGACCTCTCCCTCTCGAAGGAGATCCCGTTGACCGAGCGGGTGAAGTTCGATCTCTGGGTGACGGCGCTCAATGCTTTCAACCATCCGAGCTTCGAGGTTGGGGGTGTGGCTGGTTCCGTCAGCATCCTCTCTACGACATTTGGGCAGACGACGGCGACAGCCACAGGGCCACGGGAGATTCAAATTCGACTCAAGCTGAGTTTCTGAGATTCACCGGCGTCGGGGGGGATGAGGACGTGCCGCTCATGACCATGGAGGCTTCCAACATCGCCCAATCTCCTCCATCTGCTCCCCCCCCGATGTCATTGTGGGATCCCCAACATGAGGCTTTCGTTCAGGAAGACAAACGGCGGGATGGCGGCTCCCCCGTCGGTGACTTCGAGCGAAGGAGCGCGGGACTTCGTCCAGGGGCTTGGTGTCTTCGATGCGACTCTGCTCGTCGTGGGGATCATGATCGGGTCTGGGATTCTCATCGTCTCAGCGGATATGGCGCGGCAGATTGGGGGTCCCGGAGGATGGCTTCTGGCCTGGGGTATCGCGGGGCTTTTGACGTTGGCCGGGGCTCTCTTCTATGGCGAGTGGGCAGCCATGATGCCGTGGGCAGGTGGGCAGTACGTCTTCCTGCGCGAAGCGTGCTCTCCGCTCTGGGGCTTTCTGTATGGATGGACGCTCTTTCTGGTCATTCAAACCGGGATGATCGCGGTCGTCTCGGTGGCGTTCGTGCGCTTTCTGGGCGTGCTCTGGTCGGTGATTGCCGAGGATCGGTGTCTGATCCCGCCAGGGCATCTCTCCGAAGGATGGGCGTTGCTTGTGCAAGGATTGTGGGCGGCGGCCTTGGTCTTACTGCGCACGTTTCATCCGGAGACGGGGACCTATGGAAACCTCTACAGCAACTTGCTGGACTATGTGATCTCGGCAGCATTGCTCTTCTACATCCTCACGATCTTGGGCATCTTCCGGCTGCGCGCGAAGTGGCCGGATCGCGAACGACCCTATCGCGTGTGGGGGTATCCGATCGTTCCCGCGCTCTACATTGTCGGGGCGGGAACAACTTTGGCCGTGCTCCTGCACCACCGAACGGCGACGACATGGCTGGGCTTCATCCTCGTTCTCGCGGGGGTCCCGGTATATGGACTCTTGCGATACATCCGGGCTCGGATCGGAGCCTGAAGGAATCCTCCGGCGGAGTTGAGGCTTCGCCGGAATGTCGGGGAGGAAAAACATATGAGACGAGCATGGTGGGTTTGGATCTTCCTTCTCCTCTGTTCCTGGATCGCTCCCCTGGGAGTGGGGGCTTTCCCGCAGGGGAGGAAGATTACGGTGCCGAATAAAGTTCCGCTGAAGGTGACGCCCTTTGAGGTGACCGACGTTCGCCTTCTGGAAGGCCCATTTCGAGAGGCGATGGAGCGGACTCAGCGGTATATCCTGAGCTTGGACGTGGATCGGTTGTTGCATAACTTCCGGGTGAATGCGGGGCTTCCGTCATCGGCGCAGCCATATGGGGGATGGGAAGCGCCCGACGTCGAATTACGCGGGCACACGGTCGGGCACTATCTGACGGCCTGCGCGCTCATGTATGCCCAGACGGGGGATGAGCGATTCAAAGCGCGGGCGAATCAGATCGTGGCGGAGTTAGCGCGCATTCAAGAAGCGCTCGAACGTCGCGGGTTCAATCGCGGGTACCTGTCGGCGTTCCCCGAAGAGTTCATTGATCGTGTGGAGGCGCGACAGCGAGTGTGGGCGCCGTATTACACGCTTCATAAGATCATGGCGGGGTTGCTCGATGTCTACCTCTATTGCGACAATCCGCAGGCCCTCGATGTGCTCGTCAAAATGGCAGATTGGGTGAAGTTCCGAATGGACCGTCTGACGCGCGAGCAACAGCAGAATATGCTGGAGACCGAGTACGGAGGGATGAATGAAGTCCTGGCGAACCTGTATGCCGTCACGGGGAATCCGGAGCATTTGCGCTTGGCGCGGTTGTTCGATCACCATCGGCTCTTCGAGCCGCTCTCGCGGGGAGAGGATCCCCTTGATGGGCTTCACGCGAACACGCAGATTCCGAAGATCATCGGCGCCGCGCGGGAATATGAGCTGACGGGAGAGAAGTGGTATGCCGACATCGCCACCTTCTTCTGGCAGCGCGTCGCCTTGCATCGCTCGTACGTCATCGGCGGTCACAGCGATGGCGAACGATTCTTCCCAATCTCTCAGTTCTCGCGCCGCTTGGGGCCGGCGACGGCCGAGACCTGCAACACGTACAACATGCTGAAGCTCACGCGCCACCTCTTCAGTTGGGAGCCCAAGGGCGAGTACATGGATTTCTACGAGCGCGCCCTATTCAACCACATTCTGGCATCGCAAGATCCGGCGACGGGGATGATGTGCTACTACGTGCCGTTGCGACCGGGGGCGTTTCGGACATACTCGACGCCGGAAAATTCTTTTTGGTGCTGTGTAGGGACAGGGATAGAGAATCCCGCTCGGTATGGGGAGGCCATCTATTTCCGCGATGACCGCTCGCTCTATGTGACGCTCTTCCTCGCGTCGGAAGTACGTTGGAACGAAAAGGGCGTGCGCGTGGAGCAACGGACGCGATTCCCCGAAGAGGACCGCACGCGCCTGATCATTCACGCGGAGCGTCCCGTTCGATTAGCGTTGAAGGTTCGATATCCGGGATGGGCGGCATCGGGCGTCCAAGTCCTCGTGAACGGTCAGCGTGAATCGGTCACAGCGATGCCGGGATCATATATCACGCTCGAGCGCGAGTGGCGCGAGGGCGATACGGTGGAGGTCCAATTCCCCATGAGCTTACGGATGGAGGCCATGCCGGATGATCCGACGATGATCGCGCTCCTCTATGGCCCGATCGTCTTAGCCGGGGATCTGGGCACGGAGGGATTGGTCGAGTCCGAGCGCTATGGTCCGAGCGCTCCGCGCATCGGTCGAGTGCGACCGGTGGAGGTGCCCGTTTTCGTCACCACCGATGTGAAGGACATCCTGGCGAAGGTGAAGCCCGTGGCGGGAGTGCCTTTGACGTTTCGCACCGAAGGGCTCGGGCAACCGCGCGAGGTGACGCTCGCGCCTTTCTACAAGCTGCACGATCGGCGATATACGGTTTACTGGAAGGTCTACACCCCTGCCGAGTGGGAGAAGCGGAAGGCGGAGATCGCCGCGCGCGAAGCACGACGTCGGGAGATCGAGCGGTTGACTATTGATGCCGTGAACCTCGGTGATCCGCAGAGCGAACAAGCGCATCGTTTTCAGGGGGAGAACACGAACGAGGGATACTTCGAGGGGAGACGCTGGCGCGCGGCGCGCAACGGCTGGTTCAGCTATGAGCTGCAGGTCACGCCAGATCGCCCGGTGCTCTTGGTCTGCACGTATCGCGGGAGCGAAGGGCCTCCACGCGTCTTCGACATCTTCGTCGAGGGGGAGAAAATCGCGACCGAGCGTTTGGAAATCCATCCAACCGAGCTGTTCGATAAGGAGTATCCGATCCCGGAGCATCTCACGCGGGGCAAGGAGCGCATCGTCGTGAAGTTCCAAGCGCATCCGAACGCCATCGCGGGAGCTCTCTTCGACGTCCGCACGGTCGCACGAGAGGGACAGCGCCAGTGATTCCTACAAAAGGTCTCGTGGGGGATTCTGCCCAGGAATCCCCCACGGGCTCTCACTGTTGGGGAGTCTCCTCCGAGAGGGCGTTCCACTCGGGTGGTTCCACGCCGAGCAGATGATGAACGAAGAAGTCGTACATCTTCCGCGTCCCATAGGTTCCACCCATCGTGTGCCCTTGGCCTGGGAGGACCAATAGGTCGAACGTCTTATTCGCCTTAATGAGCGCGTTCACGACCTGCATCGTGGAGGACGGATCCACGTTGGTATCCAACTCGCCGACGATGAGTAAGACTTTCCCGCGCAGTCGGTGCGCGTTCTCCACGTTCGAGGATTCCACATAGTGCGGCCCGACGGGCCACCCCATCCATTGCTCGTTCCACCAGATCTTGTCCATGCGGTTGTCGTGGCACCCACACGAGGAGACGGCCACCTTGTAAAAATCGGGGTGGAACAATAAGGCGGCGAGCGCGTTCTGTCCACCAGCGGAGTGCCCGTAGATGCCGACGCGAGTGAGGTCGTAGTATGGATACTTCGCTGCCACAGCCTTATGCCAGAGGATGCGGTCGGGGAACCCGGCATCGCGCAGGTTCTTCCAGGCGACGTCATGAAAAGCCTTGGAGCGATTCGCTGTCCCCATCCCATCAATCTGCACGACGATGAACCCTAGCTCGGCCAGCGAGCGCATTGGGGTGTACACGCTGAACGATTTCGGCACGAACGACCCTTGCGGCCCGGCGTAGATGTTCTCGATGACCGGATATTTCTTCGACGGATCGAAGTTCATCGGGCGAATGAGGATGCCCCAGATATCGGTTTCGCCGTCGCGTCCCTTGGCGACGAAGACCTCCGGCAGACGCCATCCGGTCGCGAGCAGTTCGGAGATGTCTCCGCGTTCTACTTCCATGAGCACCCTTCGATCCTCCGTGCGCCGAAGCTCCAGAACCGGCGGATGATCCACGCGCGACCAAAGGTCCACGTAGTACTTCATGTCCGAAGAGAACCGCACCACGTGGTCTCCGTTAGCTTCGGTTAGAGCCAAGAGCCCACTGCCGTCGAAATTGATCCTGTAGTAGTGGATGAAGTACGGGTCCTGATCGGGACGCATGCCGCTGGCTTGGAACCAAATCTGGCGCTTCTGCTCGTCCACCTTCACGACGCCGCGTACAACCCACGGGCCTTTCGTGATCTGATTCTTCACCTTTCCCGTGAGCCCATCGTAGAGGTAGAGGTGGCGCCACCCATCGCGCTCCGAAGCCCAGATGATCTCTCGCCCGTCGTGGACGTCATATCGGTATCGGGTCCCCGTCTCGCGGTGGTTCGGCGAGAGGGGGCGGTAGGAGAAGAACGTCGGGCACTCTTCGTTGATGAGGATGCGCGGCGTCCCCGTCACCGCATCCACCTCGATCACGCGGTAGACTTGATGACCACGTTGATTGTACTCGAAGGTGAAGGCTCGGCCGTCCTTCCACCAAACGGGATTGGAAAGGCTATACGGGTTGGGAAAGAGGCTGTTCTCAATCGGGATGGCTTTCCGCGCTTCCACATCGAAGAGGACGGGGTGCGCCACATCCAGGACATCGCCCGGCTTCGCGTATTCGCGCGTGTGGAGCTTCGGTTGGAGTTGGTCGGTCGGTGAGGATTCGATGTAGTGGACCTGGCGGCGATACCCTTGCCGTACGCGATATGCAACGAGGCGCCGCGAATCCGGCGACCAGGCGATCGAGGCGAATGTGTACGCTTCCGCTTCCGACCCATCGTAGCTGAGCGGGATGGCTGCTTCCTTCCCCTTGGGGCGGATGAAGACGTTGTAGTTTCGGATGAAGGCCTCCCATCGTCCATCTGGAGAGGGTTTCACTTGAGGCTCTTGGGACGATTGGATGGGGGCGAAGGGAAGCGGGCGGCGAGTCTGCTGGGTCTGTTGTGGGGACGGGGCCTGTGTGGGGAGAATAACCATTCCATCGTGAACATCATTGTCATACTCGCGGGGATACTCCTCCAGCTCTTCGGGGCTTTGCCCTCTGGGGGAACCGGGAGCGGCCGATTCGATCTGACGGCACGCGTAATCGGTGAGGTCGCAGTGCCAGGTCGCTCCCGCCACAGTGAATTGAATCGCGCGTTCCTGATTCACGAAGGTAAGGTCGGAGAAGGGCAAGGTCGTCGGAGTATAGGTGCGTCCCATTGCTCTCGAGAGCGAAGCTGCCAATCGCGCGTGATCGAACGCCGGTCGCTTCGCGAGCGTCTCGGCATCCACGAGGACGAATTCGTGGCCGCCCTTGACCGTTCGCCGATACCAGAAGCGCGACGTGTTTTCAATCCACGCGACGCTATCCACGATATGAAGGGCCAACCCTTCAAGGCGCTCGCGCAACGCGAAAGCGCGTTCGTAGTCAGCCCGCGTACCTTGCGCGCGGACAAGGGGGGAGGCGTAGGACAGCAGACAGACGATCGCCACGACTATTCCCAGCCACTGACGGTCCCGTCTCATGGCATCATCCCTCCTGATCCGAAAATTTCCTTCGGATATCGGCGGAAAGGGCTTGAGAGGATGCGCGATCTGACGGGCGAGAAGGATCGGCATCCTCCCAAGCCGGTGGGCGTGACGACGAGGAGGTCGTGTCCAGAGACGCTACCACGTGATATGCGCGCAGATTTGAATATTGCGCGGCCCGATGAGTGTGCTCGTCGTCTGCCCGAAACTCGTTGAGTCAATGCTGATCGTCCCGCCTAAACTCCCAACGTTCAGGCTCGGATGAAAGGCATTGAGCATCTCGACCTGCAAGCTGAATCTCATGCGTTCCCGGATAGGCGAAGCTGTTCACCCCAGCTGCTTGATTGATCGCCAAATTCCACTGCGCGTTCAGAGACTCCCGTAAGAACCCGCCCCCGAAGATGTTGGTCTCACTCATAAGAATTCGCCATCAGTACGCACTTCGACAAACCGCAGGAGTTGATTTGACCGAGTATATGCCCCCCTTCGTCGAGACATAGCCTTTGACTCCGCCTCGAAGTGCGAGACATTACAAAGTCTATCACTTGGGGCGAGACCTGTCTTGCACAGACTTATAGAACGTCCTTAAGGATGGGCCTAATTTCGTTCAACTCCCCCTTTGGATCGTTCAAGACGGTGACGGCTCTTTCCCTCTACACTGAGCGGGGCGTGGGAGAAAGGGAGTGAAAGGGGATGGAGCGGGCAGAGGCACCTCGATCTCCGAAAGGCGAGGACGCTAGCGAGGGGGAAGGGACTGTGTGGAAAGACCGGCGATGGATTGTAGCTTTCCTTTGTCCTTTGCCGACCTGTGCGGGCGCGCAAGGGAGACCGCCCTTTACGACGGATCTCCCACCGGAGGAGTTCGCCGAACGCCGGCGTCGGGTTTTCGAGCGGATTAGCCGGGAGGCGATCGCGCTCCTTCAAGGCGCACTGGTGCCGATCGGGTGGGTGCGGTTTCGCCAATCGAACGAATTCTATCATCTCTGTGGCGTTGAGGTTCTGAACGCGTACCTTCTTCTCGATGGGCGGATGCAGCGAACATCTCTTTATCTGCTGCATCGGAACGAGTCGTGCGAGCGCAACGCGGGGATGATCTTTTCGGCTGAAGATTCCGATCCGGTCAAGCGATTGACGGGTATAGATGCGATCTATGGGACGGACTTGCTGGCTGGACACCTTAATGCGGGTGAATTGCGGGATGGAGACCTCGTCCTGATGGATCACTCTCCCGACGTCGGATACGACGTTTGTGAGGTGACGCGGCGGTTCTCCGTGAATGGACGAGTTAACTCATGGCAGTGGGGACTGTACGGAATTCTATATGGAGCAGAGGTGCTCTCCGGGTTCATGATGGAGATCTCCGACATCGAGCGGGTGATGCGCGAAGGAGGGCTTTTGCAAAAGCATCCGCGAGCGTTTCGATGCTTGGGATCATGAGGGATGTGACGGAGTCGCGCGGTTGATTTGGTCCTGGCGGGTACGCCATGATAAGAGGCGCACGGGCGTGGAGAAGAGCCGTGCGAGGCTCGGGAAGGGCCTCATCTCAAGCGGGGGAGGGGGAAATATGAGGAGAACGCCTGTAGCCGTCGTTTCTCTCTTCATCGTTCTTTGGCATCAAGGGAGTATCCTCGCTGACGCGGCCGGAAGTGGCCTTCAACGTCCCGCTCGTTCAGCACCGGCCCGATCTGAGCGCGCGGGCCCTTCGGCCTCAATTGGAGACGACCTGGACACATCACAAAGTGAGCTGCGCCCGTTGATCGAGCGCTTCACCGTTGATCTGGGGAGCTTGAATCGCTTCTACGCCATCCCGATCTCTCCGACGCGGCGAGAACGCTTACGGAAGTTCTACACGGAGTGGCTGCAGAAGTTGGAGGGGGTGAATTTCGAGGTCTTGAGCATGGATGGCCGAGTGGACTACCTCCTCTTCCGGAATCATCTCGAATATTTGCTGCGGCAATTGGACATTCAGGCCAAGCAAATCGCGGAGATGGAGCCGCTCCTGCCTTTTGCCAAGACGATCATCGAATTGGAAGAGTCGCGCCGGCGCATGGAGCCGGTTCGACCTGAGCAGGTAGCGGAGCGTTTAGCCATAATGCGGAGACAGATCGAAGATGTGCGTCGCGCCGTGGAGGCCGGATTGCGCGGGGAGCGTGCCGATGGTCAACCACGAGATCGTGGGACGGATGCGATCACGCCCATCCGGGCCACGCGGGTGGTGGCGAATCGAGCTCTGCAAGCGCTTCAAAACTTGCGAACGACGTTGCGGAACTGGTTCGCCTTCTACAACGGGTACGATCCGCTATTCACTTGGTGGGTGAGCGAGCCTTATCAATCGGCGGATCAAGCGCTCGGGAGTTATATAGACTTTCTGGCCCAGCGCGTCGTGGGTGTGAGATTAGATGAGGCGCCGGTGGTAGTCAGCGGACCTTCGCCGGGGATGGGGAGGGGAGCTAGTGGGCCTATGGGGCAACGACCGCAACCCGGAACGGTGCGGGCTCCAAGTCCTCAGCCGGGAGAAGCGAGCGACATCATCGGGGATCCAATCGGTCGGGAGGCCCTGCTTGTTGAGTTGGCTCGTGAGATGATCCCGTATACTCCTGAGGAGCTGATCGCCATTGCCGAGAAGGAGATGGCCTGGTGCGAGAACGAGATGAAGAAGGCGGCGCGAGAGTTGGGCTTCGGAGAGGATTGGAAGCGAGCGCTCGAATATGTCAAGACCCGCTATGTCGAACCCGGCAAGCAGCCGGAACTCGTGCGCGATCTCGCGATGGAGGCCATTCGATTCCTGGAAGAGCGTGACCTGGTGACGATCCCTCCGGTGGCCAAAGAGACCTGGCGCATGGAGATGATGTCGCCCGAACGACAACTCGTCAATCCCTTCTTCACCGGCGGCGAAGTGATCACCGTCTCCTATCCGACCAACACGATGTCGCATGAAGCGAAGATGATGAGCCTGCGGGGGAACAATCGCCACTTCTCGCGGGCGACCGTCTTTCATGAACTCATCCCTGGCCATCATCTGCAGGGCTTCATGACGGCCCGATACAAACCCTACCGTAATCTCTTCAGCACGCCCTTCTGGGGCGAAGGCTGGGCGCTCTATTGGGAGCTGCTCCTGTGGGACCTGGGATTCCACCGATTGCCGGAGGATCGCATCGGGGCGCTCTTCTGGCGGATGCATCGCTGCGCCCGGATCATCTTCTCGCTCAAGTTCCATCTGGGCGAGATGACGCCGGAGGAATGCATTGATTTTCTCGTCACGCGGGTGGGGCACGAGCGCGCCAATGCCGAAGGGGAAGTCCGTCGGTCATTCGGCGGACAATACGGCCCGCTCTACCAGGCGGCCTACTTGCTCGGGGGATTGCAATTCCGCGCCCTGCATCGCGAGCTGGTCGAGTCGGGCAAGATGACCAATCGCGCGTTCCACGACGCCATCCTCAAGGAAGGACGCATCCCGGTCGAGATGGTGCGCGCCATTCTCACCCGGCAGCCGCTCACGCGGGATTTCCGCTCCTCGTGGCGGTTTTATGATCTGGAGCGGCGCTGAGGCGTCTCCAAGGAGGCGAAGATGAAGGGACGCTGCTCTCGTCGTGCGCTTCTTCAGAGCCTGGGGCTGATCGGAGCCGGAGCGATCGTCACCCCGGCTCCCTCGCGCTCCATCCGCCCTCGCATCGTTCTCCAGGCGCCGAACGGGACCATTCATCCGTTCACCTCTACGACCGGCGTTCATGTCCCTCCTCGCGGGCGGTCGTACATGAAGTTCAGCTTCGATTTCCCGGAGCCTTCGGTCGAATTCGAGGGGTATCAATTCGGGTTCCTCGTCTTCACCTACGAGAACGTCTACGGGTTGGATCGCGAACGAATGACGGTGGACGTGCATGGGGACGCGCTCGAGCTTCGGTGCGATCAGCTCATCTGGGCCGGAGGACAGGAGAAAGCTCCGGGACAGTTGCGGGCGCGTCTGGAGAAGCGCGGCGCGTTCATCGAGTGGGAGACGACGGTTCACATGGAACGTCCCCTGAAAGCCATCACGACGATCATCCGAGGCGTGCCGCGCGGTCGCATCTCCAGCGCGTTGCAGAACTTTTTCGATCCGCGAGAGGACGAAGTGCTTCTGGGCTATCCCTTCTCCGGCGGAGATCTGTTCGGTCCGGGATCGGCGCGCGGCATGGAAACGCCGCTGGCCATTGTGCAGGCGGGGGAGCGGGATTTCTTCTTCATCTCGTCGCTGGATGATCGCGTGCGGACCAAGCGCTACTACTTCCAACCGGGCGAGAGAGGCTATCGCCTGGACGCCGTGTGCGAGCTGGAAGGTTGGACGCGCCCGACGACGGTGACGCTTCCTCGCTGGCGCATCGGACGAGCGCCGACGGTGGAGGCGATCGCGCGCGGGCACTACGAGCACCTGGAACGGGTCTATCGCCTGCGACCGTGGGAGACGCGCGAGGACGTTCCCGAGTGGCTGCGACGGATCGCGCTGGTCGTGACGCTGCACGGCATGCACTACACGGGCTACATCTTCAACGACTATGCCCGCATGGGCGAGATCCTTCGCTGGATGGCCGAGCGCATCCCGGCCGATCGCGTGCTCGTCTTCCTCTCGGCCTGGGATGGCCGATACTACTGGGAGTATCCCCGCTATCGGCCCGCGCCGCGCATGGGCGGCGAGGACGGCTTCCGTCGGCTCATTCGAGAAGCCCAGCGGCTGGGCTTCCGCATGATGCCGATGTTCGGAGCGAATGCGGCCAATCGCCAGCAGCCCGTCTTCGCCCGCCTGGCCGATGCGGCGACGGCGAAGATTGACGGCGATCGCTTCGATCTCAACTGGGTGGATTGGGATAACGATCGCCATCAGGACGGCTGGCTCTCGTACATGAATCTCGGCGTCGCCTCCTGGCGCGAGCATCTGTTCGAACGCATCTCGGAGGTCATCGAGCGTTACGGCGTGGATGCCTACTTCCTCGACATCGTCGGCGGATGGGTGAACAATCCCCAGGCCGATATGCACGAAGGGACTCGGCGGCTCGTCCTCGACCTGCGGGCGAAATATCCCCACGTTCTGGCCTGCGGCGAGATGCATTACGATGCGCTGCTGGAGGTCATCCCGTTCTATCACGTCTTCTCGCAGTTCGCCTATCCGGCAGCCGTGCAGAAATACGCGCGCTTCTTCCAGCATCTCAGCCATCCGGCTCCGGGACGGGGCAGCACCGGCGTGCACGAAGCGGGCTTCGGTCGCTGGAATCCCGAGACGCTCTCGCTTCGAGACGAGCAGATTCCCACGCTCAATGTCGTGGACGATACCTTCACGACCTATCGCGATCAGATGGAAGCGGTGATCCGCCGGGCTCGCCAACGCGCCGGAATCTAGGGCAATTTGCAATTACCCTGGGAGCGCACGCTTGCCGCGTGCCTCTGCCCGCACGATGCGGGCGCTCCCAGAGTACGGACAATTGAAATTCGCTATAGGATGTAAAGTGGCGCGGACTTCTGAGTCTGCCCCCGACCGCAGGCGGGAAATCCGGCGCCGCTCTTGTGGAGATTGCTTCGGATGAAGCTGAGAGCAGCACGATCGCTCATGATCCTTGGCCTGGTCGCGGCTTTTCCCTACAGATTCGGACCGGCATCGGGACAAGACCTTTCAGGAACAATTCGCACCGAGAATTTCGTGCTCGCCTATGATCGTCGGGGAATCACCCGGCTGTGGAATCCTCATGATCCCTTTCAGGCCGATCTGTTGAGCGGCGAGGGCCGGTTGGGGGAGCCGGTCGTGACCTACCGGGTCGAAGGAGGCGATTGGCTGCCGATTTACACCGGAACTCGAACGCTGCAGGCGGAGCCGGACAAAGGCGCGCTCACTTACACGGATTTCGATCCCGGATCTCCGCTCAAGATGGTCCAGCAGTTCAAAATCGAGGGTGATGTTCTCGATTGGACGATCGAGATCGAGACGACGATGAACTTCCCCGTGCAGATCGGAGACCTCGCATTGCCGATCCCCTGGCGCTTCCCCGCGGGAGAGACGCGGACGATCTTCGAGCGAAGCTGGACCAAGCATCATTTCATCAGCGGGCATGGATCGTTCCTGTATTTTGTGCGACCAAACGGCGAGCCTCCCTATCTCGTCATCACCGTCCATCCGGGGACGAAGTTCGAGTACTACACGTCGGAAGGGCGGCGGAATTATCGGGCCTACATTCATTCGGGGCTTTCCGGCGGGCGGGAGACGCGGGGAAGCTGGCGGCAGCCGCATACGTTTTTAGAGCTACGGCCGGCGGGGGCGTCGGGAAGCGCGATTCGCTATGGGATTCGATTTCAGTGGGCGCGGTCATATGCGGAGATACGCGAGATTCTCTATCGGGAAGGACTCTTCGATATTCGCATCGTCCCCGGGATGACCGTTCCCGAAGACCTGACGGCCACACTCGCCCTTCACACGAAGGCCCGCGTCGAGGCGCTGGAGCCGGAGGTCCCGGAGCACGCGCGCATCACGTATCTCGGCGAGCGGCGTCCCGATCATCACCTCTATCGCATCGCCTTCTCGCGGCCCGGCGAGAATCTGCTGACGATTCGACACGACGGAGGGCGACGAACATACCTGGAGTTCTTCGTGACGGAGCCGCTGGAGACTCTGATCAAAAAGCGGAGCCGATTTATCACCCATCGGCAGCAGCATCGAGATCCGTCCCGGTGGTACAACGGGCTCTACTCGGTCTACGACATGAAGAACAAGGTCTTGCGAAGCCCGGATGACACCGACGGATTCGACTATTGGTGGGGATATGTGCTGGCCTCCGATGATCCCGCTCTCGGCAAAGCTCCGTTCGTCGCGGCGAAAAACGTGCACTTCCCCGATCCTGAGGAGATCGCGTCGGTCGAGTACTACATCGAGCATTTCGTCTGGGGAGGGCTGCAACGCACGGATCAGGAGCATCCGTATCCCTACGGCATCTACGGCGTGCCCAACTGGAAGGTGAATCGCGATCCCGATCCGAGGGCGCGCGCCGGGATTCGGAATCGCCATCTCGACAAGATGCCCATCTGGCGCTCGTTCGATTATCCTCACGTCATCATGCTCTACTTCCACATGTACGAGATCGCCAGGAAATATCCGCACCTGGTACGCTATCTCGATGCGCGAGGGTATCTCGAACGCGCTTACCAAACGGCGCGGGCCTATTTCCTCTATCCCTACGAGATTTTGCCGGAGGAGTACGAGACGTACAAGATCGGCTGCTATAACGAAGTGGTGATCCTATCGCTCATCGCCGCGTTGGAGCGAGAGGGATTTCCGGAGAAAGCGGCGTGGCTTCGCAGCGAGTGGGAGAAGAAGGTCAAATACTTCATCTACGACGACCCTTATCCCTATCGCTCGGAATATCCGTTCGACCGAACGGCATTCGAGACGACCTATGCCGTAGCCAAGTACGGAGCCACGCATGAGATGAAACCGGACCACAATCTCTGGTTCGACAAGAAGCTGCGGAAGTGGTACGCGCATCCGGTCGTGCGAAAGGAAGACGCGCGGGCGTTCATGGAGCGGCAGTTGCGGGCGAATCTGGCCGTTCGCGGATGGTTGGAGGCGGCTTATTACCTGCTCGGAGCGGACTTCACCGGCTCCTCCGATGTGGGCGCGATGAGCTACATGGCCGCGATGGGAGGATGGGCGATCCTTGATTACGCCATCTACTTTGCGACCGATCCCGCCGATTGGCTTCAACTCGGCTATGCCTCTATCTTGAGTTCCTGGTCGCTGATGAACACGGGGCGACCGGAAACGAATTACGGATTCTGGTTTCCCGGCAAAGAGAACGACGGAGCTGCGGGATGGCAATTCATGACGGCCAAGTTCGGGCGCGCGTGGATTCGGAAGGATATGTCGCGGGGAGCCTGGCATTACGATGGCGAGATTGATCTCGGCTTCGGCGGCGCGCTTCGGGCAGCGGCCACGATTCTGACCCGCGATCCGCTCTTCGATTGGTTCGCCTTCGGCGGCGCCCTCACCACATCGGAAGACGGATTCTCGATCATCCCCCGCGATGGGCTGCGGAAGCGATTTCACATCGTGCTCGCCGATTTCCGAATGACGATCGAGCTGGACCGAGATGGACTGGCCGCCGAGCGGCCGATTTTCGTCGCCAGGGACTTCGGACGCATTCGGGTGGTGATCGAGAATCGGACGGCCGACGCACATGTGACGCTGTTCAAGGTTTCGCTCCGAGACGCAGCACTGGGAGAGAAATCTCCTAAGGAGACGGGATCGGAGCGCATGGCTTATGCCGTCGTTCAGGAGGGGCGACGCGTGGGAATTGTTCGACTCGGAGAGGAATCCGAGATCGCATTGAACATCTCCGGAGACGCGACGGTCGTCGAGCTGGTTCGAGAGCGTGAGGGAGGCCGGAGGAACTGAGCGAATGGGTTCCCTCGCGCGTATTCCGGAGGTGCATCCGAGCCAGGGGGTGAATATGGTGGAGGTCACTCGACGCGAAGTGTTGAAGGGGGTGGGCGCGACGGCGGCCGGGATGCTTTTCGGCGCTCGCGGGAGTCGCGCTCAAGAGGAGCTTCGGATTCTGGGGCGACCGGTCGAGCTCGTGGTTTCCTCCGTGAGCGCGCGCACAGTGCGCCTCAGCGTGGTGCCGCTCGAAGCCGATCGTCCGGCGCCGATCCCGCAGGACGGTTCGCTCGTTCGGGAGAGGTGGGGAGAGCCGGCACTGCGACTGCGATCTCTTCGCAGCTCGCAGCGGGTGCCGTCGGGAGATCTTGTCGTTTGGCTCTCCCCGGATCCGTTGACGATTCACATCGAGACGCGCGAGGGACGCCTCGTCCAGCGACTTCAGCTTGATCCGCGCACCGGCGCGATGAGTTTTCTCCAGGGGGAGGGACCCGTTCTCGGTCTCGGACAGGGAGGGCCGCAATTCGATCGCCGAGGATCGCGCGATCTCATGCGCAGCGGCCAGGGAGGGTATCGCCTGCGCACGCACGGCGGGCGCGTGCCGATTCCTTGGCTCATCGGGACATCGGGATGGGCGATGTTCGTACATCAGCCGGAGGGAATCTTCGATCTCACGGCATCGGAGGGCCGGTTCGAGCCGCGCCGTCCGGAGGAGGCGCTTCCCCTCGATCTCTTCGTCATCGGGACGCCGGAGCCGATGGAGATCATGGCCGAATACGCTCGCCTCACGGGATTGCCCGAAATGCCTCCGCTTTGGGCCCTGGGGTATCAGCAATCGCACCGCACGCTCGCCGGTCGAGACGAAGTTCTCTCCGTCGCCCGGACCTTTCGGGAGAAGAAGCTGCCCTGCGATGTGCTCATCTATCTGGGAACCGGATTCACGCCGTCGGGCTGGAACACGGCCAACGGCTCTTTTTCCTTCAATCGGTCGGTGTTTCCCGATCCCGAACGCATGATCCGCGAGCTGCATGAGATGAACTTTCGCATTGTCCTGCACGTCGTCATCCTCTCGCGCGCCTTGCGGGGAACGGCGCGGGACGGGTGCGAGCTGGCGCGATTCGACGAGGAAGAGGCGGGATGCTATTGGAACCTGCACCGGCGCGTGTTCGCCATGGGCGTGGACGGATGGTGGGTGGACGAAGGCGATCCGCTCGATCGCGTGTCGCGCCTTGTGCGCCATCGCCTCTATTGGGAAGGGCCGCAGATGGATCGCCCTAACGCGCGTCCATACGCCTTGCATCGGAACGGGCACGCCGGCATGCAGCGATATGCCGCCTTTCTCTGGTCGGGCGATGTCTACGATTCGCGGCGGCTTCGACGGATGTTCGCACTCCAGGAGCTCCGCCAATCGTATACACATTGGGGCCGAAGTATCCGCCGAATCCGGCGCTCGCGCGCGGTTTGGACGAGCGCGGGGGGATTCGGGGCACGCGGGTGAACCTGCGCGTCGTGGATCCCAACCTCACGACGCCCTATGCGCAGAATTGGTTCCTGGGCATTCAGCGCGAGTTGCCCGGTGGATTGGTCGCGGAGATCAACTATATCGGCTCCGTGGGACGGCATCTGCACACGGGCGATGGGCCGGGCGGAGAGAATTACAACCGCTTCGCCGGAGACTTGCTCGATGGCCGGCTGGATCGGTTGAATCCGAGTTTTGGCATCATCAGCCTCGGTGAGACGGCCGCCAGTTCGAGCTTCCATGGTGGCACCATTCAGGTGAGCCGGCGTTATAGCCAGGGATTCGCCTTCCAAACAGCGTTCACCTTTGGGAAAGTTCTGGAGACGCCGGGAGCCGCGATGGAAGTGACGCGGCGTGATCTGGATCGTTCGGTCACGGGCTTCCATCGTGGAAAGAAGCTCTCGATCAACGCCATCTGGGAGATCCCGTTCTGGCGAGAGCGACCGGTGGTGCGGCATATCCTTGGCGGATGGCAACTCAATGCGATCGTGCAGATCCAATCGGGAGCGCCCTTCAGCGTCTTTCATGGGGCGGCCTATCCGCGCGGAGATTTCAATGCGGATGGGCAGACGGGCGACCGCCCCAACACGCCAAGTTGGGGGAATACCAAGCGCGATTTGAGCCGCAGCGACTTCTTGCGGGGGATCTTCACCGTGGCCGACTTTCCGCTGCCGGCTCCGGGGACGTTGGGGAACCTCGGCCGGAACACGTTCCGCGGCCCATGGTATGCCAGCACGGATTTGTCGTTGTTCAAGAACTTCCGAGTGACGGAGACGGCGAGCATCCAGTTCCGCGCCGAATTCTTCAACGCCTTCAACCGCGTGAACCTGGGGACGCCGGTGGCGGATTTGAACAGCCCGCTCTTTGGGCGCTCTACCAGCGCGGGAGATCCGCGTGACATCCAGCTCGCTTTGAAGATCCTGTTCTGACGCGCGGAGGGGGGCGGGAGGCGTTTCAGAAGACGCCCCCGTCCCTATCTTCCTTCAAGAAGCGTAGACACCACGCGCTATGGAGAAGACGAAGCGGGGACGATATACGCGTCGTGCGTTCTTGGAGTCAACGGTCGCGGCGGGGGCGACGTTAGCACTGACGCGCGCGTGGCCTCATGCCGCGTCCCTGTGGAGCGCGCCTCAGGCCGCAGATTCTCGGATCGAGATTTTGCTGAACGAGCCGATCGGGCGGATCGCTCCGGAGATCTACGGGCATTTCATCGAGCATCTTGGAGGAGTGATCTACGATGGGGTATGGGTTGGAGAGGACTCGAAGATTCCTAACATCGGAGGCATCCGCAAGGCGCTCGTGGACGCGATGCGAGAGATCAAACCTGGGGTCTTGCGCTGGCCGGGTGGGTGCTTCGCCGATGCCTATGATTGGCGCGATGGGATTGGGCCACGGGCGAAGCGTCCGCGCCGGACGAACTTCTGGGTAGATAATCGCGAATGGCGCGAGGTAGGGATCGTCCCGCAGAAGTATGAGCCCAATCACTTCGGCACGCATGAGTTCATCCGCTTCTGCCGCTTGATCGGCGCTCAGCCTTACATCGCCGCGAACGTGCGCACGTTGCCCGCGAGCGTCTTCCATCAATGGATCGAGTACTGCAATTCTCCGCCGGGTAGCACCACATGGGCGGAGATCCGCGAAGCGAATGGGGATCGAGAGCCGTTCAACGTCCGCTACTGGGGGGTGGGGAATGAGTCTTGGGGATGCGGCGGGAATTTCACGCCGGAAGAGTATGCGATGGAATTCCGCCGCTTCACAACGTGGGCGGTACCTGACTATGGCGTCGGGCTGCGCTTCATTGCGGCGGGACCGAGCGGACGAGACCTCGAATGGACGCGCCGGTTCTTCCTGAAGATCGCCGAGCGCCGCGCCTTCGATCGGCTTTGGGGATGGGCGCTGCATCACTATTCGAGCTTCTCCGGCGGAGAGGCCATCAACTATGACGCCACCGGATGGTATGAGCTTCTGCAAAGTGCGGATCGCATGGAATCGCTCATCATGGCGCATTGGCAGGTGATGGGGGAGAGCGATCGGGAACGTCGCGTCCGGCTCGTTGTGGACGAATGGGGCGCGTGGTACCGCATGACGACGAACATCCATCCGACGCACCTCTTCGGTCAGCAGTCCACGCTCCGCGATGCCGTGCTCGCCGGATTGACGTTGGACACCTTCAATCGGCACGCCGATAAGGTGGGGATGGCCAACGTCGCGCAGCTCATCAATTGCCTCCATTCGCTCTTTCTGGCGCACGAGGATAAGTTCGTCCGAACGCCGACCTATTATGTCTTCGCCATGTACGCCGATCACCAAGATGGGCAGGCCGTGCGAACGATCTTCTCGACGCCGCGCGTGAGCTGGACCGATCGGACGAATCGGCCGCAACTGTTCTGGGGGCTCAATGGATCGGCTTCGGTGAAGGGGAACAGCGTGACGCTCACGGTGACCAATCCACATCTGTCGGAGGCGCGCGTGACCGAAGTCCTCGTTCGGGGGGCCACGATCGCTTCAGCGCGCGCGACGATCCTCACGGCGCGCCGCGTCCAAGAGTGCAATACGTTCGAGAATCCCTTCGCCGTCGTCCCGCGAGAGGAGGAGGTCCCGATTCGTGCTCCCGTTTTGGTCTATTCGTTCCCACCGGCCTCGGTCACGAAACTGCGCTTGGTCCTCTCGTGAGCCGCACGGGCTGGCCTTGGCTTGGCGGACGATCGGCAGTGAGGGAGGGAGCTATGATTCGTATTGGGCTTGTCTTCCTGCTGATGGGGGCATCCGTCTGGCCACCGTCCTCTGGTCCCTCTATGTGGACGTCCTGGAACGATTACCCCGTCACCGCCGTTCCGTTCACCGACGTTCGGCTTGAACCCGGATTTTGGCAGACGCGTTTAGAGACCAATCGCAGGGCGACCGTGCCGCACATCCTGCGACAGTGCGAAGTGACGGGGCGGGTGAACAACTTCCTCAAGGCGGCCGGAAAGATGGAGGGGCACTTCGAGGGATGGTGGTTCAATGATTCGGATGTCTACAAATCCGTCGAGGCGGCTTCCTATAGCTTGATGTCCCATCCCGATCCCGAGCTGGAGCGGTATTTGGACGATCTCATCGCGAGGATCGCGGCAGCTCAAGAGCCCGACGGATACCTCTTCACGCCGCGTCGGACGATGGCGCCGAACTATCGGTTCGCCGCCTCGGTGGGACCGGAGCGTTGGTCGAGGTTGGGATCCAGCCATGAACTGTACTGCTTAGGACATCTCTTTGAGGCGGCCGTCGCGCATTATCAGGCGACGGGGAAGCGCTCGCTTCTGGAGATCGCTCTGAAGAGCGCTGATCTCTTGGATCGCGTGTTCGGGCCAGACAAGAAGCGTGACGTCCCCGGACATCAGGAGGTTGAGATCGGATTGATCAGACTCTATCGAGTGACCCGGGATGAACGGTATCTTCGCCTGGCGAGGTTCTTCCTCCAGGAGCGGGGGCGCGCTCATGGTCGTCGGCTCTATGGGACGTACAGCCAGGACCATAAGCCGGTCACCGAGCAAGAAGAAGCCGTCGGGCATGCCGTTCGTGCGCTCTACATGTACATGGCGATGGCAGACGTCGTGGCGCTGCTGGGCGATCCGGCTTACGCTCGGGCCTTGGATCGTCTGTGGGCAGATGTCGTCGGGCGGAAGATGTACGTGACCGGAGGGATTGGAGCAGCCGGTGGTCATGAGGGGTTCGGAGCACCCTATGAGCTGCCGAACCTGGTGGCTTATTGCGAGACGTGTGCTGCCGTCGCCTTCGCTCTGTGGAATCATCGGATGTTCCTTCTGTCCGGAGACGGCAGGTATGTGGATGTGCTGGAGCGCGTCCTCTACAATGGGCTGCTCTCCGGCATCTCCCTTGATGGAAGGGCCTTTTTCTATCCCAACCCTCTGGAGTCGGACGGTCGCCATGCACGAAGCCCGTGGTTCGCCGTCGCTTGCTGTCCGCCCAACATCGCGCGGTTCTTGTTCCAGGTGCCCGGGTTGGCCTATGCGCACCAAGGAGATCGGCTCTACGTTAATCTCTTCATAGCCAGCCGCGCGACCGTGCGCACGGCCGCTCAGACGGTCGTCATCAAACAAGATACGGACTATCCCTGGCGAGGCGAGGTGACGCTCACGCTCGAACCGGAGCGTCCCGGTCATGCCTTCACCGTGCTCTTGCGTATCCCTGGTTGGGCGCGCCATGAGGCCGTACCGAGCGATCTCTATCGTTTCACCGAGACCGTTCGGGAGCGGCCCGCTCTTTGGGTGAACGGGCGCCCCTTTGCCTATACCGTGCAACGAGGATATGCGGTCATCCGGCGACGATGGCAGAAAGGGGACGTGGTGAAGCTGCTTTTGCCCATGCCGGTCCGACGCGTGGTGAGCCATCCGCAGGTCACGGATAACGTCGGGAAGGTAGCTCTGCAGCGAGGGCCAATCGTCTATTGCCTGGAGTGGCCTGATGTCCCAGGAAGGAGCGTCACGAATTTGGTCCTGCCGGATGAGGAGCACCTTCGCGCGGAATTCCAGGCAGATCAGTTGGGAGGAATCCAAGTCATCCGCGGGACCGCTGTTGGACTTCGATGCGTTGATGCTGCGGGGAAGATCCAGAGGGAACGCGTCCCCTTCACGGCGATTCCATACTATGCGTGGGCGCACCGAGGGCGTGGGGAGATGGCCGTCTGGATCGCTCGCGTGGAATCGGCGGCGCGTCCCTTGCCGTGTCCGACGATCGCCTTCCGCGCGAAGGCCAGCTCCTCCGGAGGGGATCCCCAGGCGCTCAATGACCAGCGCGAGCCGCGCCATTCCGCCGATCGCTCGAATCGGTATCTCCACTGGTGGCCGCGGAAGGGAACGACCGAATGGGTGCAGTATGATTTCGAGGCCCCGACGCGCGTCTCCGCCGTCGAGGTCTATTGGTATGATGATACCGGCATCGGCGAATGTCGCGTTCCGAAAGCTTGGCAACTCTTCTATCGGGAGAATGGGGAGTGGAAGCCGGTGAGAAACCCGAGCGGTTATGGGCGCGAGAGAGATCGCTACAATCGTACGACCTTCGAGCCGGTGGTCACCGATGGGTTGAGAATCGTCGTGCAAGCGCAAGAGAGCTTCTGCGCCGGAATTCACGAGTGGCGGGTCTATTGAGCCTGTGGGGAAGCCATCATTGGCAAGCCAAGGTCATCGGGGGGATGGCGATGCGTGCTCACGTATTGTTGCTCCTTCTCTTCATCGGAGGACCGGTGAGTCAAGCGGATCGGAGAGAGTCCACCATGAGGAAGGAAGTCTTCGGGAGGACGCCGGATGGGGAAATCGTGGAGCTGTATACGCTCACCAATACTAAGGGCATGGAGGTGCGGCTCACGAACTATGGAGGGATCGTCGTCTCCCTCCGCGTCCCCGACCGGCAAGGGCAATTCGATGATGTGGTGCTCGGGTTCGATCGCCTGGAGGACTACCTGAAGGGACATCCCTACTTCGGGGCCATCATCGGCCGATATGCGAACCGCATTGCCGGAGGGCGGTTCGTCCTGAATGGCGTTTCATATCAGCTCACACTCAACGAGGGACAGAATCATCTGCACGGCGGGCAAAAGGGATTCGACAAGGTCGTTTGGAAGGCGCGTCCGGTGAGATCGGCAAGAGGCGTCGGCGTGCGGCTCAGCTATGTAAGTCGAGATGGAGAAGAGGGGTATCCGGGGAACCTCTCCGTCACGGTGACCTATCTGTTGACGGAGGAGAACGAGCTGCGGATCGAGTATACGGCCACGACGGATCGAGATACGATCGTTAACCTCACGCATCATTCGTACTTCAACCTCGCTGGCCAGGGGCGTCGCGATATTCTCGATCATCTCCTGCAGATCAATGCGCACTACTTCACGCCGATCGATGCGAATTTGATCCCGACGGGGGAGATTCGCTTCGTGCGCGGAACGCCGTTTGATTTCACCCAGCTGACGCCGATCGGGGCGCGGATTGAAGAGCCCGATGAGCAACTGCGCTTTGGTCGCGGATATGATCACAACTGGGTGTTGGCTGGCCCGCCGGGAGCGCTGCGTCTGGCTGCCCGCGTCGTTGAACCAAACTCGGGGCGCGTGCTGGAGGTGTGGACGACAGAGCCTGGCCTGCAATTCTATTCTGGGAATTTCCTCGATGGGACGATCACGGGGAAAGAGGGGAGGGTCTATCGCCATCGGTATGGCTTCTGCCTGGAGCCGCAGCACTTCCCTGACTCTCCCAATAAGCCGCACTTTCCTTCCGTCATCCTCCGAAAGGGCGCGCGCTACCAGACGACGACCGTCTATAAGTTCTCCGTTGCGCCGTAGCCCCTTCCTCGTCCGATTGGGGATTGGCTGAGCCGGACTGGCCGCAGTCTTCTTCGCAACGTCTTTTCGCGGGGTCCGCACGCTGTGCTAGAATCTTCGCTCGCACCTTCGGAAGGAGGGGGAGGCGATGGGGGAACGCATCGAGTTCGACGTGCTGTTTGTGGGAGCCGGTCCGGCGAGCTTGAGCGGGGCATTGCATCTGGCCCATCTCATTCGGCGGCATAATGAGCGCGTCGAAGCTGGAGAGCTTCGCGAGCGGCGATTGGAAGTCAGCATCGCCGTGATCGAAAAGGGACGAGAGGTTGGGGCGCACATCCTCTCGGGAGCCGTTCTTGATCCTCGCGCGCTTCGGGAGCTGGTTCCCGATTTCCTCGATCGAGGAGCGCCGCTTTCAATGCCAGTCGTCGAGGATCACGTCTGGTTCCTCACGCCGAACCGAAAGCTCGCAGCTCCTATCATCCCCCCGTCGCTGCGCAATCACGGGAATTACATCATCTCGCTCGGCCAATTCGTCCGGTGGTTAGCGACGTTGGCTGAGCCCGTGGGCGTGGACATCTTCCCGGAATTCCCCGGCGCGGAATTGCTCATTGAAGACGGAGCGGTCGTGGGTGTGCGAACGGGCGATCGCGGGGTGGATCGAAACGGCAAGCCCAAGGGGAATTACGAGCCAGGGGTTGAAATCCGCGCGAAGGTGACGGTCCTGGGGGAGGGCGTCCGAGGATCTTTGGCGAAGGTCCTCATTGAGCGGTTCCACCTGCAGGCGGGGAGGCATCCCCAAGTTTACTCCTTGGGGATCAAGGAGTTGTGGGAGGTCGAGTCGGAACGCATCGCGCCCGGGACGGTCATACACACGCTCGGGTATCCGCTGGATTCCCGAACTTTTGGAGGCGGATTCCTCTACGCTGGAGCGGAACGGCTCGTGAGCGTGGGACTGGTCGTGGGATTGAGCTATGAGGATCCGTGTCTGGATCCGCATCGGCTCTTCCAGCAGTTCAAAATGCATCCGGCGATCGCGCGCATCCTGCGTGGAGGGAAGCTCGTTCGATACGGAGCGAAAGCCCTGCCAGAAGGGGGGTATTATTCGATCCCCAAGCCGTATGTGAGTGGGGCGTTGTTGATCGGCGATAGCGCCGGATTTCTGAACGCTCAACGGCTGAAAGGGATTCACCTGGCCATGAAGTCGGGGATGCTGGCTGCCGAAGCCATCTACGAGGCCTTGCGACGAGATGATTTCTCGGAGCGGCAGCTGGCCCGATATGAGGAGCTGATTCGAGCCAGTTGGCTTCACGACGAGCTATATCGCGCTCGGAATTTTCACCAAGCGATGGAGCGAGGTCTGTGGCCGGGCCTCTTTCACGTGGGGCTGCAGATGCTGACGAAAGGGCGGGGATGGCGCGATCCTCTCCCGACCGTCGCTGGACACGAGCGCATGCGGAAGCTGGCGGAATGTCACCGAGAACGGGAGGCGGGATGCCCGCCGCTGGAATGGAAGCCCGATGGTGTCTTGACCTTCGATAAGCTCACCGATGTGTATTACTCCGGGACCTCTCATGAGGAGGATCAGCCCTGCCACCTCCGGATCGCCGATTTTGATATCTGCCATACGCGATGCGTGGTCGAATACGGCAATCCATGCGAGCGCTTCTGCC
This sequence comes from Acidobacteriota bacterium, assembly GCA_030550025.1. Taxonomy (GTDB): domain Bacteria; phylum Acidobacteriota; class Blastocatellia; order HR10; family HR10; genus HR10. Next base: position 110,289 of record JAUQQC010000003.1, on the reverse strand, counting down.
CCGCCAATGTCTATGAGATGATCGCGACCCCAGATGGGCGAAAGCGCCTGCAGATCAACGCCTCCAACTGCGTCCACTGTAAGACGTGCGATATCATGGACCCGTATCAGATCATCACCTGGGTGCCCCCGGAAGGGGGGGGTGGACCGAATTATCTCATCCTGTGACGGGGGCTTCGCCGATCTCGTTATAAGCGGGGGCGGATTTTCCCACCTCACGCGCATGGCCCTCCTCGACTTCCCTCTTCGGGCGATTTCGGGTAAACTTGTACTTACAGCAGGCTTGGAGTCATGGTAGCACGTGCCTTGACGATTGCGGGCTCGGATTCCGGTGGGGGTGCAGGGATTCAGGCGGACCTGAAGACCTTCACGGCGCTTAGGGTCTATGGGCTCTCGGTGCTGACGGCGATCACGGCGCAGGATACCTGCCAGGTGGCCGGCGTGATCGAGCTGCCAGCGGATTTCGTTCGCCTGCAACTGGATATGGTCATGCGTGACATTGGAGCAGATGCGGCGAAGACCGGCATGCTTTCCAGTCCGGGGATCATTGAGGCGGTGGCTGACGGGGTACGGGAACATCGGATCGAGCGATTGGTCGTGGACCCGGTGATGCGAGCCAAATCGGGAGATCGGCTCTTGCGTGCGGAGGCGGAGGAGGCGTTGATCCGGCGACTGTTCCCATTGGCATGTGTGGTGACGCCGAACATCCCGGAGGCAGAGATCCTCGCGGGCGAACCGATTCGATCGCGCGAAGACATGTGGCGAGCAGCGCGGCGCATCTTCGACCTGGGACCGCGAGCGGTGCTCATCAAGGGCGGACATTTGGAGGCCGGATCGGAAGCCGTGGACGTTTTGTACGATGGACGGGATTTCCATGAGTTCGCGGCAGAGCGCGTGCCTACGCGGAACACGCACGGAACGGGCTGCACCTATTCGGCGGCCATCACGGCATATCTGGCTCGAGGCGACGGCTTGCTCGAAGCGATTCGGAAAGCGAAGCACTACGTGACGATGGCCATCCGACACGGGTTCTCGTTGGGTCGAGGTCATGGTCCGCTGAATCACTTCTGGAGCGAAGGCGAGGCGGCGTAACGGACAGAGCGTCTGCTGACACTCCGGCGAACAAGTGCCCGCACAGCGGGAATACTCGTAGCACAAGGCAATCGTCAAGAATATGCGAACCTTTGGGATGAGGGTTCGCATCTAAGAAAGTGGAGTCCACAATGAGGGGAAAGACAATGGTCGCAAAGGTCGCCAAACAGGAAATCACTCTGAACCTACCGCGTCGGCCGACGACGGTCGAGCGGTACTTGAAAATCGTCAAATTCGCACTCGGCCGCAATCGCGACGTCGAGGCGGTGGCGAAGCACTTCGGATGCTCTCCCGCGACGGTGCTCAATGCCATTCGCGCGTTCGGCGTGACCTACGATCAGGTGCGGCGGCGGCGCACGCTCCCGCAGTTGAAAATCGCCGAGGAATACATTAAACTTGAGCGGCGCTTGAGCGAGCGGGATCAGAAGATCGTCGAGATGTACAACAGTCCGGAGGCGCCGACGCTGGAGCAAATCGGGCGCGCTTTTGGGTTGACGCGTCAGCGCGTTCATCAGATTTTGAAGAAGGCGAAGGCGTTGGGGGTGAAGCTCGTCGAGCGCAAGACGCCTCCGGAGGGGCATTGGATCGAGCGCTGCCAGCTCTGCAAGCGAATCCTTCAGCTGCAGGAAGAAGAGCCGCTGCTGACCCGTCGTCAGATCGCCACGAGCTTAAATGCCCCCATTTGGGTGATCCACTGGCACCTGAATCGGTTGAAGGCGCGTGGGTTGGTCGAGCGACATTTCGGGTACTTCCGGAGCGAACGGTTGATTCAGGCGATCAAGCTCTACAACAGTAACCCGGAGGTGAGCGCTTGGAAACTCGGGCGCATGCTCGGGTACAAGAACCTGCCTGGGATCTTCTGCGAATTGGAGAAACGGGGGTTAGGGTATTTGCTGCGGCCTCGGAGTCGGCGCATGGCGGGGCGGCGTCGAGCTGCGCAATCGGGAACGGTGATCGACGCCAAGCAAGCGTTTCGCGAGCGACGCGCGGGCAAGTGAATCGGGTCGCGCGCATGAGGAGGAAGCCGAAGTGCCAGGGCGCCAGAGCGATCGGTCGCGCGTAGAGCTGGAGGGGTAGTCTTCATCGGCATATCCTCGAGGTACGGCGAGGCGTGAGCTGTTCTCCGGAGCCATCGAGCATGGAGAAGCTGTGGGGCGGACGATTTCGTGAAGCCTCAGATCCAGAGGTTGCTCGGTTCCATGCTTCGTTCGCCTTCGATCGAAGGCTTCTCCATGCCGACATTCGCGCCAATGTCGCGTATTGCCGCGCCTTACAGCGGGCGGGCTTGCTCTCTGAAGAAGAGGCTGCGCGAATCCTTGATGCCCTCGCGCGAATCCTCGAGCAAGCGGAGCGGGATCCCGAAGCCCTCAATCGTTATCCCGCTGAAGACGTTCACAGTTTCGTCGAAGCGCGCTTGGCCGAATTGATCGGCGAAGCTGCATACAAGTTGCGCACGGGCCGGAGTCGGAACGATCAGGTGAGTACAGACCTTCGGCTCTATCTCCGCGAGCAGTGCGATCTCTGGCTTGCGGAACTTCTTGAGCTGGAGACGGCTGTGCTCGATCTGGCCGAACGATATGCGGAGGTCGCGCTTCCCGGCTACACGCACCTTCAACGAGCTCAACCCATCCTGTGGGGGCACTATCTGCTCGCCTACTTCGAGATGTTCGAGCGCGATCGAGAGCGAGTGCGCACAGCACGCGCGCGACTCAATGTGCTCCCGCTGGGGGCCGGGGCGCTCGCCGGAACGAGCGTTCCTCTGGATCGGGAGTGGTTGGCGCGGGAATTAGGCTTCGAACGCGTGGCGGCCAACAGCCTCGATGCCGTGAGTGATCGCGACTTCGTGCTCGAAGTTCTCTTCGCCGCGGCCGTGCTGCAGATGCACCTCAGCCGCCTGGCCGAGGACTTCATCCTCTATGCGACGTCGGAGTTCGGATTCCTCGCGCTCGGCGACGCCGTCTCCACCGGATCCTCGCTCATGCCGCAGAAGAAGAATCCGGACGCTTTGGAACTCATCCGCGGCAAGACCGGGCGCATCTTCGGTCATCTGATGGGCGTGCTCGCGATGATGAAGGGCTTACCGCTCGCCTACAACAAGGACATGCAGGAGGACAAAGAGGCCGTCTTCGACGCGCTCGACACGGTGCGGGCTTCCGTGCGCGTGATGACGACGGTGCTCCGCCACACGGAGCTTCGTCCTGAGCGTATGATGGACGCGGCGCTTGGCGATTATACCAATGCGACGGAGCTGGCCGATTACCTCGTGCGCAAGGGCATGACCTTTCGCCATGCCCATGAGCTCGTGGGGCAGATCGTCCTGTACGCGACTCAGGTCCGGAAGAGCTTGAGCGAGCTCTCCCTCGAAGAGTATCGGCAATTCGCCCCTCAGATCGAGGCGGACGTCTACGAGGCGCTCTCGCTCGAGCGCGCGTTGGCCTCCAAGCGAGCGCTCGGCGGGACGGCTCCGGAGCGCGTTCGCGCGGCTTTGCAGGAAGCGCGGCAGAGGGTGAACGCCCGGTGGCGGGATCGGGAGGCGATTACGTCGGGCTGATCATCGTCCCCGATCCCTCGTCCGTGAAGATCTCCTGAAGCAGGGCATTGCGCCGACAGCCGTTGATGATGTGCACGGTCGTTTGCCCATGCGCGAGCAAGCGCAGGATCGCATCGGCCTTCGGTAACATCCCCTCGGCCAAACGTCCACTCGCGAGCAGCTCTCTGAGTTGAGCGAGCGTGAGGCGGGAGAGTCGCGTTGTCGGATCAGCCTTCTCCAGCAGGATCCCATCCACGTCCGTCAACAGAAGGAGCTTCTCCGCATCGAGGTTGGCCGCGAGTTCAGCCGCGAGCGTATCGGCGTTGATGTTGAAGATGTTCCCTTGCGCGTCGGCGGCCAAGCAACAGACAACCGGCACATACCCATGCTCCAAGAGGAGCGCGAGAAGTCGGCCGTTGACCGATTCGATATCGCCGACGTGACCGTAGTCGATGATCTCCTCGCGTCCCGTCTCTGGATCCACGACGCGTTGTGGGCGTCGGCGACGAGCGCGGATGAGATGACCGTCGAATCCTGTGAGTCCGACGGTCGGAACGCCCAGCCGGTGTAAAGCCGCCGCCACTTCGGTATTGATCTTCCCGGCGAAGATCATCTTCGCGATCTCCAGCGTCTCGTCATCGGTGATGCGCCGTCCGAGGACGATCTTCTGCTGGACGCCCAATCGCCGAGCCAGATGCGTCACCTGGTGGCCCCCGCCATGGACGACGATGATGCGAATACCCACTTGGTGGCAGAGGACGATCTCTTCGGCCAGCGATTGAAGGGTCGCCGAATGCTCGGTGACTTTTCCACCGAGCTTGACGACGAAAATTTTCCCCTTGAACTTCTGGATGTAAGGGAGCGCTTCGCGCAGCAGCTCCAGGCGATCGTGGTTCATCATCCCCTTTCTCCTCAGTGCTCACAGGAGCATGGAGAGCAGAGCCTTTTGAACGTGGAGGCGGTTCTCCGCCTGTTGGATCACGAGGGAGCGTTCGCTGTCCAGGACGGCATCGGTCACGACGACATTCCGCCGCACAGGGAGGCAGTGCATGAAATAGCCTCGATGAGTCACGCGCATCAGCGCCTCATCCACGATCCAATCGCGGTAGCGCTCCCGCACTGCTTGTTCCTCCTCCCATCGGCCATAGTAGTGGCGACTGCCCCAACTCTTCGCGTAGATGATCTCCGCGCCGCCGCAGGCTTCGTGCCGATCGTGCAAGACGCGCACGGACCCCCCATTGCGATGGGCGTGTGTGCGGATCAGATCCATCAGCTCCGGATCAAGTTCATATTCCGGCGGGCAAGCGATCGTCAGGTTCATGCCGAATTGCGCGGCGATCAATGCGAAGGAGTTCGGCACGGCCATCGGCAGCGGCTTCGGGTGGTATGCCCAGCACAGGACGACCTGACGCTGATCCACGAGCCCGAAGGTCTCTCGGATCGTCATCACGTCGGCCAACGCTTGCAACGGATGGAACATCGCCGATTCCATATTGATGATCGGTACTGAGCTGTAGCGCGCGAAACTGCGAAGGATCGGATCGTGCCGTTCCTCCTCAAACGACCGCAAGGCGGGGAAGCTGCGCACGCCAATAGCCGCCACGTATCGAGAGAGCACGCGCGCCGCCTCTTTGATGTGCTCGCTCGGATCGCCGTCCATGACGACGCCTTCGCGATATTCGAGCATCCACGTTCCCTTCCCAACCTCGAGCACAACGGCATGCCCCCCCAATTGGTGAATGGCGATCTCCATCGAAGCGCGCGTGCGCAACGAGGGGTTGAAGAAGACGAGGGCGAGGGACGTTCCCCTCAAGGGACGCCCGTGCCCGAGCGTCTTATACTGAATCGCCAGATCGAGGACCTCGGACAATTCCTCTCGCGTGAACTCCCCGGTGGTGAGAAAACTTCGCCCTTTGAGCGTCGGGCGAGGCATCGGTCGGCGTGTGATTGAAACGGCCATAGCGTGTGCTCCTCACGGATGACTTCCCGGCCACTTCAGGCCCGTCGTCTCCTCCAGGCCAAACATCACGTTCATGTTTTGCACGGCCTGACCAGCCGCACCTTTGACCAAGTTATCCAGGGCGGTGAAGATGATCGCCGTCCTTCCTCGAACCGCCCAACCGATGTCGCAAAAGTTCGTGTGTTTCACCCAGGTGATGTCCGGCGAGACGTTCGGTCCGAGCAGGCGCACGAAGAAAGCATCGGCGTAAAATTGGTGGAAGAGATCGCCAATCTCTTCGGCCCCCATCGGCTCGGCGAGCGTGAGATAGAGAGAGGTGAAGATCCCTCGCACGACCGGGGCTGAATGCACTTGCAGAAGGAAGCGCTCGGACCAGCGATCTTCCGCCAGATATGCGAGCGCTTGAGCGATCTCCGGCAGATGCTGATGGACGAACGGCTTGTAAGCGAAGAAGCTATTGGCCCGCCGCGGATGATGGGTCGTTTCGAGCGGCTTGGCGCCAGCGCCCGAGGAACCGGTCTTGGCATCAGCGATCACCGGACCGATGAGTCGTCGCGCCGCCACCAACGGAGCGAGTCCCAGAAGGACGGCCGTCGCGAAACATCCCGGATTGGCCACGCGCGAAGCGCGCGCGATCTCCGCACGTCGCAGCTCGGTCAATCCGTAGACGAAGCGTTCTAGTTGATCCGGTGCGCGATGCGCTTGCCCATAGTGCGCCTCAAAGACGTGGGGATCCTTCACTCGAAAGTCGCCAGCCAGATCAATCACCTTCACCGACTCGGGGATCCAAGGGACAAGTTCCATGCTCCGTCCATGCGGCAGCGCGAGGAACACGCAGTCAAGTCCCTCGGTGAGCGAGCCGATGGTGTCCGTCGTCGGCATGGGGAGAAGGCGAAACTCCGCCAGTCGCCGCAGATTCGGGTGAACATCGGCGATCGAGCGCCCCGCCTGCTCGTGAGCCGCCACCCAGGCGATCTCCACTGCCGGATGGAAGAGGAGGAGGCGCACGAGCTCTCCTCCTCCGTAGCCCGATCCTCCCACGATTCCTACGCGAATCGCCATCACTCCTCCTCTTCAGCGCACAGCGCTTCGGAACGCGAGGACCTTCTCCTCCACGAGTCGGTAGAGCTTCTCACCATTCCTCATGGCATTAGCCGCTGGAATCCCCCACTCGCGCTCGATGAACTCGCGCCCCATGGCGCTATCGGTGACAGCTCCGGAGATGACCGTGATCGGCACGCGCTTGGCCGCGAGGAGTCGAATCCCTCCCCACGCCCCGACGAAGTCGCTCGCGCAGAAGACCGTGGCCGCCACGAATCGCAGCAGCTCTGCATCCTCGAAGAGAACGTGCACGTTATATCCGCCGATGATCCCGTCGCCCAGTTCGAGGACGATCGCGTCCGGCTCGACCGCATTCAACTGGGCGATGAGCGCCTTGGCGATCGCTGGGAGATTGGGCACCGAGACGGTCGAGGGATACCCGCAGTCGAGGAACGAGAGGGTCTTGATGGCTCCGTGATCCTCCATGTTCAGCGTGTCGCGCAGACAGGCGATGCCGGTGAGCTTGGCCGCGGCGATGCGATATCCGGCGTGCGTGAAGTGCTTGATGAGTTGCGCTGCGGCGAACGTCTTCCCCGAACTCATGCAGGTCCCCGCGACCAGAATGAGGGGACAAGAGTGCTCCAAGTGCTCGCGCGGTGGAAGGGCGCCCTTGGCGATGTTCAAGATCGCCGGCGATCGCGCGCCATCGCCATCGGCGACCATGCCGAGCAATTCGACCTCGATGGCCTCGCCGAGTTCGTTGTAATGATCCACACAACGACCGATCACTCCCCCGAGATTCAAGATGTGCAGCCGATCTCCTGGGGCGAGCCTCGGGGGGACATCGCCGACGAAGCCTTTGAGCGCCCGCCGCTCTCCGAGCACGCCCACGATGAGATCATGGCGGTTGATCTTACAGAGTCGTCCGGTGGGCAGCTCCAAGTGATTGTACGCGGCGTTCTCAGTGAGGACGCGCACGACGACCACATTGCCCACACGCGCTTCGCAGCGCGTCGTCACCGGGACCACCGGAGAGAGCTTCAGGTTCGCCGTCGCCGATCCGATCTTATCCACCCTCAGGAACCGGATCGTCACATCGTCTGATCGCCCGCACGCCCTCATCTTCTCGCTCCTCCTATCGCAAGATCGTGGCCTCCGCCGTCGCGCGCATCCCGTGCAGGCGGAGCCGCAGCGCATTCAGCTTGATGAAGCCCGCCGCATCGCGTTGATCGTATACCTGGTCGGCTTCGAACGTGGCGTACTCCGGCCGATAGAGGGAGCACGGCGATCGGCGTCCAAGGACGATGCAGTTGCCTTTGTAGAGGCGCAGCCGAACCGTTCCCGTCACGTTCTTCTGCGTTTGGTCAATGAAGGCTCGGAGCGCCTGGAATTCCGGCGAGTACCAGAACCCATAGTAGATCAATTCCGCGATCTTCGGGATGAGCGCGTCGCGAAGCCGCCCGAGCTCTCGATCGAGCGTGATGGATTCCAGGGCGCGATGCGCGATGTGCAAGATCGTGCCTCCCGGCGTCTCGTAGACCCCGCGCGATTTCATGCCCACGAAGCGATTCTCCACCATGTCCACGCGCCCGATGCCGTTCTCCCCTCCCAGCGCGTTCAGCGTCTCCAGCAGCGCGACCGGGTTCAGATATTCGCCGTCCAGCGCGACGGGCACGCCCTCCTCGAACGCGATCTCGATCGTCGTCGGACGATCCGGGGCTCGCTCCGGCGAGACCGTCAGCAGGAACATGTCTTCCGGAGGCTCGCGCCAGGGGTCTTCCAAAATCCCTCCTTCGTAGCTGACGTGCAGGAGATTACGATCGATCGAGTAAGGCTTCTCATGGGTCGCGCTCACGGGGATGCCATGCCGCGCCGCATATTCGATCAGATCGGTGCGCGATCGAAACTCCCACTCGCGCCACGGGGCGATCACCCGGATGTCCGGATCGAGGGCATAATAGGTCAGCTCGAAACGCACTTGGTCGTTCCCCTTGCCCGTCGCTCCATGGGCGACGGCATCCGCTCCCTCTCGCTTCGCGATCTCGATCTGCCGTTTTGCGATGAGTGGCCGCGCCAGGCTCGTCCCCAGCAGATAAAAGCCTTCGTACACGGCATTGGCCTTGAGCGCCATGAAGACGAAGTCGCGAACGAATTCCTCGCGCATGTCCTCGATGTAACACCGGCTCGCGCCCGTGGCGAGCGCTTTCTCTTGGAGGCCCACCAGCTCTTCCCCTTGGCCGACATTGGCCGTGAAGGTGATGACCTCGCAACCGTATCGCTCTTTGATCCATTTGAGCATCACCGAGGTATCAAGCCCTCCTGAATACGCGAGCACGACCTTTCGAACGGTGGCATTTGCCATAAGCCCCATCCTCCGAAGAGATCTTTCCGGCGAAGGGCGATGCCGCGGGCTGCGCGTCACGTTCCCCCTCGCATGGATCCTCGTAATGTGAAGAGTTGGCTGATCCGCGCGATCGCCTTGCGCTGCGCCTCGCGATCCTTCACGGCGACGAAGACCGTATCATCGCCGGCGACTGTCCCCACGACCTCTGGGAAGTGCGCCGCGTCAATCTTCAGGGCGACCGAGGGGGCCTGCCCCGGTTCCGTCTTCACGACGATGAGGTGGTCGCCCGCCGTATCGAGGTCGAGGATCTCCAGCACTCCGGCGACCGGATGCGCCAGGCGCGGAAGCACATAGTAGCCGTTGATCTTGACTGCTCCCAGGCGGGCCAGATCGCGCGAGACCGAGGATTGCGTGGCGCGAATCCCACGCGCGCGCAATTCCTCGACCAGTTCCGCTTGCGTCCGGAACCGCTTGGCCCGGATCAGTTCGAGCACCTTCTGTTGGCGCGTCCGCTTCCGCATAATATGCAAAATTTCCGCATGATTTAAAGATGAGCGCATATTTATACGCGATGTCACCCCCGCTGTCAACCCCTCTCACGAAAATCGCTCCCTTCGGCGAATTCTTGAGCGATAGGCTTGTGTAAGGTGGGGACCTCTGATATGGTAGGGGGCCACGGAGAAAAGCGATGGGGAGAAGACAAAAGGAGTTGACGATCACGCTCATCGAGCTTCCCGCGACCGTGGATGGGACCCTCGATGGGAAATTGGCGAAGGATGTGTATTCGCTTCTCGATTTTCCGGCGCGCGGTGTCCCTCTCCTCACGGCGATCTTGAAGAAGGCCGGGTATGCGGACACGGTGGCCATCAACCCCAAGTACAATCGTCGGACCAGGGGGCATCTGGATCGAGGGGACTGGGCGCGGTTGCTCACATCGGACGTCGTGGGCATCTCGGTCATCACGCGAACGGCGCCACAATCGTTGGAATTGGCGCGGCGTCTGAAGCAGGCGAATCCGCGCCTAGTGATCGTATTCGGCGGGCCTCATCCGACGGCTTTGCCGCAGGAGGCGTTGCAGTATGGGGACGTCGTCGTTCGACATGAGGGGGATCATACGTTCCCGGAGCTTTTGGAGCGCTACCGGGAGGATCTCGAGCGCCCGCACTTGGAAGACGTTCGAGGGATCGCCTATCGGACGTCCGAAGGAGAGGTACGGCTCACTCCGGATCGGCCGTTTTTGACCTCGGAGCAACTCTCGGCCCTCCCGTTTCCCGAATATACGGAGAGCGAGCGGCGCTTCGTCACGCATCTGGTGGTGAACACCTCGCGCGGGTGTCCCTTTGAGTGCGAATACTGTTCGGTCATCGACAACTTCGGGCGCCAGTTCCGATTCTTGGATGACGAGACGACGATCGCGCTGATCCGATACACCTTAGGGGTGAAGCGCTGTCCGATCTTCTTCGGGGATGACATCTTCAATGCGAATCGGGCGCGGGTGAAGCGCCTCCTGGATCGCCTCTTGAGCGAGGGGATTCGGATCCCGCGTTGGTTCGCTCAGGTGCGCGTGGAGGCGGCCAACGATCCGGAGTTGTTGCGGTTGATGGCGCGAGCCGGATGCGCCTGCGTCTTCATTGGGCTCGAATCGGTCAACGATGAGACGCTGCGGCTCTATCACAAGCATTCGACTCTGGAGAAGAACCGGGCGGCGATCGAGGCGTTTCATCGCGTGGGGATTCGCGTGCACGGGATGTTCGTGCTCGGATCGGATGCGGACACGGTGGAGACGATCGAGCAGACGCTGCGCTTCGCGAAGGAGATGAACCTGGACACGGCGCAGTTCTTCGCCCTGACGCCGGTCCCGGGGCCGCCGCTGACGGCTCGCCTTGAGCGAGAGGGGAAGATCATCGCTCCCGAGCAGTGGCATCTCTACGACGCCCAGCACGCCGTCATCTGGCCGGCGAAGATGACGGCTTACGAATTGCAGATGGGCACGATCCGGGCCTCGCTTGACTTCTATTCCTATCGCGAAGCGTGGCGGCATTTGAGGGAGGGGCGTGGCCTCTTCAACGCCTTGATTCGGATCAAGGGGAGAAAGTTGGCGCGGCAGATTGTTCGCGACAGCGCGCCGTATTTCGCAGCCCTCAGGAGATTGGAGGAGTGGCGGCGGCAGATCGAGAGGGCGTACCTGGAGTGGAGCGAGCGGATGAAGTGCGTGGTCGAAGATGAGCGTCTCCGCGAGGAAGAAAAGGGAGCGCGAATGCGGCAGCTCTTGAGCGACGCGTCGGCGCAGCTCCGCGACGACGCCGATCTCCCCGCCGCGGAATTTCGCCCATATGCCCGACAGTTCGTCGAGCACCTCTGCGAGAAGCTCTGGCGAGAGTTCGAAAAGCTCATGGGGATCGAGGGGCTTTCAGAAGCGATGGCGGTCACAGGAGAACGCGCGGTTCGGTGATCAGGGGAGGAACTGTCGGATCGTGGGATCGCGCGCGCCCCAGAAGAGTTCGTCTGCTCCATCGAAGATCACGCGCCCTTCGGCGAGCATGAGGATCTTCGTGTTGATCAAACAGAAGCGTTCGCTCTCTCGGCGGAAGAGGAGCTTGCCGTCGGCCGTGCGCTCGTAGAAATGCGAGGCGAGGTATCGCACCTCATCCATGTTCTGCGTGATCCAGAGCGAGGTAACGCCCCGCAGATCCCGCAAGCGCATGGCGAGTCGGCTGATGCGTCGGCCGATGACGGGGTCGAGTCCCGCAAGCGGTGAGTCGTAGAGGATGATCTCCGGGTCTCCGACAAGCGCGCGCGCGATGGCCGTGCGTCGGCTCATCCCACCGGAGAGTTCGTTGGGCATCATCCCGTAGGCGTGTTCGAGTCCGACCAAGCGCAGCGTCCGCCGCACTTCAGCCTCCACGTCTTCCAAGGTGTATCCCTGTTCGAGAAGCCGATAGGCGACGTTCTCGGCGACCGTCAGTGAGGTGAAGAGGGCATCCTCTTGGAAGACGACGCCGATCCTTTGGCGAAGCTTGAGAAGCTCTTCCTCAGGGAGGACTGTGATCTCTTGACCGTTGACGAAGATCTGCCCCTCATCGGGGCGCAGCAGGCCGATGGTCAGGCGGAGGATCGTGGATTTCCCGGAGCCTGTTGGTCCTAGGAGGATGCGCATCTCGCCCTTATAGACCTTGAAGCTGACCCGATCGAGGACTTGCCGTGGGGGGTCATCGAAGGCGAGGGAGACTTCTCGGAATTCGATGACCGGTTGGTCCTCAGGAGGCGAAGTCGGTGTCTTCGTCTCGTTCCGACGATCGAGGGGCGGCCATCTCCTCATTCGAGCATTCGCTCCTCGAACACCTCTTGTTCTTCCATCTCCTCGAGCGCGCCGATGAACTCTCGGACGTAGGGGTCTTCCGAGCGACGGAGTTGTTCTTCCGTCCCGCTGAAGTAGATGCGACGGTTCCGCAGGATGAGGAACCGCGTGTTGATGAGCGAGAACGTCTCATCGTCGCGGTGGAGGGCGATGACGTCTCCGCTGGCATGGCGAGTGTAGAGGATGGAGGAGAGGAAGCGCACATCGTCCATGCGGTGGGTGACGAAGATGGAGCTGACGCCTTGAAGATCGCGATACTTGGCGGCCAGCTCGCAGAGCGTTCGGGCCGTAGGCGGATCGAGTCCGGCCGTAGGCTCGTCGAAGAGCAAAATCTCGGGGCCGCCGACCATCGCGCGGGCGATGGCGACGGCTCGGCGCATGCCGCCGGAGAGTTCGCCGGGAAGGGCGTGAACATCCCCCTTGAAGTCGATGAACGCGAGCTGGCGCATGACCTCCTCCTCGATGCGCTCTTCGGGCCATCCTTCTTCGCGGAGCCGATAGGCGACGTTCTCGTACACGCTCAAGCTGTCAAACAGAGCCCCGGATTGAAAGACGATCCCGATCTTTCGGCGAACGGTCAGCAACTCTTGCTCGGTCATGGAGGTGATCTCCTGGCCTTGGATGAAGATCTCGCCCTCATCCGGTCGAATGAGTCCGAGCGTGAGTCGCAAGATCGTGGACTTCCCGCTTCCGGAGCCGCCGAGGATGACCGTCATCTCGCCCGGCCCGACCGAGAAGGAGATGTCCTCGAGCACGGGATGCTCACCATCATACGAGTGCCAGACGTTCTTGAACTCGATGACCGAAGGTCGCTCGAACATCTTCCGCTCGCCTCCGCCTCGACGTTGCGCGCGATGTTCGGTTATAGCACAAAATCGGCCTATCGGGCTATGGGGAGGACGCGTCGGACATTTGACAGGGGGAATGGCGGCGAGATATAAGATCGGCGCGCGATGGCGCATTGCGCGGAGCGAGGGTTCACGAGAGCGAAGGAGCGAGCATGGGAGACGTGGGGGGGTACATCTACTGCACTCGCTACAGCGGGCTGAAGTCCGTGCTGATCTGTGCCCTTCGGTGCCCCTATGCGCTCGGCTGTAAGGATTGGGCGGGGGCGCTCATGAGCGATCGGCGAGAGCGAATTGAGCAGCAGGTACAGGCCTATGCCCTCGCGAGGGGAGTGGTGGTGAATCCTGAGGTGTGGCATCCCCTGCAGAAAAAGTCGAAACGGCTGGCGAGCCCACGCCGCACGAGGAGGGAGGCGAGAGTCGCTGAGCGTTCGTCGTCGGGATCAGGCGTGCTGCTGCCCTCCTCTGGGCGGTGCCGATCACATTCTCAATCTCGGGAGGACGCGCCTATGGGAGAAGAGAAGCCGAAACGCGGAGAGGCGAAGCGAGCGACGACTCTCTCTGAGGTCGCGGGAATCGCCTCGGAATCTCCGACGCGCGGGAGACGCGCGAGCGCGTCGGTGCGCCGGAAGAGGAAGGCGGCGAATCCGCCGGGGACGATCTTCCTCATCCTGGAGCGGAACGGCCGATACCGGGAGGTCAGAAGCGAAGAGGAGATGAAGCGCGTCGCCATTGAGAGCGCTGGCCGGAACAAGAAGGGGCTGCGTTTTGCGCGCGCGACGCTTCTGGAAGTCGAGGTCACCTTTCGTCCGGTTCGGTGAGGGCGATGCGCCACCCTTGCTGGCGCATCGCCTAGGAGGGGCTTCTCGTTTCGTTCATCCGAGACAGAATCCGACGTTCACCAAGCCGACGCCGATGGGCACGACGAAGCCCAAGCACGGGACGACCTTGAAAAACGGCGGCGTGTTGGTGAGGACGACGTTGAAGCCGATGGCCGGACCGATGATCCCCAGTAACGATTGTGCGGCTTCAACGTCTTTGGCCGACGCGCGCTTGGGGAGCGGCGTGAATTTGTATTCGGTGGCCGGGAGGCTGGCGACGATGTTCCCGAACTGATCGCGGAAATTCAAGGAGAGGCGGCGCGTTTGCGGATGGCCGCCGATTTCCAGCGTATAAAGTCCGGCCGGCAGCATCTTATTCTGTACAGAGAATGCTTTCCCTGCCTCGAGGAGGCCCACCGTGCCCAAACGCCGCGGGTCCCACGAGGAAGCTGGCGTCAGCGTCACTGGCGTATCGCCGATCTGCAAGAGTTTCGCTTGGCTGGAGTCGATGGTCATCCCGATCTCCCCGGCCCGATTTTGAACGAAGAGATCGAGCGTCTGAAAGAGGCTCTGAACGTCGAGGCCTTCGACGCCGACGATCCCCGGATTTTGAGGGGGATCGGAGGACGCCGTTCGGGAATGGGGAAAGAGAAGAATCGGCGCGAGCGCGAGCATTGTCATTGCTATGCGTTTCTTCATCGTCCTTCGCCTCCAAAGCAGATCTCTCCCGAGAGCGACGTCGCGAGGGCTTGATGCCCGCCTGCGGCGTCGTCTCTCGTCCGGTCATCCGCCAGATGGGACGGCGAGGCGGCGAGCGAATGTTGCACGGATTTTTTCGTACCGTCGAGCGAACCTCCGGGAAGGGGACACGCCTCTTGTCCTCCTCCCGGCGATTCGCGTAAAATCCCCCCTCTCCGCGAGAAGGTGAAGAAGACCTGAAGGAGGAGGGACGTATGTTTCGATTCGCGCGTCATCTGCGAAGCATCCTCGCTCTGATCCTCGTAGCTGAAGTGATCCTCGCGGCGCAGCGAGCCGTTCCCTCCCCGAAGGAACATTTGGGGTTCGACATCGGGGAGGATCGTCGGCTCGCCAGTTGGCCGCAGATCGTCGAGTATTTCCGGCGACTGGATGAGGGGTCGGATCGTGTGAGCGTCGTGGAATTGGGTCGAAGCACAGAAGGACGTCCTTTCATCATGGCGATCATCGCGGCTCCGTCGACGCTCGCTCGGTTGGAGGAGTACCGACAGATCCAAAAGCGGCTCGCCGATCCACGCGGTCTTTCCGAGACCGAGGCGCGTGCGCTGATCGAGCGCGGGAAGGTCGTCGTCCTGATCACGTGCAACATCCACTCGACGGAGGTCGCCAGCGCGCAAACGGCTGTCGAATTCGCCTGGCGCATGGCGACTGAGGATTCGCCGCGCGTGCGCGAGATCCTGGAGAACGTGATCCTCTTGCTCATCCCTTCGCTTAATCCCGATGGGAATCAGATGGTCTACGAGTGGTATCAGCGAACGCTCGGTACGCCATATGAGGGGACGAGTCCGCCGTGGCTCTATCACCAGTACGTCGGGCATGACAACAATCGGGATTGGTACATGTTCACGCAGGTGGAGACGCGACTCACGGTGGAGAAGGCCCACAACGCTTGGCATCCGCAGATCGTTTACGATGTGCACCAGATGGGAGCGTTGGGAGCGCGCATCTTCATGCCGCCGTGGATTGATCCGATCGAACCCAACATTGATCCGATCCTCGTGCAGGAGATGAATTGGTTGGGGATGAAGATGGCGGCCGATCTGACGGCGGAAGGGAAGAAAGGGGTCGTCGTCAACGCGATCTATGACCTCTGGACGCCAGCGCGATGCTATCAGTGTTATCACGGTGGATTACGAATCTTGACGGAATCGGCGAGCGTGCGCATCGCCTCGCCGATCGAAATCCCATTCGAGCGGCTGCGAGGTGGGCGCGGCTATGATGCGCGGCAGCCGAGCTGGAATTTCCCGGAGCCTTGGCCCGGAGGGATCTGGCGCTTGCGCGACATCGTGGACTATCAACTCTCGGCCTTTTTCTCACTCTTGCAGACGGCGGCGCGACATCGGGATCACTTTTTGTGGAACTTCTATCGGATCGGGAGGCGCGCGGTCGAACGGGAAGAGCCACCTTTTGCTTTCATCATCCCTCCGGAGCAGAAGGATCCGGCTGCGGCGCGAAAACTGGTCGAGGTCTTGCGCTTCGGATTGGTGGAGGTGTGGAAGGCGCAGGCGGACTTTCACGCCGATGGGCGAGTGTTTCCGGCAGGGAGTCTCATCATCCCGTTGGCGCAGCCCTATGGAGCGTTCGCGAAGGCGCTGCTGGAACGGCAGCGTTATCCCGACTTGCGCGAATATCCAGGGGGGCCGCCGAAGCGTCCCTACGATGTGACGGCGCATACGCTCCCGTTGCTCATGGGGGTGAACGTCGTGGAGATCGCTCGGCCGTTCTCCGTCCCATGGGAGCGTGTGGATCGCGCGGAAGAGCCGACGGGAGGGATCGTAGGGGGGAAGTCATCGCATGGGTACGTGATCCGACCGGAGGGGCATCGGGAGATCGCCGCTCTCTTCGACCTGCTTAAGCGAGGGGTGCGCGTGTATCGCCTCTTGGAGTCCTCTGCGTTCCCGTCTGGTACGGCGTTCGTCCCTGCCGGACAGGAGGCGCTCTTGGAGGAGACCGCTCGGCGCTTCTCGATCTCGGTTCAAGCCGTTCGGGAGCGTCCACGCGGAACCTTGTTGGAGCTGCGGTTGCCTCGTGTGGGGCTTTATCGAAGCTATGTCCCCTCAATGGACGAAGGATGGACGCGTTGGGTCTTTGATCAATTCGGTATCCCGTACGAGAACATCTACGATCGGGATGTGCGCGCAGGGAACTTGCGCCATCGGTTCGATGCGATCATCTTGCCGGATCAGACCGCGCGGGTGATCCTGGAGGGACATCGGCCGGGCACGATGCCCGAGGAGTATACGGGCGGCATTGGAGAAGTGGGATTGACCCATCTGCGGCGATTCGCCGAAGACGGCGGGAGTGTGATCGCCTTCAATCAAGCGTCGGAGGTGATCTTGAATGGGATGCGACCGGATGTCCGCAATGTCCTCGCGGGCGTTTCGGAGCGGGAGTTTTACGGACCGGGCTCGATCCTGAAGGCCGAATTTGATCCCACGCATCCGGTCGCCTTCGGGATGGAGCGCGAAGCGGCGATTTGGTTTGAAGAAGGACCGGCCTTTGAGGTTGGCGGTTCGGCCATCGTCATCGCACGGTATCCGGCGGGCGATCCGCTGTTGAGCGGGTGGCTGCTTGGAGGGGAGCGACTCTCAGGGAAAGCGGCACTCGTCGAAGTCCCGGTCGGTCGCGGCCGCGTGATCCTCTTCGGCTTCCGACCGCAGTATCGCGGGCAGTCATATGCCACATTCGCGACGGTCTTTAACGCCTTGCTCTACGCGGCATCCGAGCGCGTGACGTGGTGAGAAGCGGCTTCAGCTGGGGGGCGGATGTCTCGTGCAAGGCGCTCTCTCCTTGGCGGGAGGGGACGACTCAGGCGCGGTGCCGATAAAGGACGATCAATCCTTGTGTCCCCATCTCGCCGAGTCCTTCCCTGAGGGCTTCGCTGAAGAGGCGAAAAGCGAGCTCGGCTCCGGGAAAGGCTGTTGGCCCGAGGTCAGGATTTTCGGGAGCCTCTCGACCGCAAGTTCGTTGAATGGCTTCGCGCACCAGGCGCAGGTCTTTCTGCTGAAGGGCGATCTTGAAGCCCGGCGTGAAGTCGTTCTGGAGGATCTTGGGAGCGAGATTCGCGAGCATCCAGGAGGCGGCTGCTCCCTGTGAGATGGCGCGCAGCGTGGTCTCCACATCGAGACCGAGCCGCTCAGCCAGGTGAATCCCTTCGGCCACGGCCACGATGTTCAACGCGCAGATGAGTTGATTGACGAGCTTCGTCTTTTGACCATTCCCGTTCGGTCCCGTGTAGACGATCGTCTTCCCGAGAGCGCGCAGGATCGGCAAGCACTGATGGAAGACGTCTTCTCGTCCCCCGACCATGATGGCGAGCGTACCTTCAATGGCCCCGCGCTCCCCACCGCTGACGGGCGCGTCGAGCATCTCGCACGCCCTCTCGGTGAGGCGCTGAGCGAACCGCACGGCCGCATCCGGAGCGATCGTGCTCATCTCGATCAAGACGCTCCCTGGGCGGATCCCTTCCCAGATTCCCTTCGGGCCGAAGAGCACGGCTTCGACGTCGGGCGTATCTGAGAGGATGGTGATCACGACGTCGGACGTTTGGGCGAGCTCAGCGGGCGAGGACGCCCAGCTGGCTCCCATCTCCAGAAGCGGGTGCGCCTTGCTCGCCGTGCGATTATGGACGGTCAGGGTGAATCCCGCCTTGAGGAGGCGCGTCGCCATAGGGCGGCCCATCGTGCCGAGTCCGATGAATCCGAGACGCATGTATCCCTCCTATCGCGCGGTCGGAGTGAGGCCGTGCCCGATCGGATAAGCGCCTGGCAGGCTGATCGGTAATTTCCCGGTGAAGGGGATCTCGCCGAGGACGGCGCGCAGAGCCGCGCGCTCAGCCTCCGGGTAGTACTCGTAGGTCAAGATGTACGTCGGCAGCTCGGGCACGAACGAGAGCACGTAAGGGCTTCCGAAGAGCGTGAAGACGAAAGGCTTCTCCGATTTCGAGAGCGCGCGAAGAAGCGCTAGTTGTTCTTCGGTCAGATCAATGGAGCCTTTGTACGCGGCGATGCGGATGAAGCCGTTAGCCAGGATGACGTCGCAGAGATCGGCCAGCTTCTTCACGACTTCGATCGTCTCGCGCGAGGTCTTCTCGTCAATGGTCACTTCGATCACGTTCCGATGGCGTTTGAGGAGTTCTGCGCGAAAGGCGCTCCCGGGCGTGCCCTCTCGCCATCCTTCGCGCGCGTCGAGGATCGTCAGCAGTAGGACGCGCCGCGTCTCATCGAGCGCGAGCGGGAGCACGCGCCGCTCATCGCGCACCAAGGTGATGGCGCGTTCGATCATCATGCGCGCCCACTGCTGGTGCTCCCGATTCCCGACGATCGCTTCGATTTGATCCAGATCCACGTACCGATTCCGATGCAGGCCGAGTCGCGCTTTCGCTTCCAGGAGGCGCCGCACGGAGGCCTCGATCCGCTCCAGGGGGATCTCGCCGCGCTCGACGGCTTGCCGAAGGGCCGTGAAGGACTTCTCGACATCCACGGGAAAGAGGATCACGTCCGCGCCCGCTCGAACGGCGCGCACAGTCGCTTCCTCCGGCGTGAAGTGATCGGCGATCCCGCGCATCTCCATGGCATCGGTGAAGATCAGACCTTGAAACCCCAGCTCCGTTCGAAGCAATCCGGTGAGGATTGCGGGCGAGAGCGTTGCCGGCACGCCTTTCTCCGGCTCCAATTGCGGAAGGGCAATGTGCGCGGTCATGATCGCGGCGACGCCGGCGCGGATCGCCGCGCGAAAAGGCGGTAGCTCGATTCGATCGAGGCGGTCGCGGCCAACCGCGATGACGGGCAGCTCCAGATGCGAATCCTGGCTCGTGTCACCATGCCCGGGGAAATGCTTGGCCGTTGCCAGTTGCCCGTTCTCTTGCGCCCCGCGAATATAGGCCTGGCCCAGGCGCGAGACCAAAGCGACGTCCTCGCCGAAGGACCGGATGTTGATGATCGGGTTCCGCGGATTATTGTTGACGTCCAGGACGGGATAGAAATTCACGTGAATCCCTAAGGCGCGCCCCTCGATGGCCGTGATCTGACCCGCGTGATAAGCCAGCTCCTCGCTCCCGGTCGCTCCCAACGCCATCGCGCGCGGCAATCGCGTCGCTCCGCGAAACTGGTATCCCGGTCCGCCTTCAAGATCCGCGGTGATCAAGAGCGGGATCTTCGCCAGTCGCTGCATGCGATTCAGCAAGGCGGCCAGAGCGACCGGATCCCCACCGAAGGCATGATAGCCACCGACGTGAAACTCCACGATGTTCCGCTCGATGCGGCGGAACTCTTCGCTCTCCCGATTCATGAAGACGGGCGCCATCGCGGGAATGAGCATCTGCCCAATCTTCTCCTCCAGCGTCATCTGTCGGAGCGTCTCTTCGACCCACGCGCGATCCTCCGGAGCGAGCGGCGAGGAGACGTTCTGTCGCGGGAGAGCCGATGGAGGCATCGAGAGCCAGAGAATGAATGCCACTAGCCATGCGCTTCTCATATGCTCTTCCCTTCGCGCTTGATGTGAGCCGTTAGTTTATCGCTCCCTTCGGCGATCGTGCAACGGAGGGACAGCGATCGCGCGCTTTCAGGGCCGGAGCGCATCACGCGCGTTCGATCGGACGCATCGGGTCGGTGATCCATTCGCTCCAGGAGCCGGGATAAAGTCGCGCTTCGCCCAAGCCCGCGTGCAAGAGCGCCAGTAGATTATGCGCCGCCGTCACGCCGGAGCCGCAGTAAAAGATCGCGCGCGAAGGGGGGGTGTCGCCAAGTAGCTGCTCGAAGCGCGCGCGCAGCTCAGCGGCCGGGCGAAAGAGGCCTCGAGCGTCGAGGTTTTCGAGATACGGCGCGCAGATGGCTCCAGGGATGTGCCCGGCCACCGGATCGATCGGCTCATGCTCGCCGCGATAGCGTTCCAGGCTCCGCGCATCGATCAAGCGGAAGCTCGGATCCTGCAGGGCGGCCAGGACGTCCTCGACGCTCGCCACCAGCTCCGGACGGGGGCGAGGAATGAAGCGGCGGGGTGAGCGCCACTCGCGCCCGCGACGAAACGGACGGCCTTCGGCGCGCCACCATGGCCAACCGCCATCGAGTACGGCGACGGCTTCGTGGCCGAGCCACCGCAGTAGCCACCAGAGCCGCGCCGCCATTGAACCGCCACTGTCATCATAGGCGACGACTTGGACGTTCGCGTCAATGCCCCACGCGCTGAAGCGTTCGACCAGCTCCTCCACGGAAGGAAGCGGATGACGCCCAGTCTTGCCAGGGATGACCGTGCCGGTGAGGTCTCGTTCCAAATGTGCGTAGAGAGCGCCCGGGATATGCCCCTGTTCATAGTCGCGCTCGCCGCGAGTTGGATCGTCGAGCGCGAAGCGGCAATCCACGAGCACCCATGCCGGATCATCCAGATGTTGGTTGAGCACCGAGGTCGAGATCAGGGTTCGATACGTCATCGCGCGTGCTCGCGTCGTTGGTCGTCGGTCTTCAGGAAGCGGGCTTCGAGCCGACGCAGCTTCTCCAAGCGGCGGAGATGGCGCTCCTCGCTGCTGAAGCGCGCCTCCAGGAACGCCCGCACGAGCTCCTTCGCCAATTCTGGCCCGATGACGCGCGCGCCGAGCACGAGCACATTGAGGTCATCGTGTTCGACACCTTGGCGCGCCGAATACGTATCATGGCAGAGGCCGGCGCGAATCCCTGGCACCTTGTTGGCGGCGACCGAAGCGCCGACGCCGCTGCCGCAGATGAGGATGCCGCGCTCGGCGCGCCCCTCGCGCACGGCGAGGGCGACGGCTTCGGCATAGTCGGGATAGTCCACCGGATCCGCGCTCTCGGTCCCGAGGTCCTCCACCTCGTGACCCAGCACGCGCACATAGGTGACAAGCATTCGCTTCAGCTCAAACCCCGCATGATCGGCTCCGATGACGATGCGCATGATCGGCCTCCCTCGTCTCACCTTTCGGCGAAAGTGTATCAGAGAACTTCAGCGAAGGGGAGGGCGATCAAGCCATAAAGATTGGTGATTCCGGCAAAAAAAGAATAAATTTTACAAATACCGCGGCGGTCGCTACACTATCCTCTCTCTTCCGCGCAAGGTGGGAAGGAGAGCAGTGATATGAGGATGAAAGGGACGGAGATCTTCATCGAATGTTTACGGCGAGAGGGGGTGAGCGTTGTCTTCGGGCATCCGGGAGGGGCGATTTTGCCGATTTACGATCGGCTCTATGATGCGGAGATCCGACACATTTTGATGCGGCACGAGCAAGCGGCGGCGCACGCGGCCGATGGCTATGCGCGGGCGTCCGGGCGCGTAGGCGTGGCGATGGCGACCTCCGGGCCGGGGGCGACGAATCTGGTGACGGGTATCGCCAGCGCCTTCATGGATTCGGTGCCCATGGTCATCTTCACGGGGCAGGTTCCCTCGACGCTGATCGGAACCGACGCGTTTCAGGAAGCGGATGTGGTGGGCATCACGCGGCCCTGTACGAAGCACAACTACCTGGTCTTGCGCACCGAGGAGTTAGCGCGCACCATTCGGGAGGCATTCTATCTGGCGCGGACGGGTCGGCCGGGACCGGTTCTCGTGGATCTGCCCAAGGACATTCAGTTGAGCGAGTGCGAATTCGTCTATCCGGAGGAGGTGAGGCTGCGGGGATATCGACCGATCCTCGATGGCGATCCCGAGGCGATCCGACAAGCGGTCGTGGCGATTCTGGAAGCGAAACGTCCGGTCATCTATGCCGGAGGCGGGGTCATCGCTTCCGAAGGCGCGGTGGAGTTGCAGCGGCTGGCGGAGATGGCGCGCGTTCCTGTGGCGACAACGTTGATGGGGCTTGGAGGCTTTCCAACGGAGCATCCGCTCTCGCTCGCGATGCTCGGCATGCATGGGAGTTGGTATGCCAATATGGCCGTCAGTCGGTGCGATCTGCTCATCGCCATCGGCGTGCGCTTCGATGATCGAGTGACGGGCAAGCTCGCGGCGTTCGCCCCCGAGGCGCGGAAGATTCACATCGACATCGATCCGGCGGAGATCAACAAGAACGTGCGCGTGGATATTCCGATCGTGGGGGATGTGCGCCGTGTGCTCTCGGTCTTGAATGCCGAGCTGGAAGCGCGGCTCAGGGAGTTTCGGACGATGACGTGGGAAGCCGAACGGCGCGCGTGGTTGGAACAGATCGCCGAATGGAAGCGCGCCTATCCGTTCTGTTACGACTTCGACGAGCGGGTGATCAAGCCACAGTGGGTGATCGAAGAGATCGCGCGGATCACGCAAGGGGAAGCCATTTTGACGACCGACGTGGGGCAGCATCAGATGTGGGCTGCGCAGTATTATCGGTTCAAGCATCCGCGGACATGGATCACCTCCGGTGGGTTGGGGGCGATGGGATTCGGATTGCCGGCGGCCATCGGTGCGTGGTTCGCGCGGCCGGATCGGCCGATCATTGCCATCTGCGGGGATGGGAGCTTTCAGATGACGATGCAAGAGTTGGCCGTGGTGGCGGAGCATCGCATCCCGCTGAAGATCGTGATCATCAACAATGCCTATCTGGGGATGGTGCGGCAGTGGCAGGAGATCTTCTACAATGGCCGCTATTCGGCGAGCGATCTGCGCGTCTCGCCCGATTATGCGAAGATCGCAGAGGCGTATGGCCTGCGGGGCTATACCGTGCGGCGTCCGGAGGAGTTGACCGATCTCTTCGAGCAGGAGCTGTTGGCGAGCGAGCCCGTTCTCTTCGACGTGCATGTGGCGGCGGAGGAAAACGTCTACCCGATGGTACCGCCGGGCGCAGCGATCACGGAGATGATCGTCGGACCCATGGCCTCAAAACGGATGGCTCACAGCAAAGCGTCAATGGGGTGAGATGATTCGGACGATCGTTTTGACCGTCGAGAATAGGCCGGGAGCGCTTGCGCGGATCACGGGATTATTCAGCGCGCGGGGGATCAACATCGAGAGCCTGACGGTAGCGCGGACCGACGATCCGACGCTCTCGCACATGACGATCGTCGTGGATTTGGACGACGCGGCATTGGAGAAGCTCCTGAAGCTACTCGATCGCCTGGTGGATGTCGTGACGGTGACGGCCGTGAACCCGCGAAACGCTGTTGAGCGGGAGCTGTTGTTGTTGAAGGTGCGGCATGAGCCGGGGCAGAAGTTGGAGTTGCTCAAGGAAGCGGAGATCTTTCGAGCGCGCGTCGTGGATGTCTCGTCGCAGTCCTATGTCCTGGAGCTGACGGGGGATGAGGAGAAGTTGGAGGCCTTCATCCGCGTCTTCGAGAAATATGGGATTGTGGAGTTGGTGAGGTCGGGGAAAGTGGCCATGGCGCGGGGATGAGCGCATCCCTGCTATTCCTTGGTGAGGAGGGAGCGTTCGATGGCGAAGATCTATTACGAGAAGGATGCCGATCTGCGGCTCCTTTCGGGGAAGACGATTGCGATCATCGGCTATGGGAGTCAGGGGCATGCGCACGCCTTGAATCTACGCGACAGCGGACAAACCGTGCTCGTGGGCTTATATCGAGGGAGCCGATCCTGGGCGAAGGCGGAAGCCGAGGGGCTCACCGTCCTGCCGGTTGAGGAGGCAGCCGAGCGGGGCGATCTCGTCATGCTCCTTGTGCCGGATCAAACGCAGCGAGAGGTATACGAGCGCGCGATCGCTCGGGCGTTGCGGTCGGGGAAGATGTTGCTGTTCGCGCATGGGTTCAACATTCACTACAACCAGATTGTGCCGCCACCGGATGTGGACGTCGCGATGGTGGCGCCTAAGGGACCGGGACACCGATTGCGAGAGTTGTTCTTGGAAGGGCAAGGGGTACCGGCGCTTCTGGCCGTACATCAGAATGCCTCGGGGCGGGCCAAAGAGTTAGCTCTGGCTTACGCCAAGGGGATTGGTGCGACGCGTGCCGGGGTGATCGAGACGACGTTTCGGGAGGAGACCGAGACGGATTTGTTCGGCGAGCAGGCGGTGCTGTGTGGAGGCGTGACGGCCTTGATCAAAGCGGGGTTTGAGACATTGGTGGAAGCCGGGTATCAGCCGGAGATCGCTTATTTCGAGTGTCTGCACGAGCTGAAGCTGATCGTGGATTTGATCTACGAGGGGGGCTTGGCCTATATGCGTTATTCCATCAGCGATACGGCCGAATATGGCGATTATACGCGCGGACCGCGGATCATCAACGAACAGGTTCGCGCGGAGATGCGGCGGATCCTCGCTGAGATTCAAAACGGGACGTTCGCCCGGGAGTGGATCTTGGAGAATCAAGCCGGACGGCCAAGCTTCACGGCCTATCGCCGACAAGAGGCTGAGCTGCTCATTGAGCGGGTCGGGCGAACGCTGCGCGAAGGCATTATGGGGATGAGAGCTCGTACGACCTCGGCCTGAACTGTTCGTCGCGGGTTCGGCTGGCGCGAGGGGAGTGCAGGGCCGCTCTTCTTGTGGCTGTGTAGGTGTCCCTTGCTTTCGGAGCCGGCCTCTGCCAAAGTATCCGTCTTCGGATTCGACGATGGATTCACGTCTTATTTCCGAGCAAGAGGGGAGCACCCATGGGTATCCTGTATGAGGACGTTGCTCGGTATTTGGAGAGTCTGACGCCCGATCGCCTCGATGTGCTCCTCGAACAAGAGGACGTAGCTCGCGAGCGGCGCATTCCCATTGTCGGCCCGATCGTGGGCCGGTGGTTGCATCAGCTGGCGCGCATGATCGGCGCGCGACGAATCTTCGAGATGGGATCGGCGATCGGGTACTCGACGCTGTGGTTGGCCTTGGCCGTCCCTGAAGATGGAGTCGTGTACTACACCGATAGCGATCCGACCAATGCGCGCGAGGCGCTCGGGTATTTTCGGCGCGCGGGTGTTGCCGATCGGATTCGGATTCTGGTCGGCGATGCGTTGAAGCTCTTGGATCAGGTGGAGGGGGAATTCGATCTGATCTTCAACGACGTGGACAAGCATCAATATCCGGACGTCTTTCACAAAGCTGTGCCCCGACTACGGCGCGGCGGCTTGCTCGTGGCGGACAATGTCCTATGGGGTGGGCGCGTCGCTCGTGGGGAGACCGACCGGGAGACCGCGGCGATTCGGGAGTTCAATCGGTTGCTCTTCTCGTCGCCAGAGTTGCTGACGACGATCGTTCCCCTACGAGATGGCGTCTCGGTGAGTTTGAAAGTATGAGCTGTGCGTTCACGTGGCGGCGAAGAGCGCGGCTGCGCCGAGAATACCGACGTCGGCTTCCAAACGGGCGGGGACAATGGCGACTTCCGCCGCGCGCGGTAGGATCGAGTACATCGGTGTGAGCTGGCGCAGGCGAGGGAATAGGAGATCGCTCCATTGTGAGACCCCTCCGCCCAGGATGATGATGTCGGGATCGAAGACGTTGATCATTCCCCCGAGCCAAATGCTCAGGAAGCGCGCCGTCTCCTCGACGATCTCCAGAGCGAGCGGATCACCGCGTCGAGCCGCTTCGCCCACGACGACGGGCGTGATGGCTTCCAGATCTCCGGCGACGAGATCGAGCAGATGCGAGGGCGTCGTCGCTTGGCGCAACTTCTCCTTCGTCCGCCGGGTGATGGCCGTGCCCGAAGCGAAAGCTTCGATGCACCCCCGATGGCCGCAGTTGCAGAGCGGTCCTTCGTAATCAATGGTCACGTGTCCGGCTTCGACGGCCATGCCGGTTCGTCCGCCGTAGATTTTGCCGCCGAGGATGACGCCCGTTCCGATTCCAGTGCTCACGGTGACATAGAAGACATGCGCATATCCGGCCCCCGCTCCGAAGAGGGCTTCAGCGAGCCCCGCGGCGTTGGCATCGTTCTCAATGAGGACGGGTCGGCCGTAGCGCTCGCGCATGAGGCGAGCGAGGGGGATATCCCTCAAGGCCGGGATATTCGGGGAGTAGAGCAACTCGCCCGTTCGCGGATCGAGGGGGCCGGGGGCGACGACGCCAATGCCGTCGATCTCCTCGATGTGACGGCCCGCACGTTCGAGGACGAGGTCCACGGAGGCGAAGACCTGATGCAGCACCTCTTCCTTCGGCCGATCCGCTGGGGTGGGGAGGACGACGCGTTCGATCACGCGCGTGCCGCAAACGACCCCGGTGGCGATCTTTGTCCCCCCGATGTCGACGCCGATGATGGCTCGTCCATTACTCATCTCCGGCCTTCTCCTTTCCGAGGCGTGTTCGCATAAAGACGCGCATCGTACGCGGCGCGCCGTGCGTTTGTCAACGGGATCCCGTGCGCCGCCGGGGGCCCCATCGTCGGCTGCGCGCGCAAGCGGAACGACTCATTCTCGGCAATGCCCTTCGATCAGAAAGACCGGCTCCGCGCGCGAAAGGCCGCATAGGGCGCGTTCGACCCATCGCTGTGCTTGCTCCAAAGAGGCTGCGTGCGAGAGGTCGAGGAGTTGCATCGCCGCCAAGAGATAACGGCGCATCGGGCGGGCAGTCGCTGGTTCACGCTCGAAGAAACGGGCGAGGATGGGGGCTGCCTCTTCCACAGTCGTCATGAGGATTGTCGCCTCTTCCAGAGCGAGCGTCACCTTCCCTTCCTTGTCGCATATGCAGGCTCTCACCGTCGAAGTCTCTCGCCGTTTGAAGAAGCGGCGAGTCGCGGCGCGTCCTCGGTAAAGCTCGAATCCTTCGGTTTCCGCTACTAACTCCGCGCGATCTTCCGGGACGCCCATCAAGCGAGCGGCCAGGGCCCATCGCTGATCTGGCGTCACGTGGGGGGAGGGTTGCTCGGGATGTGGGCTTACCTTCCCCGTCACCGTGAGACGCGCCTGTGAGGTGCGCGGATCCCAACGCACGTCCGTCACAAGCGACGAGCGCTCAGCGCCATATGCGAGAAGCGCGTGTTCGGCTTCTCGGCGCAAGCGTTCCACCTCCTCTGGGTATGCGAGCTGGCGTTCGATCGTCTCCTGAAGATCGACGAGGGCTGCGCCGAACGCCCCCATGAACTCGCCGTGCTCAAGAAGGAGGGAAGGGAGTCTAAGCCGCTGCGAGAGGAGTGGCAGAAAGAGTGGGGCCGATGCGCCCGTCCCGACAAGGGGTGGAGGGGGAAATTGTGGATGCCGATGTAAGACTTTTTGAATCGCGTTCGCAAGCGCCTGCGTCGCGCGTTCAAGCACCAGTTCGGCCACATCTTCGGGAGCGAGCGCGAGCCGCGCCGCGAGGCCCTCGAAGGCTTTTCGGGCGGCCGCCCGTCGCTCACTCGTCTCGTCGGAGATTGAGAGTCCCAGGCAGAGCGCGGCATCCCCGACCGTGAGCGCATACTGACGCCCATCGCGGGCGACCAGGAGCAAGACCTCTTCCGCGTGCTCGGATGCCGGGGCGAACCCGGTTACACGCGCGCCGTCCAACATCTCTTGCGGCGCTTCTCGAACGGGAGCGATCCCTAGCCCCGTGGTGCTCCACGGGCCGACGCCCGCGATCATCCCACGTCGAAAACGCACCAGGCTTTCGCTCCCCACGGCGAGCGAGAGGAGTTCGAGCGCACGAAGAGGCACGCGCCCGTGTGCCAGTTCCGCCTCCCCATCGAATGGCCGTCCCTGGCGAACCATCGCAATCTGCGTGGAGCTTCGTCCCATTTGGGCGATGATCCCCTCTCGAATCTTCCCCTGATGCAGCGCGCCGAGCAATCCGGCGACAGGTCCAGAGAGGAAGCCGAGCGTGGGACGATGGAGGAGTGCCTTCCACGGGATCAGTCCCCCATCGTTGCGAACAATGAAGAGCGGTGCGCGAAGGCCCATTCCCTGCGCACTTCGACCGAGGAGCTCGCCGGCCTTGAAGACCTCGTCTAGAGCTGTCACCAAGCCGATCGCTGCGTGAAGCCGAAGCGTCGGATCCGCATCCGCGGAGAACTCCGAGACGCTGCACATCGGAAGACCGAGGCGCGAACGAGATTCGAGAAGCGTCCACACCGCGTGGGTATTGGAACGCTCGCCCGGATTGAGGACGATGCCCATCGCTCCACGCGCGCGGAGAACGTAAAGCGCGTCGAGCCCGTTCTCCTCCAGATCGCGCGAGCGCACGTTCAGACGCGCGATGTGAGCCGAAGATCCCGAGAACAACGGCGCCGTCTCCTCTTCGCCTGATGGACGCTCCGTCGGCGGATCGAGGTCCAGAAGACCGATGAACGCTGAGCGAGCTTGCAAGGCCGCGTCCACGCCGAGAGTCGTCCCAAACGAGAGACCGAGGACGCGTTCCTGTGAAAAATCGCCTTTCGAGAGGAGGGCGTGAAGAGCGAGTCGGATCTCTTCAGCGCGAAGCGCCCATGTCGCGAGCGATCCGGTGGGGCCCTGCGGGCGCGCGTGATGAGCAGCGATCACCTCCGACGTCTCGTGATCGAGCGCTACGGCGCACACGCCATTCTCTTCCACGGTGACTCCGATGCGAACCCACCGTCGTTCGTTCGTCATCGCTCATCAGCCGTGTGCCGCCGAAGCTTACCGCTCTCGTCGCGATCTCCATGTGACCGAAGAGGGGCGAGTTCTCCCCGCGATGGGCTCATGGGGGAGGGGGGGATCCAAAGCGCGCTTCCTCTTCGATCGCGTGAGTCTCGCGGTTGACCACGCGGGCCAAGACGAAGAGGAGATCGGAGAGGCGGTTCAGATAGACGAGGACGTGTTCGTTGATCGGCTCCTCGGCCGCCAGCCGTACGACGCGCCGTTCGGCGCGGCGTGCGACGGCGCGCGCCAGATGCAATAGGGCACCCGGCACAGCGCCTCCGGGCAGGATGAATTCCCGCAGGGGAGGGAGCGCGCTGTTCCATGCGTCTATCGCTTGCTCCAAGCGCGCGATATGATCCGGCTCAATGCGCGGTGCTTTGACCTCAAGCGGACTGGCCAAGTCGGCTCCGACGGTGAACAGCTCGTTTTGAATCTCGCCCAGAAGCCGATTCACCGGAGAATCCGCCATATGCGCGCGCACGAGGCCAAGAAGCGAATTCAACTCGTCCACATCCCCATAGGCTTCGACGCGCGCGGAATCCTTCCGCACGCGCCGACCTCCAACGAGCGAGGTCTCCCCTCGATCGCCTGTTCGCGTGTACACCTTCGTGATGCGCATAAACGCGCTCACATTATAGCCGTGACATCACCGCGACAGCAATTCCTTCGCATGAATCTCGGGAATGCCCCTTCACGCATCGAACTTGACAGAGAAGGGGGTGAAGGGATACACTCTCCCAGCGTGATGAAGCGAGCCTTCACGATCGCGTTGATACTTCTCGCAAGTGGTGGCGTGGGGCGGGCGGTGGTCTTGTGCGCGCGATCGTTGTGCGCGATGCCTCTTGTCCGTTGTTGTTGTCATCGCCCTGGCGAGTTGGAACCAGCGCGTCTTGTGAGTCCGATGGCATGCGAGGCCTCCCCGGGGACGCTGGTTCGTTCCTGGAGGGATGTGGGGGCTCGTCCGTGTTGTCTCCTCCCCTCAGCTTCAGCACGGGCGTCCGGCGAGGCGATCTCGACGTCTCCGCCCCTTCAGGAGAGGGAAGGGAAGGGTTCGGTGGATGTCGTCCCCAACGGAACATCTCCGCCTGTGAAAGAGCGCGCCTCATCGGACGATCTCTTCTCCGTGGCTCCTCCGATTTATCTCCGTTTTGCCGTCTTGCGCATTTAGCATCTTTGCATCTCCGCAGGTGATCGGCCGCCTTCGTGCGGCGATTCATCCCTCTTGCTGAGGTCTCATCCCGCTGCGCGTGCGAAAAGCGCGCGAGGGGCTTCTCGAATTCGGAGGCGATGACAATGAGGAGACGCACGAGCGCAAAGCCTTCTCACGAGGCGAAGCGAATCCATGTGGATCGGCGTTTTCGTCTCCATCCGAACCGTTGGAGGGGAAGCTGGATGATCGGAATCCTCCTCCTCGGCGTTTGCGCGCCGCTTCGCTATGGGCAATCGGTCGAATCATTGGCGAATCCGGGGAGAGAGCAGGCGAGGCAGAATCCCTCGGTGAACTTCGCTGTATTGAGGCGCGAGGGGGGAGGACCAGACGCCGCGTCTGCCGAGCAGCCTCTCATCACGCTCGAGGAATTGATCGCCGAGGCGTTGCGCGCCAATCCGGAGGTCCTCGAAGCTCGGCGACGTTATGATGCTCGCCTGGCCCGGGTCTCGCAGGTGTCGGCGCCACCAGAGCCCACGCTCTCGATCGCTTCGGTGGGGAATCTGCTTCCGTTCTCCGTACAGGTCGGAGATCCATCCAGCGCGCGCATGGTGAGCATCCTGCAGGAGATCCCGTTCCCTGGGAAGCTCGCTCTCCGGGGGAAAATCGCCACTTTGGAAGCGGAGGCCGAGCGATGGAGCTACGAGCAGACCTGGCGTCGCGTGGTCTCCGAGCTGAAGGTGGCGTATTACGAATTGTACTTCGTGGACAAGTCCTTGGAGATCGTCCAACGAATCAAAGGTTTGCTCGAACAGTTCCTCAAGATCGCCGAGGCGCGCTATCAGGTGGGGAAGGCGGCGCAGGCGGATGTCCTCAAGGCACAGACGGAGCTCTCGATCCTGCTGGAACGACTGGCGGTTTTGGAGCAGCGACGGGAGAGCACCGTCGCGCTCATCAACGCCCTGTTGAATCGCCCGCCAGAGACGCCCCTTGGACGGGTGGCCGAAGTGAAGAAAGGCACGCTCACCTTTTCGCTCGAAGAGTTGTATCGGATGGCCGCCGCCGATTCTCCCGAGCTGAAGCAGCAAGAGCGGGTGATGGACAGCCGCCACTATCAGATCGCGCTCGCGCAGAAGGAGTTCTATCCCGATTTCGCCGTGGGCTTCCAATACATGCAACGGCCGGCGATGCCGGAGATGTGGGGCCTCAGCATCAGCGTGAGACTCCCGCTGTATTTTTGGCGGAAGCAGCGACCGGCGCTCGACGAGGCGAGTGCCGAATGGACTCAGGCCCGACGACGACATGAGGGGATTCGCGCGCAGCTCTTCTTCCGCGTGAAAGACCTATATTTGATGGCGGTGACGGCCGATCGGCTCCTTCGACTCTATGAGGAAGGGATCATCCCCCAAGCGACCTTGGCGTTGGAGTCTTCCATCGCGGCATACCAGGTCGGGGCGGTGGATTTCCTGACGCTCATTACGAATCTCATCACAGTGCTCACTTATGAGACCAGTTACTACGAGCAACTCGTGACTTTTCAAAAATCGTTGGCTCAACTGGAGCCACTCATCGGGAGAGAGCTGGTGAGATGAAATCGCGAGATGACGTTCCCGATGGGAGGGTTCTTGGGCCGTGAGGAGGGAAGCGATGGAGAGAGAATCGCGCACGCCATGGAGATCATCTGAGGAAGACCCCTTGGGGGTGCTCTGGGCGGCTCACGCCTCTGCGTCAAACCGCGAAGCGGTGGATCCGCCCCCCTCACCGACATCTCCGGACGGTGAGGGAACACGCGGAGGACAGGGGATACGGAGGAGGCGCTGGGGCTCACGGCGCTTTTGGGGTGGCAGTGCGCTTCTTCTCGCACTCCTGGCGATGGGGGTTGCGTACCGGTATCGCGAGGAGCTGCAGCGAACACGACTCGGAATGTGGTTGAAGCGCGACGAAGGGGCGTCGCGCTCAGTCGCGAAGACGATCTACTACTGTCCGATGCATCCCGAGTACAAGTCCGAGCGACCGGGCGAATGCCCGATCTGCGGGATGACGCTTGTGCCCTTGGAATCCTCGCCGAAAGGCATGGCTCAGGAACCCGCTGGGGAGATGGCGGGGGTGACCTTTCCTTTTGGGACTGTGCGCATCGACCCCATCAAGCAGCAGCTCATTGGCGTCGCCTATGGCGAGGTGATGTTCGGGCCGGTCGTCCACACGATTCGGACCGTCGGGAAGGTTACCTACGACGAGACGAAGATCGCTCGCGTACATCCCAAGATCGAGGGGTGGATCGAGAAGGTCCATGCGGACTACGTTGGGAAGCTCGTTCGGAAGGGAGAGCCACTTGTCGAGCTGTATAGTCCAGAGTTGGTGGCGACGCAGCAGGAGTATTTGCTGGCGCTGCGGGCGAAGGAGACGCTCGGTCGAAGCGCCTATCGAGAGATCGCCGCCGCTGCGGATTCGCTCTATGAGGCGAGCAAGCGACGATTGGAATTATGGGACATCCCCGAAGCGGACATCCGACGGATTCATCAGCGTGGTCAACCGTCTCGGACACTTACGCTTTACGCGCCGGTGAGTGGATTCGTCCTCTCACGGAACGCTTTTGAACGACAGCGCGTGACACCGGAGACGGAGCTTTATGTGATCGCCGATCTCTCGACCGTATGGGTGCTCGCGGACATCTACGAGTCCGAAGTGCCGATGGTCCGAGTTGGCCAGACGGCGACGATGACGCTGCCGGCCTTCCCCGGCAAGGTCTTCCGCGGACGGGTCACCTACATCTCTCCGCAGGTGGATAACGTGACGCGCACGGTGAAGATTCGCCTGGAATTCCCGAATCCCGACTTCGCGTTGAAGCCAGACATGTATACGAACGTCGAGCTCCACGTCCATTATGGGCGGCAGCTTTGGGTGCCCGAAGGGGCCGTCCTCGATTCCGGTGAGGAGCAGATCGTCTTCGTCGCCCACGAAGGAGGGTATTTCGAGCCGCGCCGGGTGCGCGTGGGGCCGAAGGTGGGCGATCGGTACATCATCCTGGAGGGATTGAAGGCGGGAGAGCGGATCGTCACCTCCGGGACCTTCCTCATTGATTCCGAGAGTCGCCTTAAGTCGGCCCTTCAGGGGATCAGCCATGCCGAGCATGGCCGCGCGCCGACGGGCGGCGAGCCGAAGGTTTCGCCGAGACGGCCGCAGGAGCATTCGGGGCACAAGCCGTGAGCGGAGGGAGACGGTTATGATCGAGAAGCTCATCGAATTCTGCGCGCGCAATCGCTTCCTCGTCTTCCTTCTCGTCGGAGCGGCTTTGCTCATTGGCTTCCACGCGATGCGCAACATCACGTTGGACGCCATCCCCGATCTCTCGGACACGCAAGTGATCATCTATTCCCGTTGGGATCGCAGCCCGGACATCATCGAGGATCAGGTCACCTATCCGATCATCAGCTCGCTACTCGGATTGCCTCGGGTGAAGGACATTCGGGGATTCTCGGACTTCGGCTACTCCTATGTATATGTGATCTTCGAGGACGGGACGGACATCTACTGGGCGCGGTCCCGCACGCTCGAATATCTGAGCAGCATCTTGCCGCGGTTGCCCGAGGGCGTCCAGGTGGAGTTGGCCAAGGACGCGACCGCTGTCGGATGGGTCTTCCAATATGCTTTGGTGGATACGACGGGGAAGCGGAGTGTGGCCGAGTTGCGCGCGCTCCAGGATTGGTATCTCCGCTATGAGTTGCAATCGGTGCCTGGGGTGGCCGAGGTCGCTCCGGTTGGAGGCTTCGTCCGACAGTATCAGGTGAATCTCGATCCCAACGCGCTCTTAGCTTATCGCGTTCCGCTCGATGCCGTCGTGCGCGCCATCCGTCAGGGGAATAACGATGTGGGCGGACGGCTCATCGAGTTCTCGGGACGCGAGTATATGGTGCGCGGTCGCGGCTACATCCGATCCCTTCGCGATGTCGAGAACATCGTCGTTGGAGTCAATCCGGAGACGGGAGTGCCCATCCTGGTGAAGCATCTCGGCACGGTCGCCCTGGGACCGGATCTTCGTCGTGGCATCGCCGAGCTGGACGGGGAGGGGGAGACGGTCGGGGGCATCGTGATCATGCGGTACGGAGAGAACGCGCTCAAGGTCATTGAGCGCGTGAAGGCACGTTTGGCCGAGATCGAGCGCGGTCTTCCGGAAGGGGTGAGGATCGTCACGACCTACGACCGGTCGGAGCTGATCCTCCGATCCATTGCGACGTTGAAGCGGACGCTTATCGAGGAGCTGGCGATCGTGAGCGTCGTGATCCTCATTTTCCTCTGGCACATCCCGAGCGCCATCATCCCCATCATCACCATCCCCATCGCCGTGCTCTTGTCGTTCATCCCGATGTACGCGATGAAGCTCACGGCCAACATCATGTCGCTTGGGGGGATCGCCATCGCCATTGGCGCGATGGTGGATGCTGCCATCGTCGTCGTCGAGCAGACGCATAAGCGGCTCGAACAGTGGGAAGCCGCTGGACGTCCGGGCGATTTTCGCGACGTCGTCATCCGCGCGGTGAAAGAGGTGGGCCGGCCGAGTTTCTTCGCGCTCTTGGTGATCGCCGTCTCGTTCATGCCGGTCTTCGCTCTGGAGGCGCAAGAAGGGCGACTCTTCAAGCCGCTCGCCTTCACGAAGAACTTCGCGATGGCGATCGCCGCCGTGCTCGCGATCACGCTCGATCCGGCGATCCGGCTGTTATTCACCCACATGCGAGAATTCACCTTTCGCCCGCGCGTGCTTTGTCGGCTCATCAACGCCATTCTCGTCGGGAAGATTCACAGCGAGGAGAAACATCCGATCAGCCGACTCTTGATGCGACTCTATCATCCGGTCGTGGAGTGGGTCCTGCGGCATCCGTGGATGACGATCGCTAGCGCCGTGCTCCTCGTCCTTCTGACGATCCCCGTTTTCTTCCGCCTGGGGTCGGAGTTCATGCCGCCGCTCGATGAAGGCGTGTTGCTCTACATGCCGACGACGTTGCCGGGCATTTCGGTGACGGAGGCGCAGAAGCTTCTGCAGGTCCAGGACAAGATTCTGAAATCGTTCCCCGAAGTCGAGCGAGTCTTCGGCAAGGCGGGGCGCGCGGAGACGGCGACCGATCCCGCTCCCTTCTCGATGATCGAAACGGTCATCGTGCTCAAGCCTCCAGATCAATGGCCGAAGAAGCCCCGCTGGTATTCTGACTGGGCTCCCGAGTGGTTGCAGGGTATCTTGCGGCGGATCTGGCCGGATCGGAAGACGAGTGAGGAGTTGATCTACGGCCCCGGCGGATTGAACGAAGCGCTGCAGCTTCCCGGCGTCGTCAACGCCTGGACGATGCCGATCAAAGCGCGCCTTGACATGCTCACGACGGGCGTGCGCACGCCGGTGGGGATCAAAATTCTCGGCCACGACCTGAACACCATCCAGGAGATCGGCCAACGCATCGAGGGGGTGCTGCGAGACGTCCCCGGCACGACGAGCGTCTTCGCCGAACGTACGGCCGGAGGCTACTTCCTCGACTTCGCGCTGAAGCGCGAGGAGTTAGCCCGCTATGGGCTGACGGTTGAGGAAGCGCAGAGGGTCATCCTGTCGGCCATCGGCGGCGAGAACGTCACGATGACGGTCGAAGGGCGCGAGCGGTATCCGATCAACGTGCGCTACTTGCGCGATTATCGCAGCACGCTCGATCGGCTCGGTCGCGTGTTGGTGCCCACCCCAAACGGCGCGCAGATCCCCCTCATGCAAGTCGCTGACATCAAGCTCCTCTCCGGGCCGGGCATGATCCGCGATGAGAATGGTCGCTTGAGCGGCTACGTCTACGTGGACGTCTCCGGGCGCGACATCGGCGGCTATGTGGAGGAGGCCAAGCGGATCGTCCGGGAGAAGGTCCCGCTGCCGCCCGGATATACGCTCGTCTGGAGCGGCCAGTACGAGCATATGCAGCGGGTCAAAGAACGACTGAAGCTCGTCGTGCCGATCACGCTCTTGATCATCTTTCTGCTGCTCTACTTTAATACGCGCTCGACGACGAAGACGATAATCGTCATGCTCGCCGTTCCGTTCTCGGCCGTCGGTGCCATTTGGCTCCTCTATCTCTTGGACTACAATCTGAGCATCGCCGTATGGGTAGGGTTGATCGCGCTCCTCGGCGTGGATGCGGAGACGGGGGTCTTCATGTTGCTCTATCTCGATCTCGCGTACGAGGAGATGCGGAGTCAAGGGCTGATGCGGACGCGAGCGCATTTGCGCGAGGCGATTCACTACGGTGCGGTGAAGCGACTGCGTCCGAAGTTCATGACCGTGGCGACGATGTTCATCGCCTTGCTCCCTATCATGTGGTCCACGGGCACCGGCGCCGACGTGATGAAGCGCATCGCCGCCCCGATGATCGGAGGTATCTTCACCTCGTTCGTCATGGAGTTGGTCGTGTATCCGGCGATCTATTTCGTCTGGCGGTGGCATTTCCACCTGCAGAAGGAGGCGCAGGCATGATGCGGGCATACAGCCTTCGGTTCGCTGCGCGCAGGGCACGCGCTCAAGGGCTCGAAGCGTTCGGAGAGCGTTCGACGTCGTTGCCCCCTCAGAGATGGCTGATCGTCAGAGCCCTCCTGCTCTTGCTGAGCGCGGTGGGGGCCAAGGGATTCGCTCAGGACTTTCGCTTCCCCGTCCGACACGAGCACGGACTCCGGTCGTGTCGCGGGGAATTGAGCATCACGGCCGAAGGCATCGAGTATCGAACCGTTCACGTGAAGCACGCGCGACGCTGGGCGTTCGAGGATATTCGGATAGTCGTGCTCGCCTCTCGCCGAGAGATCGTCCTCCACACGTATGAGGCCCATTGGTGGGCGTTGGGGCGAGATCGGGCGTTCCGATTCACGACGCTCTCGGAGATCCCGGCGGAGGTGAGCGCGTTCCTGTCGGCGCGCCTCCGACGACCCCTGGCGACGAGCTTCGTCGCCGCTGAAGGGGCACTGCTTCACGAGATCGCCGTGCGCCATCGCCATCGCTTCGGCGGATGTCAAGGGACGCTGCGCATCTATGCCGATCGAATGGTCTATGAGTCGCGCGATCGGCCCCATGATTCGCGCTCGTGGCGATGGTCGGATATCCAGCGCGTGGGGCGCTTCGGTCCGTATCAGTTGGAGATCGTGACGTACGAGCCGGAATTCGGCGGTCCCACGCGCGCGTATGTGTTCGATCTGAAGACGAGCATGCCGGATGAGGTCTACGATTTCGTCTGGGAGAGGGTCTATCACATGGCTCCTCGCAGGAGCGAGGGGAATCGGTGACGATAAGCGAGGGCGCGTTTTCGCGTCGGCATTCTTTGCAGGAGGGAAGAGATGAAGACGACGACCCTGCTCTTACTTTTCGGTCTCGCAACGATCGTAGGCGTGGGCGCCTGGGCGCAACACGCGCATCAGGAGACGGGCCGTGAGACGACGATCGTCGGCGAGGTGATTGACCCCGTGTGCTATCTCAGCCATGGTTCGACGGGGAAGGCGCATCGCCGATGCGCCGAATATTGCGTGCAGCAGGGGATCCCACTCGCCATCTTGGAGGAGAAGACCGGACGGGTGTATCTCTCGCTCCCCGTGGATCACTCGAATCCCAACGCGAAGTTACGGGATTTCATCGCCGAAAAGGTGAAGGTGACGGGGACGGTCTACAGCAAGGGGGGACTCACGGGCATTCACGTGAAGCGCGTCGAGCGCGCCAGTGCCTAGGCGTCGGAAAAGGCGCGCCATCCGGACTGAAGGGGTATCCCGCGAGTGGGCGATCGTCCGAGGGCAGCGCTTTTCGGTTGCCCCTCATCGGGCGAGCAGGGAAAATTATAGCCGTTGTTGGAGTGCTCTCTGAGCGGGAGGGGGTATGCATGAAGCGATGAGCGCGCATCGGGAGTCTGAAGCCATTGTGAGAGATCCGGTCTGCGGCATGGAAGTGAACCCGGAGCAGGCGGCGAGTTCGCAGGAGTATGCGGGACGGGTGTATTTCTTTTGCTGCCGGCACTGCTGGGAACGATTTCGCGCGGAGCCGGAGCGCTATGTGGCCTCGGCCAGACCGCCTATCGCGCTCAAGGTCTCTCGGCGTCGGTCGGAGCCGCCTCCTGTGGCGGAAGGCGCGTACACCTGCCCCATGCATGCGGACGTGCGACGGGCGCAGCCGGGAGCCTGTCCGGAATGTGGGATGGCTCTGGAACCCTTCTCCGGCATTGCGGCGACTGAGGAGTACACCTGCCCCATGCATTCGGAGATCGTGCGCGGCGAGCCTGGAGTTTGTCCGATCTGTGGGATGGCGCTGGAGCCGAAGATGGTGCTTGGCGAGGAAGCCCCTAGTCCGGAACTGCGGGACATGAGTCGCCGATTTTGGCTCAGCGCGCTGCTGACGGCGCCGATCCTTCTGCTGGCGATGTCGGAGATGGTCGGTGGGATGCCCGGCCTCTCAGTCCGTTGGGCGATCGCGGTTCAGCTCGTTCTGGCGACGCCCGTCGTGCTCTGGGGGGGATGGCCGTTCTTTCAGCGCGCGATGGCTTCGGTGAGGAATCGGCGCTGGAACATGTTCACGCTCATCGCCTTGGGCACGGGGACAGCGTATCTCTACAGCGTGATCGCCGCGCTCTTCCCCGGCGTCTTCCCCTCGTCTTTTCGCGGTCCGCACGGTGAAGTCGCCGTGTACTTCGAGGCGGCAGCCGTGATCACGACGCTCGTTCTTCTGGGGCAAGTGCTGGAGCTGCGAGCGCGTCGTCGGACGAGCGGCGCGATCCGGATGCTGCTCGGCTTAGCGCCCAAGACAGCGCGTATGATTCGCGAAAGCGGGGAAGAGGAAGACGTTCCGCTCGAGCGTGTGCGTGTGGGCGATCGCCTTCGGGTTCGCCCGGGAGAACGCATCCCGGTGGATGGCATTGTGCTCGAGGGGTCTAGCTTCGTGGACGAATCCATGGTGACGGGTGAGCCGATGCCGGTGGAGAAGGGGCCAGGCCAATGGGTCATTGGCGGAACGGTCAACGGGACGGGCAGCTTCGTCATGCGCGCCGAGCGCGTCGGTCGCGAGACGCTGCTGCAGCAGATCGTGCGGATGGTGAGCGAGGCGCAGCGGAGTCGCGCGCCAATTCAGCGGTTGGCCGATCGGGTATCGGCGTACTTCGTTCCGGCCGTCGTGTTCGTCGCCGCGATCACGTTCGCGATATGGGGGCTCATTGGACCGGAACCGCGAATGGTCCACGCGCTGGTGAATGCCGTCGCCGTGTTGATCATCGCTTGTCCTTGTGCTTTGGGGTTGGCCACGCCAATGGCGATCATGGTAGGGACAGGGCGAGGGGCGATGGCCGGCGTGCTCGTGCGGCATGCCGAAGCGCTGGAACTGCTGGAACGGGTGGATACGCTCGTTGTGGACAAGACGGGGACGCTTACCGAAGGACGACCGCGCGTGGTCTCCATCGTCGCGCTGGCGGAGTTAACCGAGGCCGAAGTCTTGCGCTTCGCCGCGAGCCTCGAACGCGGGAGTGAGCATCCTCTGGCGCGCGCGCTCTTGGAAGCTGCTGAGCAGCGAGGGCTCTCGCTGGCCAACGTGCGACATTTCCGCTCGTTCCCCGGCAAAGGGGCGATGGGGGACGTCGAGGGACATACGGTCATCGTCGGAAGCGAGAGGGTGGTCATGGAATTCGGATTGGAGACCGAGGCCGATATGGTGCGCCCGCAGGTGGAGGCGATGCGACGGGCCGGGCAGACCGTCTTGTTCGTCATCGTGAATGGAACGCTGGTCGGACTCTTGGGGATTGCCGATCCCATCAAGGCCTCGGCGCGCGAGGCCATCGCGGCCTTGCATCGGGAGAAACTTCGTATTGTGATGGTCACCGGCGATCATCGTCAGACGGCTGAAGCCGTGGCTCGTGAGCTCGGCCTCGATGAGGTGATCGCTGAGGTGTTGCCGGATGAGAAGGCCGCAGTGGTGAGGCGCCTGAAGGCGGAGGGACGGCGAGTGGCCATGGCCGGCGATGGCATCAACGATGCTCCGGCGCTGGCCGAAGCTGACGTGGGGATCGCCATGGGGACAGGCACGGACGTCGCCATTGAGAGCGCCGCCGTGGTATTGGTGAAGGGGGACCTGCGAGGGATCGTGCGGGCTCGACGGCTCAGCCGCGCGACGATGCGTAATATCCGGCAGAATCTCTTCTTCGCCTTCGTGTATAACCTGCTTGGCGTGCCGATCGCCGCCGGAGTCTTCTACCCAATCTTCGGCCTGCTTTTGAGCCCGATGATCGCGGCAGCCGCGATGACGTTCAGCTCGGTCTCGGTCATCGCGAACGCGCTGCGCTTGCGTCGGCTCGCGCTCTGAGTCCAGACCTCCTCGTCCGCAAGGGATGAAAAAAGGCGCGTGGGCCGAACCCGATCCACGCGCCTTCGTCATCAGGTGTAAGGCAGCATCACTTCTTCGCCGGGAGGACGGAACTCTTCAACGCCCTCGCGATCCGAAACTTCAAGACCGTCTTGGCCGGAATCTTAATGGGCTCGCCCGTTCGGGGATTGCGGCCCATTCGGGCTTTCCGTTTGGAGAGAACGAACTTCCCAAGCCCAGGCAGGGTGAAGACGCCCGCCTTTTTCACCTCCTTGGCCACGAGCGTCGAAAGCTCATCGAGGAAACTCCGCGCCGTCGCTCGATTCACCCCGAGCTTCTCCGCCAGATGTCCCACTAGTTGAGCCTTCGTCAGTGCCTTTTTCGCCATATCCTCCTCCTCAAGCATGAGATGCTCATTGCACGAACGCCCTTATCTTAGCACGAAATCACGGGCGCGTCACCGAGATCGTTTCCTCCTCAGGCACTTCGCGCCGGTGCAAGACCTTGTCGATCAGGCCGTAGGCGACGGCCTGATCGGCCGTGAGGATGAAGTCTCGTTCCACGTCGCGCTCGATCTGTTCGATCGAACGCCCCGTATGTTTGGCCAGGAGCGAGCTGATCAAACGGCGCAAGCGCATCAGCTCTTCGGCGTGAATGCGGATGTCGGTCGCTTGACCCGAGACGCCGTAGATGTACGGCTGATAGATGATGATGCGGGAGCTGGGGAGCGCGTACCGTTTCCCCGGCGCCCCGGCCGCCAAGAGCAAAGCGGCGATGGCCTCCGCCTCCCCCGTGCAGATCGTCGCCACATCGGGACGAATGAATTGCATCGTATCGTAGATGGCGAGGCCCGCCGTGAGCGATCCACCGGGACTGTTGATGTAGAGATTGATGTCCCGATCCGGATCCTCGGCCTCCAAATAGAGCAATTGGGCGATGATCAAGTTGGCCACCTGATCGTCGATCGGCGTCCCGAGAAAGACGATGCGCTCTTTCAAGAGGCGAGAATAAATGTCGTACGCGCGTTCCCCGCGACTCGTCGTCTCCACGACAATCGGCACAAAGTGCATACTCTCACCTCCCGCTGTGCAATTTTAGCATGAATTTTCGCTCTGGCAATCGTCGCCGCGCGTCTTGGCGCCTTGCGTTTTGAACGAAGATGGGCTATCACTCAACGAAAACGAGGCGGCCATGAGGGGCGAGGTGAATCAGGACGTTCAGAAGCTGGCGACGCTGCTCAACATCAGCCAGACGCTGGGGACGACGCTCAACTTGCGGCAGGCGCTGCTGCGCGTGCTGGAGATCCTGGAGGAGAATCACGGGGTCGTCTCCGGCGTGATCGCGCTGCTGGAAGAGAGTGGCGAGGAAGTGGTCATCGAAGTCTCGGTCGGGCTGACGCGCGAAGCGCAGCAGCGCGGGCGTTATCGGGTGGGCGAGGGAATCATCGGGCGTGTCGTCGAGAGCGGCAAACCCATCGTCGTCCCCAAGGCCAGCCAAGAGCCGCTCTTCCTGGATCGCACGGGCGTGCTCAAGGCATCTCGCGAAGAGCTGACCTTCATCTGCGTGCCCGTCTCCGTCGATCAGCAGACGATCGGCGCCATGGGAATCGTCCTTCCCTATCGCCCGGATCGAGATTACGATCAGGCCACGAAATTCTTCAGCATCGTCGGCTCGATGGTGGCGCAGGCCGTGAGGGTGAATCAGCTCATCGAGGCGGAGAAGCGCCGCCTGATGGACGAGAACCTCGCCTTGCGTCGGGAACTGCGGGAGCGCTACGACTTCAGCAACATCATCGGCACGAGCCGACCGATGCAGGAGGTCTACGCACAGGTCGCGCAGGTCGCGCGGACGAACACGACCGTGCTTATCCGCGGCGAGTCGGGGACGGGGAAGGAGTTGATCGCGCGGGCGATCCATTACAATTCGTTGCGGGCCAATCAGCCGTTCCTCAA
This sequence comes from Acidobacteriota bacterium, assembly GCA_030550025.1. Lineage (GTDB taxonomy): Bacteria > Acidobacteriota > Blastocatellia > HR10 > HR10 > HR10. Next base: position 67,699 of record JAUQQC010000003.1, on the reverse strand, counting down.
AGTCAGTTGTGCCGCCTTGCCGGAGAGCCTCATCGAGGCTGAGTTGTTCGGATACGAAAAGGGGGCGTTCACCGGAGCTTATGCGCGGAAGAAAGGGCGATTCGAGTTGGCCGATCGCGGGACCCTGTTTCTGGATGAAGTCGGCGACCTTCCTCTCTCGGTGCAGGTCAAGCTCCTGCGCGTGCTGCAGGAACGAGAATTCGAGCGGCTCGGTGGGACGGAGACGATCAAGGTAGACGTGCGGTTGATCGCTGCCACGAATCGCGATCTGGAGCAGGCGATGCGCGAGGGGACGTTCCGCGAGGACCTCTATTATCGCCTGAATGTGTTCACGATCTTTCTGCCGCCGCTGCGAGAGCGGAAGTCCGACATTCCGCTTCTGGCCGACTATTTTCTTGAGAAGTACGCGCGCCTGCACGGCAAGGATATTCGACGCATCTCGACGCCAGCCATTGACATGCTCATGAGCTACCACTGGCCGGGAAACGTGCGCGAGCTGGAGAATTGCATCGAGCGCGCGGTCCTCGTGTGCGAGGGGAACGTGATCCACAGCCATCATCTGCCGCCCACGCTTCAAACGGCCGAAGCGTCGGGGACGGTCCCGCGCCTCTCCTTGAGCGAAGCTGTGGCCGCTTACGAGAAGGATTTAATCCTGGATGCCTTGAAGACGGCGCGGGGAAATATCTCGCGCGCTGCCCGCCTGCTCAATACTACCAAGCGCATCCTCGGCTATAAGGTCAAAAAATACGGGATCAATCCCCGCCGATTCAAAGAGTAGGTCGAGACGGTAAGCATCTGTTGGAGCGAACGCCATCCCGCAGAATGTGCACGCGTTGACAGCGGACACGGGGTTTGATATATACCTGGCCTTCTCCATTCAGGAGGTGCGGGCGTCGCTACCATGCGCAGGGAGTCCAAATCGAGGAGGAGCCCTATGATCGAACGGCGTCGGTGGCCCCGAGGCTTCGTCGGAGTCGTCCTTTTGGCGGTCCTCGTGAGCGGTCTTCCGGCGATCGCGCGGGATCAGGAAGATCGGCTCACTCCGATGGACCTTTTCGAGCTGGAGTATGCGAGCGATCCACAGATCTCGCCCGATGGGCGGTACATCGTCTACGTGCGGCGGGCGAGCGATGTCATGACGGATCAGCGCTACTCCAACCTCTGGATCATCTCCTTCGATGGGAAGGAGCATCGCCCGTTGACGACGGGCATCTATCGGGACAGTTCTCCCCGATGGTCGCCCGATGGCACGCGGATCGCGTACCTTTCGGATCGAGAGGGCTCGCCGCAGATCTACGTGCGGTGGATGGACACGGGGCAGACGGCGCGGGTCACGAACGTGCCGTTCCCGCCAGAAGGGATCGCATGGTCTCCAGATGGACGCTTTATCTCGTTTGCGATGTTCGTCCCGGAGCCGCCGCGACAGATCGGGGGGTTCCCTTCGCCGCCCCCCGGAGCCAAGTGGGCGGATTCCGCGGTGGTGATCGATCGGCTCGTCTATCGGTTCAACGGCGCGGGATATTTGAAACCGGGATACACGCACCTGTTTATCGTGCCGGCGGAAGGAGGGACACCCCGGCAGATCTCCAGCGGGAAGTTCCATCACGGCGGGGTCGGCTTCCGCGCGAGCGAGGCCGTATGGACGCCCGATGGGAAAGCGTTGCTCATCTCGGTTAATCGTCGTCCGGATTTCGATCTGGAGCCGCTCGATACGGAGATCTACGAATTCTCCATCGCCGACGGATCGGTTCGAGCTCTGACCAACCGGAGGGGACCGGATAACGCGCCGGCGATCTCCCCCGATGGGCGCTATATCGCATACGTGGGGTTCGATGACGCCTATCAGGGGTATCAAGTGACGCGCCTTTATGTGATGAATCGAGATGGAAGCGGCTCGCGTGTGCTCTCGGCGGCGCTCGATCGCGATGTCGCGCGACCGCGCTGGACTCCGGATGGTCGCGGCATCCTCTTCCTCTACGACGATCAAGGCACGACGAAGCTCGGTCTCTATACGCTCGAGGGCGCTTTCCGAACGCTCGCCGCTCATATTGGGAGCGGAGATCTCGCTTACAGCATGGGCGGCGCTTTCAGCGTGGCGAACAACGGTGCTTTCGCCGTGACCTATACGCGCCCGGATGTGCCGGGAGACATCGCCGTGGGCACGCTTGCCAACCCCGAACTTCGCGTCCTCACGGCGTTGAATGCTGATCTCTTCGCGCGGAAGAAGCTCGGGCGCGTCGAGGAAATCTGGTACACGTCTTCGCTCGATGGGCGGAAGATCCAGGGATGGATCATCACGCCTCCGGATTTCGATCCCTCGAAGAAATATCCCCTGATCCTGGAAATCCATGGTGGACCGTTCGCCAACTATGGCGACCGATTCGACGTGGAGAAGCAGATGTGGGCGGCGCGTGGCTATGTCGTCCTCTACGTGAATCCACGTGGGAGCACAAGCTACGGGGAGGAATTCGGCAATCTGATTCATCATGCCTATCCGGGCGACGATTTCTACGATCTCATGTCGGGCGTGGACGCTGTCCTCGCGCGCGGCTATGTGGACCCGGAGAACCTCTTCGTCACGGGCGGCAGTGGCGGCGGCGTCTTGACCTGTTGGGTGATCGGGCGGACGAACCGGTTTCGAGCAGCCGCAGCCGCCTATCCCGTGATCAACTGGTACAGTTTCGTGCTGACGGCCGATATCGCCGCGTTCGCCATCAAGTACTGGTTCCCCGGGTTCCCGTGGGATCACGTCGAGCACTACGAGAAGCGGTCGCTCCTCTCGGTCGTCAAGAACGTGCGCACGCCGACGCTCATCATCACTGGGGAGGAGGATTATCGCACGCCGATGTCCGAATCCGAACAGTATTTCACGGCGCTGAAGCTCTTGGGGGTGGAGGCTGTGCTCGTGCGCGTTCCCGGAGAGCCGCACGGGATCATGCGGCGACCGAGCCATCATATGGCCAAGATCTTGTACATCGTGAATTGGTTCGATGAACACCGGAAACGTGGATGAACGGGTGCGCGTTCGTTCGGTCTTGGAGGAGGAGATGGGTGCGCACTCGTTGGAGACTCCATTGAGGAGGGCGAGATGAAAAGCGTCCGGCTATCTGTCACCCTCATCCTTCTGTTCGCCATCGCGAGCCCATGCGATCCCGGCTTCGCTCGGCCGAATCCGCAGGCGGAAGGCCTTCAAGATCTGGAGGCATACATCGTCCGAGCGATGCGTGATTGGGAAGTCCCCGGCTTGGCGTTGGCCATCGTCAAGAATGATGCGGTGGTTCTCGCCAAGGGCTACGGTGTCAAACGGCTCGGGGATCCGGCTCCGGTGACCGAGCGCACGATCTTCGCCATCGGCTCGGCCTCGAAAGCCTTCACGACGGCCGCCCTCGCCATGCTCGTGGAAGAAGGGAAGATTCGATGGGACGATCCGGTCCTGAAATATCTCCCCGACTTTCAACTGTTCGACCCCTACGTCACCCGCGAGTTGACGGTCCGCGATCTGGTCACCCATCGGAGCGGTCTCGAGCGCGCCGATCTGCTCTGGTACGGCTCGATGTATGAGCGGGAGGAGATCGTGCGGCGGATTCGGTTTTTGAAGCCGCGCTGGAGCTTTCGCAGCCACTTCGGGTATCAGAACATCCTCTACCTGGTGGCTGGCCAGCTCATTCGCGCCGTCACCGGTAAGACATGGGATGAGTTCATCCGCGAGCGGATCTTTCAACCCTTGGGGATGACGACGAGCACGACGAGCGTGAAAGCGCTGCGCGAGGCTTCGGATGTCGCCACGCCGCATGCGAAGGTCGAGAACATCGTCCGGCCTATTCCCTGGCGGGACATTGATAACATCGCTCCGGCCGGAGCGATCAATTCCAGCGTCTTGGAGATGGCCGAGTGGATCCGCCTCCATCTGAACGAGGGAACGTACCGAGGGCAGCGGTTTTGGAACGCCGCTATGGAGCGCGAGATGCAGACGCCGCAGATGATCATTCGTCCCGAGCCGCCCTATTCCACGCTCTTTCCGGAAGCGCGATTCCTGACCTATGGGTTGGGATGGTTCCTCCATGATTACCGAGGCCGGAAGATCGTCGAGCACGGGGGCAACATTGATGGGATGAGTGCGCTCGTGATCCTGGTCCCGGAGGAGAAGTTGGGGGCGGTCATTTTGACGAACATGAACGGGACGCTGCTTGTGCATGCGCTCAAGTATCGCATCCTGGATGCCTTCTTCGGGGCTCCGCCACGAGATTGGAGTGCGGAGTTCCTCCAACGAGCGAAGGCCTTGCAGGAACAACAACAGGCTGCTCTGAAACGCATCGAAGATGCGCGCGTTGTGGGGACGAGACCTGCTTTGCCCCCGGCGCAATACGTCGGAACGTATGAGAACGATGTGTATGGCGAGGTGAGCGTCGCCGAAGAGGAGGGAAGGCTTGTGCTGCGATTCGGACCGACTCGCGTAGGGGATCTGGAGCATTGGCACTATGAGACGTTTCGAGTGCGCTGGCGCGATCCTCTCTTCCCTCGGGCTTTCGCGATCTTCGTGCCGGATGTCGAGGGAAAGGTCAGCGAGTTGCGGATGACCATCTCTGGCCTCTTCGAGGACCTCGCCTTCAAGCGCGTCCTTCCGAAAGGAGAGGGGCGCGAGCGTTGAGGGGCTTGCTTGAGGTAGGCGTTGTGCGATATTTTTGGGCACGCCAGAAATTCAAACTAGGGAGGGGGAGAGATGAAGCGGCAAAACCGTAGTGTTGTGGTGATAGTCCTTTCTTTGTGCGCCTTTTGGAGCGCTGCATTTGGGCAAACGGCGGCGACGGCCACCGTGAGCGGGACAGTCACCGATCCGGCTGGGGCCGTCATCGCGGGAGCCGAGGTCACCGTGACCGAGACGGCGACCAGCGTCAGCCGCACGGTCAAGACCAATGAGGCCGGGCAGTATGTCGTCACGAACCTCTCTCCCGGCATCTATCGGATCACGGCCACGGCGCCGGGCTTCCGTCAAGCGGTCGTCTCCGCGCTGAAGATCGACGTCGCCAAGGGGTACACGGTGAACTTCACGCTCGAAGTCGGGGAGATCGCCGAGACGGTCGAGGTGACGGCCGGAGCGGGCGTGGAACTGCAGACCGTGGACGCGACGGTCGGAAACGTCCTCAAGGGGGAGACGCTCTTGCGCTTGCCCAATATCAATCGGAGCGCTGTCTCGATCTACTTGCTGCAACCGCTGACGATGCCGTATCGCGGTGTCGGCGTCAATGACAACATCGGGGGACAAGTCGCGGGCGCTCGAAGTGACCAGAACACGTTCATTCTCGATGGGGTGGACATCACGGACAACACCGTGGGAACGCACCCGGTGAAACCGCTCTCCAGCGGGCCCGAGCCCATCATTCCTGTTCCGGTCGAGAGCATCGAGGAATTCCGAGTGGGGACGACGAACCCGAACGCGACCTTCGGGCGCAGCTCGGGCGGGCAGATCGCCTTCATCACCAAGCGCGGGACGAACGAATTCCATGGTTCGGCCTATTGGTACCATCAAAACGATAACCTGAACGCGAACACGTGGACGCGAAACCGAACGAGGCAGCCTGATCCGGAGTTGAAGGACAACCGTTTCGGATTCTCCGGCGGAGGACCGATTGTGAGGAATCGGGCGTTCGTGTTCGCCCACTATGAGGGGCGGCGATTCCCGCAGTCGCAGGACATCGTCCGCGTGGTGCCGACGGATACATTGCGCGCCGGAATCTTGCGATTTCGCGATGCGAGCGGTCAAATCGTCAGCTATGATCTGAAGACCTCACGGCTCTGTGGCCCGACGAATTCCGATCCCTGCGATCCACGAGGAATCGGGTTGAATCCGGTGGTCAAGGCGTTATGGGACTTGTTGCCTGCGGGGAACGATCCTTCGGTGGGCGATGGGTTAAATACCATCGGCTTTCGGAGCATCGCCGATGCCTCAATCACCAACGATTTCGCCGTCATTCGCCTGGATCATTACGTGAGCGATCGTTGGCGCTTCGAGGGGAGCTATCGGTATTTCCGGCAGACCGCGGCCTCTCCGACGCAGTTGGACATCGGGGGGCTTCTGAAAGGGAACACCAAGGGCGTCCCAGCCTCTCTAGCCAAGGTTCCGGTGCAGCCGCGCCTGGTGACGGCGGGGTTGATCGGGCAGCTCACGCCCCATCTGACCAACGAGTTTCGATTCTCGTTCCAACGGAATTTCTGGTGGTTGCAGCGGGTCTCTCCGTTCCCGCAGGTGCCGGGGACAAACGTGGCGCTTCAGGTGGCGGGGCATCCCTCGTTTGGAGGGTTGGTCTCCGAACCCATTGATGTGCATGCGCAGGTCGCGCGCACACAAGGGGTCAACGATCACGTGACGCAATTTGTGGACAACGTGACGTGGATCAAGGGGCGACATACGATGCAATTCGGGACATCCATTCGTCGGCTGAAGCTCTATCACCTGCGCGACGACAAGGTCGTCGGATCGCTGGCGTCGTTGGTGGCCGAGCTGGATGTAGCGGGGGCGGTGACGATCCCGCCGTCGAATCGGCCACCGAGTTGTTCGGAGACGGTGCGGACGAATTGCTTGCAACCGGGCGATGTGACGCGATGGAATCGACTCTACGCTGGAGCGCTCGGGATCATTGATAACGTCGGGGTCATGATCGTGCGCGATGGGCGGTTGAATCCCCGTCCGATCGGCTCGCCGCTTGAGGTGGACGCCCGGATCAACGCTTACGAGTTTTATTTCAACGATGTTTGGCGCATTCGCCCCTCGCTGACGCTCACGCTCGGCGCGAGCTACCAGTGGCAGACGCCGCCGGTGGAGAGAGACGGGCGACAGACGTTCTTGATCGAGCAAGCGAGCGGAAAGATCTTGACTTCGAGCCAGTACTTCGCTGCGCGACGGGAGGCAGCTCTGCGCGGGGAGATCTATAATCCTTCGCTCGCCTTCCAGCCGATCCGGAATTCCGGTCGGGATCGTATCTTCGACGTGGATCGAACGAATTTTGGCCCGCGCGTGGCTATAGCCTGGAATCCGGCGTTCGAGCGCGGCGTGGGCGGCGCGTTGTTCGGGAATCGAAAGGGCGTCCTCCGCGCCGGATATGGGATCGTGTACGATCGCCTGAACACGGTCCAGACGATCGTCATCCCGCTTCTGGGCGTCGGATTCGCGCAAACGATCAACTGCCGCGGGCCGCGTATCGGAGGGGTGTGCGCGGGGAACAATGATCCCTCGAACGCCTTCCGTATCGGCGTAGATGGACCCGCTCCCATCCCAACCATTCCTGCCGTAACTCCTCCGGTTGTCCCCGGCATTCCCTTTGGGGAGATCTTGTCGTTCCAAGTGGATCCGGACATCAAGGTCGGGCGCTCGCACAGTCTCGATCTGACGATTCAGCGGGAACTGCCCGGAAGCTTCCTCGTCGAGTTCGGATACGCCGGACGATTGGGGCGGAATTTGAATCAGAACGTACAACTGAGCGCCGTGCCGTTCTTCATGCGCGATCGGGCGACGCTTCAGACTTTCGCACAGGCGTTCGACGCCGTAGCCCAACAATTGCGGGCAGGCGTAGCGCCGGATCGGGTGACGCCACAGCCGTGGTTCGAGAATCTCCTTGGCCCTGGAGGAACCGTCCGCGTGGCGACGGCTCGCACGGCGGCGTTTCGGGATGGGTTGTTGAACGATCTCTGGACATTCATCCAAACGTCCCTGTTGGTGGCGGGGCAACCGACAATCACCAACATGCAGGTGCTCGACCTCTGGATGAGGACCGATGGCGGGCGATCGAACTATCACTCCTTCTTCCTGACCGTGCGAAAGGCCTTCTCGCGGAACTTGACGTTCGACATCAACTACACCCTGTCGAAGGCGCTCGATCAAGCGGGGCTCATTCAGAATTTCATCGGCACCTTCTCATCGTCCTATGATCCGGACATCGACTATGGCCCAGCCTTCTTCGATCGCCGGCATGTGGTGAACGCGTTGGGATTCTATGAGCTCCCCTTCGGACGAGGACAGCGTTGGAGCACGGGCACGTGGTTCGATAAGATCGTCGGGGGATGGTACCTGTCTGGGATCTTCACGGCCAATAGCGGATTGCCGCTCACCTTCGTGCAAAGTAATCAGGTCTGGGGCGGAGATCCGCTCAACTTCTCCGTGGGCGCGGGTGCAATCCCGCTCAAGAAGCCCGACTTCCCCAATAAGGTGCATCGAAACGTCGCCGGATCGAGTGGCATCGGTACGGCCGGCGATCCCAAACGTGGGGGGACGGGGTTGAACCTCTTTGCCAATCCGGAGGCTGTGTTCAATAGCTTCCGAAAGATTCGCATCAGCGAGGATGGGCGACAAGGACGGGGGGTGCTCCGTGGATTCCCGCGCTGGAACTTCGATCTCTCCATCGGGAAGAAGACGACGATCACCGAAAGCGTACGCTTGGTCTTCACCTGCGATTTGCTGAACGCCTTCAATCGCTTGGAGTTGGCCGATCCTACGCTCAGCATGCTCGATCCAGCTTCGTTCGGCGTCCTGACGACGCAGTTCAATACGCCTCGGTTCATTCAGCTCGGCTTCCGTTTCGAGTGGTGACGATGACAACGGGGCGGAGGATGTCTTCCTCCGCCCTGCCTAAGAATAGGCCGATCGCCCAAGCGAAACTCAATCGAGAGAGACCTGTTCGCGCCTGGACGAACTTGTAAAAGTCGGCGGGATTTGTAACAATGTCGGCCCTATGTTGGAGCTATCTCAATGGCAGCGACGGGGAAGATGGACGAGAGAGCCTCGTGAAATCCCCGTGAGATCGCACCAGGTGAGGCGAAGACTTTTATGGCCAAAATTGTATTTCAACTAGCCTTATGATACACTCTTGTGCCATTCTGATGATGGATGCATGCCCCGGCAAAGAAGTGCAGGAACCATGAGGGTTTCAAATAGTTATGGCGGTCGCGGCGATCCCTCGCTCCTCTTTGGCACGCCGTTTGCACAAGATATTTGGGTTAAGTCCTCTCTGGGAGAGGAGCGACCAATGAGGAGCGAGTACGGGGAGATTATGCAATTCCTGCTCCACTTTCGGGAGCGTTTCTCTTCGGAAGAGGAGTTTCGTGCATTCTTGGCGGAAGAGGTGCGACGGTTCGTCAAGGACGCCAGGGACTATGGCATTGTGATCTCGATTTTACCGGAGTGCCTCAAGCCGAGATCGGCGTTTGTCGGGGAGGGGCGTCATCGCTTCTGAAGTCTCCCGTTGTCGGAAGGGAGGCTTTCGGGGGGGGGCGTCGTGAGATCTTCGGACGCAATTGTGATATTTTCATCATGTGAGGAGGGAGATTATGACGCCGCAGAAAGTTCTGGAATATGCGCGCGCGCATGGAGCGAAGTATGTGGATATTCGATTCACGGACTTAGTGGGGCAATGGCAGCACATGACGTTCCCCATCGAGCAATTGAGGGAAGAGAGTTTCGAAGAGGGCTTCGGATTCGATGGCTCCAGCATCCGGGGATGGGCGGCGATCCACGAGAGCGATATGTTGCTCATTCCGGATGCGCGGTGGTATTGGATGGATCCGTTCTATGAAGAGCCGACGCTCTGTTTGATCGGGGATGCTGTGGATCCGATCACGCGGCAGGGGTACGAGTATGATCCGCGCGGGGTCGCGAAGCGAGCTGAGGCGTACATGCGGTTCACGGGGATCGCCGACGAGGCTTATTTCGGCCCGGAGGTCGAGTTCTTCATCTTCGACGAGGTGCGATACGAGGTGGATGGTGTGCGGAGTGGGTATGAGGTGCGAAGCGAGGAGTGGGGGGCGCGGGGGTATCGCATGCGCGGGAAGGAGGGATATGTGCCGATCCCGCCCGTGGATCAGCTTCAGGATATCCGGACGGAGATTGCCGAGCGCCTACGGCAGATCGGCATCGAGGTGGAGTGTCATCATCACGAGGTGGCGAGCGGTGGACAAGGCGAAGTGGATTTTCGCTATGGGGGGGTAGTGGAGACGGCTGATCACGTGATGGCGTTCAAGTACATCGTACGCCAGGTGGCCTGGCGGCGGGGGAAGGTCGCGACGTTCATGCCGAAGCCGATTTTCGGGGATAATGGCAGCGGCATGCATTGCCATCAATCGCTCTGGAAGGGGGGGCGTCCGCTCTTTGCGGGCGAGGGGTACGCGGGGCTCTCACAGGAAGCGCTTTGGTACATCGGTGGGCTGCTCCGTCATGGACCGGCCTTGGCCGCCTTCGTCGCGCCGACGACCAATAGCTATCGGCGATTGGTGCCGGGGTTCGAGGCGCCGGTGAATCTCGCCTATTCGCGGCGGAATCGCAGTGCCGCCGTTCGTATTCCGATGTATTCGGCCAATCCGGCGACAAAACGGCTGGAATTTCGGCCTCCCGATCCGAGTTGCAACCCTTATCTCGCTTTCGCGGCGATGTTGATGGCGGGCCTGGACGGCATCCAACAACGAATCGAGCCGGGAGAACCGCTCGACCGCGATATCTACGATATGAGTCCAGAGGAGTTGAGGGATGTGCCGAAGCTGCCGGGCTCGCTTGAAGAGGCGCTCGCGGCGCTCGAACAGGACTACGAGTTCCTGCTGAAGGGGGATGTCTTCACGCCGGCGTTGATCGAGCGATGGGTTCGGTACAAGCGCGAGCGCGAGGTGGATGCCGTGCGCTTGCGTCCGCATCCGATGGAGTTCTATTTGTATCTGGACGTGTGAGGCCCTCGCGATTTGCAAAGGGGGAGACGCCGACTCTTCTCCGGGTCGGGTCTCCCGATGCCGATATCGTCTCGAAGAAAGCCCTGAGCGGCCGTGCGCTTCACGAGAGGAGAAAGGGGCTCCTGCTTGTCCGGTTTGGTTCGTGCTGAGAACGGGCATGGCTGTTCGCTCCCGCACCTGTTATGTAGGGGGTATAATTGCGCTGGGATGGGACGATGTGAGAGCTGCGGCGTTCATTCTGCGGTGGTGGCTGAGCGCCTCGGGGTATGCGGGGCGTGCCTTCGGCGTGGGGACGTCGAAGGGCTGGAGCGAGTGGCGCGCCTTCATGAACTCACGCGGCGCGCGTTTGGACTCCCGGAATCGCCGCCTCGGGATCCGCGTGGACGGCTTTGCTCGATTTGCGTGAACGAATGTCGGCTGGTCGGGGATGACATTGGGTATTGCGGGCTTCCTTTCGCCGGGCGCAAGGTGGCTGTCGTCCGATGGTACTATGATCCGCTCCCAACCAATTGCGTAGCCGATTGGGTGTGCGCCGGAGGGACGGGCGCCGGGTATCCCCGATTCGCCCACCGAAAGGGTCCGGAGTTCGGGTACAAGAACCTAGCCGTCTTTTACGGAGCGTGCACGTTCAACTGTCTATTCTGTCAGAACTGGCACTATCGTTGGGATCGAATGAGTGGCGCGAAGGCGAGCGCGAAAGACTTGGTTCACGCCGTTGACGCCCGGACGTCATGCATCTGTTTTTTCGGCGGCGATCCGACTCCTCAGTTACCCCATGCGCTAGACGCCGCGCGCGAGGCGGTGGAGCGTGCGCAAGGAGCTGGACGGATTTTGCGCATCTGCTTTGAGACGAACGGGACCATGCATCCGCAGCTCGCTGAACGGATGATGGATCTCTCGTTGGCTTCCGGCGGATGCGTCAAGTTCGATCTGAAGGCGTGGAGCGAACCCGTTCACATTGCGCTGACGGGCGTGACGAACACGCGCACGTTGGAGAACTTCGCCCGTTTGGCGCGGCGTATCTCGGAGCGCCCTGATCCACCCCCACTTGTCGCGAGCACATTGCTTGTGCCCGGATACGTGGACGAGGAAGAGGTTCGCGCCCTCGCCCGATTCATCGCCTCGTTAGACCGTACGATCCCATATCGGCTTTTGGCCTTTCATCCCGCCTTCTATCTCTCCGATCTTCCGACGACCTCGCGGCAGCATGCCGCGCGGTGCTATCGTGCGGCGCGCGAGGCGGGTCTGGAGCGCGTCAGCATCGGGAACCTGCACCTCTTGCGGGAAGATGCGTACTGAGCGAAGTCGCTGAAGCGCTCACGAGCGCGGCGATCCGTCCGTTGCGCAAGGAGAGCCGATATCATTCAATGCGATCCCTGCGGGGGAGGTCTCGATGAGCTGTAGGATCAGCCGCAGACGTAGTTTTCATCCCCGCGGTCGGGGAGATGTACCCCACCGGATTCAGCACGTGGGTCGAGGTGACTGATCCTCTAGCGGAGCGGCTGGAGGGGACGAGTCGCCTGGGGCATTTTCGCCTGGAGCGCATCGAAGGGCCGGCCCTTGTGCTCGTTGCCGCGCGCGTGGGCGTCGCTCGGCTGATCGACGATCTCCTCATCGGCTGAGGCTATGGCGGACGCTCCTTCGGATGTGGCGAACCGAAACTCTGGGCGTGGGGACGACGTTCTCCTCGTTGGTCTTGGTGCGCGGCCGCAGTCGGTCGCGGGCGATGCGCTCAGGTGAGCGCGAGCATGCGAGCGATCGCGCTTCGGGCACGGGCAGCGATCTCCTCCGGGACGCGGATCGGATGGATCAACTCCTTGAGCGAGCGCAAGACCTTGGGCAGCGTGGTGCATTTCATGTACTCGCACACGGCGTCATGCGAGACCGGGTAAAAGGTGCGATCGGGATAGAGCACGCGCAGCCGATAGACCATCCCTTTCTCGGTCGCGACGAGGAACGTCTTCGCTTTGGAGGTCTCGATGTGCCGCACCATGCCTTCGGTCGAGAGGAAGTAGGCGTTGCGTGGGAGCTGCCCGGCGACCGCCCGAGCCAAGCACGTCGTTGCGCATCCGCATTCGGGATGGATCAGGATCTCGGAGTCTGGGTGTTCTTCCAGAGCGCGCTCGATCGCCGTCTCGGCGATCTTCGCGTGGACGTGGCATTGGCCGGGCCAGAGCGTGAGGGAACGTCGGGTGAGCCCGCTGATGACCGCCCCCAGGTACTTGTCCGGGAGGAAGAGGATCTCTCGATCTTCGGGGATCGCCTCGATGACTCTCTGCGCGTTGCGCGAAGTGCAACAGTAATCCGAGAGGGCTTTGACATCGGCCGTCGAATTCACATACGTGACCACGACGGCGTCAGGATTTCGCTCACGCCAGGCGGCCAATTGAGGAGCCGTTACGCACGCGGCCAGGGAACAACCTGCCTCCAGGTCCGGTAGCAGCACGAGCTTCTCCGGACAGAGGATCGCCGCCGTCTCCGCCATGAAATGCACGCCGCAGAAGACGATCACCCGCGACGGGGTTTGAGCCGCTTGCTGACTGAGCCCTAGCGAATCGCCGATGAAGTCGGCGATCTCTTGAACTTCGGGGAGCTGATAGTTATGGGCGAGGATGACGGCATCGCGCTTCTCCTTCCACTCCAAGATCTCATTCGCCAGCTCGGCCAGTTCCTCACAAAAGCTCAAGCTCTCGTATCGCCCGGGATATAAATCCGCCGCGTAGCGGGTGAACCGCTCGTGAAAGGTACGACCGTCGAATCGTCTCGTCCCCATTGCGTCTACTCCTTGGAGAGGAGAAATTTTACCAGACCGGTGGTCCATCGGCGAGCCGCGAGGGAGTCGTCTTCGTAAGGATCGCCCTTCGATTGCCAAGACGCCAACGGCGCGCGAGGAGTCTCGGTGGACCGACCCCATTTCGGCTCGTGCGCCGATCTGGTAAGATGTGCCCGGACCAGAGGAACTTTCTCCGCGAACGCGGATCAGCTCTCCGGACTTCGGACGCCGAGCTGCCACAGGAGGAAGCTCAGCTCATCGGTCAGGTCTTCGATTTGTTTGCTGAGTGGCAGGCCGCCGGAATGGCCGGCTTTCGTATCATAGCGGAGGAGGATCGGTCGGTCCGAAGTCGTGGCCGCTTGAAGTCGCGCCGTCATCTTTCGCGCGTGGAGTGGGTCCACGCGCGTATCGGCATCTCCGGTAATGAAGAGGACGGCCGGATATCGCGTGCCGGGTTTCACCTGATGATAGGGCGAGTAGGCGAGCAGGTACTTGAACTGTTGCGGATCGTCCGAGGACCCGTACTCCGGGATCCAGAAGCGAGCGACCAGAAAGCGATGATAGCGAATCATGTCGAGCAGCGGATAGGAGCAAACGACAGCAGCGAACAGCTCCGGACGCTGCGTGAGGGCCGCTCCGACGAGGAGTCCTCCATTGCTGCCGCCGGAGATGGCCAGACGCGAAGGATTCGTGTAGCCGTTTTTGATGAGCCATTCGGCGGCGGCGAGGAAATCATCGAAGACATTTTGCTTCTTCTCCAACATCCCCGCGCGATGCCACTCTTCGCCGAACTCCCCTCCGCCACGCAGATTCGGCAACGCGTAGACGCCGCCCAGCTCCATCCACAGGAGAGCGCGCGCTGAGAAGCCCGGCAGCAAACTGACGTTGAACCCGCCGTAGCCGGTGAGCAATGTCGGACGCGCGCCGTCGAGTTTCAGGCCACGGGCATGGGCGATGAACATCGGAATGCGCGTCCCATCGCGCGACTCATACCAGACCTGTTTGACTTCGAACTGCTCGCTGCGAATCGGCACCTTCAAGGTGGCCCACACCTCCGATGTCCCCGTGCTCACATCATAGCGATAGATCGTCGTCGGGATGTGGAAGGAGGAGAAGGCGTAGAAGGCCTCCGGGCTCGTCCAACGTCCTCTCACACTGCTGACTGAACCGATCGTCGGGAGCGGGATCTCGGCGAGGAATTTCCCATCGGGATCGAATATCCGCACGCGCGCCTGCACGTTCTCCAGATGGTTCACCAGGAGCCGCCCTCCGACCAGGGCGAAGCCGTTGATCACTGCAGAGGATTGCGGGATGATCTCGCGCCATCGGTCGCGCGCTGCGGCATCCTGCACGTTCACGGCCAGAAGGCGACCCCGCGGAGCGTTCCAGTTCGTCAGCAGATAGAGCGTGTCTCCGGCGATCTCTCCGCTGAATCGCGCTTCGATGTCGTTGACGACCGTGAGGATGGGACCGCCGCGCGCCACATCTTGAAGATAGATCTCCGTTCGACGGGCTCCGGCGCCATGTGAGACCGTGAAGAGCAAATATCGCCCATCCTCCGAGAGCGTGGCATTGATGATCTTGTCCACGCCGTAGCCGCGACCGAAGATCTCGCGGTCGCGCGCCGGATCCTCACCCCGCCGGTGAAAGTAAACGCGTGGGCCTTCCGGGGTATGGCGCGTGTAGTAGAAGCCGCTTTTATCGGGCGTGAGCGAGAGGCCGAAATATCGCCCTTTGGGGAGGACATCGGGGAGATCCCGGCGCGCCTCGACATCGAAGAGCCGAATGGTGATTTCGTCCTCTCCGCCTTGGCGCACGCCGTAAGCGAGCACGGTCCCGTCATCGGAGACGTCCAGCAGCGTCACGCTCGTCGTATGGTCCGGGCTCCAGGGGTGTGGATCGATCAACACTTCATCCAGTCCCTGACGTCCCTTCCGCATGTAGAGGACGAATTGCTCTTGATCAGCGCGTCGCTTGGCGAAGAAGTATCGGCCGCCGCGCTCGACGGGCAGTCCGATAGCCTCCACCTTCATCAACTCCGTGAGGCGCCGTCGGATCCATTCGCGCCCGGCGACCGTATCGAGCAACGCGCGCGTGTAGGCGTTCTGTTCCTCGATCCAAGCCCGTGTCTTCGGGTCCCATTGGTCTTCGAGCCATCGATAGGGATCGACGATCTCAACGCCATGCAGGACCTCTTTGACGTTGTCCGTCGGCGTCGTCGGTGGCTTTCGAAGAAGTTGTGCCCTCGCTCCTCCCCACGATAGAAGAAGAGGGAGAAGAAGTACAAATCCGATCCTCAAGCCTTGTCCCCTCGATCCTCTCATGGTGCTCCCTCCTTGGAGAACGCTTCAGCGCGGCTCACGCGGGGCTCGCGTCTGGGCGACACCGCCTCTGACGCGAGCCCGCGTGAGTCGGAAGGATTCACGGTTCCTGTCGCGCGCGCCCGGCCTGCTGAGAGGCATTCTCGACGGGAACGTCTTTATCCTTTCGCTTGTACTTCTCGAACCAGGCGAGAAGATAGAGTTGCTGTGCTAACTGATGCGAGGGTCGGCGCCAGCCGTGGTATTCCTCGGGCATGCGCACAAGCAACGTTTCCTTCCGGAGCATCTTCAAGGCGCGATAGAACTCCTCGCTCTGGCCGATCGGCGTGCGGAGATCGGCCTCCCCCGTCATGATCATCGTCGGCGTCTTCACATTGGCGACATAATGCAGCGGGGAGCGGAGCGCGTATTCCATCGGATCTTCCCACGGGAATTTTCGGAACTGGTAGTACCAGTTAGGGCCATCGGTCGTCCCCACGAACGAATGCCAGTTGATGACCGGGCGCATGGAGACGGCCGCGGCGAACCGATCCGTGTGCCCGACGATCCACGCCGTGAGGACGCCGCCACCGCTGCCACCGCAGACGAAGAGATTGCGCTCGTCAATCCAGCCCTTGGCAAGCGCGGCATCCACGCCGGCCATCAGATCGTCATAGTCCTTGCCCGGATAGGCGTACTGGATGCCATTGACGAACTCTTGCCCGTATCCGGTGCTCCCGCGCGGATTCGTATAGAGGACGGCGTAGCCGTTGGCCGCGAAATTCTGGAAGGCCCAGTTGAAGGCCACGTTGTACATCGCCCAAGGGCCGCCGTGGATCCAGAGCACCATCGGGTACTTCTTCGTGGGATCGAATTCCGCGGGTTTGATCAGCCAGCCCTGGATTCTCCATCCATCGCTTGAGGTGAACCACAGCTCCTCGACATCGCCGAGCTTCACGCCCGCGAGTACGTCCTCGTTGACGTCCACGAGTTTCTTCAGATTCGCCGGATCGCGCAGGTTGAAGGTGACGAGCACGCCCGGTTCTTTGAACGTCGAGCGCACGGTGGCGACTTGCCCGTTCTTGGCGAGTGAGAAGCCGGAGAGAACGTGCGTCCCTTCCAGGACCTTTCGGACTTTGCCATCAAGCGAGGCGAAGTAGATGCCGGTCGTCCCCTTCTCCCCGACGAGGAAGTACACGCCTGAGCCATCGGGAGCCCACGTCACAGCCATCGGCGAGCTGGGCAGATTATCGGCGAGGACGCGCTTGTTTCCACCCTCTTTATCCATCAGGTAAAGGCTCGAGATGTGAAAGGTGTAGCCCTTCTCATCATAGCCCGTGTAAGCGATCCAGCGACCATCTGGGGAGACCGTAGGATTTGCGTCCGGACCTCGCCGATCGGTGAGCGGTTTGATGTCGAGCGTTTGGAGATCAACGGCATAGATCTCCGTGTCGCCGCGCAGATACTCCCAGTCGGGCTTACGAATGGCCGAGACGTAGATCGTCCTTCCATCGGCCGACCACTCCGGATCGGCGTGGTTATACTTACCGCTGGTGACTTGACGAGGCGTGCCCCCGAGCGTCGCATCGATCACGAAGACATGCGTATAGCCGCGCGGCAGTAACCCTTGGCCGTCACGGGCCCACGTGAGCCGGTCCACGACGATGGCCGGCCGCGCCCACTGAGCCCCGGCCGGTCGCTCCGGCAGCTTGATCGGGAGGACGGGATCCGTGTCGGGAACGAGCATCGTGAAGGCGAGATATTTCCCGTCGGGCGACCATCGGAGGTCGCTCGGCGCTCGCTCCAGATGCGTCAATTGGGCGATCTCGCGCGTGTCCACCCACATCACGTGGATCTGCGTCGTGCCATCCCGGTTCGAGAGAAACGCGACCCGCTTGCCATCCGGGGACCAGACGGGCGAGCTGTCGCGCCAGTTCCCGGACGTCAGCTCGCGCACGCGCGTGCCCGCGACATCTACGATCCAAAGGTTGCTGTTGTACTCATCCCGCATCTTGTTCACCCACGTTCGGGTGAAGATGATCTGTTGTCCGTCGGGCGAAATGCTGGGGTTCCCGACAGATTCCATTTCCAAGAAGGTCTCCTTGTCCAAGAGCTTGACCTTCTGTTGGCTGAAAGCTGGGGCCATCGCCCCGATGAGCCCCAGGACGAGCGTGAGAACGAGGATTCGTCGAACCGTGTTGATCATAGACCCTCCCTCCACAGTCGGGCTTGAGCGGTCATGTGCATCGGTGACTACGGTGGAGGCCCCTCCTCTGGTTGCACGCTATCGCACGCGGCCCCGAGCAGCGACGCGCCATACGGCTTCTACGTGATCTCCCCGAACGCCGTAGACCTCATCGTGCAGGTTCATGACGGTACAGACATGATTCGGGATGATCCTCAAGCGTTCCCCCACACGATAGCGGCGGGAGGAGCGCGAGATGTCCAAATGCCCGTGCTCTTCGGAGAGCGCTTCCACTTCCGCTTCCGGATCCTCTCGCACGAGGCCGAAGCCGCGGCCATCGCCGGTGCGATACTGGTCGTTGGAGAAGGTCTTCGATCCCCCATCTACGATCGCGCGTCCGGAGACGGACGTGCTGACGACGGTCACCAGTACCGAGAGGGCACAATCCTCAAGGCGAGCCACGCCGAGGCCGACCATCGTGCGGTCATTGAAGATGTACATCCCGGGGCGAATCTCCGTCACCCCAGCGAATTTGTGGGAGATATAGGCTGTCGGGGTAGATCCCCCGCTCACAATGGGGATCGGGAGGCCCGCTCGATCGAAGGCCTCATAAAAGCGGCCGAGGCGGACGTTGACGTCCTCAAGGAGTCGTCGCCGTTCGGGTTCGGGGACCATGAAGTGGCCAGGATAGAACATCAGGCCGCGAAAATCCACATTCGGCAGATCCTGGATCAGACGGGCGAGAGCGACCGCCTCTTCCGGTTGCTGAAGGCCACACCGCCGGAAGCCGACATCCAGCTCGACGAGCAGGCCGACGCGCACGCCACGCTCCTGTGCACTTCGGGAGATGTCACGCGCAGCTTCTTCGGAATCGAGCGAGACCGTAAGCGATGCCCGTTCGGCCAAAGCCGCCAAGCGCGCCGCCTTCTCCCGACCCACAATCGGATATGCGATCAGGATGTCGGTGAGCCCCGCTTGGATCATCACCTCCGCCTCCCCCAACTTGGCGACGGTGATGCCCGAGGCCCCGCTTTTGATCTGGCGATGCGCAAGCTCCGGGATCTTGTGCGTCTTCGTGTGCGGGCGCAGCGCGAGCCCGTGCTGTCGGCAATATTCGGCCATGCGGGCGAGATTGCGTTCCATGACCTCAAGGTCAATGAGAACTGCTGGCGTCTCCAAATCTTGAACGCGCATCTTTTCTCCCCGGCTTCGCACCCTTTTCGGCGGAATTCTAGAGAGGGCGCGCGTACTTGTCAATCACGGGAAAACCGTGCGCTTTGGTTGCTCGCTCGGTGAATTCGACTTGCTCGATGAAAGCGCTCCCTCTAGCATTCATTGAGTCCGCATGATCTTTTGGAGAACGGGAGGGACGTATGAAGAGCACGGTCTCGATCTTCATGTTGGTGATCGCGTTGGAGGGAATGGGAGCTCTCTGGCCTCAGGGGGGGGACGTGGATGTCCTGCGCACTGATGAGGGAGAGCTTCGGATCCGACCCATCACGCATGGGAGTCTCATGCTGGAGTTCCGAGGGAAGGTCATTCACGTGGACCCCTGGAGCCGAGGGAACTACGCGGGCCTCCCGAAGGCCGACTTCATCCTGATCACCGACGTCCATTCGGACCACATGGATCGGGCGATGGTCGATCAGTTGAAGAAGGAGACGACGGTGATCTTGGCTCCGGCTGCTGTTGCTGAGACCATCCGCGAGGCGCAGATCATCCGAAATGGCGAGAGGAAGACCGTGGACGGGATCACCATCGAGGCTGTCCCCATGTACAATCTCGTTCGCGGTCCCAGTCCGGGACAGCTCTATCATACGAAGGGACGCGGCAATGGGTATGTGCTCACGCTCGGGGGGAAGCGCATCTACATCTCCGGCGATACCGAGTGTGTTCCGGAAATCAAGGCCTTGACGGGGATAGATGTTGCCTTCATCTGCATGAACCTGCCCTTCACGATGCCGCCTGAAGAAGCCGCAGAATGCGTGAAGGCCTTCCGACCGAAGATCGTCTATCCTTATCACTACCGCAATTCCGATCTGAATGTCTTCCTGAACGCGCTCAAGGGAGAGTCGGGGATCGAGGTCCGGCTGCGGAATTGGTATTGAGGGCGAACACCTCCTCACGGGGGAGAAGACGAGAGGGAGTGGGGCGAGCAGCGGGATTTGAACCCGCAACCCCTTGATCCACAGTCAAGTGCTCTGACCAGGTTGAGCTATGCTCGCCACCGCTGATGAGTGGAATTTTACCCGACTTTGAGCCGTTTGACCAGTCCTCTGGACATTGGCGAACGGATAGTGCGTGATCGTTCACCGTCTCGCCCGGTGTGCGGATTTCGCCTCAAGCCCTTGGGGTTGTGAAGCGACACATCCCCAGATGAGGTCATCAAAATCTTCGACTGTCGACCTCGCTTTGTCGGTTAAAGAGCGCCTCTCATCAGCCCGCCATCGCTCTGATGAGAGGCGAAAACGTGTCGGCGCCGTCCACTCCGTAAGCGCTCACTTCTTCTTCACGCCCGCCTTCCTTGCCCCTTTCTTTGCGGCCGCTTTCTTCGCCGCCGGCTTCTTGGCCGCCGCCTTCTTGGCCGGCTTCTTGGCCGCTGCCTTCTTGGCCGGCTTCTTCGCCGCCGGTTTCTTTGCGGCCGCTTTCTTCGCCGCCGGCTTCTTGGCCGCCGCTTTCTTGGCGGGCTTGGCCGTAGGTGGCGCTGCCGGAGCAGGTCCCATCTCAGAGGGCGTTTCGGGCGAAGGTGTCGTGGTCAAGGCCTCGGGTTCCAGTTGCATAGGCTCTTCTCCTCCTCAGTGGGATTTTTCGCTTGTTGGATCGCCGTCAGGGCCGCACCCCCGATCGCCCGACCTCAACAAGCGGACATCAGTGCTTAAAATGCCTGATCCCTGTGAACACCATAGCCAAGCCGTGCTCATCCGCGGCGGCGATCACCTCGGCGTCGCGGATCGAGCCGCCTGGCTGGATGATCGCACGTACGCCGTGTCGAGCAGCTTCATCTACCCCGTCCCGGAAGGGGAAGAAGGCATCCGAAGCGAGGACGGCCCCTTCCGTAGGTAGGATGGCCTTCATCGCAGCGAGTTTGACCGAGTCCACGCGACTCATCTGTCCGGCCCCGACACCGAGAAGCTGGCCCGGGCGAGCGAGGACGATCGCATTCGACTTCACATGCTTACACACAATCCAGGCGAAGCGCAGGGCTTCCATCTCCTCGGCCGTCGGCTCGCGCCGGGTGACGACCCGGAGCGTCGAACCATCCCAGGAGAGCTGATCGCGCGTTTGCAAAAGCAGTCCCCCGCTGATCCGCTTCAGATCATAGGCGCTCCACCGCTCTTGAGGCAATGCTTCGCGGGAAGTTGGCTCCATGAGCATCACCCGTAGGTTCTTCTTCTGAGCGAGGATCGTCAGGGCTTCCGGCTCATATCCGGGAGCAATGATCGCTTCCAGGAACAACTCCGAGATCGCTTGGGCAACCTCGGCGGTGATCGGACGGTTGAAGCCGACGATTCCTCCAAACGCCGAGATCGGATCCGTTGCCAAAGCTTTTCTGTACGCCGCGGCCGGGGTTTCGCCCGTCGCGACTCCGCACGGGTTCGTGTGCTTGATGATCGCGCACGCGGGTTCCGAGAACTCCGTCACCAATGCCCAGGCGGCATCCAGGTCCAAATAGTTGTTGAATGAGAGCTCTTTCCCTTGAAGCTGTCGAGCGGTGGCCACGCCCGGCTCATCCTGCGGCAAGCGATAGAGCGCGGCCTTTTGATGGGGGTTCTCTCCGTACCGCAACCCCTGCTGCCGATGCAGAGTGAGGGTCAACCGGGGGGGCATCTCTATCTCCGGCTCAATGCGCGCGCCGTCTTCTCCAGCGGAGAGTCGGTTGGCGAAGAAATCGGCGATCGCAGCATCGTATTCGGCAACGTAGGCGAAGGCCTTCTGGGCCAGGCGCAGTCGCGTGGTCAAACTCACGCCTCCCTGAGCACAAAGCTCTTCGAGAAAGGACTCGTAGTCCGCAGGGTCCACTAAGACAGCGACATCGTGGAAGTTCTTCGCCGCAGCGCGGATCAACGTGGGACCCCCAATGTCGATGTTCTCGATCACCTCGGCCAGTGTCACGTCAGCACGGGCTACCGTTTGAGCGAAGGGGTACAGGTTCGCGACGACCAAGTCAATCAGCGGGAGGCCGTAGGTCTCTATCTGGCGTTGATGATCCGGATCCTGGCGCACGGCGAGGAGGCCACCGTGGATCATCGGGTGAAGGGTCTTGACCCGTCCTCCCAGGATCTCCGGGAATCCGGTCACTGCCGAGACATCCCGAACCGGGAGGTCGACTGCGCGCAGAAGGGCGGCCGTGCCTCCGGTCGAGATCAGCTCAACTCCTTGAGAATGAAGGCGTTGGGCGAGTTCGAGAAGCCCGCTCTTATCCGAGACGCTCAGCAATGCGCGTTTGATCGTCAGCGTCATTCGCAATCCTTATCGCGTGATCTCCTTTCGATCACGCTTCGCGATCTTCTGTTCCCCCCTCTCTCATCCCCTTGCGCGTTGCGACACAATTATAGTGCGATTCGCGCGGTTTGGGAATCCCCCCTTAGCTTCAATGACGCAAAATGTGCAACCAGCGCGCCTAAGGAATGGTGATTTTTCAGCGTTCGAGAGGGTTGTTCGCTGTATTCGGGAACGTTTCGCGCCGCTCAGTCTTTGGCGACGTAGCTCTGGCGAGCCACCTCTACCCGCAGCCCCTTTCCTCGCACCCGTACGTGGATGCGGTGGCGCGTGCCACTTGGGGACGCTGGGGCATAATACCCGATGTAGTACTGGCTCCACAACTCCTCCACAACATCTTGGAGGATAGGCGTGAGGTCGAGCGTCGCCCGAGGATCAAGCATCTGACGCGCGTCGCCGGCGAAGATGAGCCGCCCCCCGGTTTTGCGGGCGAGCTCGGCCAGGCTGGCAGCAATAGGGCGTGGGCGAAGTCGCCCTTCGACGGGGGAGTAGAGGGGGATGACGATGACGTAGAGGGTGATCCCAGCGGCCTCAGCCACGCGCAGGCATTGGTTGGGACTCACCGTGCTCGCTGTGTCCAGCCCATCCGTGATCAATAAGGTCAGCTTCCGAATGTGGGCTTCCGGAAGCACAGCCAGTTGCTGGAAGGCAAAAAGCAAGGCATCGAAGATGGCCGTTTGGCGCCAAACCGGGTGATGGTGCTCCAGCGCGCGCTCCAGAAGAGCCTTGTCCGCGGTGAACCCCTCCGTGAGGGGCTCTGGATGCTCATGAAAGCGAATGAGGCTCACCTTGATTTCGGGGCCAAGCCAGCGGAGGAGGCTCCGAAGGGCCGAGGCTTGGGCGTGCCAAGTGGCGGCAATGCTCCCACTGGCGTCCAGCAGAAGGCTCATCGCCAACGGACGAGAGAGTATGCCCAATGTGGGTTCGGTTGAGAAGAACGCGATCGGTTGCTTCCGACCATTATCGAAGACCTCGAAATCCTCCTTCGTAAGATTGCGGACGGGGCGGCCTTGCCGATCCCTCACGAGCACAGGCACGAGAACCAGGTCCGAACGTAAGGTGATCTGTGCCAAGCCCTTGAGGATCAGAAGGAGACCGAGTCCGTGAAGCCCCAGAGGGCGAAGAACTCCAAGGAGATGCCTCATAGCCCCATTCGATGGTTCCGAAAGCATCCCTCACGTGATCGTGATGGGGAAGGGCATGAAGCTAAGGGCGAAGACGATCAAGGCGATGATCCCAAGGATCTTCCGTCGCCGGTCGAGCGACTCCTGTTCATCTTCAAGCGGAGGGTGCTTGAGCCCGATCAACAGCCCGATGAGCCCGACGTAGACGAACCATCCGATCCACCGATGGCGATCATAAGCGTAAAACGCCAGGCCGATCATCAGGAAGAAAATCCCCCGCGCCATCCATCGATGGCCCTTTGGGCCAAGGAGCGCATACGCGATATGACCACCATCGAGTTGCCCAAGTGGCAGCAGGTTCAAGCTCGTCGCTAGCATTCCCACCCAAGCAGCGAAGTGCACGGGGTTCCACTGGATCATGACTGGTAAATCGAAGGCTCGTTGCAGGAGAATGAAGAGGGCTGGATCATTGAACGTGATCGTGCCTTCCAAGGAGGGAATGGGCGGAGCCGGATTAGCAAACCAGAGGCCAACGACCGCTGCCGGAAGGGCGACGGCAAATCCGGCTAGCGGGCCCGCGATCCCCACATCGAAGAGCGCCCGACGCGAGCGAATCGGTTCTTGAATGCGGATGAATGCACCGAACGTCCCGATGCCGACGACCGGGGGAGCCGGGATGAAGTACGGTAAGCTCGCTCGAATCCCATAGTATCGGCACGCGAGATAGTGTCCCAGCTCATGGGCGAGCAAGATTGCCAGTAGCGTGAAGGCGTAGGCGAGCCCACTGGAGACGACGACCGGGTGGGTGAGCGCCGTGCTCAAGTTCTCCCACTCCACGCTCCCCAGAGCGAAGAACGCTCCGGCTAGGAAGGTCGTCACCAACGTGCTCAGGAACAAAACGGCGTGAAGGATCACGCGTCGAAGTGGGAGGCGAAACTCCCGCGCTGAGAGCATCTGGACTGAGAGCGGGGATTCCATGAGATGCCGCGCGCGTCCGTCCACGACGTCCGCTCACCGCAATTCCTTACCGGGCTTGAACCGGATCGTCTTCCCCTCAGGGATCGGAACGACGGCGCCCGTCTTCGGATTGCGCCCGATGCCGCGCTTACGCGGTCGGACCAAGAAGACTCCAAAGCCTCTCAGCTCGATCCGATATCCATTCTTGAGCGCTTGCTTCATCGCCTCGAAGAACGCATCCACCGCCATCTCGACGCGACTCTTGGGCAAGCCCGTCTTCTCGGCCACGCGGTTGACGATATCTTGTTTGATCACGTTCGACGGCCTCCTCGACTCAACCCATTGCGCATAGGCCACTTGATTAAGTGGCCATTATAGGCATCGCGTCCCCCTCTGTCAAGCAACTTGAAAGCCGCGCACGTTCGGCATGAATCCAGCCACGAGCCTACTTCTTCTTCGGTTTCGCGAAGCGCGCTTCTCCTTCGCGAGCGTCAGCGTTGGCCAGCTCCGTCGCCTCGATCGCGCGATCGAGCACCTCCTGGGCTTCGGCGCTCTGGAGTTTCTCCTTGAGTGCTTTCAAACGCAGCAGGTACTGGTCGGTTGCCTCTCGGAACGTCTTCAGCGCCGAATGCAGGAATTCGTTCTCCGGATCTTGGCTATGTGCGTCCTCGATGTTGAGGATCGTCTCGTCGAGGGCCTTGATGTAATGCTGCAGCAGCTCCTCGGGTGTCCCTTTCGGGAGTGGTCCCCAGGCATCTTCTTCTTTCTTTGAGGGCGAAGTCGCCGTTTGTTCCAGGACCTGGAGGCGGCGCGCAGCGATCTTCATGAGCACTTTCACGCGCAGGTCAATGCGTTGTGCCTCCTTCATCTGCTCGATCTCTTTGCTCGTGAGATAGTCAGTGGGTTCCTGTGCGGCGAGATCAAGCAGGCCAAGCGTGCTCAGTACGACGAGCAGGAAGAGCGTTCTCCTGGTTCGCATGGGCGTCCCTCGATCATCTACTGGAACCGCACGAGGCGGATCCAGAAAGGGATGGCGATCTCTCCGGGTATCGTCCGGTCCCCATCGGAGATAAGGATGTAACCCTCGGCGTCGGACATCCCGATGGGTGGCGGAGAGTCCACAGTGAGCGTCACGGCCACCGTTATGCTCTCGCCCGGCAGAAGACGGAATTCGGTCGGGCTGAGCGTGGCGCGCGCAAGTTGGGCACCCGAGGTGATGACGATGCGCGCGCGATATTCGGTCGGCGCAGAGGATTTATTCGTCAGGTGAAAAGTGCGCTCGAAGGTCGTCGGAACCGCAATGAATTGTCGGCCAAAGCTGAGGCTGGAGGGAAGGGCGATCGTCTGCAAGCGCGCAGCCGCCGGGAGATTCAAGAGGCCAGCCCCACGATCCATCACCCCGAGCATCGCGATCTGCGGAGGACGCGTCGCCGTCGTCACAAGCGCGGACTTGATCTCGGCCGGCGTCCAGCCCGGACGAAGCTGGCGCAGTAGCGCGGCCGCTCCCGCTGCTCGTGGCGCGGCGAAGCTCGTCCCTTGCGAGAAGGCAAATCCCGATGGGTCATACATGGTGCTCTGCCCAATATCCGGGGGAGAGGAGGGGAAGCGATTTTCGCCCCGCGGATCGTCATCTTGGACGGCGGCATAGCTTCCCGTTCCGACAGTCACCAGATCCGGCTTGATCTGATAGTCGTTGCTCGGTCCGCGCGAACTGAAGGGCGCTAGAAGATCGGGCACATCTGGGAACGTTCTGGGCTCTTGCAGGAACAAACGAGCGAGCGTCAGGCGCTCGCGGGCGAAGTCTTGGGCGAGCGCGGCCTTCAGCCTTAATCCGTCAGAGCGCGTGATGGAGAGCGCGGGAAGCGGGGCTCCTTGCAGATCCATTCGAAAGGATTGATCACCGCCCTCCGGGGAGTTGTAAATCACGACGGCGATGGCTCCGGCTCGCGCAGCATTGGTGACCTTCGTCCAAAATGTGCAGAACCCCCGTTGGACAAGAGCTAGCGCATCCGTGAGGGATCCCTCCGGGAGGGGATCGCAGAGGAGCCCAGGAGCTTCGCCGTCCAGGAGATCCACATCTATAAGCGGCCCGGCAAGCTGTGCGGGAAAAGGAGCCGCGCCGTTCGCCCCACGAACGCCGGAGATCTCGAGGTCTCTGTCCTCCAGACGGAGCGCGGCGCGCGCAATCCCATCGCTCACATGAAGGTTGGTCGAGGCGCCGACGGTTAGGGCTTCGCTCGACTCCGCAGCCCCCCCGATGGTCCCTCCGGCGGAATTGAACGGCGGGGAGAGCCCTTTGTTCCCGGCCGCGATGACAGAGAGAACGCCGGCTTTGGCGGCCGTGTTCACGGCGATCACCTGGGCGTTGAGGGAGGGATCGCTCGTCGGCGGAGTGCGTGGGCCAAAGCTCATGTTGAGGATATCCATGCCATCCTGTACGGCTTCTTCAATTGCCGCCACAATATTATCGGTGAAGGCGCGGGGAGCGAAGACGCGATAGCTGCCAATGTAGGCTTTCGGTGCCACGCCGCTCAGGGTGACGGGGCGGGCACCCGGAATACCATCTAAGGTCACTGTCGTCCCCGCTGCGCAACTGGCGACATGCGATCCATGTCCGACGAGATCCTGCGCCGTTCGGTGTCCAGGGTCGAGCCGCGCATCGGTTTCATCGAAGATCGAGCGGATGACTTTGGCCACGATGACCTTGCTCGTGGCGAGCGTGAGATCGCCGCGCGGGAATCCTGCAGGAGGGGGAAGCGTAGGATCATGGAACATCGGATTGCTGAAGTCCACGCCCGTATCGAGGATGCCGATCTTCACCCCACGGCCCGCATTCTCTCGGCCGCCGAGCATCTCCCAGACGGCAGGGACGCCCATCAGATCATTGCTCACATCGAGCACCAGCGGCACGGCGGGCTCAGCCGTCAGCTCGTATTCGAAAATGGGAAGCAGAGCCTTCACGTCCGGGTGGCCGATCAAAGCCGGAATATCCTCAGGGGGGACGAGTGCGACCAGGCCATTGAGCACGATGTGGTAATGGCGAAAGACCTGCACGCGCGGCAAGCGTTGTTGCAGCTCGCGGAGGAACGCTGCGTGGCGCTGCTCCAGGTACGCCGCATATCGTTGGCTCGCCGGCGAGTGCACGTCCAGCTTTCCTTCGCGCTGATTGTGTGGAGCGGCATGGAGGCTTGTCGCCTCAAGGCCCGGCACCTGCCCGGTATATGTGGCCAAAGGTTCGTCGCGAAGCTGAATGATGAAGGCCTTTCGCTCGCCCAGGCTCAGCGTCTGCTCAGCGGCCTGTAGTGCTTGGAGAAATTTCACGGGAAGCGGCGGATTCGCCGAGGAGAACACTGCCGAAAGTGGCAGTGTGATTCGCAGGAGCAGGCCGAGGAGATCGAAGATGCCAATTCCGCTCATCATGGTTCGGACTTGATCGGGGTCGAGACTTCCGCCGAGGCCAGCTCTCTCCGCCCCGGACGCAGAAGGGCCAGCCCTTTCATCGCGAGCCCATGCGTGACATACGCGCCGGCTAAGAAGATCAGCACCCACTGAGAGTAGAAATAGATGCCGGCCACAAGCAGCGCCAGTAGCAGCAGCGTCCAACGCGGGCTGAGGGTGCTGACGCCAAGGTCTTTGAAACTCCGGTATCGGATCGTGCTGATCATCAAACCGCTCAGCGCGGCGACCAGCAGAAGCATGAGGAAACCGAGAACCGCCCCGTTCACTAGGACGGAATCACCCAGAATGGTGAACGAGCGAGCCGGTTGTGCCAGAAGTGGCGTGGGGGAGAAGTGCACGATAGCGGCGATCAGGCCAGCCGCCGCGGGAATCGGCAGGCCAACGAACTGCCGTCGGTCTTTCGCCGTGGCGGTGCGCCGGGCGTGTACGTTAAACCGCGCCAGGCGGAAAGCCCCGCAGACGAGATAGAGGAAGGAGACGACCCACGCCGCTTTCCCCATCTCCACCCCATAGATGTCCGGCGTCATCCCGTATCCCCACGCGTAAGCGAGCAAAGCCGGAGCCAAACCGAACGAGAGCACATCAGCCAGGCTGTCCAATTCCACGCCGAAGTCGCTCGTCGTCTTCGTCATGCGCGCGATGCGCCCATCGAGTGCGTCAAAGAGCACGGCGAAGCCGATGGCCTTGGCGGCGTTGTCGAAGAGGCGCGCGGCCTCTCCGAGGTCCGTTCCGAGCGCCTGATATCCTTTCAGGGCTGCGATCACCGCGTAGAACCCGCAGAAGATGTTGGCCGTCGTGAAGAGGCTGGGGAGGGCGTAGACGCCGCGTCGTCGCCGTCCCTCTTCCGCGGGAGCATAGCCGGGGATAGGGTTCTCACTCATTCTCGTATCCTCGCGACGATCGTGCTTCCGCCTCGGACGCGATCACCCACGCGCACGAGCGGGACGACGTCCGGCGGAAGAATGAGATCCGTTCGGGAGCCGAATTTGATCAAGCCGATGCGTTCTCCTCGATGCACGAGATCGCCCGGGCGCTTCCAACAGACGATCCGTCGGGCCAAAATTCCGGCGATTTGCTTGAGGACCACCTCCGTGTGCGTTCCGAGGATCCGAATCTCTGTTTGTTCGTTTTGGACGGAAGCTTCCGCGCGCATGGCGGGAAGAAAGCGGCCCGGACGATGCCGTAGCTCCACGATGCGCCCAGTCATCGGCGCGCGATTCACGTGAACGTCCAATGGGGAGAGGAAGATCGAGAGGCGCGTTGGCGAGCGCGGATCGTTCGGATCAAGCTTCGTGAGCGCGACCACGCGCCCATCGGCCGGCGAGACGATAGCGCGCTCATCCTCGGGGATCGCGCGATCGGGATCGCGGAAGAAGTACGCGAAGAAGAAGGCTAAGCCCAGCCCCCCAACGCCGATCGGCCAAAGATGGAGCGACGCGCCGATGAGCGCTACAGACAGAGCACTCACGATGTACGGCCATCCATCTCGAACGATCATGACGTTCCCCTGCCGAGGAGGCCAGAGGCCCTCTCCGCGTCGTCTCTTCGCGTCGGCGTTCGGACGCCCGTCCGAACGGCGCTACCTCAATCCCATCTGCCGCTTGTAGCGGTTGAGCATGGCTTCCATCTTGTCCTTCACGAGCAGCTTCTTCTTCTTCAAGATCGTTTCCTCCATCAGCTCTTCCGGCGTGGGGTAGGGCAGCGCCGTCAATTCGCTCAAGCGCGCTTCATACTGCTGATGCTCAAGAACGAGGGCACGGAACTCCGGATCAATAGCCATCAGGTGTTCTTTGAGCGACACGGAGTTGGCATCCATTCTCTCCCCTCCTCCTGACGTGATCGCGGATGGCTGACGTGCTCATCTCCATGTGCCGGGCGAATCATAATACGAAATTCACGTGGGCGCAAGAAGCGATCGCGGATGCGCGCTCATGGGGCATGCTCCTGGTGGGCTGAAAGCGGGAAGAGGTCGCAGCGCATCAAAAGCGCATCCTCCGGAGGATCGGCGTAATAGTTTGCGCGACGATGGAAGACGTAGAATCCGAGCTGCTCGTAGAGTCGCTGCGCCGGAAGGTTGGATGCCCGCACCTCCAGCAATGCACATCGCGCTCCCCGCGCTTCGGCCAACGCGCGCCCATGACAGAGCAAGGCGCGCGCGATGCCCTGGCGACGGAAATTCGGATGCGTCGCCAGGTTGTAGATGTGCCATTCCTCGAGCACGAGGGTGGAGCAAAGGAAGCCGAGAACGCGGCGCGGGATGTGCGCTTCCGCCGGGCGCGCTACCAGAAGGATCGAGCGCTCCGGCAGGGCGAGTTCGCGCGCATATCCCCAGTAGCCCCACCGACTCAGGCGGGACAATTCCTCGATCTCGACCACTTCCGGAAGATCCTCTTCGCTCATGCGATCAATCCGGAAGGGAATCCGCGCGCATGCGCCATCGGACTTCCGCATCGGCAGGCCTCACATAGAGCGCCTCGAGGGTCGCTCCTTCGGGGTCAAGCCCCTCGGGGAAGCGGCGAGCGGCCAGCGCCGCAACTGCCGGCGCGAGAAACGGCCGAAGGGGGAGCAATCCCCATCCGCGCCCTTCGTGCGGAACGTGTGTGAGTGGAATGAGCGGCCGACCCTTTTGCCGCGCAGCCTCCTTAAGCGCTTCAAGAAGCGGAGCTCCGGCATCGCAGACGAAAAGGAGCGACTCATCCTCAAGCGAAGCCACCAGGTGTTCGGGCCGGATCACGTGCGGCTCGTTGAGCGCTTGCAGTTCGCCTTCGACCGTGAGGCGAAAAAGCTGCGCGTACACCTCCCCGCGCAACGCATCGCGACAGGCGCAGATCGTCCCGCTGGCGCCTACGCTGTAGGCCAGTGCTTCGAGAGCGCCGATCCCGATGACCGGCTTGGCGAGCGCGTGCGCGAACCCCTTGATCGTCGCGATCCCTACGCGCACGCCGGTGAACGATCCCGGACCGATCGCCACGGCCAGAAGCGAGACCTGCGGGAGCGCGATCCCCGCGCGGCGCAGCAGAAAATCCACATCCTCATGCAGCATCTGCGAGTGCGTCCCCGGACGCCAACTGCCCAGCACAGCCACCAGCTCCGCTCCGCGCTGCAGCGCCACGCTTCCTCGCTCGGAGGTCGTATCCACGGCGAGGATCAACGGCGCCTCGCGATCGGGAGAATTCACGCTCGGCTCCCTTGGAGAATCGTTCATTTGACACACCCGACAGGCCAATTATATATTCTGCTTCCCTATGGGGACAATCCGAGGGCGCGCCGAGCGATTGGAATCGAGCCTCTCCAAGGCGTGCTCGATCGCGCAGAGGGAGGATGCGACAGGAGGATGAATCCCAGTCAGCTCACGCCCATGCTCAAGCAGTATCACGAGATCAAGCGGCGCTATCCGGGCACGTTGCTCTTTTTCCGACTGGGCGATTTCTACGAGCTATTCTACGAGGACGCGATCATCGGCGCGCGCGAATTGGAGATCACGCTCACGGCGCGACACAAGGAGCGCGGGACGCCCGTCCCGATGTGTGGCGTGCCCCATCATGCCGTGATGGGCTACATCGCGAAGCTCATTCGCAAAGGGTATCGGGTCGCCCTTTGCGATCAGATCGAAGAGCCGAAGAGTTCTACGAAGCTCGTGCGGCGGGAGGTCGTGCGGATCATCACTCCGGGCACGGTCTTGGAAGGGCCGTTGTTGGAAGCGAGCGAGAATAATTACCTGGCCGCCGTGTGCGGGACGGCCGAAGCTGCCGCGGCCAGCTTCCTCGATCTCTCGACCGGAGAGTTCATCGTCACGGAGTTCGTCGGGGAACGGGCGTGGGAGCAGCTCTTGGAACAGATGGACGCCTTTGCGCCGCGCGAGGTGCTCTCTCCGAAAGCGCTGGAGCCGATCTTGAACGCTTATGTTCGGCGCGAGGCGATCCCCTCCGAAGACGCCGTGGATCGCGATCTGCCCGTGGGGAGCACGGTCCTCGATCGCGCGGCGCGCACGCCGCTTGAGGATTGGGTCTTTGACTTCGCCTACGCCCATGCGCTCTTATGCGAGCACTTCGGCGTCTCGACGCTGGAAGGCTTCGATCTGGAGGGGCATGCCCTGGCCGTGCAAGCGGCCGGAGCGGCGCTGCATTACGTGCGCGAGACGCAACGGGCACAGGCCACGCACATCACGG
Organism: Acidobacteriota bacterium; assembly: GCA_030550025.1. GTDB lineage: Bacteria > Acidobacteriota > Blastocatellia > HR10 > HR10 > HR10. Next base: position 35,528 of record JAUQQC010000003.1, on the reverse strand, counting down.
AGGTCTCCTTCTTCCGGCCCTCGGAATTCATGATCTTGGATCCGACGACGGTTCGCAATCTGGAGCTGGTCGAAGCGTTGGATGGCTCGCGCGAGCACACGCTGTTTGCGGTGTTGAACGCGACGGAGACGGCGATGGGAGCGCGGTTGCTACGGCAATGGATCTTGCGCCCAAGCAATCGGCTGGCCGAGATCACGGCGCGGCTGGATGCCGTCGAGGAGTTGGTGCGCCAGACGATGTGGCGCGATCAAGTGCGCGCGCGGTTGAAGCGGATTCAAGACCTCGAACGCGTGCTCGCGCGCGTGAACGTGGGCACGGCCACACCGCGCGATCTCGCCGCACTGCGCAGCAGTCTGGCCGTTGTGCCGGAGCTCAAAGAGCTGTTGCAAGGAGCGACGGCCTCGCTCCTCGAAATTCTGCGCGAGAGTCTCGACGAGCTTCCGGACGTGCGCGCTCGACTCGAGGCTGCGCTTGTCGAGAATCCGCCCGCGGTGCTTGGCGATGGCCCGACGATCCGCAGCGGCTTCCACGCGGAATTGGATGAGCTGCGCGCGCTGGCAACGGACAGCAAGAGCTACCTGGCTCGCCTCGAACAACGCGAGCGCGCCCGGACGGGCATCCCCTCACTGAAGGTGAAGTTCAATCAGGTCTTCGGCTACTTCATCGAAGTGAGCAAAGCGAATCTCCATCTGATCCCCCCCGACTATGAGCGGAAGCAGACGCTTGTCGGAGCCGAACGCTTCACCACGCCGGAGCTGAAGGAGTACGAGGCGAAGATCCTCGGGGCCGAAGAGCGCATCCTCGAAGTGGAGCGGGAATTGTTCCACGAATTGCGCCAGGAGGTGGCGCGCGCGACCCGGCGCATTCAAGCGACGGCGCGCGCGCTCGCGCATTTGGATGTGCTGGCGGCTTTGGCCGAGGTGGCTGTTCGCCGCAACTATCGGCGTCCCGTCCTGACCGAGGGTGATGAGTTGTACATTCGTGCCGGGCGTCATCCCGTCGTCGAGGTGCAGTTGGGGCGCTTCGTCCCGAACGATCTCTACATGAACAACACGACCGATCGGCTGCTCATCCTCACGGGGCCGAACATGGGCGGCAAGAGCGTTTATCTCCGACAGACGGCGCTCATTTGCCTCATGGCCCAGATGGGATCATTCGTCCCCGCTGACGAAGCGCGCCTGGGCGTGGTGGACCGCATCTTCACGCGCGTGGGATCGTCCGATAGCGTCGCGCGAGGGCGTTCCACCTTCATGGTGGAGATGATCGAGACGGCGAAGATCCTGAACACGGCCACGCCCCGCAGTCTCGTGTTGCTCGATGAGGTGGGACGCGGTACGGCCACCTTCGACGGTCTCTCGATCGCCTGGGCCGTGGCCGAGTATCTCCACAACAATGCGAATCATGCGGCCAAGACGCTGTTTGCGACGCACTATCACGAGCTGACGGAACTGGCGCGCGTCTTGCCCGGCGTGCGGAACTATCAAGTCCTCGTCAAGGAGTCCAAAGGGGAGATCCTCTTCCTGCACAAGGTCGTCGAGGGGAGCGCGAATAAATCCTACGGGATCGAGGTCGCACGCTTGGCGGGGCTGCCGCGTTCGGTCATCGCGCGCGCGCGGGAGATCTTGGAGAACCTGGAGGCGAACGAACTGGATCCGATGGGGCGCCCGCGATTGGCCGAGCATCTGCCTGGGCGCGAGGGATGGAAGCGGCAACCGACCCTCTTCGAAGTCGTCCAGCGGTCGCTTCTGGACGAACTGCGTGCCCTCGATGTGGATCGGCTCTCGCCGGAAGAAGCGAAGCGCTGGCTGCAAGAGGCCAAGCGGAAGCTCATCTGATGAATCTCGCGCAGGGCGAAGGAGCAATGCGCCGGATGTGGTAGAATATCGAAGCGAGGAGATCGCTGATGGTCGAGAGGAAGAAGACGTCACGCGCGGAAGTGACGATCGCTCCGTCTGAAGAGCGCCCGGAGAAGCGGCTCTTTCACGAGTATCTGCGACGCAAAGGGCTGAAGCGGACGGCGCAGCGCGACCTCATCCTGGAGACGTTCCTGGAGAGCGAGAAGCATATCACGAGCGAAGACCTCTATCGCAAGGTTCGGGAGCGCGATCCCAGCGTCGGCTTCACGACGGTCTATCGCACGCTCAAGCTGCTCACCGAATGTGGGATCGCGCGCTCAATGCAACTGGGGGATCGTTACACGCATTATGAGCGAGGGCTCGACCAGCAGCATCACGATCATCTGATCTGCATCGAGTGCGGAGGGATCACGGAGTTCTTCAGCCAGCAGTTGGAGAACATTCAGGCTGAGGTCGTGCGGCGGCACGGCTTTCGGATGGTTGATCACAGCTTGCGCATCTGGGGGATTTGTCGAGCGTGTCAACAACGGCGCGCATCCCAACGGTCATGACGGAAAGCGGAGCTTCGAGCGAGCCCGAAGTCGTCCTCGTCCTGGACTTCGGCTCGCAGTATACGCAGCTCATCGGCCGACGGGTTCGGGAATTGGGCGTTTATTCCGAGATCGTGCCCTTCTCCACTCCCGTCGATCGGATTCGCGCGCGACGACCGCGCGCGCTCATCCTCTCGGGCGGACCGCGCTCGGTTTACGAGGAGGGAGCGCCGCGCTGTGATCCCGCGATCCTGGAGCTGGGACTTCCCATCCTCGGCATTTGCTATGGCGTCCAACTGATGGCGCACTTCCTCGGTGGAGAAGTCGCCCCTTCGGATCGGCGAGAATACGGCGCGGCGCAGCTTGAGGTGATCGGCGAGAGCCCGCTCTTCGCCGGATTGCCCCGGGAGATGACCGTCTGGATGAGTCATGGTGATGAAGTGCGTCGTCCACCGGAAGGATTCCGCATTCTCGCGCGCACGGACCGATCCATCGGCGCGATCGCTCATCCGGAGCGTGGTCTCTATGGGGTGCAATTTCATCCCGAAGTCGCACACACCCCCTACGGGCGCGAGATCCTCCGCCGCTTCCTCTTCGACATCGCCGGCTGTCGCGGGCAGTGGCGGTTGAGTGCGTTCATCGAGTCCACTATCGCACGGATTCGGAAAGAGGTCGGATCGGGACGCGCGCTCTGCGCGCTCTCTGGCGGTGTGGACTCTTCGGTCGCGGCGGCGCTGGTGGCGCGCGCCATTGGTTCGCGTTTGATCGGTCTTTTCGTGGATAATGGGCTGTTGCGAAAGGGCGAGTTCGAGGAAGTCCTGCACGCCTATGAGCGCATGGGAATGCGCGTGCATGGCGTGCGCGCGGGCGAACGCTTCCTGCACCGGTTGCGTGGGGTCACCGATCCCGAGCAGAAGCGAAAGGTCATCGGCGCGGAGTTCATCGCCGTCTTCCGCGAAGAGGCCGTTCGGCTTGGTCCCATCGAGTTCCTCGTGCAGGGGACGACCTATCCCGACGTCATCGAATCCACGTCGGTGCGCGGGCCTTCGGCCGTCATCAAGAGCCATCACAACGTCGGAGGATTGCCCGAGCGACTCGGTTTTCGATTGATCGAGCCGCTGCGCGAATTATTCAAGGACGAAGTCCGCGAGGTCGGACGGCAATTGGGAGTCCCCCGCGAGATCCTCGAGCGTCATCCGTTCCCCGGTCCGGGTTTGGCCGTGCGCGTGCTGGGCGAAGTCACGCCGCAGCGATTGGCGATCGTGCGCGCGGCCGACGCCATCGTAGTGGAAGAGATCCGACGGGCGGGGCTCTACGAGCAGGTCTGGCAAGCCTTCGCCGTCTTGCTGCCGGTGAGCAGCGTCGGCGTCATGGGCGACGAGCGAACGTATGAGCAGACCATCGCCATTCGCATCGTCAGCAGCGTGGATGGGATGACGGCCGATTGGGTCCGCGTGCCCTACGAGGTGCTCGAGCGCATGGCCAATCGTATCGTCTCCGAAGTGCGCGGGGTCAATCGCGTCGTCTACGACATCAGCTCTAAGCCCCCGAGCACGATCGAGTGGGAATGAAGCCGATCACGGCGCCTCAGACTCCTGGCGTTTCCCCTCCGCTCTTCGTCGCACGCGCTGGGCTCGCCAAAGGGCCTTCAGCGTCGGATCGTCGGGATAGAGCTTCAACATGACGTTCGCGAAAGCGCGGATGAGGTCTTCTCGCATCTGCGGCGTGTAGGGGTTGTAGTGTTGGAGGTCGTGGAAGAGCTGCCAGGTATCGTGTGTCGTCTGCTCGATCACGCTGCGAATGGCCTCGAAACCTTTGGTCGTGATCTCTCCCGATTCGAGGGGGAGTTCCCCGAGTACGCGGCCGACAAAGTGCGTGATCCCTTGCGAGTACGCCGCTCGGCGATCGTGCTCGTCCGGGGACATCTCGATCACGCGCACGCCGCGCCGTTCCCAGAATGCGCGCCAGAATTGCAGCGAGGTCGCACTCACGCGCAACGGGCAGAAGACGATTCGCAAGCCGCATAATCCATCCTTCGCGCTATCGGGGCCAAAGAGCGGATGCGTGCCCAAGGCTTCCACATCCTCGGGCAACCGGCGACGCATCACCTCGAGCGGGTGGAGCTTCACCGAGCACGTATCCATGACCAGCGCGCCGGGGCGCACATATGGGCGCGCTTCCCGAATTGCGGACTCCAGCTCCGAGATGGGGACGCAGAAGAAGAGCGCGTCGGCGGCACACGCGGCCGCGAGCGGGACGACTTCCACGCCGATCTCCCGGGCGGCTGCGTGATCGGGTTGCCGATCGCACACACGGACGGAGAACTCCTCGCGGAGAATGCGCGCGAGCAACCGGCCGAAGCGGCCGAACCCGATGACTGCGCACGTCGGTCCTTCACTCTTCATCGCCGGAGAGCAAGGTAACAAAGAGCGGGCCGATTCGTCCAGGGGAGCGCCATCGAGCGTTTCCCAAGGATTACGATGCGGACGAGCTGTGATATAATCGCCGAGGCGTGCGAGGGCACCGGGATCGAACGCCCTCACGCGATCTGATGATCGCTGGGGCATCGGCAGACGTTGTTTGAAACGGTTCGCTGTCGCCACGATGCGCAGGGGGAAAGGGCGGAAGGCCTCGAGGACACGGCGCCGGACGCTGAAGCCTCCTGGTGGCCGATACGCGCTTCGTGCGCGAGCGCGCGAAAGGCGCAACCGATGGGCGTGCCGGGACGTTCCTTGTGTAGGGAATCGGGGCGCGTATGGATCGTGTGTTTGAATGGCTCTTCAAATATCCGCCGGTCGTTTTCGAGCGCGGTGAGTTTTCGTTCGCGGCGTTCTCTTCGGCGAGCGCCCGAGCCGCGCTGGTGGCGGCGACGCTCAGCGGCGCGTATCTGATCGTTCGGCGCGCGCGACAGCTGCTCCCACGGCGGATGAAGATCGTCCTGCTCGGTCTTCGGCTCAGCGCGCTCGCCCTGTTGATCTTCTGCGTGTTGCAACCGGTCGTGATCGTCCCTTCGATCATCCCCCACACGGCGACGGTCGCGATCGTGGTGGACGATTCTCTCAGTATGACGATCCCGGACGTGAACGGTCGCTCTCGCGCGGAGGCCGTTCACGCGCTCCTCGCTTCCGAAGGTACATTCTGGCGCGCGCTCACGGCGAAGTTCGCGGTGCGCGTCTTCACGCTGAGCGGCGGGGAGCTGACGGACCGGGCGACTGTCCCCCGGACGGATCTCGCGACCGGGCTTGAGCGCGTTCTCGCAAGCCTTCACGGAGAATCGCTGGCCGCCATCATCCTCCTCAGCGATGGGGCGCATAATGCGCGGCGAGACCTCTCGGCCCTCCTTCCGACGTTTGCGGCGCGGCGCGTCCCCATTTACGCGGTCGGCGTGGGGCAACGGCAGGTCGAGCGTGACGTCGAACTGGTGCGCGTGAACGTTCCCCGGCGCGTCCTCAAAGGATCATCGGTGAAGGCCGACCTCCTCCTCCGCTGCGGGCGCGGACTGGAACGTCGCGTGACGGTGCGCGTCATCGAGGGCGAGCGCACGCTTCAGGTGAAACCGATCGAGTGCGCTCGCGAGATGGGGTCCTTGGCGGTCGCGTTGGAGTTCACGCCGCCGGAGGCCGGTGTGCATCGGTACGTCTTCGTCATTGATCCCCAACCGCGGGAATTGATCCCCGAGAACAATCGGCTGGAGGCCATCGTGGAGGTGCGCGACGAAGTGGCGCGCGTGCTCTACATCGAGGGAGAACCCCGGTGGGAATACGGGAAACTGCGCGCCGCTGTCGCCGATGACGAGCAGCTCAATCTCGTCTCGGTCGTGCGCACGGCTCGGGGGAAATTCTATCGGCAGGGCGTCGAGAGCGGGGAGGAATTGGTGCAGGGATTTCCGGAGCGCCCGGAGGAACTCTTTCGGTTCAAGGGGCTGATCCTCGGGAGCGTGGAAGCCGGGTTCTTCACCCGCGAGCAACTGGAGTGGATGGAGGCGTTCGTCGCGCGGCGTGGAGGGGGATTGCTCATGCTTGGTGGTCGGCGTTCGTTCTCGGCTGGGGGGTATGCGTTGACGCCGCTCGCCGAGGTCCTTCCCGTCGAGGTGCGGCACGAACGATCGGAAGATCCGCGCGAGAGCGAGCAGGAGGTCGCGGCCTATGCGCCGATGTTGACCGCGGATGGGCGCGAACATCCGATCACGCGCCTGAAGGCCGATCCTGCGGCGAACGAGCGCGCATGGCGAGCGCTGCCGCGCGTGACCGTGCCCGAGGTCTTCACGCGCGCCAAGCCCGGCGCCATCGTCTTGCTCGAAGGGGCGAAGGCCTTGCGCACCGGAGTGCGTCCCGTCCTGCTCGCTCTGCACCGATATGGTCGGGGGATCGGTCTCGCCTTCACGCCTTCGGATTCCTGGCGATGGCAGATGGAGATGGGTTCGAGCGATCTCTCGCACGAGACGTTCTGGAAGCAGATGCTGCGATATATGGTCAGCTTCGCCGAGGATCCGGTCACAGTGCGGACTGATGCGGACGCTTACGAAGTGGGGGATGAAGCTCCCCTCCGCGTGGAGGTGCGGGATGAGCTTTTCCGATCCGTTCCGAACGCCGCGGTTGAGGTCGAAGTGACCACGCCGCACGGCGCGACCGAGCGCGTGCGCGTGGAGCCCTCTCTGGAGAGTGGGGGGGAGTACATCGGCGCGCTCCTGGTGCGGGAACCAGGTGTGTATCGCCTTCGCGCGCGCGCGCAGCGTGCCGATCGCGAGTTGGGCGAGGCGGAGGCTCAGTTGATCGTGCGAGAGCCGGATCGAGAATATCGCGGAGCTGGACAAAACGTCGAGCTGCTGAAGTGGCTCGCGCGGGAGACCGGCGGGGAATATCATCCGATCTCTGAAGCGGAAGCCCTGGTGCCCGAGCTGGAGTATTCGGCCGGAGCGCACTCGATTCGCGTGACCAAAGAATTGTGGGACATGCCGATCATCTTTCTGCTTCTAGTCGGCTTCCTTTCGCTCGAGTGGGCGTTGCGGCGGCGACTGGGGGAGATATGACGCGATCGTCCTTCGGAAAGATGGGGACGAGCGTGGTCGTGGGACTGTTGCTTCTCGGCGGAGCCCACGCGCAAGGAGAGCGGCGCGCGCCGGATGAGCGGTTCGCCGTGCTCGTGCGCGGCCTCGGTGGCGACCCGACGTTCGAGCGTCGGTTCACCGAATGGACCGATCGCCTCTGCGGGCTCCTCACCGAACGCTGGCGATTTCGCCCGGAGCACGTCTTCGTGCTCACTCCCGATGGCCGCGGGTGTTCGCCGAATGTCGCGCGCGCGACCGCCGATGCGGTTCGCCACGCGTTCGAACGATTACGCGTGGAGAGCACGCCCGAGAGTCTCATCGTCATCTTCCTGATCGGGCACGGCGGCTTCGATGGCGCGCGCGGATATTTCCATCTGGTCGGGCCGGATCTCTCGGCGGAGGATTTCCGCGCTCTTCTTTCGCGAGTGAAGGCGCGCCATATCGTCTTCGTGAACGCGGCCAGCTCAAGCGGCGCGTTCCTTCCGGTGCTGAGTCGACCGGGGACGATCGTCATCACGGCCACGCGCAGCGGACGCGAGCAGCAGGCGACGATCTTCGCTCACTACTTCATCGAGGCTTTCACCGATGCGCGAGCCGACGCTGATAAAGATGGGCGCATCTCGCTCGCGGAAGCCTTCGCCTTCGCCACCGCGTTGACAGCGGAGCATTATGCGCAGCAAGGGATCCTGGCGACCGAGCACCCTCTTCTCGACGATAATGGTGATGGCATCGGACACGGGGAGGTAGGCGAGGGGGATGGACAGCTGGCGCGAACGGTGTATCTGGAAGCGCCGGTCGAGATCGGCGGAGAAGATGAAGAACTGCGCGCTTTGCTTCGCCAGCGGCAGGCGCTCCTTGAGAAGATCGAGGCGGTGAAAGCTCGGAAGGCCGAGATGCCGCCGGAAGAGTACGAACGGGAGTTGGAGCGATGGTTATTGGAGCTGGCTAGGCTCACCGAGCGTATTAACGCGCGGAGGAAAACGCCGTGAGGCGAATGCGTGGGAGGCAGCTGTTGTGCGTGCGACCGGATATCGGAAGTGGCGCGCCGCTGGTGAGGTGTCTCCTGTTCCTTCTCGTCTTCCTGGAGGGGGGCGCGCAAGGGGAAGCACAGTCACCGATCGAAGCGGGGTTGGAGAGACTGCGGCGTGGGGAATATGCGGAAGCGGTCGTTCAGCTTCACGCGGCGCTCGAGCTGGATCCGGTGCGTGCCGCCGAAGGCTTGATTACGGCCTACATGGAGACGGGACGATATGAGGATGCCGAGCGGACGGCCCGCGACGTCCTCGCGCGTGCGGATCGCACTCGCTCGGCCGGCGAAACGGCGCGCTTGGGGATGCTGCTTGGAGAGGTGCTGTTGACGACTGGCCGTTTCGACGAGGCGTTGCGAGCATTCGAGCGCGCGCTGGCGCACGCGGGGTGGCCTGGCGCCATTCGGGCGAGCGTTCAGAAGGGGCGTGTCCTCTGGCAGATGGGACGCAGCGAAGAAGCGCGTGAGTTTCTCCACCGCCTCTGCGCGCAGGCCTTCGAGCGCGGGCTGCAGTCGGCGGAAGACTTGACCTGGACGGCGCGTGCGCTCGTCTTTCTGGATCGCCCGCATGAGGCGAATGAGTTGTACGCCAAGGCCATCGAGCGTGACCCTTCGTTTCGGGAGGCATATCTGCAGGCGGGCGATCTCTTCCTGGAGAAGTACAACTACGCCGAGGCCGCGAGCTTCTTCCGCGATGCTTTGCGGATCAATCCCCACTGCGCGCGAGCGCATCTGGGGCTGGCGCGTAGCGCGCGGCCGGGCGGCGGGGGCGATGCGCTCGCTCATGCTCAACGGGCGCTCGCCGTGAATCCGCGGCTGGTCGAGGCTCATGACCTCATGGCCACCCTGTTGCTGGAGGTGGGCGAGGTCGAGGCCGCCGAACGGCATCTCGCGGAAGCGCTTCGCGTGAATCCGCATTCGCTTTCGACGCGCGCGCTGCGCGCAGTAGCCTTTTATTTAGAGGATCGCGCGGCTGACCTGGCCGAGGAGATCCGGCGCGTGCTCGGCGCGAACCCCCGCTACGGCGAGCTGTACGCCACCCTCGCCGATTTCGCCGTGCTCAACCGGCGATATCCCGAGGCCGTCGAGTTCGCGCGGCGAGCCGTGGAGCTGTCGCCGTGGTTGTGGCGTGCGTGGGCGACGTTGGGGGTGAACCTCTTGCGCCTGGGGCGCGACGCGGAAGGGCGCGAGGTCCTGGAGCGAGCCTTCGCCGGAGACCCGTTCAACGTCTGGGTGAAGAACACGCTCGATCTGCTCGACAGCATGCGCGCCTATCGAGAGACGATCACCGAGCACTTCCTCATCCGCATGGCGCCGTCGGAGAGCCCTGTCGTCGCACCGCTTGTGGCGGAGCTGCTCGAACGTGCGTATGCGCAGCTCAGCGAACGGTATCAGTTTCGACCCGAGGGGCCCATCATCGTCGAGTTGTTCCCGAACCATGAGGACTTCGCCGTGAAGACCGTCGGACTGCCTGGGCTCGGAGCGCTCGGCGCCTGCTTCGGACGCGTGATCGCCATGGATTCCCCATCGGCGCGCCCGCGCGGGTCATTCAATTGGGCGAGCACGGCGTGGCACGAGTTCGTTCACGTGATCACGCTGCAGGCGACGGCGTATCGCATCCCGCGATGGCTCTCCGAAGGCATCTCGGTCTATGAGGAGCGACGGGCGGGACCGGGGTGGGGGCATCAGTGGACGCTCGAATTCGTGCGCGCCTTCGGCGAAGGACGATTCGTCCCTGTGCGCCACTTAGAGGCGTCCTTCCTTCGCCCTCCCTCCCCGGAGGCGCTCTCGCTCGCCTATTTTCAAGCTTCGCTCGTCGTCGAATTCCTCGTCGATCGCTTCGGCTTCGAGCGACTGCGCCAGATGCTCGCCCTCTATCGCCAAGGGGAGCGCACCGATGGGGTATTTCAGAAGGCGCTCGGCGCGACCGTGGAAGAATTGGATCGGCTCTTTCGCGAGCACGTGATGCGAGAGATCGGACCATATCTGGCGCGGCTCGATCCGAACCTGCTCAGGCGATCGGAAGTCTCGGAGGAGGAACTGCGAGAGACGCTCGCGCGCCATCCGGAGAATTTCGCCGCGCACTTGCACTTGGGGCGCAGGCTCCGAACGCGCGGCGATACGGAGGCGGCTCTCCGGCATCTGCGCGAGGCGATCCGTCTCTTCCCCTTCTATACGGGACCGGGGAACGCATATGAGGCGCTGGCCGCGATCCTTGAAGAGCGCGGGGATGTGGCCGAAGCCTTACAGGTACTCGAGCAATGGGCAGCTCGCGAAGAGGCGAACGAGGCGCTTGAGCGGCGGATCATTCGACTGGCGTTGAAACTGGGGAGGAGGGACGTGGCCGAGAGAGCCCTGGAAGCGGCCTTGGCGATCTCCCCCTTAGATCGAGACCTGCAGGCGCAGGCTGGGGAGTTGTATCTGGAGCAGAACCAACCGGAGCGGGCCGTGCGCGCCTTCTCCGCCGTGTTGCATCTGAATCCACCGGATCGCGCGGAGGCGCATTATCAGCTCGCACGAGCCCTTCTGGCGAAGGGCGCGCGAGCGGAAGCCCGACGCGAAATCCTGCGGGCGCTGGAGATCGCGCCCGGGTTCGAGAAAGCGCAGGCGCTCCTTTTGAAACTCGTCGAGAACTGAAACGTGGGAGGATGAAGATGCGAAATCTCGGTCGCTCCCGTCATGCGCGCGCGTGGCTCATCGGAGGCGCAATGGCTGTGCTCATCAGCGGGGCGTCTCCCAAAGGGGCGCAGCCGGGTGTGGACTTAGACGCCTCCTCGAATCGGTTCACCTTCGCCCGCATTCAGTACGGCGGGCACTTCTCCTCGCGCACGTTCTTTGGCGCCGTGCCCCCTTGGGCACACGATTATCCGCGTGGCGGGCGCCACCTGATGAAGATCCTGAGCGAAGTGAGCCTCGTGGACGCCAATCCCGATGAGGTGATCCTCCGTTTTGATGATCCGCGACTCTTCAAATACCCATTCGCGTATCTTTGCGAGGTCGGGTTCATGAGATTGAGCGATCGAGAGATCGAGGGCTTGCGCGAGTACTTGCTGCGCGGGGGCTTCCTCATCGTGGACGATTTCCGAGAGGAATGGGCCTTGGAGAATCTCCGCGCGCACCTGCGCCGCGCGTTCCCCGAGTTGGAGCTGGAGGAATTGGACATCTCGCATCCCATTTTCAACTGCTTCTTCAACATCAAGACCTTGGAGATGACGCCCCCATATGGCGAGGGTACGCCGAAGTTCTTCGGCCTCTCGGACAAGAAGGGGCGCTTGATGATGATCGTCAACTACAATAACGATGTGAGCGAATACTGGGAGTGGTCGGACGATCCGTTCGCGCCCATCGAGTATACGAATGAAGCCTTCAAGTTCGGTGTGAATTACGCCATCTATGCGCTGACGCATTGAGCGGTGCTTCGTCACCGGGACGAGCCCTCATGGGCTCGCCAGATTGAGGGGAGGAGACCGACGCGATGCTCATCAATAAGGCCGTTGATCAAACGCACGACGAGGAGTTGTTGGAGAAGCTCGTCCGCGCGAAGGCGCACATCTTGCGGGAGATTCGGAAGGTGATCATCGGACAGGACGAGGTGATCGAACAAGTGCTCATCTCGCTCTTCGTCGGTGGGCATTCGATCATCACGGGGGTGCCGGGATTAGCCAAGACGCTCCTGATCAAGACGATCGCCAACGCCCTCGACTTGAAGTTCAAACGCATTCAGTTCACTCCGGATCTCATGCCAAGCGACATCACGGGGACGGAAGTCATCGAGGAGGATCGAGCGACGGGCAAGCGGCACTTCCATTTCGTGCCAGGGCCGATCTTCGCCAACATCGTCCTGGCGGATGAGATCAATCGGACGCCGCCGAAGACGCAGGCCGCGCTGCTGGAAGCAATGCAGGAGGGAGCGGTGACGGTGCAGGGCGTGACGTACGAGCTGCCCAAGCCCTTCTTCGTGCTCGCGACGCAGAATCCGATCGAACTGGAGGGGACGTATCCGCTCCCGGAGGCGCAGTTGGATCGGTTCATGTTCAACATCAAGATCGGCTATTTGAGCGAGGAGGAGGAAGTGGAAGTCGTGCGAGCGACGACGGCGCCACAGGACGTCGTCTTCGAGCGGCAGATCACGGGGCGGGACATCATCGAGTTTCAACGCTTGATCCGTCAGGTGCCGGCGGCCGAATCCGTCATTCGCTACGCCGTGCGCTTGGTGGGGGCGAGTCGACCGGAGAACGGGGCCTTCGACTTCGTCCGCAAGTGGGTCAATTGGGGGGCGAGCTTACGGGCCTCGCAGTTCCTCATCCTCGGGGGGAAAGCGCGCGCCATCTTGAACGGTCGGTACCACGTCGCGTGCGAGGATGTGCGCGCGCTCGCGTATCCGGTCCTGCGCCATCGCATCCTCGTGAATTTCCGGGCCGAATCCGAGGGGGTGAATTCGGAGGAGATCATCCGCCGCTTGCTGGAAGCGGTGCCGGAGCCGACATCGGGTCTTTCGGTATGAATCGGTCTACCGACGGAGCGCGTCCGACATTTCGATTTCTCCGTCCGGAGGTGTTGGCGAAGATCTCGTCGCTGGAGCTGCTGGCGCGCACGGTCGTCGAAGGCTTTCTCGCTGGCCTGCATCGTTCGCCCTATATCGGCTTCAGCGTGGATTTCGCGGAATATCGTCCGTATATGCCCGGCGATGATCTCCGCTACCTCGATTGGAAGGTCTTGGCGCGGACCGACCGGACCTACATCAAGCGGTTCCACGGAGACACGAACACGCGCGTGTACGTGCTCTTGGACGTGAGCGCCTCGATGGCGTATCGGCTGCCGCCGGCCATTGAAAAGCGCGAGTACGCCTGTTACCTGGCGGCGTCGCTCGCCTATCTGGCGACGCGGCAGAATGACGCCGTCGGCTTGATCACCTTCGATCGCGGGATCGTGGAGTACATCCCGGCGCGGTTGCGGCCTGGGCAGCTCCATCTCATTTTGAGTGCGTTGGAGCGGTTGAAGCCGGGCGGGACCTCGGCGATCGCCGAGGCGCTGCGGCGCATCGCCGAACGCGTGCGACGCCGTGGCATCGTCGTCCTCCTCTCGGACTTGTACGAACCGCCGGACGTGCTGGGATCGGCCTTGCGGCTTCTTCGGTCCCAAGGGCAGGACCTCATGGTCTTCCACATCTTGGACGCCTCGGAAGTAGAGTTTCCGTTCTCTGAAGCCGCGCGCTTCGTGGACATGGAGACGGGAGAGGAGGTTCCCGTCGCGCCCGATGCACTCGGCGCCGAATATCGCGAAGCCGTCCGTCGGCATCTGGACGAGGTCGAACGCTTTTGTCAAGCTCACGGGATCGCGTACCAGCGGGTGCTCACGACGCAACCCCTCGATTGGGCCCTCTACACCTATCTCGGACGGCGAGCGCATCTTCCGTGAGGGGCGGTGCGATGTCGTTTCTGAGTCCATGGTTTCTGCTTGGCGCGCTCTCGCTCGTCATCCCGGTGCTCATTCACCTGATGCGGCGAGAGCCGAAGTTACGCATCCCCTTCGCGTCGATTCTGTTTCTACGGCGGTTGCCCGAGCCCGTGCACCAGCGGCGGCGCTTGAGGCATTGGCTCCTCTTTTTGCTGCGCGCGATGGCGCTGCTTCTGCTCGTCTTCGCCTTCGCGCGTCCATACCTGCGCGGTCATGGGGAGGGAGGGCGTTCCGGGACAGCGCTCGTCCTGCTCCTGGACTGCTCGCTCAGCATGCGCGCGGACGGGCGCTTGGCGCGAGCGCGCGAGCGGGCCGAGGAGATCCTCGCGCGCGCGCCAGAAGGAGCTCGTGTAGGGGTGATCGGCTTCTCCACGCGCGTGGACGTTCGCGTGCCGCTTGAGCGCGATCGCGCGATCGCGCGGGCGGCCGTGCGCGCACTTCGTCCGACATTCCGCGCGACCGATTACGCCCAAGGGGTGCAAGCCGCGCTCTCACTCTTGGAGAGGGCCGAGGAGGGAGAGAAGATCATCTACCTCATCTCCGACTTTCACCGTTCGAAGTGGCGATCCGCGGAGCCCGAGATTTCTCTTCCACGCGGTGTGCGGCTTGTGCCCATTGATGTCGCGCCCGAGGGCGGCGAAAACCGCGCCATCTTGGACGTGCGCGCGCTCGCACGGGTGATGATGCCACAATACCCGGAGCGGCTCCTCGTACGGGTGGGGAATTTCCATCGTGTGGCGGCGCCGACGACGATCCGCCTGTTCGTCAATGATCGACTCGTTCAGGAGAAGCAGGTGGCGCTCGATCCGGGGGTGGTCGCGACCGTTGAGTTTGCGGATTTTCCCCTCGATCCCGGCTTCAATCGCGTGCGCGTGGAGCTGGATCCCGATCGGCTGCCCGACGACGATCGCTTCTTCTTGATCATTCGGCGCGAGATGCCACGACCGGTGCTCGTCCTCGAAGGCGCTCGATCGCGCGCATCTGCCGAGAGCGCCGGTTTCTACGTGCAGCAGGCGCTCCTGGCCGATGATGCATTCGGTCCTGGACGAGTCCTTGTGCGGGCGCTCTCGGAGGCGACGCCGGAGCAGGTGAAGAGAGCGGAGGCCATCGTGCTCACTGATCCCGCGGCGCTCGATCCGGCGGTGGAAGCCACACTCCGCGAGTTCGTCGCTGCCGGAGGGGGGATGATTCTCGCCCTTGGCCCACATGCGGATGCGAGGGCTTTCAATCGAACGTTCGGCCCCTGGCTCGGCGTGAAAGTTGAAGGGGAGCGCGCCCAGGCGTTCTCGTTTCTCACGGAGATCGAGACCAGCCATCCGCTCTTTCGTCCCTTTGCTGATCCGCGTCGGGCGAATTTCTCCAACGTGCGATTCTCCCGCTCTGCGAAGCTCGCCCTCGATCCAGGTGCAGTGTCCACGACGCCTCCTTTGGTCCTAGCGCGGTTTCACGATGGCGAGCCGGCCGTTCTGGAGATCGCGCGCGGGCGCGGGAGAGTGCTCCTGCTAGCCTTCGGCCTCGATGCACAGTGGAGCAATCTTCCGCTCACGCCGCTGTATGCGCCGCTCATTCATCAGATGCTCGCTTCGGTGAGGAGGTCTTCGCCGCGGCCTTTCTTCCGTGTCGGGGAAAACGTCGCGCTCGCCGATGCGGCGCCAGGGAGGCCACTCGCCATCCTCGCTCCCGATGGAGAACGCCTTCATCGCGGGGGAGAAGAAGTGTCCGAAGATTCGACCCGATTCACACCGGAACGCATCGGCATCTATCGCGTGCGACACTTACGTGGAGAAGAGCCGATCGCCGTCAACGTCGAAGCCGGAGAGTCAGACCTGACGAAAATGGAGGAGGCCGAGCGCGAACGCCTGATGACGGCGGTGGGCGGAGGGGAAGGGAAACGAGCCATTGCGAGCACGGGAGAAGAACGCGTCCAAGCGGAGCGACAAACCTTATGGCGCGCGTTGCTTCTGGCGGCCATCTTGGTGTTGCTCTCGGAGGCCGTTCTGGCCGACAGAACGGTGAGGAGATTCCGAGCGTCGCTCGGTCGCTCTTCGCCGAAGGAGGGATGAAAAATGACAGCGCCTTCATCGGAGATGCTCATTCGTTTCGTTCGTCGCCTACGTCGGCGGTGGTTGTGGGGCTACTGGTTGCGGCATGCGGCCTTTGCCGCTGCGGGGCTGGTCGGGTGGTTTATCCTGGCCGGGATCGCGGCGTCGCGCGCGCCCGTGGCGCCGGAAGTCCTGACGGCGCTTCGCGTGGGCACGGGGCTTATCGTGCTGGCGATCGCGTATGCCTTCGTTTGGCGGCCACTTCGTCGAATCCCCGATGATGCGACCTTCGCGCGCTTCATCGAGGAGCGGGAGCCGCGTCTTGAAGACCGCTTGGTGACGGCCATTGAGATCCTCTCTCGGTCGGACGTTGCCGCCCCCGGCGTCTCGATCGCTCCTTCGGCGAGATCACGCGAGCGCGCTGAGCCGTTCTCTCCGGCGCTCGTCCATCGGTTGCTCGCCGATGCGCTCGCGCAGTGCGCGACGGTGAGCGCCGAGAGCGTGTTGCCGACGCGCCGATTGCGCCTTCGCGCATTTCTCGTGGCGGCGCCCGTGCTGTTCTTCGCATCGCTCATGGTGGTGGGGCCGGGATCGCTTCGCCGGGGCCTCGAATGGCTCTATCTGCCGTGGAAGCTCGCCTCGCCTCCGCATTTGGCAATTCATGTGCATCCTGGAGATACGCGCATCCCGCGCGGCTTGGATCAGCTCGTGACGGCCACGCTGCAGAATTTCGATGCCGATTCGGCGCGCATCATCTTCCGATCGGAAGGCGAATCGAACTGGCGGGAGCAGCCGATGGACGCTTCGGAGCCGCGCGTCTTTCGCTTCCGTTTTGCGGACGTGCAACGTTCGATCGAATACTACGTGATGGCTCGCGCCGTCCGCTCCACCGCATTTCGGATCGAGGTCGTGGACTGGCCCCGCGTGAGTCGGCTTGAGCTGCTCTACGTCTACCCGGCGTATACGGGACAGCCGTCGCGAAAGGTCGAGGAGGATGGGGACATCGCGGCCCTGAAAGGGACGCGCGTGACGGTGACGGCCCATCTCAACGGGCGCGTGCGCAGAGCGTGGCTTGTCTTCGACGATGGGACTTCGCTGACGATGACGCCCAGCGGGACGTCGAGTTTCACCGCGCCGATCGTCGTCTCCAAGAACGCTCGATATCACGTTCGGGTGCAGCCACTTGTGGGAGAAGCCTATGCCGCTTCGCGTGAATATCAGATCGAGGCGTTGGATGATGCCCCTCCGACGATCGTCATCGAGAGACCCGGACGGGATATGAAGGTGACGGCCATCCAAGAGGTCTTCACCGAGGCGCGCGCCGAGGACGATTACGGCATCGGGCGTGTGGAGCTGCATTATTCGGTCAATGGGGGGCCGGAACAGAAGGTGACGCTCTATCAAGCGCGCGGCGCGCCTCCTCGGTCCATCACCGGATCGCACACGTTCTTCCTCGAAGAGCTGAATCTGGAGCCCGGCGATGTCATCAGCTATTACGTCACCGCCCACGACATCAATACGGCGACTGGTCCCGGCGTCGCGACGAGCGACATCTACTTCCTCGAAGTCCGACCGTTTGATCGGCGGTTCCGTCAAGCGCAGCAAGCGCCGACGGGCCAGGGAGCCGGAGATCGCGAGAGCGCGTTCGCGGAGCGGCAGAAAGAGATCATCGCCGCAACTTGGCGCGTCCTTCGGGAGAAGGATCGCACCTCGGCCGAAGAGTTTCGAGCAGACGTGAACACGCTCGAGCTGGCGCAATCGAAATTGCGCGAGGACGTGCAGGCGGTTGTGGATCGCATGCAGCGACGGCTCGGCGAGGGCTTGGAAGAGATGGAGGAGTTCAAGAAGCTCTTCGATGCCTTGAGTGCAGCCATTCGAGAGATGGAGCGCGCCGTTCTGGAATTGCGGGCGCGTCGTCTGAAGGAAGCGCTGCCCTTTGAGCAGCGAGCCTACCAACAGCTCCTTCGCGCCGATTCCCTCTTTCGGGAGATACAAGTCGCCTTCGCCAATCGGGCCGATGGTGGGGCAAACGCGCGTGCGCAAGACCTGGCCGATCTCTTCGAGCTGGAGCTGGACAAGATGCGGAATCAGTACGAGACGATTCAGCGCGACCGCGGACAAACGCGCGATCGGCAGTTGGAGGAGTTGGAGCGGCGGCTGCGCGAGCTGGCCGAGCGGCAGCAGCGGCTTTTGGAGCAACAGCTGCGACAGGGAGCTTCTGGTCGAGGCTCCGGGGAAGAGGGCCAAATGGTCGAACAGGTACGTGAGCTGGCGCGGCAGCTCGACCGATTGACGCGGGAGCGTCGAGAGGCGCCTTTGGATCAGGTTCGTCAGCACCTGGAACGAGCGGCGCATGAGATGCAGCGCGCCCGCAGTGCGTCAGATGAGCGCGAGGCGGCAGCGCATCGGGCGCAAGCCCTGGAGCATCTGCAGGCAGCGCGGCGCCAGCTCCAATCGGCCCAGCGCTCGCAATTGGCCGAGGAGATCCATCGGTTGCGAGACCGCGCGCGCGAAGCCCGCGAACATCAGGAGCGCATCGCTCGCGAGGTCGAACGTTTCGCTCGCGAGGCCAATCGCGCGCCTTCAGAGGTCGAACGTCAGTCGCTCCGCGAGCGCAAGTCCGCTCTCGCCGAAGAGGTGGCCCGTCTCGGGCAGCAGATCGAAGACGCGGCGCGACGAGCGCGTCAGGAGAACGCGGCCTCGGCCACAAGGAGCCTCTCGGCCGCAGCCGAAACGATTCGGCACGAGCGCGTGCCCGAGCGGATCGCGCAGGGGAATCGGCTGCTCGAGAATCGGTGGTTCGAATATGCCGCCCAGCAGGAGCGCGCGATCGCGCGCGCGCTTGGCGAAGTCGTCCGTCGGCTCGATGAGGCGGCGCGGAACGCTGGAGCGCGCTCGCTCGACGATCGCATGGCCGAAGCCCAGGAGCGCGCGCGTCGCTTGGCCGAAAATCTCCAGTCGCTCAGCGACCGATTGTCCGCCGAGCGCGAGAGCGCTCGGAGAGGGGGGTCGCGCGCTTCTGCGCAAGAGGCCTCGCGCGCGAGCAGTCAGCGGGGAGGAGCAGATCGGTCCAGAGAGCAGGCGTCGGCCACTTCGGAGTCCTCGCGCGAACCCTCGGGCGAACGACGTACTGGCGAGGTGCGCGTGAATCCTCTGGGGAGTCGCGGTCCGGCTCAGGATTCCACGGCCGATGCCACAGCATTCGGGCAACCGCAGCCGCGCCGCGATCTTGGCGAAGCCCTTCGGCAGCTCCGACGCGAACTCGATGAACGCGTGCGGGAGGCCGAGGAATTGCGTCGCAGCCTTATGCCCATGCGTGATCTCGTGGAGGACGTCAACCGACTCATCGCCGAGCTTCGACGCCTCGATGAAGCGCGATTGTTCCATGACCCGGAGGAGATCGAGCGATTGAGACGTCAGGTGCTCGATCCACTCCGGCGCTTGGAGTGGGAATTGAGCCGTCGGCAGCAAGAGCGCTTGGGATCCGATCGGCTGCGATTGGCTGAGGAGATGGCCGTTCCGCCCGAGTACCGACGTGTGGTCGAGGAATACTACCGACGCCTCGCCCACCGCCCGAAGTGAGCGGGAAGCCATAGCCGCGAATCGGCCACGGCTTCGAGCCTGAGGCTTTGGCCATTCACCCTGCTTTGGAGTTGCAGAGACTCCGCTTTAGGGAGGAGTTGTCCGGTTGTTCTTTCGCTCGACGCGCTTGGGGTGTGCGCGACGCCCACATGTGAAGGCGGAGGAGCGACGAACCGGCATGCGCGTGTGCTTCGCCGGTCAGTGGTGCGTCGCTGGCCGGCGCATTTCAGATCATCGGGAGGCCCAAGCATCCGTCGGCAGATACTCAATCGTTAAGCATGTATCGTCCGGCGCGGATGAGGGCGTCGGCGATGCGGCGTCGTGCGGCGATCGTATTCATCGGGGTGAACTTGGCGAAGCGGCGCAGCGCCGCCAACTGCATCCGCAACTCATCGCCTTCGGCCAGCGCGCTCACGGCTTGGCGAGCAAGCAGCTCGATCCGCCCCATCGCGTCGTGAATGTACGTGCGCGCGATGTCCAGTTGAACGGCGCAGGACTCTCGCTCGCGCCGCGCGCTCAATTTCAGCGCTCGCAGCAATGCGCTCTCCATGAGGAAGATCTCGATGACCATGTCGCTGATGGCCCCGACGATCTCCTGCTCCTCGGCTAGTTGCTCTCGATACTTCTGAGCGGCCGCTCCGGCGACCAAAAGCGCGACCTTCTTCGCTTGCGCGACGATGCGCTTCTCGCGTTCCAGAAGGCCCTCGACCTCCGGCTCCGGCATGGCGGGAGCGAGCACCTCTTGCATCGTGCGCTGGATCGCCGGAAGCAGGGGCAGATGGCCCGAGAGCGCGCGCCGCATGAGCATTCCCGTGATGAGCAGGCGATTGATCTCGTTCGTCCCCTCGAAGATGCGATTGATGCGCGCATCACGATAAGCGCGCTCGACGGGATATTCCGCGCTGTAGCCATTGCCGCCGAAGATCTGTACGGCTTCATCGGCGACGTAATTGGCGAATTCGCTCCCGATGATTTTTGCGATCGCGCACTCGATGGCGTATTCTTCGACCGCTTGCATGCGTGCGGGCTGATCATCCTCATCGAGTCCGGAGAGCGCGGCATCAATGAGGCCCGCCGTGCGATAGACGGCGCTCTCGGCCACCCAGGTCCGGATGGCCATCTCCGCGAGCTTGTGCTTGATCAGGCCGAATTCGCAGATGGGGCGACCGAACTGGCGGCGCTCCCTCGCGTACTGAAGCGCCGTCGTCAGACCGATCTTGCATCCCCCGACACAGCTGGCGCCCAATCGGAGTCGGCCGAGGTTCAGGACATTGAAGGCGACCTTATGCCCTTTGCCGATCTCGCCGAGCAGATTCTCGACCGGCACGCGCGCGTTCTCAAACAACAGCGCGCGCGTCGAGGAGCCTTTGATGCCCATCTTCTTCTCCTCTTGTCCGATGGTCAAGCCCGGCGTATCTCGATGGACGATGAAGCAGGAGAAGTGCTCGCCACCGACTTTCGCGAAGGTGATGAAGATATGCGCGAATCCGGCGTTGGTGATCCAGATCTTCGAGCCGTTCAGGAGATAATGGCGGCCATCGGGCGCGAGGTCGGCGCGCGTCTTTCCGGCCAACGCATCCGAGCCCGCTTCGGGTTCGGTGAGGGCATAGGCCGAGAACCATTCGCCGCTGGCGAGCTTAGGGAGATATTTCCGCTTCTGTTCTACGGTGCCGAAGAGGACGATGGGCGCCGTGCCGATCCCCGTGTGTCCACCGTGCGAGACGGCAAAGGAGCTGTTGGCCGCGAGCTTTTCGGAGATGATCATCGCGCTCACCTTGTCCAAACCGAGTCCGCCATAGCGCTCGGGGATCTCGGCCGCGAGCAATCCCGCATCCGCCGCGCGCCGCAGCAGCTCGACCATCAGCTCTAAGTTTTGATGTTCGATCTCCTCAGCGTTCGGCAAGACCTCGCGCTCCATGAACTCCTCGGCCGTGCGCGCGATCATCCGATGCTCCTCGCTGAAATCCTCCGGCGTGAACACGTCTTCCGGGAGGGTCTCTTGAATCAGAAAGCTCCCTCCTTTCACGCGCTCGTTTTCTTTCGCCATAGTATCTCCCTCCTTATTCCACGCGTTCGAAGATCCCGGCGGCTCCCATGCCTCCGCCGATGCACATGGTGACCATGCCGTAGCGGGCACCGCGCCGTTTCATCTCGTAGAGCAGAGTCGCCGTCAGTTTCGCTCCCGTGCAGCCGAGCGGATGGCCGAGGGCGATCGCTCCACCGTTGACGTTAACCTTATTCACGTCCAGCTCCAGGAGCTTGAGGACGGCTAGAGCCTGAGCGGCGAAGGCTTCGTTCAACTCGATCAGGTCCAGATCATCCAAGCTCAATCCCGCCATGCGCAGCGCCTTGGGGATCGCCGCGACCGGGCCGATCCCCATCTCCTCAGGGGGGACGCCGGCGACGGCGTACGCGATGAGCTTCCCCAAGGGGCGAACGCCCAAGGCCTCCGCCCTCTCGCGCGACATGACGACAACGGCGGCCGCCCCATCGCTCATCTGTGAGGAGTTGCCGGCCGTGATCGTCCCTTCGACGTGAAACACTGGCTTGAGCTTCGCCAGGGCCTCCAGCGAGGTGTCCCGGCGCGGCCCCTCATCCGTGTCGAAGAGGATCTCGTGCGTGCGGGGACGACCGCGCTCGTCCATCTCCTCGATGGGGACGCGAAGCGGGACGATCTCGTCCTTGAATTTCCCCGCATCTATGGCCGCGATGGCGCGCTCGTGACTCCGCAGGGCGAACCGATCTTGCTCTTCGCGGGAGATGCCGTACTTCCGCACGAGGTTCTCGGCCGTCAGTCCCATGCTCAGATATACATCCGGATAGTGTTCGATGAGATAGGGGTTCGGCGCGATCTTATACCCCCCCATGGGAATGAGCGACATGGATTCCGTCCCTCCGGCCAGGATCACATCGGCGAACCCCGCGGCGATCCGCTCGGTCGCCAGCGCGATCGTCTGCAAGCCCGAGGAGCAGAAGCGATTCACCGTCATCGCCGGCACCGTATGGGGGAAGCCCGCGCGCAGTACGGCGATCCGCGCGACGTTCATCCCTTGCTCGCCTTCGGGCATAGCGCATCCCAGGATGACGTCATCGATCTCTTCTGGGCGCAATCCGGGGACGCGCCGCACGGCTTCGGCCAAGACGGCGGCTGCCATATCATCCGGGCGCATGTAGCGCAACGTCCCCTTATGCGCCCTTCCGACGGCCGTTCGCACGGCAGCGACGATCACGGCTTCGCGCATAGCTCCCTCCTTTCCGGGGTACTCAATTCCTGAGCGGCTTTCCCTCGGTGAGCATGTGCCGGATGCGCTCGCGCGTCTTCGGCTCGCCAAGCAGCGAGAGAAAGGCCTCGCGTTCAAGATCGAGCAGGTACGCTTCGCTCACCGAGCGCGGCGCTCGAAGATCGCCGCCGCAGAGCACCCAGGCGAGCTTGCGCCCGATGTGCGCATCGTACTCGGTGATCTGTCCGGCCCGCCAGGCCAAATGGATGCCTAGCTTGAGCGCGGCCAAGCCCGGCTCGCCGAGCACGGGGATCTCGGCAGGTGGACTCGGGGGCTCATACCCCTCGCGCGCGAGTGCCAAGACCGTCTCCTTCGCATCGGCCAGGAGCCGATCGCGATTCATCGTGATGCCATCGGTCGGACGCAGCAGGCCCATCCTCTTGGCCTCGTGCGCGCTGCCGGAGACTTTCGCCAGAGCGATCGTCTCGAAGGCCTGCCGCACGTAGGGGAGTAGATCCACTGAATCCCCGCGCGGCGCGCGTTCGAGCATGCGCAACAGCAGCTCCTTCGTCCCCCCTCCGGCGGGAATCAATCCGACACTCGTCTCGACCAGACCGATATACGTCTCAGCCGCGGCGCGCGCCTTCGGCGCATGCAGCGTGATCTCACATCCCCCGCCAAGCGTCAGGCCGAAGGGCGCTACGACGACCGGCTTCTCCGCGTATTTCAGGGCGAGATTGGCTTGCTGAAAGGCGCGGATCATCATGTCCAACTCGTCCCATTCCCCCTCCTCGGCCGCCAGAAGAAGCAGAACGAGATTGGCACCCGCCGAGAAATGCTCGCCCTGATTGCCAATGACCAGACCCTCGAAATCCGCAGCCACACGTTCGAGCGCATACTGCAGCATCTGGATCGTATCGGCGCCGATTGTGTTCATCTTCGAATGGAACTCCAGACACGCAACGCCATCGCCGAGATCAATAAGGCTCGCGCCGGGATTCGAGCGAAGGAGGCGATTTTGCGCCTTCAGCTGGGAGAGGAGGAGAAGGCCTGGCGGAAGCTCGACTTCCCGATACGTCGCGCTCGCCAGATCGAAGTAGCGCTGACGTCCTCCATCCTCGCGGTAGAAGGTCTCGTTCCCCGACGCCAGCAGCGCCTGCACCAGTGGAGGAATCGCGCGCCCTTCGCGCTCCAGCCGTTCGACCATCCAACGGATGCCCAGCGCATCCCACGTCTCGAAGGGGCCCAGTTCCCAATTGAAGCCCCATCTCATGGCACGGTCCACTTGCACGATGTCCTCGGCGATCTCCGGAATCCGGTGGGCCGCATAGAGGAGCGTCTCGCTCACGATCGCCCAGAGGAATCGTCCCGCCCGATCCGAGCTGCGGACGAGCGTCCGCAGGCGCTCTCGCACGTCTTCGATCGTGCGGGCCATCTCGAGCGCGGGGAAGTGCGCCCGCTGACGGGGCCGGTATTGGAGCGTCCGGTAATCGAGGGCGAAGATCTCCCGGCTGATCGGATCCCGGCGGTAGAAGCCCTGTCCGGCCTTTTCTCCGAGCCATCCGCGACGAATCATCTCCCGCACGAAGTCGGGGAGGACGAAGACCTCGCGGCGCTCATCATGAGGCGCATTGGCGGCGATGTTCTCGACCACACGCGCGAGGACATCGAGACCTGCGAGATCGGCCGTCCGAAAGGTCGCGCTCTTCGGATGGCCGATGGCCGGTCCCGTCAACGCGTCCACCTCTTCAATGGTCAGCTCGTGCTCCAGCATCGCACGGAGCGTGCAGAGGAAGGAGAAGGTGCCGATCCGATTGGCGATGAAGTTCGGGGTGTCCTTAGCGAAGACGACGCCCTTGCCGAGCGCGCGATCGCAAAAATCGGCGATCGCGCGCACGACTTCCGGATCGGTCTCCGATGTCGGGACCACCTCGACGAGCCTCATGTACCGAGGGGGATTGAAAAAATGCGTGCCGAGGAAGTGGCGCCGAAACCCCTCCGAGAGTCCTTCGTGCAACTGCGCGATCGGAATGCCGGAAGTGTTCGAGCTGACAATCGCATCCGGACGCCGATACGGCTCCACGCGCCGGAAGAGGGCCCGCTTGATCTCCCGATCCTCGACGACGGCTTCGAGGATCCAATCGGCCGTGGCGACCTTCGGCAGGTCGTCCTCGAAATTCCCCACCGTGATGAGGCGCACTCGATCCGGGTCAAAGAAGGCAGGCGGATGGAGCTGCTTCGCTCGCTCCAGGCCCAGGCGCGCGATCCGATTGCGCACCTCCGGGCTCTCCAGCGTCAACCCCCGTGCCCGCTCATCCTCGGTGAGAGACGCCGGCACGAGATCAAGCAGCAAGACCTCGATCCCGGCGTTCGCCAAATGCGCGGCGATCTGAGCCCCCATCACGCCCGCTCCGAGCACGGCCGCTCTCCTGATCCTTCGGTTTGTCATGATGACCTCTCCCGCGTTTCATTCCGCGTACAAGCGTTCGATGACGTCTCGATACTTCTCCGCGATGACGCGACGACGCACTTTCAGCGTGGGCGTCAACTCCTCTTGGGCGATCGTCAGCTCGCGCTCCAGCAGGGCGATCTTCCTCACCCGCTCGTAGGGCGAGACATCCGCCATCAGGCGCTCCACCTCTTCCTCGTACAGGCGTTGGATCGCCGGATGGGCGCACAGCTCGCGCTCTTCCCGAAACGGGATCCCTCGCTCTTCCGCATATCGGCGAAGCGCGCCGAAATTAGGGACGATGAGCGCGGCCGGGAATTTCCGCCCTTCGCCCACGACGACTGCTTGCGCGATCAACGG
This sequence comes from Acidobacteriota bacterium, assembly GCA_030550025.1. GTDB lineage: Bacteria > Acidobacteriota > Blastocatellia > HR10 > HR10 > HR10. Next base: position 9,957 of record JAUQQC010000003.1, on the reverse strand, counting down.
ACTGGCCGCGAGCCGATTCTCCAGCGCTTGTGGCGCCACGTACTTCCCCCCGCTCGTCTTGATCAGATCCTTCTTTCGATCCGTGATGACCAGATACCCATCCGCATCGAGAAATCCCACATCGCCTGTGCGCAACCAACCATCCTCGGTGAAGGCAGCCGCCGTTTCCTCCGGGCGATTGTAGTATCCGAGCATGACGTTCGGTCCGCGCACGAGGATCTCACCATCGTCGGCGATCTTGACTTCAACGCCGGGAATGGGCCGGCCCACCGTCCCAATCTTATTCGCTCCCGGAGGATTCACCGTGACCACGGGCGAGGTCTCCGTGAGACCATAACCCTGGAGGATCTCCAAGCCCAAGCCGAGGAAGAAATAGGCGACATCGGGAGCGAGCGCGGCGCCACCGCTGATGAGCGAGCGGATGCGATCCAATCCGAGCTGGTGACGAATGCGCGAGAGGACCAAGCGCTCAGCCGCTTGGTGCTGCCAGCGCAGCCACGGCGAGACGGTGCCCACCGTTCGCCACGCGCGCTGAGAGCGTTCCCCCGTCTGAAGTCCCCACAAGAGGAGGCGTCGCCTGAGCGCGGGAAGCTCCAGACTCGCCGCCAGAATGCGCTCGCGCATCTTCTCGAAGAGGCGCGGCACGCCGACCAAAACCGTCGGGCGGACCTCGCGCAAATTCTCGGCCACTTTATCGAAAGCTTCGGCGTAATAGATGCTCATCCCGCTGTGCAGATAACAGTAGAACGCCATTCGCTCGAAGCTGTGCGAGAGTGGGAGGATCGAAAGGACGACATCCTGCTCGGAATAGTCCAGGACGCGCATGGCTGCCATGACGTTCGAGGTGATGTTCCCGTGAGTGAGCATCACCCCCTTCGGCTCGCCCGTCGTCCCCGAGGTGTAAAGCAAGGTCGCCAGATCCGTCGCGCGCACCGCGCGCCGCAAGCGGTCGTAGAGGTCCGGTTCGTGCGCCGCCCACTGTCGCCCGCGCTCGAAGAGCTGAGAGAAGGGGAGGAGACGGTCGTCCGCGATCGCCTCGAACGCGATGATCTTCTCCACCGACTCTACGCGGGAGATCGCCTCGCGCACGCGTTGCCATTGCTCACCGGTCGAAAGAAGGAGCAGGCGCGCGCCCGAATCGTGCAGGATGTGCGCGACTTGCGCCGGAGCTTGCGTCGCATGAATCGGGACATCCACGGCGCCCAACGCCAGAAGCGCCAGATCCGAGAGCGTCCACTCTAGCCGATTCTCCGATAAGATCGCGACGCGATCGCCCTGGCGAACCCCTTCGGCGTAGAAGCCCAGCGCAAGCGTTCGTACTCGTTCGGCGAGCGCGTCAGCCGACAGAGCATTCCACCGACCTTCGGAACGGTAATTGAGGACATCGGACTTCGACCCATAGCGCGCGAGCGCCGCGGCGAAGAGTTCATTGAGCGTCGTCGGCTCTGCGAACGACATCCCCGTGCCCGCTCCATCAGATGTCCACCCATGCTGCGCCGCTCTACTATAGTCGGTCCCGAAGTCCGCGCGCAAGCGGCCCAGAGGAGCCGAAAGCCATGGGATCGCGCATCCTCGGGCGCGACTCTCACATGGCTCGCCCACCGTTGCTGTGGCCTCACCATGTGGTGTACCATTGCTGTGCATGGCAGATCGAAGTTCAAGCGGATGGGAGTCGCGCGCATGGCGATGAAATTCAAAGTGAGCGTCCTGATCATCTCGGTCGCCGTCGCTCTCTACGTGGTGATCGGCGGGTTGCTGCCGCGCAGCGGGGTGATCGCCAGCTACAACGATCCCTATTCCCAATTGACGATCTTCCAGGAGGTCCTCGCGCGCATCATCAACGATTACGTGGACGAGCCTGATCTGGAGAAGGTGCGCGTGGGGGCCCTGCGGGGATTGGCCGAGGGCTTGGATCCATACAGCGCCTATTTGACGCCGGAGCAGGTCCGACGGTTGAATGGGGGACGCGCGGAAGCGGGCGTCGTCGAGAGCGGCATCGTCCTCTCGAAGGTCGCGGGATATGCCTATGTGGTTTCCGTCTTGAAGGGATCGCCCGCTGAGATCGCCGGCCTTCGCCCCGGCGATGTCATCGAGTACATTGGGACGCGGGCGACGCGCGATATGAGCCTTTACGAGGCCCGCGAGTTGCTCATCGGGCCGTCGGGGAAGGAGGTCGAGCTCAAGGTCTTCCGGGAAGGGCGGTCGGAGACCTTCAAGTTCAAACTCGAGCCTTTCCCACGTCCCAAGCCTGAGGCCAAAGTCATCGAGCGAGGACTTGGCTATTTGAAGCTCGCCACGCTCGAGGAGGGAGAGTCGATTCGAATTCGCGAGGAATTGGAGCGTCTGATCGCTCAAGGGGTGAATCGGTTGATCCTGGACCTGCGGGGCGTCGCGACGGGAACGTTGGCCGAGGCGATCGCTATCGCCAATTATTTCATCGGCTCGGGGACGCTGGCTAAGACGATCGGACGAGAGGGACGAGTCCTGCACACCTTCGCGGCGGATCCTCAGCGGCAGCTCTATCGCGGCGAATTAGCTGTGTTGATCGATCGAAGCACGGCGGGAGCAGCTGAGATCATCGCCGCCGCCATCTTGGAGAATAAACGTGGCGAATTGGTGGGCGAGCGCACCTTCGGAGCCGGAGGGGAGCAGAAGCTCTTCCCGTTGCGAGATGGCGGCGGGCTCTATATCACCGTTGTGAAGTACGCGATGCCTTCGGGCAAGCCTATTATGGGCACTACCTCGGCGACCAGCGGCATCGTCCCAACAGTGGAAGTGCCGCGGCCGGATCGCGGACCAACACCGGAGGAGCTTGAAGAACGCGAGGAACTGCCTCCGGAAGAACCCTTGATCCACCCACCCGCTCCGGCCTCCGCTGAGGATCTCCCGCTCAAGAAAGCCATCGAGATCTTGCGGAAGAAGTGACCGGCATCGGCCATCACGCCTGAGCCCGCAGATGCCGAAGGAGAAATGCTCGGAAGGCTTCGGCATCTTCCAAGCGGGCCTTGATCCGGGCGACGTACAGCGGAGGCGTTTCCGGGAGCGAGAGGGATTCCAGACGAACCCAATCTTTTTCCGTGGTCACGAGGAATTCGGCCCCCGCGGCTTCCGCTTCTCGGAACAGGCGCCTCATATCCCGCGGCGTGTACCAATGGTGATCGCGGAAGGATCGAAAGAACACGATCCGAGCGCGATAGTGGGCGAGGTCGCGCTCGAAGAGCTGCGGATTCCCCACAGCGCAAAAGGCCCCGATCGTCCGTCCATAGAGTTTCTGAGGAGAGAACGCATCTCCGATGCCCGGGGCGAAGAGTTCGACGATCTCATGATAGCTGTAGAAGATCGGGATCGGGCCGGCCAGCTCGCGCAACCGTGCTTCCAGGGCGAGGTGATCGAATGGGTGATCGGCCCGCGTGATGATGATCGCAGAAGCGCGCGCGATCTCGCTCAACGGTTCGCGCAATCGCCCTAGGGGAAGGAGCGCTTCATCGCCGAAGGGATCCAAAGCGTCAATGACCAGCAGGTCGAGGTCGCGTTCGAGAGCGAGATGTTGAAACGCGTCATCGAGCACGTGGACGTCCGGCTGGAAGCGCTCTTCAAGGTGACGGGCGACGGCGTAGCGGCGGGCGCCGACGGCGACGATGGCGCCAGGAAGGTGACGGGAGAGAAGGATCGGTTCGTCTCCGGCGTCGTGAACCGTCGCGCGCATTTGGGAGCCATCGGAGACAAGGACGAAAGGGGCGCGCGAGCGCCGGCCATATCCGCGACTGATAACGGATGGACGATACCCCTCCGCCAAAAGTAAGCGCGCCGTGTATTCGACGAGCGGGGTCTTGCCCGTTCCCCCGACGGTGAGATTGCCCACGCTGATGGTGAAGGCGCGCGCGCGCTTGGGCTTCACGTAGCCCGCTTTGTACAACGCGAGCCGAAAAGCGACGCCGAGCTGGAACAGTAGCGCCAACCCCTTTCGGATCGGTCGCGGAAGTCGAAGGAGTCGTTCGATCATCTCTTCATCATCGCCTCGACGAGGATCGGTTGGAGATGAGCAAGGACGCGTTCCGTCGTTCCGCGATGCTGGGCGAGGAACTGACGGGCGGCCTCGCGAAAGCGCGCTCGCAGGTCTTCCTCCAGAAGGAGTCGGCCGAGCGCATGGGCGAGCGCACGCGCGAGCGCTTCCGGGTGCGCTTGAGCGGGGAGGCGCCACACGCAGGCCTCATAGGCCGGGAAATTCGGGTCGTTGTATCGAGGCCCGACGATGACGCAGGCGCCGCGCACGAGCGGCTCGATCACATTGTGAGCGAGGGAAGCCTGCAGACTTCCACCGATCACGGCCACGTAAGCCAACCGATAGACCGCGGCCAGTTCTCCGATGGTGTCCAAGAGGATGACCTCAGCGCGTTCGACCTCCTTTCGATCGGTCGCGCGCGTGCGGCGGACAAATGGCACTCTTGAAGCCCGCAGCAGGTCTTCCACTTCGTCGAATCGTTCCGGACGTCGGGGAGCGATGAGAAGACGCGCCGGACGAAGGTGCGCGTGCTCGGCCTTGAGGATTTCGAACGCGCGCAAGATCAGCGCCTCTTCGCCCGACGCTGTGCTCCCGGCGACGATCAACGGATGTTCTGCGGAGAGTCCGAGGCTTCGCGCTAGCTCCTCGGCTTTGGCCGCTTCGTCGGCCGGAGGACGCGCATCCCATTTCAAATTGCCGACGACGTACACGCGTTCCCCAGGGGCGCCCAATTCGCGCATCCGGCGGGCGTCCTCTTCGCTCTGCATGAGCAAGAGGCGAAAGTTTTCGAGGACGCGCCGCATGAATGGACGAATCCATCGGTACCGGCGGAACGAGCGATTTGAAAGACGACCGCTCACCAGCAAGACGGGGACGTTCCGTCGGGCGCATTGGCGCAGGAAGTTCGGCCAGATCTCCGTCTCCAGGATGAGGACGAGGCTCGGATGCAGTCGTTTCAGCGCGCGCGCGACGGAGAAGGGCCAATCGAATGGGAAATAGACGATCCGCGCCTTGGTCCCATAGCGGTGACGGGCGATCTGCTGTCCCGTCTCCGTCACGGTCGAGAGCACGAGCTGGAACGCCGAGGGGCCTCCTGCCGATGTGGCGAGGGCTTCGATCAAGGGTTCGGCGGCGAGAATCTCGCCGACCGAGACACCGTGAATCCAAAGGACTGGCTTCTCTCGTGGAAGCGGGGGGAGGGAACCGAGACGCTCGCGCCATCCTCGGTGCCCTCCTCTGGCGATGGCCGCGATCAGATATGGGACGAGGAACGCGGTCGCCAGAAGCAGCAGCAGGTTGTAGAGCGCATATCCCATGCGCGGCGATCGGGGAGAAGAGGCCTCCCGCACCAGAGCGCGGGAGGCCGTTTGACCATCACTCCAGGACGGCAGCGAGTTCGGTGACGGCCGCTTGCGCAGCGGCTAAAATGGCAATGGGCACGCGGTATGGGGAGCAACTGACGTAGTCCAATCCGATGCGGTGGCAGAACTCGACGGAATTTGGCTCGCCCCCATGCTCGCCGCAGATGCCCGTCTTCAAATTCGGACGTACGGCGCGCCCACGTTCGACACCCATCTTCATGAGTTCGCCCACGCCCGCACGGTCGAGGATGAGGAAGGGATCGGTCTCCAGGATCCCCTGACTCAGGTACGCCTCGATGACGGCCACCGTATCGTCGCGGGAGAAGCCGAAGGTCGTTTGCGTGAGATCGTTCGTGCCGAAGCTGAAGAACTCGGCCGAGCGCGCGATCTCGCCGGCCGTGAGCGCAGCGCGCGGCAGCTCGATCATCGTCCCGACGAGATACGGGATCTGGATGCCCGCTTCTCTCATGACCTCGCGCGCCACGCGATCAATGATCTCGCGTTGCGCCTCGAATTCCCGCGCGATGCCAACAAGCGGCACCATGATCTCGGGCAGCACGCGAACGCCCTCTCGGGCGACCTGGCACGCGGCCTCGAAGATCGCGCGCGCCTGCATCTCGGTGATCTCCGGGTAGAGGATCCCGAGCCGGCAGCCGCGCAGCCCAAGCATGGGATTGAATTCGTGCAATTCCTCGACGCGCGTCAGCAGTCGCTCCTTCTCCTCCACGCCTTCGGTCTCCCCCTTCGCTCGCAGGATGGCGATCTCCACCATGAGTTGCTCGCGTTTGGGCAGGAACTCATGTAGCGGCGGATCGAGCAATCGGATCGTAACCGGATACCCATCCATGACGCGGAAGATCGCGGCGAAGTCCTCGCGTTGCATGGGGAGCAACCGTGCGAGCGCCTCGCGTCGTTCTACCTCCGTGCTAGCGAGGATCATCGCCTGCATATGGGGGAGACGATCCGGAGCGAAGAACATGTGCTCGGTGCGCGCCAAGCCGATCCCCTCGGCTCCAAAGGCGCGCGCCAAACGGGCGTCTCCCGGCGTATCGGCATTGGCGCGAACGCCGAGCCGTTTGACTTCGCGGGCCGTATCCATCACTCGCTTGAAGTATTGATAAATCTTCGACTGCTCCGGCTCCAACTCTCCATTCAGGACGCGCAAGATCTCCGATTCGACCTTGGGCACGTCGCCGAGCATGATCTCGCCCGTCGTCCCATCAATGGAGATATAGTCGCCCTCGCGCAGCAGCACGTCGCCAAGGCGCGCCGTGCCCGCTTCTTCGTCAATAATGAGCGCGCTGCAGCCGACGACGGCCGGCTTGCCCATCTGGCGCCCGACGACGGCGGCATGCGAAGTCGCGCCGCCGCGAGCCGTCAGAAATCCCTCCGACGCTTGCATGCCGGCGATATCATCGGGTGAAGTTTCCATGCGCACGAGCACGACCCGCTCTCCCTGTCGCCGCATCTCGACCGCACGGCGTGCCGTGAACGCAATGCGTCCGGCCGCCGCGCCCGGAGAGGACGCCAATCCCCGACCGATGACGCGAAATTCCTTCCGCTTCACGGGATCGAACGTGGGGTGAAGGAGTTGGTTCAATGTGGGTGCCTCGATGAGCCGCAGCGATTCTTCCGGCGTCACCAGTCCCTCGTCCACCATGTCGCAGGCGATGCGAATGGCCGCCAAACCCGTGCGCTTGGCGCTCCGCGTCTGCAACATGAAGAGTTGTCCTTCTTGAACGGTGAATTCGAAGTCTTGAACGTCACGGTAATGGCGCTCGAGCCGCTCGGCGATCTCCTCCAGTTGACGATAGACATCCGGAAGAATCTCCCGCAGCTTCTGCACGGGGAGCGGCGTCCGAATCCCCGCGACGACGTCCTCACCTTGTGCATTTGGCAAGAATTCTCCGAACAGCTCCTTCTCTCCGGTCGCCGGATTCCTCGTGAAGCCGACCCCGGAGCCGCTCGTCTCGCCCATATTGCCGAAGACCATCGCCTGGACGTTCACGGCCGTTCCCAAATCGTGCGGGATATTGTGAATCTGCCGATAGGTGATCGCCCGCTCATTGTTCCATGAACGGAAGACGGCATCGCGCGCTTGCTGTAGTTGCTCGTGCGGGTCTTCGGGAAAATCCCGCCCCGTCTCCTCCGCGATGAGGCGCTTGAACTCCCGCACCAGCTCTTTGAGGTCCTCAGCCGTCAACTCCGTATCATGCTGCACACCCCGCGCTCGCTTCTTCGCCTCGAGCACTTCCTCGAACTTCCTCTTCTCGATACCGAGGACGACGTTGCCGAACATCTGAACGAATCGGCGATAGCAATCGTAGGCGAAGCGGGGGTTCTGGGTGCGGCGGGCCAGGGCCTGGACGGTCACATCGTTCAGGCCGAGATTCAAGATCGTGTCCATCATCCCCGGCATACTGAACTTCGCGCCAGAGCGCACCGAGACCAAAAGCGGCCGCTCCGGATCTCCCAATCGCTCTCCGCGCACTTCCTCCAGCCGCCGAAGCGCGCTCTGAATCTCCGCCTCGATCTCCATCGGCAGGCGGCCTTCGTTCTCATAAAAGATGCGACACACCTCGGTCGTGATCGTGAATCCCGGAGGGACCGGCAGCCCCGCATTGGTCATCTCGGCGAGTCCAGCACCTTTCCCTCCCAGAAGGTCCTTCAAACGCGCCGAGCCCTCCGCCTGGCCATTCCCGAAGAAGTAGACGTATTTTTTCCCCATAGTGCCTCCCTCTCCGCGAAGATTCTTCTCCAGATTTCGAGGGCGTGCGCCTCACGTGCATCTCTTCTCCATCCTCCGCGCCCTCGAAATTTAAACATTCAATGATAGCTCGGTCTTCAACTCGCGTTCAAGAACGTCGCGAAGGAGTCGCGTGAGAAGGCGATGGAGTTGGATCGCTTCTTTCGGTGTGGGGAGAGAGGACCATTCGATTGGAGAGCGCGTGAGCATCTCTGCCAAAAGGCGACGCAGCGATGCCAGGATCATATGCCCGCCTGCGGGTGGGCCGCATCGCGCGCACCGGGGGACTCCATCCCGAGCAATCCAGATGGGCGCCTCAGGGGGGAACGCTTTCCCACAGGCGGCGCACGCTTCCAAAGGGGAGAAGAAGCCCCCGAGCTTCAGCATCCACATCTCGAAATAAGCGGCCAGCGCCGGAAGCGACGCGCCCTGAAGGAACGCATCGCGCGTCGCTCGAATCAACCGATAGACCGGTGGATGAGGCTCCGCCGGAGGTTGTAGGGCATCCACCAGTTCGGCCACATGATGAAGAAAGGCTTCACCTTCAGGCGTCGCCGCGCGCTCGAAAGGAGAGCAGAAGAGCTCGCACCGTCTCAGAGCGACAAGCTCTCGCGATTCTCTCTCGTAGAAGGAGATGAGGATTTCCGAGAGTGGTTCCAGGCAGGCGCCGAACCGGCTCTTTGGCCGACGCGCTCCTCGCGCCACGGCGCGAATCTTCCCATAGAGGCGAGTGAAGAGGACGACGATCTTATCCGCCTCCGCAAGCGGATAAGTCATCAGGACAAACGCCTCGCTCTCTTTAATCGCCATCGCCGTCACTCATTGGCTCGCCCACTCGAAAAGCCCTCACTTCATCGCGGGCGCATCGCGAAAGTCCTTGCGTCGTCAAGTTGGCGAGCTGCACGCCTGCGCCCTTATTTTTCGCTTCGTTGGGTTAGCGGCGAAGCTCCGATGGCAGGATCATCCCCGCATCCGCACTCCATCGAGTTGACAGCCAAGCCCTCCTCCCAGTAAGCTATAGTTCGCATATGTGGCCAGGTAGCTCAGTCGGTAGAGCAGGGGACTGAAAATCCCTGTGTCGGCGGTTCGATTCCGTCCCTGGCCACCACTACTCTCCTGACTCATCTTCCCTCCATCGCCACATGGCGCAAGGAAAATTGTAACGGGTCAAGATAGGCCTTCACCAATCCTCGCAGCTCGCCCCGCTCGCTTGAATGGGAGAGCGTGGAAATCCGAGCGATCACCCAGGTAGCCGTTGCCTCCACACTTCGGCGAAACAGCAGTCGCAGTCCCCATGACAGAAGCGAACCAGCCCGGATGGACGAAAGTACCGGACGGCATCTGTTGGTTGAGCAAGGTGCTTCGCTTTCCGCGAAGGCGGCGAGGTCGGCTACGAGAAGTATCCCGACTTCCAACGGCTCCAGGCTGAGGAGAGCGCCGCGCTCTACGACACGGCGTTGGTGGAGGCGATCTTGCCCTTGGCGGACGGGGTCGTGGAGCGATTGCGTTCGGGCATTGACGTGCTCGGTCTCGGGATCGGAAAGGGCATGCCGTCAATGTGATGGCGCGGGCGTTTCCCAACAGCCGTTTCGTGGGCGTGGATTTCTCGGCCGAAGGGATAGAGGCCGCACGCGCCGAAGCGGCCCGTTGGAAGCTCGCGAACGCGCGCTTCTTGGAAGAGAACCTCGACCATCCGTTCGGTCCTGCGCTGTACGCGACGTCGGACCGTGTCGCTCAGGGGCCGAGGTATTCAGGGAGGACGTTCTGCCAGATGGCCTCGAGCTCGTGGACCGGAGCGTTGATGACCGTCTTCCCATCAATCGTCACTCTGAAACGAGAGCCTCCGA
>JAUQQC010000027.1 GCA_030550025.1 Acidobacteriota bacterium | reverse complement strand
GCGCTCTTTCTTCTGCTCCCCACCTGTGCCATAATTGTGCGCGAACGCATAAGGAGAGAGTCATGGCGCGCCAAAAGCCGATCTCGGTCCTCACCTTGGAGGAGGTCCTGAAGCAATTCGCCATCCCGGGAGAGCTGTACGAACGCCTCCCCGACGGGAAAGTGCGTTGCTTCGCCTGCGGCCATCGCTGCGTGATCCCCACTGGACTGGAGGGCATCTGCAAGGTGCGCTACAACGACAGCGGCACCCTCTACGTCCCCGCCAACTACGTCGCCGCCCTCCAATGCGATCCGATCGAGAAGAAACCCTTCTTCCACGTGCGCCCGGGCTCGCGCGCGCTCACCTTCGGCATGCTCGGCTGCGACCTCCATTGCTCCTACTGCCAGAATTGGCTGACGAGCCAAGCCCTTCGCGATCCTCTCGCCGGGGCTCCGCCACAAGCCATCACGGCGCGAGAAATGATCGCTCTGGCGCGTCGCTACCACGCCGATTCGGTCATCAGCAGCTACAACGAACCACTCATCACCAGTGAATGGGCCGTCATGGTTTTCAAAGAGGCGAAACGCGCGGGCCTTCTGACCGGCTACGTCTCGAACGGAAACGCGACGCCTGAAGTCCTCGATTACCTCCGCCCGTGGACCGATCTCTACAAGATCGACCTGAAGACGTTTAACGACCGGAACTATCGCAAGCTCGGCGGCACGTTGAAGAGCGTGCTGGATACGTGCCGCATGGTCTTCGAGCGAGGATTCTGGATGGAGATCGTCACGCTCATCGTCCCCGGCTTCAACGATTCCGATGCGGAGCTGCGCGACATCGCGCAGTTCATCGCCTCGATCTCGCCGGACATCCCTTGGCACGTGACGGCTTTCCACAAGGATTACAAGATGACGGATCCGGACAATACCCCGCCGGAGACGCTCATCCGCGCGGCCGAGATCGGATATCGCGAGGGACTCCACTACGTATACGCGGGGAATCTGCCGGGCATGGTCGGTCCCTTCGAGAACACATATTGCCCACAGTGCCAGATGCTCTTGATCGAACGCTACGGGTTCCGCATTCTCCAGGTGAACCTGAGCGATGGCGCATGTCCACGCTGCCACGCGCTGATTCCTGGCGTTTGGTCGCTCCCCTCCGCGTCGAGTGTCCCGTGAGATCGCGAAGGCTCAGTCGCAAGCGCGCCCCGCTACAGGGCGAGGACGATGACGGGCTTCATCGGAACAGTCGCTTCAACGATTGCTTCAGGATCCATTCGGTCGAGTGATCGCTCTCGCTGGCCAAGACGGCCGCCACCGTCTTTTCCGCGAGCGGTCGCGGATAGCCGAGATTGATGAGCGCTGAGACGACATCGCGCTTGACGGCTTCATCCGCCGCTTCAGCCTCCGCCGCCACCTGGTACGCCAACTCCGCCTCCTTCGTCGTGAGCGCCGTCAACTTATCCCGCAGCTCGACGATCAATCGCTCGGCCGTCTTACGTCCCACCCCAGGGATCGCCGTCAACCGAGCCAGATCGTTCGCGCGAATGGCCGGGATCAATTGATCCACGCTCAATCCCGAAAGGATCGTGATCGCCAGCTTCGGACCGACGCCCGCGACCGAGATCAAGCGTAAGAAGAGTTCCTTCTCAAGCGGCGTGCGAAAGCCATAGAGCTGGAGCGCGTCCTCGCGCACGTAGGTGTAGGTGAGCAGTGAGACCGTGGAGCCGACCTCTCCCAACTCGTAATAGGTGGAGAGGGGGATCGTCACTTCATATCCAACGCCCTGAACGTCTATGATCACGGATGTCGGCTGTTTTTGGACGAGCGTGCCTCGCAGATGCGCGATCATCTCCGTCGTCTCGACTCCGCACGGTTGATGTAGCGGGAATTACTATACCGACGCGGTGTCGGATTCGTCAAACCGCGCCTCTCCCCGGCGAGGGCTGATCCAGCTCCTCCCTTGACGGCGTGAGCCGATTGGCCGTATTTTGCTCCTGGTATGGACGAGCGACGCCTTCGCGAAGCGATCGTCGAGATCGGGCGGCGCCTATATGAACGCGGGTATATCGTCGCCAGCGATGGCAATCTCAGCGTGCGCCTGCCCGAGAGCGGTCGCATCCTGACCACGCCCACAGGCGTCTGTAAGGGCTTTCTCACCCCCGATATGCTCGTCGTCGTGGATGCCGAAGGGCGGAAGCTCGAAGGGATACTCCCCCCCTCCTCCGAGCTGGCCATGCATTTGGAGATCTACCGGCAGCGCCCGGATATCCACGCCGTCGTTCACGCCCACCCGCCGTGCGGGACCGGCTTCGCCGCCGCCGGCATGAGCTTGGATAAGCCGCTCGTCTCCGAAGTCGTACTCACGCTCGGGTGCATCCCCCTGGCCGGCTATGGGACGCCTTCGACCGAGGAGCTCGTCGCCGCGATCGCTCCCTATGTCCCCCACTACAATGCGCTGCTTCTGGCCAATCACGGCGCCGTCACCTACGGCCCGGATCTGGAGACGGCTTACTTTCGAATGGAGACCTTGGAGCATTTCGCGCGCATCACGCTCGTTGCGAAACTCCTCGGGCGCGAGCAGCCGCTTCCGGCCGAAGCCGTCCAAAAGCTCTTTCAAATTCGAGAGCGGGCGGGAATGACCGTTCCCAGCCAGGCCCTCTGTGGCCTCCCTGATCGAGCGCCTTCGTCCGATGAGACCCTGACGCTCACGCGCCAGCAGCTCATCGAGCTAATCGCCGAAACGGTCGAGGCCGTCATTCGATTCCTGAGACTCGCTCGGTGAGTGTGGCGGTGCTCCCAGAAAGAGCCCCGCGGCGCGTTGGCCCCTGCCGGGGCGCACTGCCGAACGCCGCACGTTCGCCCTTGTCAGAAGGCGCACGTTCAGTGTAAATTGCCAGCGACACGGGGAAACCGTTGGTAACGCCAGGAGGAGCTATGGAAGCACTGGGGATGATCGAGACGCGCGGGCTCGTCGCCATGATCGAGGCAGCCGACGCGATGGTCAAAGCAGCCAACGTCACGCTCGTCGGCTATGAGAAGATCGGCGGCGGGTACGTCACCGCCATCGTGCGCGGAGAAGTCGCCGCCGTCAAAGCAGCCACTGATGCCGGAGCGGCCGCCGCGCGACGCGTCGGCGAGCTGGTCAGCGTGCATGTCATCCCGCGACCGCACCAATCGGTGGACGAAGTGCTCCCGGTGAGCCTTCGATCCCGAGAGGCGAAATAACTCATGATCCTCGCGCGCATCCTGGGGACCGTCGTCGCTACGCGCAAAGATGAGCGGTTGCACGGGAAGAAGTTGCTCATCGTGCGCCCGGTCACCCCGGAAGGAAAGGACGAATCCGGTTACTTGGTCGCTGTGGATACCGTCGGCGCGGGCTTCCGCGAGACGGTCGTCGTCGTCTCCGGAAGCTCCGCTCGCATGGCCCAAGGTTGCAAGGACTGTCCCGTAGATGCCGCCATCGTTGGCATCGTGGACACGATCCAAATCGAAGGATGAGGCCCACTCGCTCAAGACCCGGAGCGCATGAGCCCATGTGATTCTCCCTCAGTTCAATCAATTCCCGGTTCCCATCAGGGAGGACGATGGCATGCGGCCGCTTCCCCGGAACGCTTCAAAGGCGCAATCCCTTCCTCGACGCTTCCCTCCCCTCCCCGATCCGAATCGGTGGCCCGCGTAGCACGCCCGTGGTGATTCGCGATCTCCCCCCTCCACCCGCGAAGCATCCTCACCGGTTAAGGGATGGAAACAAAAGCTCCCCCCTGCGGCCGACGAGGAGCCAAATCCTCGTGGCCGATCGCTTCAAGAACGAGAGATCGTCCCCTGAGCTGGCCCCTCCCTGACGACGACATCCGCTCTAAATCACGCTCCCTGTCTCCCCCCTAACTTGTCCGAGGACCTCTCTCCTCACCCATCGGGCATCGCGCAAGATGTAGAGATAGATGGAGTCCCGATCTTCATCTATAAGCTCCCTCAACCCAAGCTTCAACCGCTCTACTTGCGCCTCGCTCAATTCCCCCTCAAACGCTGAATTCTGCACCCAGTTCATGTAACGACGCAGGAATTGACATACCTTGGCGACGCGCTCTTGCGCTACATCGTAGACGAGAATGACGTACACCCCTCCCCCCTCCCAATCACCACCAGGCCCGCAGCACTTGGTACGGTTCAATCCCGAGTAAATGGCGCACGAGCTTGTAGCACTCCAATCGAATGAACCCGCGGTAGGACACATGCCGGCCTAAACGCCGGTGCTTTACGGTCGTTTGCAGCCGGCGCTCAAACTCCTGCACGACGAGTTTCCGGGACCGCTCTTTGAGCACGGCAAACCCGACTTCAGGCACAAGGTCGTCTTCTCCGATCATCTGCCGGTTGATGAGCGTGAAGATCATTTTATCCACGATCATGGGCTTGAAGATTTCAGCAATATCCAAAGCGAGCGAAAACCGGCGCGTCCCCGGCTCGTGTAGATAGGAGATCGTCGGATTAAGCGGCGTCCGGTAAATTTGTGAAAGCACCGCCGCGTACAGGAGCGAATTGCCAAAGCTTATGAGGGCGTTCACCAGGTTATCCGGCGGTCGTTTGACCCGCTTAAGGAAGGGCGCCTCAAGCTGAAGGATCTCGTTAAAAGCCCGATAGTAGACCTCGCGCATGCGTCCTTCGGCTCCCATGAGCGCCGCGATCGAATCAGCTCGCTCGATCTCGCCCGCCTCCTGCTCTAAAACTTGAAGGGCGTCATCCAAGGTCTTGCCCCGATTCCGATAGTAGAGCAGGTTGCGATGCAGGTGGTGATAGGCCCCCCGTACGAATTCGCGCGCAATACGCAAGCGCTTCTCCGCGTCGGTGTAATGCTCAACTTGTCTCACTAAGAGATGCCCGGAGACGTTCGTCTGACGCGGATAATAAGAACCGCTATAAAATCCGTGGTAGTTGAAGACGTGAACCAGGATGCCCTTCTGCGCAAGAAAGTTTAGGAGCTTCGTGTTCAACGTGATCTCCCCAAAAAGGAAGATCTCTGCCACATCCTCGACCGGAATGATCCGGCGTCCTCCGGAGCCAACCGAAGTAGAAGAAGCAGGGTGAGACTCTTCGGCCAGCTCCAACTGGTCACCTCCAAGGGGATCTGCAGCGTCGCGCCGCGCGGCTTCTTCCTCAGCCGTTGAAGGTCCTATCGGCTCATCTCCCTCGAGATGGAGCGTATGGCCTTTGCGCCGCAATCGCCCGCTTTGGAAGATGTAATAACTTCGCGCCATCAGCCCCTTTTTTCACCCCCAACAGAGTTCGGCGTATGCGCACGTGCGGCAAATGGGCATGAACGCTACAGCCGGCGGCTCAGGAAGTCGCTCGATCCGACGCACCTCGCACAGGGCGGCTTCGACTTCGTGTTCGGCCTCCTCGGTCAGCTCCACGGGCTCACGCCGCCGCTCTTTGGGAAAGCGCAGCTCTCCGCTTAAGCCCGTTACGCCGAGTCGCTTCAAGTAGTACAGATAGTAGAGCACCTGAAGCCGCGCGGCCGCTTTCAGGCGTCGGGAATATTTCACCTCGAGCACCTTCCCTTCGGCCTCAAGCAGGTCGATTTTGATCAGGTTATCAATGAGCAGCTCCCGGCGGGATCGTTCGCGATACGCCTGCTCATGCAGCAGCCGACCGAGCGCCACTCGGTCGCTCTCGGGCTCCAGGCGGATATCATGCCCGTAAAGCCAGAGCTTGCGCGGACAGACGACGTAGTAATTGACCTTGATCCCGTTGGTTCTGAGCGCGAGGAATTCTTCGTCGGTCATCATCTATCTCTCCCTCCAAAATCCCTGGGAGCGTGCGCATCCGGTGTGCCCGCTCGAACTTGTTGCGAGTGGCTGTTTCTAGATGTCCCGTGCTCGCAGCAAACACCGGTTCATGAGCGATTCCCCCTTCAAATAATCCAGTCCGGCAGCGGGGACTCAACTTCACCCTCACGAACGTCAAGAGCTTGATAGACTTCTTGTGGCAAATAGGGAAACCCTTCGGTAATACGGCTGGCCGCTAACTCATTCAGCCGTCGGACGGGCATGGAGATCGTGTACGCTTGGAGCAGGGGACGCAGCAGCCGACCGAGGCTGAACCTCAAGCGACGCTCCGTTTCGCCACCGAGACTTTGCGCATGCCGCTTCACGATGCCTGGCTCGACGCGAAGAAACTCCGCCAGCGGGCGAAAAAGCTCGTGCGCGTCGCAAAACTCACACAGAAGCTCTAACGCCCCTTTCGGATTTTTACTCGACCATAGCTCGACGGCGATCTCTTTCAACCGCTCGGCCGTCCCGTCGGCGACGCAAAAGACGGAGACCTTCCAGGCCCCTTCCTGCCCGCGAAAAAGCTTTTGGAAATCCAGCTCGTCAAACTTCCAGGCGAGCGCCGATTGAAGGAGCTTTTCGGAGACCTCGCTTGATAATCGCCGTTCCAACTCTCGCGCGTATCTTTGTTGGATTTCCCAATACCGCTCTTCCCTGACAGTCTCGTGACCGGAGAGGACATCCAAAGTCGCTGCGGTGAAGATCGAGTCATAGATGTAGCCATGGAATTCTTGCCCTCGGTCGCCCTCGTCATCCACCCACCGATAGACCCACACATCGGCGCGCGGCTTTTTTCCGAACCGATTCACCCGCCCGCAGATTTGCAAGAGCGAGTCCCACGGCGCGAAATCTCGAACGGCTTCGTCCATGTCCAGGTCCACGCCAGCCTCGACGCATTGCGTGGAGACGACGCAGATCCACGCATCCGGCTCGCTCTCGATCAACCGGCGAATCTCTTTGATTCGGCGGAGTCGCTCCACGGGAACGACACTCCCCGACAGATGGAAAAGCCTCAGCTCCTGAAAGCCCGGCTCCTCTCCCTTAAGCCGCATGAGATGCGCAAACAAATCCCGCGCGCTGCGAATTGTATTGGCGACAAGGAGCACCTTCGTGCCCTTCCGCTCGGAGAGCCAATCGCCAAGTTGGGAGAGATATTCGCCGAAAGGGATCGGTTCTAATCGGAGATGGAGCTGCGTCCTGTCAAGCGGTCGAAAATACTCCTCATCCTTCTCTAGCGGGCTTCTGGCCTCTTTGAGGAAAGGCGGATGGGTGGCCGTCATATAGATGAGCCTGACGCCGAGCTTCTCTCGCAGCTTTTGAAGGAGCCCATCTACGGCGGGAAGAAGGCGCGCCGGGATCGT